>DDUV01000060.1 GCA_002344975.1 Saprospiraceae bacterium UBA2329 | reverse complement strand
TGATCGTCGTTCAGTAATTCCTATTCCTTAGGATAAAATGAGATAAGGGGTTGAAGGCTTGGGCTTTCAGCCCCTTTCTCTTTTTGTTTACTTTTGCATTAAAATCCAGAGTTATGTCTGCACAAACGCGTACTCGTAAAAAGAAAGATACCATGCAACGCCGTTCCTGGCTGCTGCTGTTGCTTTTCATCCCGCTGATAGCGGGCATCATTTTTTCAATTCTGCCTAAACCATCGCCCAAAATGTCAGGACCTGCATTTATTAAGCAAGGGGAATTAAAATTCATCAGTAAAGACGGTAAGAAGATCATTTCTCAAATAGATATTGAGTTGGCCGCCAATGATGAGAAACGAACGCAGGGTTTGATGTGGCGTCGAAAAATGGAGGAAAATCAGGGCATGCTTTTTGTAATGGAGCAACAGGAAATGCAATCGTTTTGGATGCTGAATACCTATATCCCTCTGGATATTCTATTTGTGGATGAACTGCGACAAATTGTGACGATTAGAAGCAATACCAAACCGCAGTCATTAGACCCGGTTGCATCAGATAAACCTGCATTGTATGTGGTGGAGGTGAATGCAGGGTACTGCCGAAAATTTGGTATTTCCGTCGGCGATAAGATTGAATTTTGATGTAGTCTTGAGAGGATGACCAAATAAAAAAGCCGTTGCCCCCACGAGCAACGGCTTTTTCATATCAACCGAAAAAAGAAATTAATAACCGTCTCCTGTTTTTACGTTTGCCGGAGGATCCATTTCGACATCGTCTGCCTGAGCAGAGCGGAACTCTACTCTGCGGTTGAGATAGCTGGAAGCGGCAGGAACCAAGGCGTCCTCCATGCCTTTGTACTGAATAATCAGGCGCCCGCGAGCGATGGCATGATTATTGACCAAATGATCTACTACCTCCTTGGCACGGAGATAGGACAGGCGTAAGTTATGCTCCTCTGTGGAGGTTTGATCGGTAAAACCAGTAACCACCAATCTGAGTTTTGGATTGGATTTCATCATGCGGGCAATACCTGCCAAATTGCCGTAATCTGAAAACTTGATGGTGTAGCTGTCATTGGCGAAATGCAGCATAGGCAAGAACCATTCAGCAACAGCTGCGCCGGAAGCGCTTGGGTTATAGGATTGGAGCGCTTGGTCAATGAGTTCTTTTACTCTGGATTCCGTGACGCCTCCGGCAGCTACCGGGTTGATGACGACTCCCTCGCTGTTCACGGTTTCCCCCTGACGAGGCGTATAATAAGGCTCCTTATCAACGTGGTCGGGAATACCGTCTCTGTCGCTGTCCAAGACGCGGCCTTTTGTATCCACAACGGCGTTGACCGGAGTATCGGGTTCTTCGTCAAGGGCATCCACGACGCCGTCACCGTCAGAATCCTGCAGGAAAGCCTCCTGTTGCGATTTGATGTTGGAAATGTCATTGAGTACCATATCTAAAGGATTGAGCCAATAGAGCGGCTCAGACAGAGTGGAAGAATTTCCTATGTTGAAGTTGAGGCGCAGGCTGGTGTAATGAATAATGTCGCGGAAGGGGGAACGAATGCCTGCCTCCAGTTCAACACCGTCCACATAATCGGCACGACGACCAAAGCCCATCATGGCGGAGTGTTCGATGCCGATGTTGGCCTTAGGACCCATGCGGAAGGACAATCCTGCACCGATAGCTGCATGAGGAGAGAATTGCCAATCGCGAATGCTCGGCATGCGCGGTTCTGGTTCCGAGCCGCCATCCCATTCCATATACTCTGTACGGAAATAATTGATACCCCCTCCGGCCATGACAAAGAGATTGGTTTTCCTGACGGACTTATCCCAGCGAAGGTTGCTGAGGCTGATGACGGCCAAGCCGGTGCCGGAAAACCAGACATTGTCGAAGCGACGGTCCGGGTCATAACTAGGTCCTACTCCTTCTCCGTGCGCAACGCCGCCAAGGAAGTCGGCGCGTAAGGAGAAAACGTAGTCGGTTGCCTTGCGGATGTGAAATCCGCCTCCAAATCCAGGCTTGTAAGGAACATCGCCGGAGACGAATAGGTGGCCTCCGTGTAAGCCGATTTCCCACATGTTCTTGGGAGTGGCGCTGTTGGTTGCTTTAGTGCTTTCCTGAGCATGAAGCCCCAGGCACAGAAGCGGCAGTAGTACTGCTGTGAAAGTGAATTTTTTAGTCATAATTGTAGGGATTACTGTGGGGAAAAAAAAATCGGTTTTTCTCATAGTAAATCGGTTTCAAGGCCAAGTTGGAATACTTGTTCGGTTGATGAAGCAAAAATATTGATATTTTCCAGACGAAGCAAGTTTTCAGGCACGCAACACTACAATTGCTGAAAATATATGCACAATGTTTATACGATAAAAAATGCAAAAGGATACAAAATGCCTGTTTGTGCTTCCGAAAAACATAAAAATGCTGCAATGAGAAGTGCGCTCGTTGGTAGTGCGGCGGGTACTTCTTATTGGTTCATCAGCTTACCAAGCGCCAGTTCCAATGCTTTTCCGGCTATGTATTTGCCCGAAGGCTCATGCGCATACACTTCTGCCAATGCAGCTCTGATAATATTGGAGACATCCTGGAAGATGGCCTCATCGGTTAGTTCTACTTCGGGCTGCATGAGGTAGGCAAATACGCGGGCCATGCCGCAGTTGGCAATAAAATCCGGGATAAGTGCAATTTGTGCATCCGTTCGGTTGGCAGTAGGCCCGAAAAAAACATCATCATCGGTAAACGGAACATTGGCGCCGCAAGCCATTACTTCGAGGCCGCCGGAAATCAAACGCTGCACCTGATGTTCGGAAAGCAATTTGGAAGCTGCGCCGGGAATGAAAATTTCAGCGCCGGCATCCCAGATGCGGTCGTTGACTTCTGCAAAAGGGATGAGATCGGGCGAGCTGAGCTTGTTGCCTTTTTTGGTGTCGAAGAGGTGTTTTACTTCATTCAAAGTAAGGCCTTCCGGATGAAGAATACCTCCGTCGCGATCAATGATGCCGACTACGCGCACGCCTTCATTGGCAAGAAAGCAAGCGGCAGCAGACGCCACGTTGCCCCAGCCCTGGATGATGGCCCGTTTGTTTTTTAAATCTGTATTCTTAAAAATGGAATAATAATGCCGGACTGATTCCGCCACTCCATAGCCTGTAATGAGATCGGCGACGGCATATTTTTGGGGGCTGTCGGGCACATACCTGGCATCCTCCACGATTTTAGAGCAGCCATAGCGAAGTTGCCCTATAATGCGGATGCGCTCGCCGTCGGAGGTTTTGAAATGGCCATTTACGATGCCTTCCTGTGGATGCCAGAGGCCGAGGTCTTCGGTAATGGGCACTACGTCTTTGAGTTCATCCACGTTGAGGTCGCCCCCTGTGCCGTAGTAATGTTTGAGAATAGGAAGGGCGGCTTTGTACCAGCGCTTTAGAACCAGGTCTCGGCGCGGGTCTCCGGGATCAAAGTTGATGCCCGATTTGGCGCCGCCTATGGCAGGGCCTGCCACCGAAAATTTTACTTCCATCACTTTGGCAAGCGAAACCACCTCGTCACGGGTGAGGCCTGCGCGCATACGGGTGCCGCCGCCGGCCGCGCCATTGCGCAAAGAGTTGATGACGATCCAGCCCTCGGCGCCGGTTTCGGGGTCGGCCCATTCAAAAATAATTTCCGGGCGTTGAGCTTTGTATTCCTGCAGCAGGTTTTTCATTTTGTAATTTGGTTTTGATTTGGCGGCGCAAAAGTAGGTAAGTATTGACTACTTTTGGCGGTTTCTAAAAAGTAGTTTATGTTACATCATTGGATTCGGCCTGTTGGTCAGAAAAGTATATTGGGAGATATTGGTGAAGGTGCTCCGGTAATGGGGCGCACTGTTTCGTTTTACGATGAAGACACCGCCGATCTCAACGGCGTGCATGTGGCTTTGGTGGGAATAGGCGATGAGGAGGCCGACGCGGTGAGAAGGTCTTTGTATAGAATGAGCTGTCCTTTCGAGGGATTAAAAATTACAGACATGGGTAATTTGCGCAAACCGGATGCCGAGTTTGCAGTGGCGCCCATCAGAGAGTTGATTGACAGCAAAATTTTTCCTGTGTTGATAGGACGTGACGTATCGGCGATGACGGCCCAGTACAAGGCTTTTTTGAGCCTGCAACAATGGATCAATCTTGTGTTGGCGGATGAAAAGCTGAAGTCGGAGGAACCTTATTTGCGCGATGTCTTGCACCGAAAAGAGGCAAAACTTTTTCATTTTGGCCTTTTGGGTTGCCAGGCTCATTTTATGCTGCCGGGTGATTGGATGCTGTTGGAGGAGAGGCATTACGATGTGGTGCGCCTGGGGGCGGCGCGTGCCAATCCTGAAGCTATGGAACCGGTGGTGCGCGATGCTGATTTGATGGCTTTTCATGTCAACGCGTTGCGCCATTCGGATGCGCCCGGCCAGGAGGAGCCTTCTCCGGGGGGCTTCACGATGGAAGAGGCTTGCCAGATCAGCCGTTATGCGGGTATGAGTGATAAACTAAAATCCTTCGGTATTTTTGGATACCATCAGGAGTGGGATGTGCGGGGCCAGACGGCGCAGGTGATAGCCCAGATGATCTGGTATTGTTTGGAGGGTTTTTATCAACGGAAGGGAGATTTTCCGGCTTCAACCAGCGGATTGACAGAGTATGTGGTGGATATGAAGGATTTTGACGGGCCTTTGGTGTTTTGGAAAAGCGAAAAAAGCGGTCGCTGGTGGTTCCAATTAGCGGTGAAAGCAGGGCGCAAACCCCAGCGGCACCGGCTGATTCCATGCTCTTATGAAGATTACCGGATGGCTTGTAGAAACGAACTGCCTGACCGCCTGATTTATGCTCTGCGGAGGTTTGGATAAAACGTTACGCTTCTTTTAAGGCCTCTACTATGGTCTCCAACTTTATGCCTCTGGAGCCTTTTATCAGAAAATGAGTACTGGAAAACGCCCTCTCCAATAGGTGTTTTCGCAATGCCTCGGCGTGGGGGAAATGCAGCGCTTCCGTGGGCAGGTCAATACTTGCGTAATGCGCTCCAACCAATATGATCTGTGAAAGGTGCAACTCTTGCGCCAGTTCGGCTATGGCCTGATGCTCTTCCCGGGCCGCCTCCCCCAGCTCCAGCATGTCTCCTAAAATGGCAATTTTGTTTTGGGCTTCCATAGCTCCGAAAGTCAGCAGGGCTTGTCGGGTGCTGCTCGGATTGGCATTATAAGCATCCAAAATGATGGTATTGCCGCCTTTGCGAACCACCTGTGAACGCATGTTTTCGGGCGTGTATCGCTCAATCGCGGACTTTATGTCCGATGCGCTCACTCCAAAGTACAGCCCTACGGCTATGGCAGTGGCGATATTGCCGAAGTTGTAGGCGCCGATGAGTTGGCTTTGAGCATGTTGTTCGTTGCCGTCCTCAACTGCGAAACTGACCTGTAAAGTGGGCTGGTCTTTGAGCAGGGCAATGGGATAATTTGCGTTTGGCTTTCGGCCATAAAAAAACTTGCGGTCAAGAGCTTGTGCAAGCTCTTCCAGAAACGGCTCGTCGCTATTGATAAAGGCTACTCCCTGGCGCTCGGCTAAGAAGCGGTAGAGTTCGGATTTTCCTTTTTTGACGCCTTCAATGCCTCCAAAACCTTCCAAATGCGCTTTTCCGATATTGGTAATCAGGCCAAAATCGGGTTCGGCTATGCGGGAAAGCGCATCAATTTCCCCCTGATGATTGGCGCCCATTTCTATGACAGCCATCTCGGTATCGGCAGGCATGGACAACAGTGTGAGCGGCACGCCGATATGATTGTTCAAATTGCCTTGTGTGAAATGCACCCGGTAGCGCATGGCCAATACGCCGGCTACCAATTCTTTGGTGGTCGTTTTCCCGTTGCTGCCGGTGATTCCTATGAAAGGAATGTCGAATTGCCGTCTGTGATGGCGAGCCAGGTCTTGCAAGGTTGTTAGTACATTGGGCACCAGAATGTGGCGGGGCAAACCGGCAAGACCGGGGTCGTCCACAATGGCATAAGCTGCGCCTTGTTGAAGTGCGGCCGACGCAAATTGGTTGCCGTCGAACAGGTCGCCTTTGAGGGCAAAAAACAGACAGTCTTCTGTGATGCGGCGCGAATCGGTGGTTACCTCTGGATGCGCTTGAAAAACAGCGTATAAATCGGAGATGTGCATAGCATAAAAAATTTGAGCCGGCTCACTCGAAAGGGAACCGGCTCAGATGGTTTTATAAACCCGTCAGGATTTTATTTCTTGGTTGTCCTTATTTAAAGGAGCGCTTCACCGGTTTGTTGCGCGTCTTGAAGTGGTGGCCGCCCGGAGCATCGTTGCCGGTGGGGCTACCCGTGCGAGTCATGGCACAACGGAAACCAATGGTGCGATCTGCTTTGTCTTCCTCTTTGTAGCGGCGGGTGCCGGGAGAGAGCCAGTAAGCGCGGTCGGCCCAACTGCCGCCTTTGATAACGCGTGCTTTGTCGCTGATCAAAGTGGTGGTGCCATACTCGTAGAATGCCTGAGAGGCCTGGTCGCCGTCAAGATAGTTGAAAGCAGCGCCTGTTTTATAGTTGTCGCGGTTGACGGCTTTATCATCGGGAACCTGCTGATAGCGGAGGCGGCCCAAGCTGTCTTTTTCAACCGGCATACCATTTTCGTCCACTACTTTTTCCATGAATACATTACCGCGGTAAGGGTTGAGATCATGGTTTTGAGCATCGCTGAGCGCCATGCTGGTGAGCGGGCGATACAAGTCGGCAGTCCATTCGTTGACATTGCCCGACATGTTGTACAGGCCATAATCATTAGGCAGATAAGAACGCACAGGCGCCGTAGGACAAGCGTTGTCGTTGAGCTTGCCGGCCATACCCATATAGTCACCGCCGCTGCGCTTGTAGTTGGCCAACATCATGCCCTGGTACTTGTTGCGTTTTTGGTAGCGCATGGTGTTGCCGTTCCAGGAATAGAGCTTGCGGTCGGAGATCATTTCATCCTGTTCGGTAGTTTGATTGCCTTTCAGCGACAAGGCTGCGTATTCCCACTCGGCTTCGGTCGGCAGGCGATAAGCAGGCAGGAGGATGCCGTCTTCGAAGCGAACAGCGCGCTCGCCGCCGGTTTGAAGGTCTTTAAGGTTTTTGCGAACCTTACCCTGATACTGACCTACCAGATAGGCTTCCGTGTTGAAGTTGTCGGCTTCTACCTGTTCGGTATTCGGGCTAAGAATACCTTGCTGGATAAGGATCATCTCGTTAACGCGGTCGGTGCGCCATTTGCAATACTCATTGGACTGGTTCCAGTTGACGCCTACCACAGGATAGTCGTCATAAGCCGGGTGGCGGAAATAAGTTTCTACCATAGGCTCGTTGTAGGACAGCTCATCACGCCAGACCAGCGTGTCGGGGAGCGCGTCCAGCACTACTTCCGGCAGGTTTTCACCAAACACACGGTTGAGCCAGTACAGGTATTCGCGGTAGTCAATGTTGGCCACTTCGGTTTCGTCCATGTAGAACGAAGTCACCGTGACGCGGCGCGGCACGTTGTTCCAGTCGCGGGTCACATCTTCTTCGGTAACACCCATGGTGAATGTACCGCCTTCCACCAAAACGAGGTTCGGGCCGGTTGCCTGGCCTTCATATTGCAGCTTTTCAAAGCCGCCCCATTTGGTGTCGTTGTAATTCCATCCGGTAGTGGAGGAGTTCTCTTTGCTGCGGCAGGACGCCAGCAAAAACACGGCGGCCAGTACAATGGCGCCAGACTTAAACAGTTTTTTCATTCCTTTAGAAAGTTTGTTTTTGGAAAACGACCGACAAATATAGAGAAAATCCTGTTGTACCACACAAGAAAGGACGCCGGCTTTAACATTTGTATTTTTTCCGGCTCAACGGAAGAGCTTGAAACAGTTGTTCAAATCCGGTTTATTGCGTTGGCGTTTCCATTCCCGGCTCTCGCTCAGATTGAGTGCAAACGACACTTCGTGAGCGCCGCCGGTACCTGCATTGGCCAATGCGGAGAGTGTCCAGTCGTAGCTGTATCCGATTTTCAGAATACCGTACCGAAAACCGCCCGTCAAAATAGCTGCATCTGCATTGCCGAAAGTGTGCCTGTAAGAGGCGCCTGCAAAAAAACGTCCGAAACCTGCATGCACGCCTCCGTTGAGTTGTGCGAAATCTCCTTGCGATACGAACAAAATGTTCGGTGATAGGAACGCCTCCCCATCTGCGTTATTGTTCGTTAAGATTGGAATTTCGAGGCCGCCATGCAGGGCGAAGCGCAGTGGAATGCCTCCATAAAGATTGGAACTGGTATTGAGAAAGCCTACGTCGGGAGAGCTGATGTGGTGCAGCGCCACGCCAAAGTGAAAGTTGGAATTGAAAATAAGCAGACCCGCAGCCGCATCGAAATCGTATTGAGTAAAATTATCGGGCGGCGTTTCCGAGGAGCTTTGTCCGTTGCCGTTTCCGTTGACGGGGTTGAGTTGGTCTCCAAATACCAGCGCATTCCAGTTGATTCGATTTTGCAAAAAACCAGCCTCTGCACCCAGGCGGAAGTACAGACGATCAGCCACTTGCACCTGATAACTGTAAGTGGCGGCGGTGTGCATGGTGCGGTACAACCCGTTGCCGGCATTGTCGGCCATGATTCGGAGGCCCACGCCGCTGTTCATCCCGTCAATCCATTGGTCATAGGCCAGGGCGTAGGTAGAATAAGCGTTGGGCCACTGCGGCCATTGGTTGCGGTAGTTGGCGGTGAGGCGGGGCGCGAACGCTACTCCTGCAAACGCCGGATTGGTCTGAATGGGCGCGGCGTGAAACTGGCTGAACACAGGGTCTTGGGCCTGAAGCGCAACGATGGCCATACAAATGATGCCGAGCGTAAGGAATGGTAGTTTTATCATAGTCAGAATCGGGCTTTAAAACGTTAAACAGGACAACAGCCGACAATGTTAAGTAGCAATACCTCCGAAATGCCAAACGTTATCGGGCGGTAATTTTTGCCGACTTTAACAATCGCGCCGTAAAATATAACAAGGTCATGAAAAAACGGATTTTTACAAACTTGCTCTTTGTATTTTTTCTGACAAACCTGGGAGCCAACCCCATCATTATTCAGGAAACATTAGTGTGGCAGTCCACTCCCGAATCCTTCGATTATTGGGGCAACCCCTGCGAACGGCTCCGGTTCAACGGCTGCGCTTTCGGCGAAGAGCAGCCCGACATGCCCTGGTTTTTCAAGCGCTTTGAGGTGTCCGGGCCGGGAGAACTGACCGTGCAATTGATGGATGCCAGATATGAGCCTTTCGACAAAACAATGTGTCCCGGCAATGAGCTTGTTTCCGAACAACTTGTTTTTCAGACATCCGTCACCACCGACCGAGGAAGGCATACCGGCTCGGTCAGCTTCATTCCCGTGATAAGACGCGGCGGCAGGTGGGAGCGGTTGGTGTCTTTCACGCTGCAAGTAGAGCATCGCCCCTCCAATATGGTTGAGTTCAGAGACCCGGCCGGAACAGATCGCTCCGCCCTGGCCAATGGCGATATTTATAAAATTGCAGTCACTCAGGACGGGGTGCATCGCATTTCTCAGTCCTTTTTGAGAAGTCTGGGCATCAATACCGACAACCTCGATCCTCGCAAAATCAGCATTTACGGCAATGGCGGAGGGATGTTGCCGCAATTTGCGGGCGCCGACCGCTCCGACGACTTAGTGGAAAATCACATCATAGTGTCGGGCGAGGAAGACGGGCGTTTTGATGCCAATGACTTCATCCTGTTTTATGCTCAAGGTCCCGACAGGTGGGTATATAATGCTGCGGAAAACAAGTTCGACCTGGAGAAGAATGTGTTTGACAACAAGAACTACTATTTTATCAAAATAGGCACACAAAACGGCGCCAGAGCAGCCAATCAGGCTTCGCTCGGTTCGGGAGTTATTACTATTACCACTTTTGACGATTACGCCCGCTTTGAAGAAGACCGCAAAAACCTGTTGCACGAATGGCAGGGCAAAGCCACCGGCTCCGGTTTGAAATGGTTTGGCGAGAAGTTCAAAAACCAGCGGGAGAAAGCCTATAACCGCTTGTTCTCCATGCCCAATCTAACAGGAGAGGCGGTGCGTTTGGAGGCTGAGATGGCACTGAGGGCAGGCCGCAGCTCCAGATTTGAAATAGAAATCGGAGGCCAAACCTTTCAAAGCAACTCGGTAGGCAGCGTCATACTCAGCGGCGTCAACGACAACATCACCGAATATGCGCGCATCGCCCGCCTGCAAGTCAACCCCGTATTGAGCGGCGGCGATATCAACCTGACTCTTAGATACCCTTATCCCGGCGGTGCTGCCGACGAAAGCGAGGGCTGGTTGGATTGGATACAAATCAATGCCCGCCGTGCTCTGACCATGAGCAGCTCACAGATGCACTTCCGCAGTCTCGCAGCGCTTACTCAGGCATCGGCAACCTACCAAATAGATGGCGCGTCTTCCCGCATTCGGGTGTGGGACATCAGCGACCCGCTGCGCCCCAAAGTGCAAGCCGCCAATCTGAACGGCGCACAACTCAGTTTCAGCGCTGCCGGCCAGGCGCTGCGCCAGTTCATAGCCTTCGATGCTGAATCGGGCTTTCTCACACCGGAAGCTGTGGGCAAAATCGGCAATCAAAACTACCACGGTTTAGACCATATAGATATGGTGATCCTGTATCACCCCGATTTCACTGCCGAGGCGCAACAATTGGCGCAACACAGAATCACCTACAACGACTTCTCTGTGGCACTGGTGCGCATAGACTCTTTGTACAACGAGTTTTCCTCCGGTCGGCAGGATCCCACCGCCATCCGCGATTTTGCCAAAATGCTGTACGAGCGCAACCCGCGTTTTCGCTACCTGCTGTTGTTCGGCGATGCTTCCTTTGATTACAATAATGCTTACGGACTGGGCAATCATTTTATTCCCACATTTCAAAGAGACGGCCTCAATCCGCTCAATACACACCCCGTAGATGATTATTTCGGGCTACTCACCGGCACCAATCCCAACAACATTTTGGGCGGGCAAATGAACATTGCCGTGGGCCGCCTTACGGTGAATACCGCGCAACAAGCGGCTGTGGCGGTGCGCAAAATCATGCACTACGACAACAACAGCAACACTTTCGGCGACTGGCGCAATCGCTTAGTCTTCGTAGGCGACGATGAGGATGGAAACACCCACACGCGCGACGCCAATCAGGTGGCCGATATTATTGAAGGACTTTCCCCGTCGTTCAATATTGACAAGGTTTTTTTGGATGCCTATCAGCAGCGCTCTACGCCTGCCGGCGCGTTCTATCCCGAAGTGAACGAGGCCATCAATCGCGCTATGTTTCGAGGCGTGTTGGCCCTCACTTATTTCGGGCACGGCGGCCCCAAAGGCTTGGCACAGGAGCGCATTATGACCATCAGCGATATCCTCTCCTGGAGAAATATGGACAACATGCCGCTGCTCATTACGGCCACTTGTACCTTTGGAGGATTTGACGACCCGGCTTTTGTGACGGCGGGCGAAGAAGCCTTTCTCAATGAAAACGGGGGCGCCATTGCGCTGTTTTCTACCACCCGCGCCGTGTTTGCCAATTACAATCGGGAACTCAGCGAAGAGGCCCTCCGGCAACTCATCAACCGGCAGGACGGCGGCTTTCCCACCATCGGTGAGGCATTGCGCAGAGCCAAAAATGCCTTTACGGCCGATGTTTCCGTGCTGGCCAATTCCCGCAAATTTTCACTGATTGGGGATCCCGCTTTAAAATTAAAAATTCCTGAATACCAGGTGCTTACCACCAAAATCAATACGCAGGATGTCAGCTCCACGTCTTCCGACACCATCCGGGCGCTCCAAAAAGTGACCATTGAGGGCGAAGTTCGGGATTTGAACGGGCAGGTGATGACGCAGTTCAATGGCGCTGTTTTGCCCACCGTTTTTGATAAGGCACTGAATCTGAGTACACTGGGCCAAGACCCCACCAGCTTTCCATATCCGTTTTCGGTGCGGCGGAATACCTTGTTCAAAGGGCGCGCTACGGTGAGTGCAGGTACTTTTCGCTTCACTTTTGTAGCGCCTAAAGACATTGATTATCGTTTTGGTACCGGAAAAATCGGCTATTACGCCTTCGACCCCGACAAGGCGGTGGATGCTGCCGGCAATTACAACCGCATTGTAGTGGGAGGCACCGACCCCAATGCACTGACCGACAACAAAGGCCCCAATGTGGACGTGTTTATGAATTCCGACGGCTTTGTTTTTGGAAGTATTACCAACTCGAATCCTGTTTTATTGGTGCATCTGGAAGACGAAAACGGCATCAATGTATCGGGCAACAGCATCGGCCACGATTTGGAAGGCGTATTGGATGAAGATACCCAAAATACACTGTTGCTCAACGATTTCTACGAAGCCGATCTCGATGATTACACCAAAGGAAAAGTACGTTATCCGCTGTACAGCCTCAAAGAAGGGCGCTACAAAATCAGGGTGAAAGCCTGGGATGTGGCCAATAATCCGGCAGAGGGCTACACGGAATTTGTGGTGGCCAATTCAGCCGAGATCGCCTTGCAACGCGTACTCAATTATCCCAACCCCTTCACCGATTTCACCTGTTTCCAGTTTGATCACAACTTGGCCGGGCAGGAAATGGACGTATTGGTACAAATTTTTACCGTATCGGGGCGCTTGGTCAAAACCCTGGAAGAGCGCGTGATGGGCGACGGCGCTTTGCGTTTGGACGACTGCATCCGCTGGGACGGCCGCGACGAATACGGCGACCGGCTGGCGCGGGGCGTTTATCTGTACAAAGTGCGGGTGCGCAGCGTGTCCACAGGCAGCACAGTACTCAGCGGCGAGAGCGGATTTGAAAAATTAGTTATCCTGAAATAAGAACGGCTTTTTTGCGTCTGTTTGGGAGTGGCAAGGTTTTTGCTCTATATTTGCACGATTTTTCAAACTCAATAACTTCTCATGAAATATCAACTGTTTACCATTGCGGCGATTTTGATGCTGCTCATCGGATCGGTTCAAACGGCCGAAGCACAGTGTATAAAAGGCCCGGACGGGAAATTCTACAACCTTGACGGATCTCCCTGTGTCAATACGGTATTGACGGCGGTGCCCTTTTTGCGCATCGTGGCCGACGCCCGCTCCGGCGCTATGGGCGATGTGGGCATCGGTTTGTCGCCCGATCCGAATGCGATTCACTTCAACCCTTCCAAATTGGCTTTCGCCGATCAAAAAACAGCGGTATCCGCCACCTACACTCCCTGGCTGCGCGCACTGGGACTGAATGACGTTTACCTTGCCTATCTGACGGGTTACCACAAATTGGATGACCTGCAAACCCTCGGCTTCGGCTTGCGCTACTTCTCGCTGGGCGATATTCCGTTTACCGACGTGAACGGGGAGCCTTTAGTAACGGGCCGCCCCAATGAATTTGAGGTTACGGCAGCTTATGCGCGCAAATTGGCCGACAAGTTCAGCGCCTCGGTGAGTGCCAAATTCATCTTTTCCAACCTCGCAGCCGGCCAGATTGTGAGCGGAGAGGTGATTGAACCAGGCGTGGCAGGAGCAGCCGACTTCTCGCTGACCTACAACACGCCCATCGAAATGAAGTCCATGAATTCCGATTTGATGGTAGGTTTGGCCATCTCCAATATTGGTTCCAAAATATCTTATACCAAGTCGCTTACAAAAGATTTTCTGCCTGCCAACTTTGGTCTTGGCGCTGCCTGGAACATAGACATCAACGACTTCAACCGCATTACTTTTGCCGCCGATGTGAACAAACTGCTGGTGCCGACGCCCTGCCAAGGCCCCGATTGCGATACCAGCCCCACGGATGGCGTACCTGATTACAAAGCACAATCGCCCATCAGCGCCATCTTCTCCTCTTTTGGCGATGCGCCGGAGGGTTTTAGTGAGGAGATCAAAGAATTGATGTATTCTTTCGGTGTAGAATACTGGTACGACAAGCAGTTTGCTGTGCGGGCCGGTTACTACTCAGAACACTCGCAGAAAGGCGGGCGCAAGTTTCTCACCGCAGGTTTGGGCCTCAAGTACAATGTATTTGGCTTGAACTTCTCTTACCTGATACCTACTACCAATCAACGCAACCCATTGGACAACACGCTGCGTTTCTCGCTGCTGTTCGATTTTGGAGCATTTGAAGAGTAAGAAACGGAAGGTACTGAAACAGAAAAAGCGAGTCGGACCGGATGTTTGGCTCGCTTTTTTTGTTTGGGCAAGCATATTGAATCAATCAACACCATAGTAATAACCATGACCGGAGACCTCAAAATCGAATGCCCGAAGTGCGGCTGGGAACCCGACGGCGGCGCTTACTGGCAGTGTACCTGCGGGCACACTTGGAACACCTTTGCTACGGCGGCGCGCTGTCCGGCCTGCAAAAAACAGTGGGAATACACGGCTTGCATCTCGCACCGGGGCGGCTGCCACGCCATGCCTCCGCATTTGGATTGGTACAAAGGCTTGGACGACTGGCTGAAAGAGGAGTTGGAGGAGGTGGAGGAAAGTGTAGCGGTTGGGTGAGCAATACAGCAACAGCCGTAGAGAGGAAGGGGTAGTGGTGGAAGAAGTTTTATTCCATTCTGCCAAATTGTCACAACCGGAAAAAGTCTTACCTTTGCTGCCGATTGAACGAAAAAAGACACGGCAAATGCTTTACGACGACAACCCGACATTGGTCGGTATTCCCAAAGAAATAGATGAAAACCGGCAGGGAGAAGCCTTGTTTTGGGAAGATGCCCGCAGTGGGAGTACTGCCGGCGGCAAACGATTTTATATAGAGAGCTATGGCTGCCAGATGAATTTCAGCGACAGCGAAATTGTGGCCTCCGTGTTGGCCGAAGAAGGCTTTTCGCCTACCCGTTTTATGGAAGAATCCGACCTCATCCTCATCAATACCTGCTCCATCCGCGAAAAAGCGGAAGAGACCGTGCGCAAACGCCTGCGCATGTTCGATCTGGAAAAGCGCCGTCGCCCAGGCGTGCTGGTAGGCGTATTGGGCTGCATGGCCGAGCGCCTGAAGAAGAAGTTTCTGGAAGAGGAAAAATTGGTGGACATCGTCGTCGGCCCCGATGCCTATCGCGACCTGCCCAAACTCATAGCCGGCGCCGAAGACGGCGAAAAAGGCATCAACGTGTTCCTGTCTCGTGAAGAAACCTACGCCGACATCAGTCCGCTGCGATTGGACAGCAACGGCGTCAGCGCTTTCATCTCCATCATGCGGGGCTGCGACAACATGTGCTCCTTCTGCGTGGTACCCTACACCCGCGGGCGCGAGCGCAGCCGCGACGCTTTCAGCATTGTGGCCGAAGCTGCCCAACTCTTCGAGCAGGGCTACCGCGAGGTGACGCTTCTGGGCCAAAATGTGGACTCCTACAAATGGCAAAATCCCGAAAACGGCCACGTCGTCTCCTTCGCCGAACTGCTGGAAATGACGGCTCTCGTTCATCCCGGCCTGCGCGTGCGTTTTTCCACCTCGCACCCCAAAGACATGACCGACGAGGTGCTGCACATCATGGCCCGCCACGAAAATATTTGCAACTATATACACCTGCCTGTACAATCGGGCAACAGCCGCATCCTTGACCTGATGAACCGCACCTACGACCGCGAATGGTATCTGGGCCGCATCGAAGCCATCGAACGCATCCTGCCTGATTGTGCCATTTCGTCAGACATCATCACCGGGTTTTGCACCGAAACCGAAGAGGAACACAGGGACACGCTGAGCATGATGGAACGCGCCAATTACTCCATGTCGTACATGTTTGCCTACTCCGAGCGCCCCGGCACCCCGGCTGCCAAAAAGTATGAGGACGATGTGCCGGAAGAGGTGAAAAAGCGCCGCCTCAACGAGGTGATCCGCCTGCAAAACCAGATTTCGCTGCGCCACAACCTCGCCGACGTGGGCAAAACCTTCCGGGTACTCATTGAGGGCGACAGCAAGCGCTCCGATCAGGAGTTTAAAGGTCGCAACTCACAAAACAAGATGATCGTCTTTCCCAAACAACCCGGCCTGAAACCCGGCGATTATGTGAATGTGCTGGTGAAAAGCGCTACGGGGGCTACGCTGCTGGGGGAGATGTGTTGATGGGGAGGTTAGGAAATTTGGAAGAGAATAAAAGGCTGCAAGCCATTAGCTACAAGCCACAAGCTTCGAGTTTTGGCAGATCGAAGATTGTGCCACACAAGAGCAATATGCAAGGCTTTGTTGTGATTTCTGAAAATACGCAAAAAATACAAAATCTGATACTTTGGAGACAACACTCAAGAATACGAAGAAAGCGGCAGCGCCCATTCAAAAACTATCGAGGCCCAAAAAACTGATAGCTTTTGGTTGGTACGGCGGCAAGTTTTCTCATCTTGATTGGTTGCTCCCTCAGCTTCCTGAATGCCTGCATTACTGTGAGCCATTCGCGGGGTCGGGAGCGGTGTTGCTCAACAGAGAGCCTTCGCCTGTTGAAACCTACAACGACATAGATGGCGAGGTGGTGAATTTTTTCAAGGTATTGAGAGAAGAAAAAGAAGCACTCATCGAGCAAATTGCATTGACGCCATTTTCAAGAGAAGAATTTGCCGTTGCCTGCCAATTAGACCCCGATTTGACATCGTTGGAGCGAGCCAGAAGGTTTTATGTTCGGGCAAGGCAGGTCAGAACAGGTTTGGCTCAAACTGCCTCTGTTGGGCGGTGGGCCAATTGTAAAAATACGAGTCGGGCAGGCATGAGCGGAGTTGTGAGCCGTTGGCTGGGGGGCGTTGAACAACTTGATTTTATTGCCGAGCGATTATTGAGAGTTCAGATTGAAAATCGCCCCGCCATAGATGTCATTAAACTTTATGACAGCAAAAACACACTGTTTTACTGTGATCCTCCGTACATCCATGAAACCCGCGGCGATACAAAATCCTATGGTTTTGAAATGACGGATTCGGATCACAAGACATTGGCAGAAACATTGAACGCTGTTGAAGGTCTTGCGGCTGTATCTAATTACGAATGCGAACTGATGGAAGAACTTTATCCATCCGGAAAGTGGACCAAAATTTACAGCACTGAAAAGACCATTCATTCTACAAAGGATATTCGTCAGGAGGTACTCTGGGTAAACTATTCAACTTCTCGTCTTGAGGCGGGCAGCGGAAGCCGATAGACGGTAAATCAACGCTAAAATCGTCAATCTTGTCAGAACTACAAACCATCAAACAGCGCTTCGGCATCATCGGGCAATCGGCACTGCTCGACCGCGCCCTCAGCACCGCCGTTCGCGTGGCGCCCACCGACCTCACTGTGCTGCTTTCCGGCGAGAGCGGCGTGGGCAAGGAGGTTTTTTCGCGGGTCATCCACTCGCTCAGCGCTCGCAAACACAACAAATTCATAGCCATCAACTGCGGCGCTATTCCCGAAGGCACCATCAATTCCGAATTGTTCGGACACGAAAAAGGCTCCTTCACCGGCGCGGCCAATGAGCGCAAAGGCTATTTTGAAGCTTATGACGGCGGCACTATTTTTCTGGATGAGATCGGCGAAATGCCTTTAGATACCCAAAGTTACCTCCTACGCGTACTCGAAAACGGCGAGTTCATCCGCGTCGGCTCCTCTACCGTACTCAAAACCGATGTGCGCATTGTGGCCGCCACCAATGTGAACCTCGAAGAACGCATCAAAAAAGGCAAGTTTCGCGAAGACCTCTTTTACCGCCTCAATACCGTGCCCATCAAAGTGCCCGCCCTGCGCGAGCGCCCGGAGGACATCTTTCTCCTCTTCAGAAAATTCGTGGTGGACTTCTCCGAAAAATACCGCATCCAGCCCATTCAATTAGATGAAAAAGCCCGCCGTATTCTGGAAAACTACGCTTGGCCCGGCAACATCCGCGAACTCAAAAACGTAGCCGAGCAGGTCTCCGTATTAGCCGAAGAGCGCCTCTTGGATGCCGAATCCCTCCTCCGCGTAGCGCCCATGATCCTACAGCGCCACCTGCCCATGATTGCCGACAAAAATGGCTCGGAAGGCGGCGGTATGCAGGAGCGAGAAATCCTCTACAAGCTCCTCTTTGATATGAAGGGCGACCTCAACGACCTCAAAACCCTCGTTTTTGAACTCATCCGCAGCAACGACCTCAACGTGCCCGATACCCAGCACCTTCGCGTCTTGCAATCGCCCACCACTTACGCGCCCGCCGAACCCGCCGCCATGCACATAGCGCCCGAAGCGCCCCTCGGCAGGGCCATTGTGCCGGTGCGCGAAGAAAGTTACGACATGTCGGCGCCTGCGGTGATGCTGGAACATTCCCGCCATCACGACGACGACTACGAAAGCATGGAGGTATTGGAAGAAAACCTCTCGCTCATCGAAAACGAAAAAGAACTCATTCGCAAGGCCCTTCGTAAACATGCCGGCCGTCGCAAAGACGCCGCCCAGGACCTCGGCATCTCCGAGCGCACACTGTATCGCAAAATCAAAGAATACGACATGCAATGAGGCAGTTTATCTTTTTTACCTCACTCATCGCGGTACTCGCCGCTTCCGGTTGCTATACCCTCAGCGGCGTCAGCATTGACCCCAATATTTACAAAACCTACTATGTGGAGCAGTTTGTCAACAATGCCGACAACGCGCCGCCCACTTTAGCCGTGGAAGCCTCCGAGACGCTCAAGGAAAAAATCCGCACCGAATCGCGCCTTGTTTTCAACGACACCGACCCCGACATTGAGTTCAAAGGCAAGGTCGTCAGTTACGTCGTCACTTTCGAGGCGCCGCAGCCCGGCGAGCAGGCCGCCATCAACCGCCTCCGCATCACCTTTGCAGTGGAATATATAGACCACAAAGAGGAAAAGAAAAACTGGAAACAAAACTTCCAATTTTTCTTTGATTATCCCACTACAACCGACCTCGCCTCCATACAGTCGCAGGCCCACGAAGCCATCCTCCGCCAGGTCATGGAAGACATTTTTAATAAAACTTTTACCGATTGGTAGTAGCTGTTATGCTGCTTGTGACTGGTTATTGTGCTTAAAAAGAGGTTGCTCTTTTTACCTTTGCAAAAAAACAATCATGGCCAAACCAAGCATTGCCGAACTCGAAAGCCACATGCCGCAAACCGGCAGCGTAGCGTGGATAGGTATCCGTCCGGGCGTCCGGCAGCCATTAATTGCCGTGGAAAAAGTAGAAGCCGTAGCGGGCACAGGTCTTCGCGGCGACCACTACGACAATCCCGGCGGCAAACGCCAACTCACCCTCATTCAGGGCGAACATTTAGACGCCGCAGCCTCCATCCTCTCACAGTCGGAAATTGACCCCGGCCTCACCCGCCGAAACATCGTGGTGCGCGGCATCAATTTGCAGGCGCTCAAAGAGCGGCGCTTCAGCATCGGCGAGGTGGTCATCGAAGCTACGGGCGACTGTGTGCCCTGTTCGCGCATGGAGGAAAACCTCGGCACAGGCGGCTACAACGCTATGTGCGGGCATGGCGGCATCACGGCGCGCATCGTTTCCAGCGGCCACATCAGCGTGGGCGACGAGGTAAAACTGCTGCCGGAAAATGCCTAAAACCAATGCCGTTCGATTGCTCAACGCGGCCGGCATCGCTTACCGTTTGGTGGAATACCGGTACGATGAGGCGCAGCTTGGCGTGGACAAAATAGCCCGCGACAATGGGCTTGAGCTGGAGCGCATTTTCAAAACGCTGGTGCTGAAAACCGAAACCGGGCAGGTCGTCGTGGCCGTCACTCCGGGCGATAAAGCATTGGATTTCAAAACGGTGGCCCGCCTCGCTGCCTGCAAAAAAATACACTTGGCCGAAATGAAAGAGTTGCAGTCGCTTACGGGCTACATACGCGGCGGCTGCTCTCCGGTAGGCATGAAAAAAAACTTCCCTGTTTTTATTGACCAATCGGCGCTGGAACACGAACGCATCCTGGTGAATGCCGGTGCGCGCGGCCTGCTCATGGAGGTAGCTCCCGGCGAATTGGGCAGCCTCTGCCATGCCGTTTTTGAATACATCACCGCCTGAATCTGCCCCGACATGGAAACCGCCGAACTGCTGCGCAAAGTCAGAAAATTGGAAATCAAAACCAAACGCCTGAGCCGCCACCTCTTCGCAGGCGAGTATCACAGCGCGTTCAAAGGGCGCGGCATGTCGTTCAGCGAGGTGCGCAGCTACCAGTTTGGCGACGACGTGCGCCACATAGACTGGAATGTGAGCGCCCGCACAGGCCAACCGTTTGTGAAGGTTTTTGAAGAAGAACGCGAACTGACGGTGATGCTGCTGGTGGACATGAGCGCCTCTTCCGTCTTTGGCGCTGTGGCGCAATCCAAACGCGAGTTTCAGATAGAAATAGCGGCGTTGCTGGCTTTTGCGGCCATTCAAAACAACGACAAAGCCGGCATCATTTTTTTTACCGACGAGGTGGAATTGTTCATCCCTCCACAGAAGGGAAGGCACCACATTTTGCGCATTATCAGAGAGTTGGTCAATTTTGAACCCCGCCGAAAGGGCACCAACATCGCTGCGGCGCTGGAGTTTTTCAGCCACGTCATCAAGAAGCGGTCCATCGGTTTTTTAATCTCGGATTTTGTTGCCCCCGACTACGAGCACGCGCTTCGCATTGCGGCCCGGCGGCACGAACTCATCGGCATTCAGGTCGGCGATCCCTTAGAGCGGCAACTGCCCGACGCCGGTTTGTTGCACTTCACCGACCCTGAAACCGGGCGCACCGCCTGGATGGACAGCTCGTCGGCGGAGTTGCGGCGCGAGTATGCCGCAGCAGCCCAAGCGCGGGATGACTATTTCAGGAATGCTTTTGCAAAAGGAGGGGCCGATGCGCTGCAAATCGGTACGGACGAATCCTACCTTCATGCGCTGATGGGATTTTTTCAAAGACGCCGTATTCCGTAGAGACGTTGCACGCTGTACAGACGTTGCATGCAACGTCTCTACGGTTTCATCAGGGCGCTACCGTTTTTCTTTTGCCCTGCGTTTGCTCGGCCATGCGCACGGCTGCTTCCAGATCGAGGATGCCGCCGGTGGTGGAGAGCGATTTGAACGGCACTTTGTCTTCGCCGCCGGGGATGATCACATCTATATTTTGTTTGGATGAGGAACTGACGAGGATGTTTTTGACCTGCACCGCCGTCAGTTGGGGAAAGTACGAACGCAGTACGGCGGCTGCGCCGGCCACCATAGGCGCGGCCATGCTGGTGCCCTGAAGGTTGCGGTATTGGTTGTCCACATCGGTGGAGTAGATGTCCACGCCGGGGGCGAAGATGTCCACATATTTGCTGCTGTAATTGGAAAATTCAGCGGCAAGCATTTCACCGCCTTTCCAGTGAGTGGCGCCCACTTCCATCCAGTTGGCGGCGTATTTTGGGCCGAAGAGGCCTTTTTTGAGGTAGCTGCGGTTGGGGAAATTATTTTGCAAGTCAATTTCCTGACCATCGTTGCCGGCGCCGTGTATGAGCAGCACATCGCGTTTGGCGGCATAGCGCACGGCACGGTCTATGGCGGCCTTGTGCGGAGAAGCGCCCTTGCCGAAGCTCATATTGATGACCAAAGCGCCATTGTCAACAGCATACAGGATGGCATTGGCCACGTCTTTATCGTGCTCGTCGCCGTTGGGCACGGTGCGCACAGACATGATACGTACGTTGCCGGCCACGCCATCCATACCGATGTTGTTGTTGCGTTGAGCGCCAATGATGCCGGCGACGTGGGTGCCGTGGGTAGCATCGGGGCCTTTGACATCGTTGTTGCCATAGCCTTTTTCGTCCACATCGGCGTAGTTGTCGCCCACTATGTTGCGCGGGTTGTAATCCAGATTGTAGTTGTAATTGTACTCGTCATCCAGATGCGTGTAGTACTCTTCGAGGTCGCGCTTGACATCGCCGAGGGTTTGGCCGCTGCCACCCATCACGCTGAGGGCTACGCGGGTGGCGCGGGTGACGGAAGGTTTGTTGCTTTTGACTTTGCGTACATCTTCTTCAGAGACCTGAAAGGGGTCTTTGCCAATGTGCTTCACCAGATCGTTCAGCGCTTCCACGACGGGGCCATACAACTCCATATTTTGCTTGGCCTGCTTGCGCTTTTCGGCTATGACGCCCTCGTATTCTTTATATTTTTCGTAGTCCTTTTTATCGGCGGCGCTGAGTTTGGAAGCATCGGCGTTTTTGAAACGGGCATCGTAGGCACGGTATTGGCGCACGACTTCGAGGTTGTCGGCGCCCACATTGCGGCCATCCTTACCGCCGAGGAAATTCCAGCCGTGAATATCGTCAATGTATCCGTTGTCGTCGTCGTCTTTACCGTTGCCGGCAATTTCGCCCGGGTTGGTCCACATCACATTGCGGAGGTCTTCGTGTTCGGCATCCACGCCGGAATCAATGACCGCCACGATGACGGTTTGGGAGGTTTTACCTTTCAGAGGCCCTTCATAAGCTTTGTTGGTGCGCAAACCGGGAAAGCCGTCTTTGGCAGGATCGAGGTGAAACCAGTCGAGCGGAGGTTTCTGCGCGCCGGCCAGAGTGGCGACCGAAAGAAGGAGGATTGTGAAAAAATGCTTCTGCTTCATAGTTAAGTAATGATTTTGAGAATGGATATTTGTGCCGCAATTTGAATTTTGCATGCGGCGTTGGAGATAAACGTCAATGCTGACCATTGAGATTTATACACAGACAAAATTTGTACCAAAAAGATGAAACTACTCAAAATTTTGATCTTGCTGTTGCTGCCGGCCTTCGCCCATGCGCAATATTGGGAAGCCGGCGCCTTTGCGGGGCTGTCCAATTATCTGGGCGATCTAAGCGCCAATTCCCAAACCATTTACATGCAAAACACAGGCTTCAGCGGCGCGGTCTTTGCACGTTACAACATCAACGACCTCACCGGAGTGCGCCTGGCGCTGGGCTATGCAGGCTTGTCGGGCACAGATGCCTTAGCCGACAGCGAGGCTATTCGCACCCGCAATCTCAGCTTCTCTTCCGATGTGATTGAACTGGCTCTCACCGGCGAACTGAACCTGCCGGGCTATCAGCCATACAACCTCAACCGGCCGCTTTCGCCGTACCTCTTTGCAGGCATTTCTGCATTTTATCACAATCCCACGGCCAACTTGGGCGGCGCGAACATCCGGCTTCGACCGCTCGGCACCGAAGGCCAGGGATTGCAAGACCGGCCGGCGCCTTATTCTTCCATTGCATTCGCTATTCCAATGGGCCTGGGCGTAAAATATGCCGTCACTGACCGGCTCAACATCGGTATAGAATTCGGTGCAAGAATGACCTTCACCGATTATTTGGACGACGTGAGCGGCACCTATCTCAGCTTTCCCGAACTCTTGGCAGGCAATGGTCCTCTCGCAGCGGCCCTCGGCAATCGGAGCGGCGAACTGCTGGGCGGCGAGCCTGTCATCGTTCCTACCGGTACTCCTCGTGGCGACAATCGCGCCCGCGATTGGTTTTTCAACGCCGGGCTGTCTATTTCCTACAATTTCTTAGACAGCGGCTTAGTGGGAAGCCGCAACAGAATCCGCAAAAAAGCAGGCTGCAGAACATAAGCAGATAAACTGCGAAGCAGATCACCACTCTCCGCAGGCAGAGATAAACTGCGCAACAGATTACTCCTCTCCGCAGGCAGATAAACTGCGCAGCAGATTACTCCGTAGGAGATAAACCATTACTTTTGCAGCATCCAAACCAAAAAAACATTGAGCTTATGTCCAATTCCACCATACGCTACAGCTTCCTGCTCGGCATGATCGCTCTCGCTGTTGTGAGCCGCATCCTGCCGCACCCCCACAATTTTACGCCCATCGGCGCAGTCGCTCTTTTCGGCGCAGCCTACTTCACGCGCCAATGGGTAGCTATGCTTGCTCCTTTCATCGCCCTGTGGCTCAGCGATTTATTTATCAATAACGTCATCTATGGGCAGTATTACGATGGCTTTCAGTGGTTCGGCTCGCTGTGGGTATATGGCGCCTTCGCCCTCATCAGCCTCTTGGGCATGGCAGCCCTGCGCCGGGTATCGGCAGCGCGGGTAGGCGGTTCGGCATGGGCCGCGTCGGTACTCTTTTTCATCGTCACCAATTTCGGCGTTTGGGCATCAGGCGGCATGTATCCCAAAAACACAGAAGGTCTCATAGCCTGCTTCGTCGCCGGCCTTCCCTTCTTCGGCAACACCATCATGGGCGATCTGTTTTACAGTCTCGTCCTGTTCGGCGCCTTCGAGTGGGCACAAGCCCGCAAGCTCATTCCTGCTGCCGCCTGACCGTTTTGCGAAAAACTCAACGCGTGCCGGAAAAGCCATCTCGCACCAACAACCCAAATCCCGCGCCACTCCGCGAAGGCATTGATTACTATATCGAAAACGGGCGCTACGTTTTTACCGAACACTTTTTGCGCCAACGCGGCTATTGCTGCCAAAGCGGCTGCCGCCATTGCCCTTATGGGTTCCAAAAGGAAATAATACCTGCGGAGGAGTAGGTTTCGGGTTGGAACGACTGCTGGCTGCAAGCCACAAGCCGTGATTACTACGCTTAGCACCGCCTACCGCACACCGCATACTGGTTTCGGGTTCAAGGTTTCGGGTTTCATCCGCCGAAGCCTTGGCGCAGGCGGGTTTCGGGTTCAAGGTTTCGCGCGACGATAAACTGCGCAGCAGATTCCCTCTCCATTAGCAGATAAACTGCGCAGCAGATTACCAACCCGTTCCTACCCCGACGATAAACTGCAAAGCAGATCACTCATGAGGCAGCACCTTCCCAAACCTGAGCAAAATAAGGTACATCAGCCCCGCGCCAACCAGTAAAAGCAGCATACACACCCCAAAACCTCCACCCAGCAAAGCCGCCGCCGTACCCGCCGCAATACTCACCGCGCCGACCGTCAGCGCATAAGGCAACTGCGTGCGAACATGATCAATATGCGGGCAATCGGAGGCGAGAGAACTCAGAATCGTCGTGTCGGAAATCGGAGAGCAGTGGTCGCCCAGCACCGATGCAGACAACACTACTGCAATGACGTTGAACAAGATAGCATTGGCGGCGCCCGGTTCCAAACCCGCCGATTGCCCCACTGCCCAGGCAATGGGTATGGCGATGGGATACAAAATAGCCATCGTACTCCAACTCGAACCGGTAGAGAACGAAATGCCCGCCGCCAACACAAAAATAATGGCCGGCAAGAGGTACGGGCTGATGCTGTCGCGCAGGGCTTCTGTCAGATAAGAGGCCGTATGCAATTGCTCCGTCACTGCCGCCAAAGACCAGGCCATGATCAGAATCAAAAGCGCCGGCAACATGGTTTTGAACCCGACGATCATAATATGGACGCTGTCGCCCAGATTGAGCGCCTTGCTGCGGATGGTCAAAATCAAAGCCGAGGCAGCGCCTGCAAATGAAGCCCACAGCAATGCCGTGTAAGAATCTGCACTGCCGATCACCTTGCCCAATTTGAGCACAAAACCCGCCTGCTCATCCGACAGCAATGTGCCCAGACTGCTCCAGGTGGCGCCCCAGCCTTGAGTGGCCGGTGCGGCGCCCATCTCTGCCAGTGCCGACCAACAAGCTTGCAAGCCGGTATCTAACAGTCCGAAAATCGTTATCAAAATAACCAAAGCTACCGGGATGAACGCATTATACCATTTCAATACCACTCCCTCAGCAGGCTGTAGCGCCTCTGTTTCATGGCTGCCCGCGACGGTTGATTTCTGCCGGGATACCTCGCCGGTAGTTCTGGCCCGCAATTCAGCCTGATACATCGGCCCAAAATCCCTTCTCATGTAAATAATCAACAACATAAAAATGAGGGTAAAAAACGCATAGAACGAATAGGGTAGGGCGCTCAAAAAGATAGAGTATGCCGTCATACCCGAACCAAAACCCTCAATGTTGGCAATGCCGCTGTCTATGTAGCCCAATTGCGCGCCGATCCAGGTGGTAATAAAGGCAACGGCGGCAACCGGCGCAGCGGTGCTGTCCACCAAGTAGGATAGTTTTTCTCTGGATATTCGGAATTTATCGGTCACCGGGCGCATGGTGTTGCCCACAATGAGCGTGTTGGCATAATCGTCAAAAAAAATAGCCACGCCCAGCAGCCAGGTAGTAAACTGCGCGCTGCGCGGCGAGCGGGCCAAACGACTCAGCGACTGCACGATACCCGCCATGCCGCCATTGCGGGATACCAAGGCCACCATACCCCCGATGAGCATGGAAAAAACGATGATAGACAAATGCCCGCTGTCGTTTAATGCAGCAACAACGTACTTCTGCACCACTTCTGCAAAGCTCATCAGGAAATAATACGGCGACTCGATGCGCATACCGCCTGCTATGAAAGCTCCGGTCCACACGCCTGCAAACAAAGAGGAGATCACCTCCCGAAAAATAAGCGCCAGCAAAATAGCTACCAAGGGAGGCAATACCGATAGCCAAAGTGGGATATGACGCAGCCGGTGGTTCCCGTTTTTAAGCTGCGCAACGTGGTGCAGGCTCAGTTTACCCTGCGGGCTGCGCAACAGCAAGAGTGTTCCTTTTGCGTCCACGGAAACCGGCAACGGCGCTATACCCTGTGTGAACTCTACTGCCTGCATCTCGCCATTGATCTCGATTTCAGCCATGCCGTGCGAGTCGGGGCTGGTAAAGACAGCTTTTCCTTGGTTCAGTTCCAACCGGTAGCTTTTTAGCTCAATGCCATTGGTGAACATGTCAGGCGATTGAGCAATCAGGTTGACGACAGACAAAAAGAGGCCGCCGATGAGCAAAATAAGTCGGTTTTTCATGTTTTGAAGTGTTCCGTGAAGGTTGGTGTTGCCGCAGCAGGCCCAAGAAATGAAGATTTTTCCAAACAGGCAATAATGAAATTTATTTTTTATCGCCGGCTTGATGAATCCGGGCCGAGTACATGGAAATCAACAGATATGCAGTGCCCCTGACATAAAGCGTAGAATTTTTATTCAAACAATCGCCAAAGACTTAAGCCTTTCTTTGTTTCTTTGCGACGCTAACAATCAAAAACCTTCATAGCCTATGAAAAAAGTAGTACTCTTGTTTGCCCTCGCCATGACGGCAACAGTTGCCATGTTCGCACAAACCGTTTTGTGGTCGGAACCTTTCAACGGCGGCTCCAATGGCTGGACCGTGCGCACCGTTCAATGCGGCAACATCACCGGCGCTCATGTGGGCCGCTGGACACTCACTTCTGCCACCGTCAATGGAACGGCAGTATCTAACCTGCAAGCGGAATTTCAGGTCAATACCATTGAGGATTACTCTGTTCGTTTCACTGACGGAACCAACCGCGGCGAAATGCAGGCTCGTTACACGCTGGCCGGTAACGTGCTGACTTCCAACCTCAACAGCATTACCATTCCGCTGAACAGTACCATTTTCAACTACAATGCCACCAACCGCCAAACGCTCTATTTCAGCAACATGAGCATAGCGCAAGATCAGTACACGGCCTGGGGTTCTACGCTCATCGGCGTGGGTTCGCCTTCCTTTACGGTGAACGGCAGTACGCTGACCATAGTCAATACTGCCGGCACGGTGCAATTGGTGTTCAGCAAGGCTGCCGACTGCGGCGCTATGTGGTGGTGGTCGCCCAACGGAAGTGTGCGCTCCGGCGCCCTGTTCAATGCCGCTACAGGAGAAGTAGTTATCAACTCGCCTACCGCTGCCAACGGCGCTATGGTGCTCAATGCCGACTACCTCACCACTCGCGGCCTCAGCGCCAATGTGCCTTCCGGTCCGCCGCCATACCCACAGTACACCAGCGAACTTATTTCGCCGAGAATTGACCTCTCTGCGGTTACGGCCAACGTTTCGCTCTCTTTCTATCAGTTGGTGCGCTTCCTCAACCCGGCTACCTCCGCACCTGCCACCACATTGCGCACTTCTTACGCCATCAGCACAGACGACGGCGCTACTTGGGGCGATGCGATCAACGCCAATACTGACTTGGCAGTCAATACGGCGCAGCAGTCTCAGCGTTTGTTCCCGCTGCCCGGCGTGCAAGGCTCGGCCAATGTGCGCATCAAGTTCATCTGGTCTTCTGATTTTTACTACTGGGCTATTGACGACATTGCCCTGCTGGAGCAGCCTCGCCACGACATGCGTGTGAATACCAACTTCTTCGCCATTACGCCCAACTTTGCCACTCCGGCAAGTCAGGTAGAACCCTGGCGCTTCTTGGCAGATATTGAAAATGTAGGCGCTTCAACTTCCACAGGCGTCAACCTCAATCTCGCCATCACCAACTCCACTTCTATGGCCGTAGCTTACGACGGCAATGTGGTATATGGCGATGTGGCTGCCGGGTATGTGGATGAAAACCGCATCTTCCCTACGGCTACTAATCCTGCCAACTTCCCCACAGGAAACTACGCAGGCCGCTATCAGGTCACGGCAGATTCCACCGATGCCTTCCCGAATGATAATATAATCAACTGGAGCTTCGTGGTGACGGATTCTCTCTTTACTAAAGAAGGTACCCGTACGCGCGGCATTGCACCGGCAGCCGAACCGAGTTTCACTTACGGCAACATTTATTATGTTCCCAACGGTGCAGGTTTATACGCCCGCTACCTGTCGTTCGGCGTCACCAATGCAAACGAACTCACCGGTCGCTCTGTGACCACCTTGCTCTACAAATGGCAAAATGCCAACGACAATACCACTGCCGAACCTGCCGAATATGGCGGCGCCCCCATTGCGTTCAACTCTTATACCTTTACAGGAACGGAGGGCACCAACTTCATTACCATACCCTTCGACCTTGACGGCAACGCCATCCCTCTCGAAGACGGCTACCACTATATTGCAACAGTGCAATACTTTACGGAAGACAATCAATCTCTGTTCCTCGGCGGAAACGGGGTACTCAACTACGGCGCAATGGTTTTTGGAACCGACTCTCTGAACCAGAACCGCTATCACACAGCGCTGGTGGTGGGGCAGAATTCCAGCCCCTCTTTCAGCACCTTAGCTTTCGGCTATGGCATCTGCCCGCAAATTCGCATGTCTATCGGCGACAACCCAGACCTCAGCAGCTCCGCTTTCATTACCAGTGTTAATGATATAACCAAGGAAAACCTGTTGGAGGTATTCCCCAACCCGGCTTCCGAAGTTGTTTATCTGAAGCTGTTGCTGGAAGAAACGCAAGACGTGCAAATCAGCATTTTCGATGTGCAGGGGCACTTGCTCAATACCCGCAAATTCGACAACGTGAGCCGCGAAACCATCGAGGTGCCCGTACGCGATTTGCCGGCAGGCACTTATTTAGTGCGCTTAGCAACACCTAATGGCATCAACGTTCGCCAAATTGTGGTAGGACGGTAAGATACTACTAAGTGTTTTAGCTTATAAGCAAACGAGTTGCGGGATACATGTTCTCGCAACTCGTTTTTTTTGTAAGGGGCGACAAAAAAATAAAGTGGTAGCCCGCCTGTTTTAGTTACAGAACAACTATTGGTGCTCCCGCATCGTATCCTCCAGTTCCGACAACACCGAGGCATCCTCTATCGTCGAAGGCATGGTAAACTCCTTGCCGTCGGCCATGTTGCGCATGATCTTGCGCAGGATTTTGCCCGATCTCGTTTTCGGTAGTCGTTTTACTACAATGGCCTGTTTGAAAAAAGCCACCGGCCCTACCTTCTCGCGTACCAAAGCCACCAACTCTTTTTCCAATTGCTCCTCTCCGATGTTGATGCCCGCTTTGAGCACCACAAACCCCATCGGTACTTCGCCCTTCATATTGTCGTGTACGCCGATGACGGCACACTCGGCCACCGCCGGATGCGCAGCCACCACTTCCTCCATCGCCGCCGTCGAGAGCCGGTGCCCGGCCACGTTGATGATGTCGTCTATGCGGCCAGTGATGTACACATAGCCGTCGGCATCTATGTAGCCGCCGTCGCCGGAGAAGAAATAGCCGGGATACGGATCGAGGTAAGATTGTTTAAATCGGACGGTATCGTTCCACAAATCGGGCAGGTTGCCGGGCGGCAGCGGCAGTTTTACCACCACAATGCCCTCCTCGCCGGCAGGCATTTGCCGGCCGGTCGCGTCAAGCACCTGAATGTCGAAGCCGCACACGGGTTTGCTCACCGAGCCGGGCTTCACAGGCAGCAATTCCAGCCCCACCGAGTTGGCCAGCATAGGCCATCCCGATTCGGTTTGCCACCAGTGGTCTATCACGGGTTTGCCCAATAGTTGCTGCGACCACTCCAAGGTGGCTACATCGCAGCGCTCGCCGGCCAAAAACAGATAGCGCAGGCTGTTCAAGTCGTATTGATGCCGCAGACTGCCCTCCGGGTCTTCTTTTTTAATGGCCCGAATGGCCGTCGGCGCCGTGAAAAGTACGTTCACTTTGTACTCCTCAATAACGCGCCAAAACGCGCCGGCATCGGGTGTCCGCACAGGTTTGCCCTCATATAAAATGGTGGTACAGCCATGCAGCAGCGGCCCGTAAATGATGTACGAGTGGCCCACCACCCAACCTACATCGGATGCGGCCCAGTACACATCGCCGGGCTGCACGCCATATATATTGGCCATGCTCCACTTCAGCGCTACCGCGTAGCCGCCATTGTCGCGCACCACGCCTTTGGGCTTGCCCGTCGTACCCGATGTGTATAAAATGTACAGCGGATCGGTAGCTTCCACCTCTACATGAGCAGCCGGTTCGGCCTTGGCCATCAGTTCATTCCAGTCATGGTCGCGGCCGGGCACCAGAGGCACGGGTACAAAATCGCGTTGCAACACAATGCAGGCATCGGGTTTGTGCGTGGCTTCCTCCCAAGCCAGGTTCACAATAGGCATGTACTCAATCACCTTGCTGATCTCAATACCGCCGCCCGATGTGATGAGCAGTTTCGGCTTGGCATCGTCTATGCGAATGGCCAGCTCGCGCGGCGCAAAACCGCCGAACACCACCGAATGTACGGCCCCCAACCGGGCGCAGGCCAGCATGGCCACCACCGTTTGCGGCACCATCGGCATATAAATCACCACGCGGTCGCCTTTTTCTACGCCGAAACTTTTCAGTACCCCGGCAAAGCGGCTCACCTCGTCCAACAGTTCGCGGTAGGTGATGCTGCGTTTTACCCCGGTGGTAGGCGAGTCGTAATGGATGGCCACTTGCTCGCCCCGGCCGGCTTCAACATGGTAGTCCAAACACAGCCAGGCCGTATTCAGCCGCCCGCCGCCATACCAGCGGTCTAGCCCTTTTTCGTCTTTAAAAAGAATTTTTTCGGGAAACCGAAACCAGGAAACGGCTTTGGCTTGCTCTTCCCAAAAAGCCTCCGGCTGCCGGATGCTTCGGTCAAATGTGGATTGGTAGGACATGGGTTGTTTGTTTACAGTATTTTTATGGCAGCCGCCCGCTCTACCGCCTCCCCGACCCTCCAAAGGAGGGAGAAAGCAGGCTGCGGGCGCCGGGTGTTCCGCTCTTATGCGGCCACTATGCTCTATCCCGCCGGCCGCATATCCGCTTCACCCCCTGCTGCGGCCAAACGCGATGGGCCAGCAAGTCAGGAGGCAACCCGAAGTTGCCGCCTGACCTGCTCCCGCTTGCACACCCTACTTCGCGCCGGTTTTGATCTGTCTTCGCCGGCGCGAGGTTCTACCTCGTGCCGACTATCCTGCGGGTTCTACCCGCTTACAAACTCTACTTCGCGCCGGTTTTGATCTCTTCTACGATCTCCGGATTGAGCAGCGTAGAGGTATCGCCCAGACTGTCGGTTTCGCCGGCGGCCACTTTGCGCAAAATGCGGCGCATGATCTTACCGGAGCGCGTTTTGGGCAAACCGGTCACTACTTGTATCTTGTCGGGCTTGGCAATCGGGCCGATCACCTTGGTCACTACCGCCAGCACCTCCTTAATGAATTGTTGCTCATCGGAAATCACTCCGGTGGCGATGACATAGGCATAAATGCCCTGCCCTTTGATGTCGTGCGGATAGCCCACCACTGCCGATTCCACCACCTGTGGGTGCTGATTGATGGCGTTTTCTACCTCCGCCGTGCCGATGCGGTGTCCCGATACGTTGATCACGTCATCCACCCGGCCAATGATGCGGTACATACCGTCATGGTCGCGGCGGGCGCCGTCGCCGGTGAAATATTTGCCCGGGAAGGTGCTGAAATACGTTTGCTTGCAGCGCTCGTGATCGCCATAAGTGGTGCGGATGATCGAAGGCCAGGGATATTTGATGCAAAGCATACCCTCCACATTATCGCCCTCCAATTCTACGCCATTGGTATCCACCAGACAAGGCTGTACGCCCGGCATCGGGAAAGTGGCATAAGAAGGAATGGTGGGCGTCACACCTGCCAGCGGCGTGATGAGGATGCCGCCGGTTTCGGTTTGCCACCAGGTGTCGGCGATGGGCAGTTTGCCTCCGCCGATTTTGTCCTGATACCAGTGCCAGGCCTCTTCGTTGATCGGCTCTCCTACGCTGCCCAATACTTTCAGGCTGCTGAAATCGTGCCCTTCGGTGTATTGATCGCCCATCGCCATGAGTGCGCGTATGGCCGTAGGCGCCGTGTAGAAGTGTGTAACTTTCAGTTTTTCGATGGTTTGCCAGAACCTCGCTGCATCCGGGTAAGTCGGCACACCTTCAAACATTACTGTGGTGGCGCCGGCCAGCAGCGGGCCATAAACGATGTAAGAGTGGCCGGTGATCCAGCCAATGTCGGCCGTACACCAGTATATGTCACCGTCGTCGTATTGGAATACATTCTTGAAACTGTAAGCGGTATAAACCATGTATCCGCCGCAGGTGTGTACCACGCCTTTGGGTTTGCCCGTCGAGCCGGAAGTATAGAGGATGAAGAGCATGTCTTCTGCGTCCATTTGTTCGGCGGGGCATTCGGCGCTCTGATGGTCCACTTCTTCGTGCCACCATTTGTCAATGGCAGAGTTGAAAGCGAGCGGGTCGCCGGTAGATTGGTGAACCAAAACGGTTTTTACGCTGTCGCAGCCCAGAGCGATGGCTTCGTCCACCACAGCTTTTACGGGAATGTGCTTGGCGCCCCGGTCGTTGAAGTCGGAGCAGATCACCATTTTACACTCGGAGTCCTTGATGCGGTCGGCCAGTGCGGAGGCTGAGAAGCCTGCAAATACCACGGAGTGAACGGCGCCGATGCGGGCGCAGGCCAATACGGCAATGGCCAGTTCGGGCACCATAGGCATATAAAAACAAACGCGGTCTCCTTTCTGAATTCCATTGGCCTTCAGTGCATTGGCAGTTCTATTTACTGCTTCGTACAACTGGCGATAGGTATAAGTTTTGTTCGGAGCCTTAGGGTCATTGGCCTCCCACAGAATAGCTGTCTGATCTCCCCGGTCGGCCAAGTGGCGGTCTAAGCAGTTTTCAGTGATGTTCATTTTACCATTTACAAACCATTTGACATCCAGATTGTGGAAATCCCATTCCACAACTTTATCCCACTTTTTTTGCCAGGTAAATGTTTCTGCCTGTTCTGCCCAGAAGCCTTCGGGATCTTCTACGCTGCGTTGGTACACTTCTTTGTACTCGTCGAAAGATTTGATCACTTTTGTCATTGTTGGTCAGGTTTTGATGGAGCACAAATATATATAGATATTTATATTTGTGCATATAATTTGCAAATATTTTTTATCCGTATTCAATCAGTTCATTGATAGCATCTATGAGCTGGTCGTTATCAAAAGGTTTGGAGAGATAAATTTCCGCGCCGCTGTCGTATCCTTGCCGCCGGTCTTGCATAGTGCCTTTGGCAGTGAGAAAGATGATCCGGCAGTCTTCCAAAGCAGGAATGGCCCGTATACGCAGTGCGGTTTGGAAGCCGTCTAAGCCAGGCATCATCACATCTAATACGATGAGATTGGGCACAAGCTCTTGTGCGAGTGCCAGCGCCTGCTCTCCGTTGGTGGCGGTAAAGACCTGGTATCCTTCATTTTTTACCAGAAACTCCAGTGCGGCAAGGATTCCCGGTTCATCGTCCACCAACAGGATTTTTACAGTGTTTTTGTCGGTCATGTCTGGTATTTATTGGTCAATCGTTTGGTTTGGAGCGGCAATATAGGCGATATGATTTTTGATTGCAAAAGACTTTTGTCAATATAAAAAATGATAAACCTCATTTGTTATCTTTGCCATGAAATTGATACGAAATTCATTCGTTCGGCAAGCCAAAAGGAATGTGACTTTGCCGGCGAGTACCGTCTCAAACGTGTTTTTTCCACTAAACAAAAAAGTAAAATGAATCTGAACTTAATGGATTTGCTCCAGGGCCAATTGCCGGACGACATGGTTGATCAACTCAGCTCTCAGCTTGGAGCAGACCGCCAACAAACGGCCTCTGCTGCTACCGGTATCATGGGTACTTTGGTCAGTGCTTTGGCTCGCAATGCTTCGACTGAACAAGGAGCCGCTGCTTTGTCGAATGCCTTGGACAGGGACCATGACGGCAGCATACTCAGCAATCTGGCAGGTTTGCTCGGCGGTCAAGCGCCTGCTCAAGACAACCGCGCACTCAATGGCGCCGGCATCCTCAACCACATCCTCGGCGACCGCCAAAGTGGCGCCGTTGACATGATCAGCCAGATGAGCGGTCTCAATTCCGGCCAAACGGGCAATCTGATGCAAATGCTCGCTCCGGTAGTGATGGGGATGTTGGGCCAAAGCAAACGCCAGCAAGGATTGGATGTGGCCGGCTTGGCAGGCTTATTGACCAATGTAGCCGGCTCCAAGCAGGCACAGGGCAATCCGGCTATGAGCATGGTTTCCCGACTACTCGACCGCGATGGCGACGGCAGCGCTATGGACGACATCGCCCGTATCGGCATGAATGTGCTGGGGAATTTGTTCAAAAAGTAATCGGAGTACAAAACAACGATCATAAAAAAGCCGGGCAACTGTACGTCGTCCGGCTTTTGTTTTTTGGCGTCCCTTTGCTCAGATCACTTTGAGCGCTCTGGCCAAATAGGTGAGCACAAAGGGTAGCGCTACCCAGAACCATTCGTTCATGAACATGAGCATCAATATCATAATGACAAGAGAGACTAAGAAGATTACCCAGTCCATCATGGTGGAAGAAGAAGATTCGGAAGTCATAACTCATTTTGTTTTGGTACGGCAAAAGTAAAAAATCCTTTTCTTTACGGCGCAAAAAAAACGAACATGAGCATTTTTGACAAATTTCAACTCGCAGGCAAAACCGCCGTCATCACCGGCGCCAGCAAAGGCATCGGTGAAGGCATTGCCCGCGCCCTGGGGCAGGCGGGCGCAAAAGTGGTGGTGAGCAGTCGCAAACAGGAGGCAGTAGAAGCTATTGCCGCTGAGTTGCGCTCAGAAGGCATTGATGCTCTGGCTGTTGCAGCCAATACAGGAAGCGCCGACGATCTGCAACGCCTCGCAGAAAAGAGCTTGGCGCATTTCGGCGGCGTGGACATTTTGGTCAATAATGCAGCTACCAATCCTGTTTTTGGGCCGGTGGAACAAACCGATGCGGCCGCTTTTGACAAAATCATGGAAGTGAATGTCAAAGGCCCATTTGAACTGAGTAAACTCTTATTGCCTTCTATGAAAGCGCGCGGCGGCGGCTCCATCATCAACATCAGCAGCATCGGCGGTATTTCGCCCGAACCCATGCTGGGCATTTACAGCGTGAGCAAATCTGCTCTGATGATGCTCACCAAAGTGCAGGCTAAGGAGTGGGGAGCTTACGGCATCCGGGCCAACGTGATTTGTCCGGGGCTAATTAAAACCAAGTTTAGTCAGGCGCTTTGGAGCAATGATGCCATCCTGAATCATGTGCTGGGGCAATTGCCGCTGGCACGGGTAGGCTCGGTGGAGGAAATATCGGGGCTGGCGCTGTTTCTGGCATCCGATGCGGCAGCGTATTGTACGGGTGCGGTGTTTACGGCAGATGGGGGGCATACTATTTAAAGTTTGCGGTAGACGGTAGGCGGCGCCATCGTGGAGCGTTCTTCTCCAGCTTAGTGAAGGGGTGACTGCCCCACTGGAACTTGCTGAGTCACCCCTTCACTACCCCCGAAGCCCGGAACCTGAAACCTTGGGATCGAAACACGAAACATTTTTTTGAACCAAATAAAAACCAACCAAGATCATGGCTTCAGACATCGAAATTGCCAGAAGTATTCAACTCAAAGACATTGGCGCGATAGCCGCTCAGCTCGGCATCGGGGAAGATCAGATAGAGCGCTACGGGCGCTACAAAGCGAAACTGCCACTGCATCTCATTGACCGCGAGAAAGCAGCAAAAAACAAGCTGATACTCGTGTCGGCCATATCGCCTACGCCGGCGGGCGAGGGCAAAACCACCGTTTCGATAGGCTTGGCGCAGGGCCTCAACCGCATCGGGAAGCGCACTACGGCTGTGTTGCGGGAGCCTTCGCTGGGGCCGGTTTTCGGTATCAAAGGCGGGGCCACCGGCGGAGGATATTCGCAGGTGTTGCCGATGGAAGACATCAACCTGCACTTCACCGGCGATTTTGCAGCCATAGAAAAAGCGCACAACCTGCTGGCCGCCCTGATTGACAACAACCTGCAAAACAAAAAGAACAACCTCGGCATTGACCCCCGCACCGTGGCCTGGAAACGGGTGATGGACATGAACGACCGCGCTTTGCGCAAACTCGTCATCGGGTTGGGCGGCACTACGGGCGGCGTGCCCCGCGAAACGGGGTTCGACATCACGGCGGCCTCTGAAATCATGGCGATACTTTGTCTCTCAGACGACCTGATTGACCTCAAACGTCGCTTCGGAAATATTTTTGTAGGATTCACCTACGATAAGCAGCCCGTTTTTGCCCGCGACCTGCACGCTCCCGGCGCCATGGCTGCGCTGATGAAGGACGCCATCAAGCCCAACCTGGTGCAAACCATTGAAGGGCAGCCGGCTATTTTACACGGTGGCCCGTTTGCCAATATTGCGCAAGGCACCAATTCCATCATTGCCACCCGGATGGGGCTGAGTCTGTCGGATTACGTTGTAACGGAAGCGGGCTTCGGTTTCGATCTCGGCGCCGAGAAATTTTTGGATATCAAGTGCCGCACGGCGGGGCTTTCGCCCAATGCCATCGTGATAGTGGCCACCATCCGGGCATTGAAATATCATGGCGGCGCAGGGCTGAAAAACTTGACCGAACCGAATCCGGATGCGGTAGCAAAGGGCTTGCCCAACCTCGAAAAGCATTTGGAAAATGCCAAGCTTTTCAATGTGCCCTGCGTAGTGGCCATCAATAAGTTTACTTCCGACAGCGCCGAAGAGATTCAAGTGATTCAGGAGCGTTGCGCCGAATTGGGCGTGCCGGTGAACGTGGCCGATGTATGGGGTCAGGGCGGCGCGGGTACTACCGATCTGGCCTCGACGGTGGCGGCATTGGCAGACGGCAACACCACGCCGTTTACACCATTATATGATTGGGAATGGAGCGTGGAGGAAAAAATACGCACCATTGCCACTAAATACTATGGCGCCGGCTCGGTGGAGTTTCAGGCGAAAGCCAAAACCGACCTCAAGCGGATCAGTACGCTGGGCATGGACAAGCTGCCGGTGTGTATGGCCAAAACGCAAAAGTCGCTTTCCGACAATCCCGATCTCATCGGTCGTCCGCAGGGTTTCACGCTCACCGTGCGCGAAATAGAGCTGGCCGCCGGGGCGGGCTTTTTGGTGCCCATCACCGGTGAGATGATGCGCATGCCGGGATTGCCGGAAGTGCCTGCTGCCAACGGTATTGATATTGACGACGAGGGCAATATCAGCGGCTTGTTCTGAGGGTGATTGCCTTGCGCGCCAGGGACCGCAGCGGATACCTGCCTGCTGCACAACCCCGTTTTTTTTTGGGGGGGCAGCAGGCAGGTATGGAGCGAAGGGCCCGCCCGCCGGTTTGTATGCTTGGATATGGTGGAGATGGGGAGAGGCGGGGGCGCCCAAAAAATCATATCTCAAAATAGGGGATTCGTTTACCTTTGCGCCCCGAAACCCGGACCATCGGGAAGGAATCAAAAAAACATGAACACAATGAGAATCTTTTTTGCTTTGATGTTGACGGCAGCCCTGTGGGCTTGCAACAGCGCTGAAAAAACGCCTGCGGAAAATACCGCTCCTGTTGTGCAAGATACCAGCGCCACAGTGGAGACGCCACCTGCGGAGGTTCAAGACACTACGCCGCCGGCGCCTTATGAAAACATTGAATGGAAGCTGTACACACTGGCGGGCCAAAGGCCGTTCAAGGATGCGCAGATGACCCTGAAAATGGAAAAGGGTAAGATGACCGGATCGGGGGGCTGCAACCAGTACAGCGGCGCCTATACGGTGAGTGAAGGGGGCGTCTTCAGTGTGTCGTCAGAAATAGCCTCCACCAAGCGCATGTGCGAGGGGCTTTTGGGGCAGGAAAGTAAATTTTTTGAGATGCTCCGTGGCGCTACTTCGCTTAAAATGAATAAGGTAGAGCTGGTGATTGCTTCGCCGGGGGGCGATCTGGTATTTCATAATGCACCGGATACTCCTGCAAAATCAGACGCGCCTGCCACAAAAGAGGCGCCGGCCGAAAAGAAGAAGCAGTAATCAATTGAGATGCAGCACCATCACCGGTTTGCGGGTGATGCGCGCCATGTTGCGGGTCTGACTCTTGTGGAAGAGTTGTTCCCATAGATTGCGCCGTCGGGTGACTAAAACTACCAATTCGGTATGGTGCTGCTCTGCGTATTCGTTGAGGGCCTCGGCAACGGAATCGGCTTCCAGTTCGGCTATTTCGAAGGCAAAAGACGGCTCGCCCCCGGCAAAGAGCGTGCTGAAAATCCCTTCCTTTTCCTGAGTAAAGCGATCGCTGCCGGCATCTCGGACATGCACAAAATGGATGTGTGCTTTAAATGCGCGATTAAATTCGAGCAATTGCGCTACCATTCGCTGGTCGGCAGCTTCGTAATGACTGGCGTATAGAATATGATGAATGGGTTTGAAATCTGCCTCAGTGGGGACCAGTATCACCGGGCAATCGGCTCTTTGTGCTACTGCGGAAGATACGCTGCCGAAAACTTTGTTGAGAATGCCTCCTTCGCCAGTAGTACCCATGATGATGAGGTCTTGCTCGTGAGAGTGTTTGATGATTTCATCGGCGGGAAAACCCACCCAGACCTCTTTTTCAATAGCTACCCCTGAAACCGCCCCGGTGTTTTCGATGCCTGCGATAAATTCGTCAAGCATTTGATGGCGGAGCTTGGAAAACGCGGTCATGGGAGGAATAAAATTGGGATATTCGGAGTCCACCTGCGGCATAAACACATACACGACTTTGATGGACGGCCGCCCCTGGCGGGCTGCAAACTGAAGCGCATATCGGACTGCATTGGCGGCGGTGTCGGAAAAATCAACAGGAACCAGAATATTGTTCATCATGGCATTTGTTTTTCTGAAACGAAGATGCTCACATTTCATTTAGCGCGCGTTGATATTCATCAATGTGGGCGGTGATTTTTGAAACTTTGGCCTCAAACATGTAGTTTTGCCCTTCGAAGTGCCGCCAAACGCTCTATCGCGGCTGCGCATGGCGCGGCTGAGGAAAGTCCGGACAACGCAGAGCGCCGCACCACCTAACGGGTGGGATTCGCAGTGGGCAACCACGCGAAGCCGGAAAGTGCCACAGAAAAGATACCGCCTCGCCTCGGCGGGGTAAGGGTGAAATCGCGGTGTAAGAGACCACGCCGCCCGGCAGCAATGCGGGCGAGGGTAAACCCTGCGGGTTGAAATGCCATGTAAACCTCAATTTTGCCAGAGGCGCTTCGGCGAACCCTGAGCGAAGACGGGTTGCTCGCCCGTTCACCGCGCTTTGGCGCGGAGGTTGAGGAGGGTAGGCAGAGCAGACTCCTGCCGCGAGGCTGGAGCCAGATAAATGATAGAGGCTGTGCGCGTTGTGAGGCGCGGGCAGTACAAAATCCGGCTTACAGCTTGGCGGCGCTTCGTTTTTTTTATCATACCCCCCCTCGCGCTGCGCAGAGCGTTAATCTTCTTCTTTCCCTTCTCCTGTGGGAATGTTTTCTCCGGCAATGGCTTTGTCTATGGCTGCTTTCAGCTCCAGCAGTTCGCCTTCGTCAAAACTTTTGGCGGTGTGCCATTCACCGTTTTTGCGATATACTTTTTCCACCACGAAGTTTTTCCAAGTGGAGCCGTCAGGGCGTTTGTTTTCCCACACAGTGATTTTGGCGGAGCCGACCTGATAGGTAGCAGAGGGTTTTTGTTTGGCGGGCGCTTCGGCGGCGGCGGCCTGCTGTGCAATGGAGGTGACTGCGCATCCTGCAACGAGGAGGGCAACGAGCATCAATTGTTTCCAGAATTTCATGGCGAGTCATTTTTTAGTTTGAATGCCAGCAAGATATGACTTCACACGTCAATTTGGAAACAGTAGTGGATTTTTTTATTGCGAAAGTCTTCCGGCACGGTTTTGTTGCTGATGTCGGTGATGCGGGCGCCGCCCCAGATTCTTTCGGTATCGAGTTTGAATTTTCGGAAATTGGTAGAGAAAAAGAGCGTGCCACCGGGATGGAGCCGGTGCAGGCAACGGTTGATGAGATAGGTGTGGTCTCTCTGGATGTCGAAATCGTGGCGCATCCGTTTGGAGTTGGAGAAAGTAGGCGGATCGAGGACGATGAGATCAAATTTTTCGATGGGTTCGTTGAGCAGCCAGGCGGTGACGTCGGTTTGGATAAACCGGTGTTGCGAGCCATTTAATTCATTGATTTTCAAATTTTCTTCGGCCCATTGCAGGTAGGTGGCCGACATGTCGAGGGTAGTGGTGGCTGCGGCGCCGCCGGCTGCGGCATACACAGTGAAGGAGCCGGTGTAGGCAAAGAGGTTGAGTACGCTTTTGCCCTTTGACAGTTGGCGCACCATTTTGCGGGTTTGCCGGTGATCTAGGAAAAGGCCGGTATCGAGATAATCGCTGAGGTTGACCTTGAATTGCAGGCCGTCTTCATGCACGATGACTTCGTGGCTGCGCGTTGCCACTTTTTCGTATTGAGCGGCGCCTTTCTGGCGGCTGCGGGATTTGAACCAGACCTGTTCGGGCGCTACTTCGAGGGTTTCGGCCATGATTTGGCGGCAGCCGGCGCGCCAAATCTGGTATTCCTCTTCATCTAAGGGGTGATCGCGCTCATACTCGGCGACGTGCAGGCTACCCTCGTACCAATCAATGGCGAGGGGGAACTCAGGAATATCTGCATCGTAAATCCGGTAGCAGGTGATGCCTTGCCGGCGCGCCCATTTGCCGATGTGGCGGTGCATTTTGTGGAGGCGGTTGGCCAGCATTTGGAAGTCAGGTAACGGCATGGAACGGGTGGATTTCGGATTTCTAATTTCGGATTTCTAATTTCGGGTACTCGTCCGTTGCGTGAGGGGGCCGCCGGAAGGACGACGATAGGAGGACGCCCCAGGCACCCGACGGCGCATGGGTATGTGCGAGAGCGCCGGCACGCCCAGAAATGTCAGGTTTTAGGGGGTGTATGGGTTGTGAATTGTGTAATGACGGCATCGCAGGCGGCGTCGAGCATGTGATAGACTTCTTCGAAGAGTTGGTTGTGGTAGTATGGATCGGGCACGTCGCGGTTTTCGCCGGGGTGGAGGAAGTTCATAATCATGGCGATTTTACTGCGTTGCTCGTCGGTTTGGGCCAAGCCGAGGAGGTCTTCGTAGTTGCTGCTGTCCATAGCGAGGATGAGGTCGAAGTGGTCGAAATCGTCTTTGCGCACTTGGCGGGCGCGTTGGCGGGCGATGTCAAAACCGTGATTGCGGCCGGTGCGGATGGAGCGGCTGTCGGGGCGTTCGCCGGCGTGCCATGCTCCGGTGCCTGCGGAGTCCACCTTCCAATGGAGGTTGTTGGCCTGGGCTTTTGCCTGCATAATACCCTCAGCCAAGGGCGAGCGACAAATATTTCCGAGGCAAACCATTAGAATTTTCATGGTGTCAATGGATTTATATTCTAAACCAAACGATATTTGTCCCTTGAAAATCAACGGGCTTCACAAATTGCGGTAATAAACACTGCTTTGGGAAGTAAAGTTGAAGCCCGGCGCGACCATACGAGCCGGGTTCACCAAACGCAAAATTGTATGAGAGTTGTAATTGCCGGCGCAGGGGATGTGGGGTTTCACCTTGCGGAACTGCTGGCGTATGAGGACAAAGACATTGTACTCATAGATTTGGATCAAGACCTGCTGGACTATGCCTCCACTCACTTGGATGTGCTGACTGTGCGGGGCGATTCTGCCTCGCCGCAAGTGCTGGAGCAGGCGGGCGTAGAACGCGCCAACCTTTTTCTGGCAGTTACTACCTCGGAGAAGACGAACCTGATGTCGGCTATTTTGGCAAAAAAAATCGGCGCCCGGCAAACCATCGCCCGCGTGAACAGCCCTGAGTATCTGGAGGAGGTGAATCGGGAAATTTTTGACGAGTTGGGGGTTGATACGCTCATCTCTCCGCAGGAACTGGCGGCAGCGGAAATTGCGCGATTGGTGCAGCAGTGTTCGTTTACCGATATTTTTGAATTTGAGGAGGGAAAAATTGCATTAGCCGGCATCACATTGGACGATTCTTCGCGGCTGCTCAATGTGCCGCTGTGCAGCTTCGGCCAGTATTGTACCGATGACAGTGTGCGGCCGATGGCCATTTTGCGGGGGCACCAAACGATCATTCCGCATGGCGATACGGTGCTGCGGCGTGGCGATCATGTTTACTTTATTACCAAAAGAGAGAACATAGACGAGCTCAATCAATTGGTGGGGAAAACCAAAGTGCGCCTCAAAAACATCATGATTGTGGGGGGCACGCCGCTGGCACTGGCTACTGCCAAACGTTTGGAGGCCGACTACAACGTGACGCTCATTGAAAAGAGCAAGGATGTGTGCAAAGAATTGGCGGATGAGTTGCGTAACACACTCATCATTCATGGCGATGCCGGCAATGTAACGCTGCTGGAGGAGGAGGGCATTCACCGGATGGACGCATTTATTGCTCTTTCTCCCAATTCAGAAACCAACATCATCGCCAGTCTGACGGCCAAAAACTTCGGCGTTTACAAAACCATTGCTCAGGTAGAAAACAAAGAGTACATCCACATTTCGCAAAACATAGGCGTGGACACGCTCATCAATAAAAAACTCATAGCGGCCAACAACATCTTCCGCTTCGTGCGCAAGGGGCATGTGGAGGCCATTACCAGCCTGCACGGCGTGGATGCCGAGGTGATAGAGTACGTCATCACCAAGGCGAATCAACTGACGAAAAAGAGCCTCAAAGAGCTGCACTTTCCCAAAACGGCCCTCATTGGCGGCGTTATCCGGGGCGAAGAAAGCCTGATTCCCACCGGCGATTTCAGGCTCGAAGTGGACGATAAGGTCATCGTTTTTGCCATGCCCGACGCTATCGGTAAATTGGATCAATTATTTCGCTAAACCGCACATCAACAAATGATTAACATCAGGCCTATCCTTCGTTTTTCCGGTGTTTTGCTGGTGCTGTTGGGCGTGTTTATGCTCTCTGCATTGCCGGTTTCGTGGTGGTTCGGCGGCCAGGATTTTCAGGCACTTTTGTGGTCGGCGCTCATCTGTATCGGTATAGGGTTGCCGGCCTGGTGGTGGTTGCGCAAAGACGCCAAGGGCAATATCGGCAAGCGCGAGGGCTATCTCATTGTGGCGGGCGGCTGGTTGCTGATGTCGGTTTTCGGCATGTTGCCTTATTTGTTGAGCGGAGAGATTCCTGAGTGGTACAATGCTTTTTTTGAAACATCATCCGGTATCACCACTACCGGGGCCAGTGTACTTACGGATATAGAGGCTGTTACACCTGGTATTTTGTATTGGCGCAGCCTCACGCACTGGATCGGAGGCATGGGTATTATTGTGCTTACGGTAGCGCTTATGCCTTTGCTGGGTATTGGAGGCATAGAGTTGTTTGTTGCTGAGTCGCCGGGACCTACTTCCGACAAACTGCATCCCCGCATCAGAGAAACGGCCAAGCGATTGTGGCTCATTTATGTGGGGTTCACCATAGTGCTGGCTCTGTTGCTTTGGGCGGGTGGAATGACTCCTTTTGATGCGGTCAATCATTCGTTCGCTACGGTTGCTACGGGTGGATTTTCGACCAAAAATGCCAGTATGGCTTATTATGAGAGTCCGTTTTTGCACTATGTAACCATCTTCTTTATGATAGCGGCCGGCGCTAATTTCAGCATACACTACCACTTGCTCAAGCGGCATTTCAGCACAGTTTTCAAAAATGAAGAATTCAGAACCTACCTGCTCATCATTGCGGCCGCCACTTTAGTCATTGCCGTGTCATTGGTCTGGCATTTTGATTATGGCGTGGAAAAAGCCTTCCGCGACAGCCTGTTTCATGTGGTGTCTGTTATTACGACTACCGGGTTCATTACGGCCGATTATTCCCAATGGGGGCCTGGCGTAGTGATGATCATTTTTTTGCTGTTGTTTGTGGGGGGCTGCGCCGGCTCTACCGGCGGAGGTATCAAAATCATCCGGCATTTGGTATTTATCAAAAACTCCTGGCTGGAGTTCAAACGCATTTTGCACCCGCGAGCCATTGTTCCGCTTAAAGTCAACGGCGAAACAGTGGCGCCGCGCATCATGACGCACATCATCATTTTCCTGCTGTTGTATCTGTTGCTCACCTTGGTGGGGAGTTTGGCGCTGTCGGTGATGGGCATTGATTTTGCTACGGCGGTGGGAGCTACGGCTACCTCTTTGGGCAATGTAGGACCGGCTATTGGAGACGTGGGGCCGGTGGATAATTTTGCGTGGATGCCGCCTGCGGCCAAAGTATGGCTGGGGCTGTTGATGATTATGGGGCGTTTGGAGATATTCACGATTTTGGTGCTGTTCACACCGTATTTCTGGAAGTCGAACTGAGGAATAAAAAAACCGCACAAGTGCTTTAGGAGTAGTTGACACCCCTAAACGACAGGATTAAGGCAGCCAGCGTAGTTCGGTAATCCCCTTGCCGTTGCTTCCGAGGAAGCTCCGAGTCTCCGTTGCCGGAGTTGAGGCCCGCCCTTGCCATTCCGAGACTGACCAATACGTTGTTTGAATTTGTAGGGACAACACTTATGGGCACTTGCGCGGTAAGAAACCGACTTTCTCGGCTTCGGTTTCAAAGGTAAGGGCTTTGGCCGGAAAATGCAAGCAGAGGCGGCGTGTTTTTTTTCAATGGATGTTTTTTATCTTTGCTACACTATGGCCGACGAAAATACCAGCGTACACAATCCGCACGACCGCTTCTTCAAGTTGTGCCGGAGTTTGATAAGATATTCATCAGCCTGTTTGATGTATCAGTTGAACAGATAGAGCAACTGAGGGATGGTATGTTGCAGGCTGCGTTGATGGTGCAACGTCAGCGTTTGGCAGAGGCTGAAGTCAACCGGATTTTGAAAGAACACGGTATGTTGTAGCCCAGCCGGCAGGACTGTGCTCAATGCGTCTGATCAAATACCTCCACCAAATGCAGGAGGCTGTGAATGTCCTCAAAAAACTCCCGGATTTTGTCAAAACTAAGATTGGAACGCAGGATGTAAGGTTCCAGCAGGTCTTTGTCTTCCCACAGCCCCAGATGAATGTCTCGATTGAGAAAAGAAATATAAAGGTCTTTGCGATGCGTTTTCGTAAACTCCACCAGTGCTTCCTGCATGGGGGGCGAAAGGATGTGCGCCACGGGAGTGTCCTCTGTGGCGTAAGTCATAAAAATGCTCCTGAATTCGGTATTGAGAATTTCATCGTCTTTGCTCAAACCTCCTTCAAAGGTGAAAGCGCGGACCGCATTGGTCAGAAATTGCTGCCGGCTGCGGGGCCATACCACGATGGCGCCGATGGTAGGCTCGTTGAAAACGGCATGTAAAAAAACGCCGCTGAACACCGCATCAAGACGATTGCGCAGTATGGAAATTTCGCCTACCCGCAGTTCGCTCAATTGAAAAAACATCTCGCCCACTTTTCCCTCTATTTTGTCTTCGCCTTTGTACTCGTGGGCGGGTGTATCAAACAGGCGGGAGGCCACGAAGCGTTCTTTGCCGATAAAGCCATCCGGGGTGTATATCAGTGGATTAGATGGGTCGAAATTGAGGCCGTCGTCTATAAAATCCAAAATAAGGCGCACGATGCGGGGCTTGAAACGATTGCGAAATTCCTCCATGCGCCGCCAAAGAAAAATCACATAAATGCCCAGAGGAATAGACAGCATCAGCGTGAGTACCAGCACGTCTATGTACAACTCCAAAATAATAACCCCGGCCATGAGCGCCAACGACGCGGCCATAAACGTCACCATGCGCAGGCGTTCGCGTTCCATGCGCAACAACTCCGGCTGAATGGTCTGATTATAGTACAGCCGGAATTCTTCCAATCGTTTCAGCGCCATTTGTTTGAGTTATGATTTGAGTTGGCTGTCTGTCTCATCCAAGCGTTGGGCAATGCCGTTTTGCTGTGTTTCGAGGTGGCGAATATGGCTTTCCTCGGTTTCCAGCATTTGGTCGAAGCGGGAGAAATTATCTTCTATACGGCTCTTGAGTTGCGAGATGTACGACTTCAGTTTTTCGCTCACTTCGGTATTCAGGAGGCTGCGCCCTTTGTCCACTTCGGTTTGGAAGCCTTCCAGAATGCGTTTGCGTTTCACGCCGGCTGTGACGCCCGCAAAGAGCAGCCCCACGGTGGTGAGCAGGCCGCCGGTGATATCGAAAACCATGCCCTGCGTGACGGCGGCGAGGATGATGCCCACTACAGCCAGGCCGCTACCTGTGGCAATGTTGGGCGATATGGAGCTGCGGTCGGGGAAGATGTCGCGTTGAGCGAAGTTTTCGGTTTTGGCCAAAAAAGTAGAAAAGGTATCCTGCAAGTCGCGCAGCACATTGGCGCGCCTTTCGGCAATGCTGCTGAACAGCTCGTGGTCGTTGCGGAGGATGGTCTGGCTGTTTCTGATTTTGAGGTCTATGATTTTGGCCATTTGCTGGATGCTGTCGGACAGATCGGCCACGCCCTCGTTGAGTTTGCGCTGCATTTCTGTGTTGAGGTCCTGCTCCAGCGATTGCGCGAAAGCGCCCAACCATTCCTGCGGGGAGGTTTTTTTGGAAAACAGACCGGCGAGCGAACGTTTCAGCAGGGCAAAGAAAGAAAGCCCCTCGCTGAGTTCGTCTCGTTTTTGGCGGGTGATGCGGTCAAAGCCGGCCAGAAGATTTTCAACCAACACATCCACATGTTTGTACGATTTGGTTTGCTGTTGTTCCAGCGTGTCGTGAATGTCGGTACGAAAAGCTACATCTGCCTCCCACTGGTTGCTGCGAAGTTGCACGCCGGCTCGAATGCGTTCGAGGATGTTGCGGGCTACGGCGGCGCTGTTTTGCAGCTTGAGCAGGGGGGCTTTTCCGCCGGTGATGTGCGCGCGGATGTAGGTGCGCAGCGGCCCGAAACCACTTTCTTCTATGCGGCCGTCTTGCTCCTGTTTGGCCGAAACGGCAAAGACATTGGGTGCTGTAATGCCTTTTTTTTCAGCCTGTTGCGCCACGCCGTTGAAATTGACTTCCAGATCGGCGGGTTCCATGAGGTCTTTTTGTTGCAACACAAAAATGACCTTCTTTTGCCAGTCCTGATGGATGTATTCAAAGAACTCCCAAGCCGACTGCCGGTAGGGATTTTTGGCCTCAAACACAAAAACGATGAGGTCGGAGGCCGGAATGAAGCTCTCCGTAATTTCCTGATGGTGCTCCACGATGGTGTTCGTGCCGGGCGTGTCCACGATGGCAATTTCGCGAAGAATGTCCACAGGCAGGAAGATTTTTTTCAAAAACGGATTGACGGTCACGGCTTCTTCCTGCTCGCCGAAGACGATCTGCTGGATGGTGTCGGTCATGGGCTGAGGCGCCACTTTGGCAATTTCCTTTCCGGTTGACAGCAGGGCGTTGATAAAACTGCTTTTGCCGGCTTTGACCTCGCCCACAATGACAAACATGAAGGGGTCGTTGATGCGATTGCGCAGGTCGCTGACGGTGCGTCCCAGGTCTTCGTTGCCCGTTTGAATCACCAATTCGTGCAGGTCTTTGATGATTTCTTCCACTTGTGCGCGGTATATCTGCACATCGCGGCTGATGAGTTGGCTCACGTTGTTTCCTTTTAGTTGTCTGTTATGACAGACCGGCGCAAAATGCTTGCTGCTTCCGGTCCGGTGCAAAAAAGCAGGTCCAAGATACTAAGATTCGGCAAAAAGCCCAGCCTGTCTTCAAAAACCTGCACATAGCGCACATCGCGGTACAGCGGATCGGGGCGTTGCAGGCGCGGTTTGAAGGCAAAAGCATCGCGGAGATCGCGGTAGTTTTCGGGGGCATCGGGCGCGTAGCTTTCGGTGGTTTCAAACGCGACCGGCAGGCGCAAGGCTTTGAGCAGGATGCGGAGCAAACCGGTATTCCACTCAACGAGGTACTCCGGTTGCTGCCGGTACCAGGCTTCGAGCGGCTCGGCGTAGAAGTCGAAAAACGGCGATTTGCGATAGGCGTCGTGTATGCTGCGCCAGTGGGTGCGTTGCCAGGGTTCGTGGTAGGCAATTTTTACTTCTCGCAATGGTTGCAGATACTTGCCCGACAACAAGGGCACCGACAACACCAAAGACCCACCCGCCGTAGCGACGGCACAGCGATTGCGCCAGGTGCCTTTAGTATAAGGAGCGCATTGCTCCAAAATAACCGAAGAGGAGGCTGCCCAGTGTGCAAAATATTGAATGGTAGGCAGATACAATATGTCCATCAAGGCGCCGGCAGCAGGGTGGCTCATGTCAGGTGGTTTCGATGATGCCGTTTTGCAGGGCGTAGAGGGTCAGCTCTGCGGGCGACTGCAATTGCAGCTTTTTCATAATGTTTTTACGATGGGTATAAACGGTGTGCGGGCTGAGGTGCAGCATGTCTGCAATTTGCCGGGCAATGTAGCCTTTGACGACCAACTGAACCACTTCGATCTCGCGGGCCGACAGTGGCGAGGGTGCGCAAGTAGCGGTAGTTCGGCCTAAGCTTTTTTCCAACAGCACATCCAATATCTTGGAACAGAAAAACTTATCTCCCCTGACGGTAGCGCGTACGGCATCGGATACCTCCTGTTCGCCGCAGGATTTGGTGAGGAAGCTGAGTACGCCATGATCCAAAACCCTCAAAATGGAATTTTTGTCGCTGTCGTCGCTGATGGCCAATATGCGCAGGGTAGGGTAGAGGCCGGATACGAGGGCAATGACCTCTCTGCTGAAGCGCTTGGGCGAATTGTAGTCAATGATGAGCATATCTGGGCGGAGGGCCTGCAATTGCTGAAACAATTCCTCCTCTGTTGCGGCTTCGCCCACTATTTGCACCTCGGTTTGTTCTGCCAGAATACAGCGCAAACCCGCGCGCACTAAAAACTGCGCATCGGCCAGCAGGATGGTTTTGGGCTGCGTTGATTGCATATTTTACTTTAAGTCAGGCAAAGGTAGAAAAATCACGGCGTTCCGTCATCAGACTTCAACGTGCGCGCATCTCTACAAACAACTCCCTGCCGGCTCTGGGACGTATGCTGTGTGAGCTTATTTCCATGATAAGTATCTCAAAATAAGGCTCGAAGCAGTTCTGATATTCAGCAGCCATGCCTCCGAAGGGCGGCCCTTCCTGCTCAAATTCCTGTGCAAACAACACGCCTGCCAATAGCCCGCCACCCCTCAACAAGTGGGCCGCCTGCCGCGCATAAGCCTGCCGTTGAGCGCGGTCAATGGCGCAAAAAAAGGTCTGTTCGAGCATCAGATCAAACTCCATGTCCAACTCAAAAAAGTCGGCTGCCAAAAGCCTTTCTCTCGGAAACTCCGGGCAATGCTCCAATAAATGACCAAAAGCCGCCGGCGCCCAATCGCATACCCACACCTGTTCAAAACCGGCGCGGTACAAAAAAATGGCCTCATAAGCGCGCCCTGCTCCCGGTATGAGAATGCGTATTTGTTTGTCTTTTAGCCGCTTAATGTATTCCAACAACGGCGGCGAGGCATACCCGATGTCCCAGGGAGTGTGCTCGTTTTCGTAGCGTTGGTTCCAATAAGTTGCGGATAGATCGTGCATGGATTTTTGATTGAAGATTTTTCGTTCAAGGTTTCGAGTTTCGTGTTCAAGGTTTCCCCTCGCGCTTAGCACCGCCCACTGATGACCGCCCACCGCCTACTGGTTCCGGGTTCAAGGTTCCGCTCAGCAGATAAACTGCGCAGCAGCTTCCTCCTCTCCATTAGCAAGATGAACTGCGCACCGCGCCACAGGCGCGGCCCCTCTTCGTTGGCAGATAAACTGCGCAGCAGATTACTACGAAGTAGATCAACTGCACAGCAGATCACAAATGTACGAAGCATATTTTTAACACTATTTAAGGATTCCCCTCTGCCCGACCATTGCGAAACCGCTTACATTTGCGGCCAATAGTAGTTTTTGTGTTTATTTGTTTGGGTTAGAGGCCCTTGCTCAAGTCATTGCTGCAAGGGTTTTTTTTGTAAAACCTCATTGTATTCAGAAAAAAGCTATATTTGGCCCGTCATCATCCCAAGAACAAGTTATGCAGAAGCATCCAACTGCTGCATGGTCTGTATTAAACAGGCGCAAAGCATCTTGCTGTCTTTGCCATTTCCCTTCATGTAGGTGTGTGTTGCCACGCAGTTGCCGTTCATCCGGCGGCAAGTCTGTGTCATACCGGTCCGATGGAGACCGGGGTTAGTGTGTAGTTTTATTTGTGTCCCAAAAACGATATACCACCCATGAACAGAATCCTTACTTTTTGTTGCTGCCTGTGCTTGTGCGGGGTGGCTCTGGCCCAATCCGGTACTGTGCAGATCGGCTTTCCCGGCCAGTTTTCCGGCGATTTTGAATACCTCAATGCCCTGCCTCCCGGAGGTTGGGACTTAGACAGCAATGGCGTTTTCGACATCGGGCGCCCCTGCTCTTGCCGACCGATGCCGCCCATTCAGAACGGCAGTTCCAATAACGCCGGCGTGTTCGATTCCTGGTTGGTAGTAGCCACCGGTGTGAGTGGCCAAACATGGCGCATTCAGTACGCCGACTTAGCCTTGAACCCGGCCTCACTACTGCCGTTGCCGTTTGGCGCTATCGTGCCGGAAGTAGGTAATACCGGCGTTTATGCGCTCCACTTTGCCCACCGGGATGCCGCCCGATACGCTTTTGTGTTGGAAAACACAGCCGATTTTCCCGGCCAGAGCTTTGGACCTTTTATTAATACTTGTTATTACCCCGATCCTGAGTTGTACTATCTGGATGACTTTTATTGCGACAACAGCCCCGGCGTACTGCTTTACGGTTCGGCCACGTCGCCTTTTGATGAAAATCTGTTGCCGGTGGACCCGACAGATGAAATCTGGACCATCACCCGCCAACAGGACGGACTGACCTACTCCACCGCCTGGTTTCGTCCCGATGAGTTGGGGCAGGGGCATTACCGGGTGCGCTACACCTTCGATGCCGGCGAAAATGCTTTTTATGCCGCCAATAAAACCGGCTGCTCTGTCACTGTTGAAGCGGAAACGACTGTGCGCCGCACCGATATTTTGTCTTGCAACAACGCCATCAATCTCACCCTGAACCCCGTTTCCTGTCAGGCCGAAGTGACGCCCGCCATGCTGCTCACCTTCACGCCCATCACTTACAGAGGCTACCGCGTGGACGTGCTCGATCCCTTCGGCAATCCGCTGGGCACGGTCATTCCTGCCGATTACGCATTCGTTCCTTTGCTTGGCGTACTCACCGATGAATGCACGGGCCTGTATTGTACCACGCAAATCACCGCCCGCGATGTGCATGCGCCAGTACTCACAGTACCCGCCAACCGAAACATCTCCTGCGCCGAAACACCCGATACCACTACCACTGGCAGAGCTACGGCGGTGGACTGCTCGCCGGTGCAAATTACCTACACCGACCAGACGGCCCACTTTCCTTGCGGCAACCCCATCGCCCGCATCACGCGCACCTGGCGGGCTACCGACATCTTCGGCCAGTTTACCACAGGCGTGCAAACCATCAACATTGCCAGAGGCGGGCAGGCGCAACTGCGGTTTCCTGCCGACCTGTTTCTCGATTGTGCGCAATACGCCGCCGATCCAAGCCTGACCGACCCGACGCCCGGCAAGGCAGGTATTCCCAATTTGGTGGACATTCCCAACTGCGGCCTCATTTACGCCCACAGCGACGATACGCTGGGATTGTGTGGCAATACACAACTCAACTTCGTCATACTGCGCACTTGGTTGGTGTTGGATGCCTGTGGTTTTCAGGTGTTTAACATAGACGGGCTGGGCAATGACAACATCCAGTTTATTCGCGTCAGCGATGAAACGCCGCCGGTCATCACCGCGCCACTGGCCCGAATGAGCGCCGCGCTCTCGCCCTTGCAAACGGGCCTTCCGGAGTGTACCTCAGCGGGATTTATTCCACCGCCACAGGTTTCCGATGCCTGCAATAACTTTCAGGTGCGCATTTTTACGCCGCTCGGCGAGGCCATCTACGTCAATGGCAGCAACGGGGCGTCGGGCGCTCATGTGCCGTTTCCCGGGCTGCCTCTGGGCCAACACCCGATCACTTACAGAGCGACCGACGTTTGTGGCAATCAGTCTGAATTTCAGGGACTTATTGAAGTGGTGGACAGCCTGCCACCGCTCATGTTGTGCAACAACAGCATCAATCTCACCCTTTCGGGAACCGGCACCGCCCGCGTGATGCCGAATGTGATTGACGCCGGCAGCCGCGACGATTGTTGCATCGGGGAACGCCTACTTCGATTGGCCGGTGAGCCGGAATCAGCGTTTCGATCCTTTGTGGACGTTACCTGTCCTGCTGTGCCTTCCCAACAGGTAGTATTGCGCGTAAGCGACTGTTTCGGCAATTTCAACGAATGCGAGGCCACTGTACATTGGGTGGACCCGATTCCCATCTCAGTGGTGTCCGCGCCGGGGCCGGTGGCTGTTTTTTGTCAGGATGACCTGACGCCTTACGGCAATGCCGCTTTTCAGGCGCCGGTCTTTACAGACAACTGCCCTTTTGAAACCACTTTTCAGGTGCAAACCAACCTCAATAACTGCGGTATCGGCACCGTCCAACGCACATGGACAGCAGGGGGCGCGGCCACCGTGAGCCAAACCGTGACGGTGAACGGCCGCTTTGAATACAGCTTCCGCCTGCCCAACGACCTGATGGCACAATGTGGTGCTGCCACTGTTCCCGACGATGTGGCCATCCTCGCTCAATCCTGCGATCAATTTGTTTTCACCATTCGTACAGACACCATCACTGCCGGCGCGCCGGGGCATTGCACCAGCATACAACGAACGATAGACTGGGTGAACCTTTGCCAGACTGCCGCCGGAACGCCGCCCCTGACCCTGCCGCGACAAGGCGGACTGGATGCAGGCAAAGGCTATGATATGCGGGTGCAAAACGGCATGGTTTTTCAGGTGGCTTTTGATGGCAGTCTCCTTCCTATCGGGCCGGCTACCGGTTCGTATCGCTATGTGCAACGCTGGGATGTACTCGACTCTGCGCCGCCGGTTTTCAGTTTCACAGCGCCGCCTGTTTTTTGCACCCAAACGGCCTGCAACGGCGAAGCTACGTTCCTTTTTGCGGCAAGCGACAACTGCGCTCCTGCGCTCGGCATCATTCGGCGAGTATCCTTCAACGGGCAGTCGCCGATGCCCGATCCCGGCCTGCTGACGGCATTGGGCAATGGGCAGTACCGCATTGTGGGGCAGTATCCGGCAGGCCTTCATACGTTGGAAATCGTGTTGAGTGATGGTTGCGGCAATATTACTACCGGCGTCATTCCTTTTGAGGTGCGCGACTGCACGCTGCCGGTGTTGGTGTGCCGGCAAGACCTCGTGTTGTCATTGGAAACAGGCGGTATTTTAGAACTCCGCCCCGATTTGTTCCCCTTACAACTGACCGATAACTGCCCCGGCGGCCTGCTTTCGTTTCAGCCGCTGGCATTGGATACCATCCGGCTGATGACCTGCGATTCGCTGGGTTTCAGAACCGTCAACATCTGGCTGACCGATGCGGCGGGCAATCAGGCGGCCTGCCAGTCGAACGTGGAAGTGCTGGCCGGAGCGGGCGTGTGTCCTGAATTTTGGAACATCAGCGGCATGGTCGGAAATGAAAACCAGTTGCCGGTATCAGGTGTAAGCATCCGACTGTCCGGTCATATTGAGGCGACGGAAATCACGCCCATGTCGGGGCAATATGAGTTTTTCGATTTGCCTGGCCAACGCGATTATACATTGCGGCCCGAAAAGAACATCAACGTGTCGAACGGCGTATCCACTTTCGATCTGGTACTCATCAGCCGCCATATTCTGGGGGTGGAGGCCCTGGGATCGCCCTACAAAATCATCGCCGCAGACGTGAATCGCTCCGGTACGGTTTCTACGCTGGATTTGATTTTGATACGGCGGGTCATTCTGGGGGCCGATACGGTTTTTCCGAACAACAACTCCTGGCGGTTCATTCCCGCCGATTTTGAATTTTCCATATCCGGCAATCCGTTTTTCGGGGCCGGTTTCCCGGAAGAGGTGGTTTTGCCGCAGCTTGGGAGAGATACGGCGGTGCATTTTATTGCCATCAAGGTGGGAGATGTGAACGGCAGCGCCAATCCACAGCAGTAGGCGGGAACTAAAGTGCATACAAGCGCGGTTGGGAGGCTTTGTAAAACAAAAGTAAATTCGGAGTTAATATTTCGATGAATGCTTTTGTGTGTCAAAGATTTTTCCCTACTTTCGTAAAACCGTTGAATTATGCACTGGAGAACATTGGACGGACGGCGCATCGAAATTCCCATCAAAGACGCCGTAGAACAAGCCATCATCAGGGAAACCAGCATGGGCCATCGCCTCAAGGTGTGCATCGGCTCCGACTCGCAAGTGCGGAGCGGCCACGTTGAATTCGCTTCGGTGATCGTGTTTTTGCGCGAGAAAAAAGGCGGCTTCATGTACATCCTCAACGACCGCTTAGACCGCGAAATCAGCATCCGCGAGCGCATGATTATGGAGGTGGCCAAGTCGGTGGAAATTGCTTATGCCCTCTGCGACCTGCTGGACCGCTACCATGTGGACCTGGAGGTACACGCCGACATCAACACCGATCCGCACTTCCAATCGAATGTGGCGCTCAAGGAAGCCATGGGCTACATCCTGGGCATGGGTTTTGCGTTCAAAGCCAAGCCGGATGCCTTTGCCAGCTCGTCTTGCGCGGATAAGGTGGTGTGAGGTAGGGGCAACTCTGGTAGGGGCAACCACGAGGGTTGGCCCTACCTACCGGCCTCTCTCTCAATCATTACAAAAAAATCCACTCCGTCATGCACCCGTCTCTCCTCCTGCCACTGCTCCTCCTTTCTATGCCCCTCCTTGCCCAACAGCAGCGCGGCCGCCTGCCCGCGCAACTCGCCGAAGCATCCGGCCTGCACATCGCCGCACCCGACAGCCTCTGGTGGCACAACGACAGCGGCGGCAAAGCCTCCCTCTTCCTCACCGACGGCAAAGGCCGGCTGCTCGCCGAACTGTCCGTGCCTCACACCCTCAACAAAGACTGGGAAGACCTGACTACCGATCCCCAGGGCCGCTTTTACATCGGCGATTTCGGCAACAACGCCAACCGCCGCCAAGACCTCCGCATCTACATCTTCCATCCTGCCGCCCAAACCACCGACAGCATCCTCTTTTCTTATCCCGACCAAACCGCCTTCCCCCCGCCGCCGCATCAGGCCGCCTTCGATATGGAAGCCTTCTTTTGGTGGAATGACACCCTGCATCTGTTTTCCAAAAACCGCCTCGTAGCCGGCAATTACCTCACCCGACACTACACCCTGCCCGCCGCCCCCGGCCGGTACACCGCCACTCTGATAGACAGCGTGCTGCTGCCCCGGCGTGTAGTCACCGCCGCCGCCATCAGCCCCGACGGCTCGCAGGTGGCCCTGCTCAGCTATCTTTTCCGGTGGGTACTGGGCTTCATTCCCGTCACCCGCACCACTGTTTTTTTGTGGGAAGATTTTCCGGGCAGCCGCTTTTTGCAGGGCCGCAGCCAGGCTGTCCGCGTTCGAAAATGTTTGTTTCCCACACAGTACGAGGCCATTGACTACCGCCCCGACGGCGCCCTGCTCATCGCCTCCGAAAGCGTGCCTTTCCGAAAAGCGCATTTCAGAACCGTGAAGCCAAAGAAAGTATCAGTGACAGCGCCCCGGCCCTGAATGTTGCCTCCACTTGTTCGTCGCCTATTTCCGTTCACATGCAACCCCGCCGCTCCAATCTTGTCATTACCTCCAAAAAAATCAAAAACATGAAAACATTCAGCATCCTCGTCGCCGCAGCGGCCCTCCTCCTCACACTGCCTGCATGGGCGCAATCTTCCTGGAAAACCATCTCCGGCGAAGGCCCCGTCGTCAAAGAAACACTCTCGCTCGACGATTTCCACAGCATTGGCCTCGGCATCTCCGGCATCGTGTATGTGCAGCCCGGCAAAACGCAGAAAGTAATCGTCGAAGCTCAGAAAAACCTGATAGACAACCTCAAGCAGGAAGTCAAAAACGGCTCCTGGAACATCGGTTTCCACAACAACGTCCGCAATTATTCCGACGTCAAAATTTACATCACCATCCCCACCGTACAGGCGCTATCCATCGGCGGCAGCGGCAAAATCATTGCCACCGAAGCCTTCAATAACCTCGGCGACCTCCACTTCTCCATCGGCGGCAGCGGCAACATTGAGTTCTCCGGCGATGCCAACTCCCTCAAAGTCAGCATCGGCGGCAGCGGCAATGTCAAAGCAGCCAACCTTCGCGTAGGCAGCAGCAAAATCAGCATTGGCGGCAGCGGCAACTGCTACGTCGAAGTCGGCGACCGCCTTGATGTCTCCATCGCCGGCAGCGGCAGCGTACACTACAAAGGCCGCCCCAAAATCAATTCCAGCATCGCCGGTTCGGGCAAGGTGGTGACATTAGATTAAGGCGTTCCTCTTTTTCTTTTTTGGGCGCCCCCCGCCACAGGCAACTGACATACCGGCGGGGCCGGGCCGTCCACTCTCATAGCCCCTTGCACGCATACCATCCGGCGGCAAGGGGCTATGCCGTTTCCGTCCCTGTCGCAACGCATTCCATTTTTTTTCTTGTGTCTTGGCATAACTTTCTACCTTCGCGCCGATTTTTGCAACACGCAACTACGTCTATGTCTAAAATGTACGCTTCCCTTACCGGGGTTCACTGTTTTGTGCCCGATGATGTGCTCACCAACCATGACCTCGCACAAATGGTGGACACCAACGACGAATGGATTATGACCCGCACCGGCATACGCGAGCGCCACATCCTCAAAGGAGAAGGCCAGGGCGTTTCCGTCATGGGCATTGAGGCCGTCAAAGGCTTGCTCGAAAAGACCAACACCGACCCCTCCGAAATTGACCTCGTCATCTGCGCCACCGTCACCCCCGACATGATGTTTCCCGATACGGCCAACCTCATTGCGCACGCCACCGACATGAAAAATGCCTTCTGTTTCGACCTCGCCGCTGCCTGCTCCGGGTTTATTTTTGCCCTCAGCACGGCCTCCACTTATATTCAGTCGGGCATGGCCAAAAAGGTTGTCGTCATCGGCGCCGACAAAATGTCATCCATCATAGACTACACCGACCGGGCCACCTGTATCATCTTCGGCGACGCAGCCGGCGCAGTCCTTCTGGAAGCCTCCGAAGAGCCGACGGGTGTTCTGGATTTCGTCAACAAAAGCGACGGCATGGGGCAGCAGTACCTCTACCAAAAAGCAGGCGGATCGCGCTGGCCGGCCTCGCAACACACTTTAGACAACCGCGAACATTTTGCATATCAAAACGGCAAACCGGTGTTCAAATACGCCGTCAACGGCATGGCCGATGTGGTCAGGCAGGTGATGGAACGCAATCAATTGGGCCAGGACGACGTAGCTTGGGTAGTGCCGCATCAGGCCAACCTTCGCATCATCGAGTCGGTAGCCAATCAACTCAATTTTCCGATTGAAAAAGTCATGATCAACATCGAGCGCTACGGCAACACCACCGCAGCCACCATACCGCTGTGCCTGTGGGAGTGGGAAAACCAACTCAAAAAAGGCGACAATCTGGTACTCACGGCTTTCGGCGGCGGCTTCACCTGGGGCGCTGTGTATCTAAAATGGGCTTATTGACAGGCTCCGCCCGATTTTTTCTATCTTTGCACAAAATTTTCAAAACCATCAATATTTACTACACTTATGGCAAGTACAGCTGATATCCGTAACGGCTTGTGTATCGAATACAACAACGACATTTTCACCATTGTAGAGTTCCAACATGTGAAACCCGGCAAAGGCGCCGCGTTTGTTCGCACCCGCATGAAAAGCGTTACCACGGGTCGCGTTTTGGAAAACACTTTCCCCTCCGGCCACAAAATTGACGTGGTGCGCGTAGAGCGTCGCAAGTTTCAGTTCCTTTACCCCGATGATGCCGGTTACCATTTTATGGACAACGATACCTTCGAGCAAACCTCCATCATGGAAGACATGATCTCCCGCCCGGAATTGCTCAAGGAAGGCATTGAAGTGGAAATCCTTTACCACGCAGAAAAAGACATTCCGCTCAATGTGGAACTTCCTTCCAATGTGGTTTTGCAGGTTACTTACACAGAGCCGGGCCTCAGAGGAGATACTGCCACCAACACCCTCAAGCCGGCCAAAGTAGAAACCGGCGCAGATGTCAAAGTGCCGCTGTTTGTCAATGAAGGCGATTTCATCCGCATTGATACCAGCAACGGCGCATACATGGAACGGGTTAAACAATAACAGTCATGAATAACTTCAAGGAAATCCAGGAACTCCTCCGCTTGGTCAGCAAACTCGAGCTGTCGGAGTTCAAAATGAAGGATGGCGAATTTGAAATGTCCGTCCGCACACGGCACTTCGACAGAGGCGGCCATGCTGTTGCACCTGTCATGGTTTCGGCTCCTGCTGTGGCTCCCGCCCCGGCGCCGGCTCCTGTGCAGGAATCAACATCGGCTCCTGCCCCGTCTGCATCTGCACCATCTGCCGACAAAGGCAGCGGCGCTTATCTGGAAGTGCGCTCGCCGATTGTGGGCACCTTCTACCGCTCGCCCTCGCCCGACAAACCGGCTTATGTGAAGCCCGGCGACGTCATCAAGCCCGGCGATGTGGTGTGCATCATCGAAGCCATGAAGTTGTTCAACGAAATCGAATCCGAACACGGCGGTACGGTAGTCAAAATTATGGTGGAAGACGCATCTCCGGTAGAGTTCGATCAGGTGCTTTTCCTCATTGATCCCAAGGGATAAGTCTTGTAAGAGCGATCCGTCAGGGAGATTTTTTTCATATCACTGAAGCGCCTTATGTTCAATAAAATACTCATTGCCAACCGGGGCGAAATAGCCCTGCGCATCATTCGCACCTGCCGCGAAATGGGCATCAAAACGGTGGCGGTTTATTCTACCGCCGACCGCGAGAGCCTGCACGTGCGCTTTGCCGACGAGGCTGTATGTATCGGCCCGCCTGCTTCCTCCGAGTCTTACCTCAGCATCCCGCGCATCATGGCGGCGGTGGAAATCACCAATGCCGACGCCATTCACCCCGGCTACGGGTTTCTGGCCGAAAATGCAGAGTTTGCAGAGGTTTGCAGCGAATACGGCATCAAATTTATCGGCCCTTCTGCAGACCAGATTCGCAAAATGGGCGATAAAATCACCGCCAAGGAGACTATGATAAAGGCCGGCGTGCCGGTCGTTCCGGGTTCCGACGGCTTGGTGAAAGACCTCAAGCACGGCCATAAAATTGCCAAAGACATTGGCTACCCCGTCATCATTAAAGCGACTGCCGGGGGCGGTGGCAAAGGCATGCGCGTGGTTTGGGAGGAAAAAGATTTTGAAACCGCCTACACTCTGGCCCGCACCGAGGCCAAAGCTGCTTTCGGTAACGACGGTGTATATGTGGAGAAGTTTGTAGAAGAACCGCGCCACATTGAGTTTCAGATTGCCGGCGACCAGTTCGGTACGGTGGTGCACCTCTCCGAGCGCGACTGCTCCATACAGCGCCGCCACCAGAAATTGGTAGAGGAAAGTCCCTCTCCGTTTATGACCGACGAACTGCGCGAAAAAATGGGCGAGGCTGCCGTCAAGGCCGGTCAGTGCATCAATTACGAGGGCGTGGGTACCGTTGAGTTTTTGGTGGACAAATACCGCAACTTCTATTTCATGGAGATGAACACCCGTATTCAGGTGGAACATCCTGTGACCGAGGAGGTTATTGACCACGATCTCATCAAAGAGCAAATTAAAATTGCAGCTGGCGAACGCATCAGCGGCAAAAATTACTACCCGACCATGTACGCCATGGAGTGCCGTATCAATGCCGAAGACCCGTTCCACAATTTCCGGCCCAGCCCGGGGCGCATCAGTTCGTTCCACAGCTCCAAAGGGCACGGCGTTCGGGTGGACACGCACGTTTACGCAGGCTACACCATCCCGCCTTTCTACGATTCGATGATTGCCAAGCTCATCTGTCGCGCTCGCACCCGCGAAGAAGTGATTCGCAAAATGGAGCGCGCATTGGACGAGTTCATCATTGAGGGCGTAAAAACCACTGTGCCCTTCCATCAGCGGCTGATGAAGGACGAGAACTTCCGCAACGGGAATTTCCACACCGGTTTTCTCAACGATTTCGATCTGACGCAGTAGTGAGAAGTTTCTGGCGCCTGCTCGGTTATTTGCGCAATTACCGCTCTCAGGTGGTATTGAACATCGTGAGCAACCTGCTGACCGCTTTGTTCACCGCCATTGCCATTCCTCTGCTACAGCCTTTCCTCGAACTGCTGTTCGACCGAAAAGCCCTCATCACGGAGGCGCCTGCAGCAGGGTTTTCTTTCAAAAATATCAGCGATTATTTCGGCTATACCGTCAGCCGCCTCATTGTCGAACAAGGCAAAGAGGCGGCTTTGGTGTATGTGTGCATCTGGATTGTGGGGGTGTTTTTTTTGAAAAACCTCTTTCGCTACCTCTCCCTGTTTTTTATGGCGCCGGTGCGCAACGGTATCATCCGCGACCTCCGGGGGCAGTTGTTTGCCAAGCTGCTGGTGCTGCCGCTGTCGTACTTCTCGGAAGAGCGCAAAGGCGACCTCATGTCGCGCATCACCGCTGATGTGCAGGAGGTGGAATGGAGCATCCTCAACGTATTGGAGGCGGTATTCCGCGAGCCGCTCATCATCACCGGCGCACTGGGCATCATGTTGTACATCAGTCCGCAACTCACCATGTTCGTGTTTGCGCTCATGCTGTTCACCGGTTTTGTGATCGGCGGTATCGGGCGGCGGCTCAAACGCAGTTCGCTCGATGTGCAGGAGCGGCTCGGCTCTTTGGTGTCCATCATCGAAGAAGCGCTGGGCGGCCTGCGCATCATCAAGGGATTCAACGCCGAGGGGTATCAGCGCAACAAATTCGGGCGCGAAAACGAAGCCTACCGCCACACGCTCACCCGCCTGCTGTGGCGCCGCGATCTGTCCTCGCCCTTGTCGGAATTTCTTGGCATCGGGGTGGTGGCGGTGCTGCTGTGGTTTGGTTCGCGGCTCGTTTTTTCGGGGCAAATGGGCGCCGAGACTTTCCTGACCTTCATCTTCGCATTTTACAACGTCATCGAGCCGGCCAAAAAGCTGTCCCGAGCCGTTTATGATATTCAAAAAGGCATCGCCGCGATGCAACGAGTGGAAGTGGTGCTGGACGCGCCGCTCGGCATTCAGGAGGCAGCGCAGCCCCAGCCGCCCGCAACATTCCAAACCGCCATCGAATACCGCCATGTGGGTTTTGCCTACAACGACACCGAAGGGCCTGTGTTACAGGATGTTAATCTCTTTATCCCCAAAGGGCGCGTAGTGGCTTTGGTGGGCGCATCGGGAGCGGGCAAGTCCACCATAGCCGATTTGCTGCCCCGGTTTTACGAGGTGCAGTCGGGAGGTATTTTTATTGATGGCGTGGACATTCGGCAGATGAGTCTCAAAAATCTGCGCAGCCTTATGGGCATTGTATCGCAGGAGGCCATCCTGTTCAATGATACCATTTACAACAACATCGTGTTCGGTATGGAAGGCGCAACGCCTGAAGATGTGGAGCGCGCCGCCCGCATTGCACATGCGCACGAGTTCATCATGGCCACCGAAAACGGCTACCAGACCAATATCGGCGACCGGGGCCTCAAGCTCAGCGGCGGCCAACGCCAGCGTCTCACCATTGCCCGCGCCATCCTGAAAAACCCTGCCATCCTCATCCTCGACGAGGCTACTTCGGCCTTGGATACGGAGTCGGAAAAATTGGTGCAGCAGGCTTTGGAGGAACTGATGAAAAACCGCACGGCCATTGTCATAGCGCACCGGCTGAGCACCATCCGCCATGCCGACGAGATCATCGTGATGCACCGGGGCCGCATCGTGCAGCGCGGCACGCACGAGGAGTTGTCGAGGTTGGAGGGGGAGTACAGGAAGTTGACGGGGGGCTGAGGGGTATGGTCAGAATGTTTTATATTTGCAAAATCTTCACCTCAACAGAAAGAACATGGCTAAAGATATTATTCACAAGGCTGTCAGATTTGCTTTAGAAAAGGATCGTTGGGTCATAACGGACGACCCATTTACACTGCAAACAGGTGATATTTCTGTGGATATAGATTTAGCAGCCGAAAAATTTCTGGTAGCTGAAAGAGGTATCGAAAAGATACTTGTTGAGGTAAAATCATTCGGGAACCGCTCTCTGATCTATGATTTTCATACAGCACTGGGGCAATACATTGACTATAGAGGAGCATTGCGGGATGAGGACATTGAAATTGACTTGTTTCTGGCAATTTCAGAGGAAACTTTCAGAACCTTTGAAAGAACTGCATTTTTTTTACGCCGAATCCGGGAAAACAACGTTAAACTTTTGGTTGTGAATTTACTTACAGAAAGTATCGTGCTATGGCAAAAATAATCAACATCCAACAGCTTCTATTGAGCGAGCTGAATATGAGAGCGTCGCGCCGTGCAGCCAATATGCCCATGGTGAAAAGGCAATTGATTGTTAACAAAGAAGCCAACCACTTTGTGCTGATGGCATTTGGCTGGGCGCAAAGCCGATATGTGCATCAATGCCTGATACATCTGGAGTTGAAAGATAATAAAATCTGGATACATGAAGATTTGACCGATCCGGGTATCTTCGACGTCTTGCTGGAAAATGGAGTGCCTGCCCGCGATATTGTTTTGGGATATGTTTCGGAAATAGAAAGGGGTGAGCAAGTAGGAGTGATATGAGTGTAATGCCCTGCCGATGACTGGAATTGGTATGCAAGCCGAGTTGTTTTTTGAAGCGTTTATTTTAGATTAAATTACATGCCGATGACTTCCAATCTTGAAGCCAGAAAACTAAGTGTTATTGATTACCTGGCCGATCTTAACGATGAAGCCTTGCTGAGTCAGATTGAAAATCTGATAAAGCCACAAGCTGATTTTTGGGACGAGATGACTGAAAATCAAAGGGCCTCTGTTTTGAGAGGACTGAATCAGGTTGAGAATGGTGAGCATATTGCCTTTCAGGATTTTATGAACAGATTCAAGACTGATCGAAAAATTGATTTCTCCAAGAGTACCCCTATCGCCTGTCCAAAATCCTTTTCAGCTTGCCACCCTCGCTGCGGGGCAGAGCGTCGCGGTCGGCCAATGTGATGCGCATGGACAGTCCGATGTTGTCTTTGATTTTTTTCTCCAAACGCCGTTTCAACTGGTTCAAAAACTCATCGTTGATGGGCAGGCGGGCGCCTATGGCCGCATATATGACTTCGCTCAATTCTACCAATACTTCCACTGCATCTAAGGCGCCTTCGCGGTAAATAATGAGCTGGTAATTGGCGCTGAACTCTGGCATATCGTGCAAAACGGCCTCTACCTGTGTGTGAAACAGATTGACCCCGCGTATGATGAGCATATCGTCGGAGCGGCCTTTGATGGGCGACATCTTGATGTGGGTGCGCTTGCTGCCGGAATCGTAGTACAGGCTGCAAATGTCGTTGGTGCGGTAGCGCATCAGCGGAATGCCTTGCTTTGTAAGCGTGGTAAAAACCAGAATGCCCTCTGTGTTGTATGGTTGCGGCTCGCCGGTATCGGGATGTACGATTTCGGGGAAGAAATGATCCTCCCAGATGTGGCTGCCGCCTTTTTCTTCAAAATCCTCCTGTGACACGCCGGGGCCTACAATCTCGCTGAGGCCGTAAATATTGGTGGCCGTGACGCCCAATCCTGCCTCCACTGCCTGCCGGGTGGTTTCGGTCCAGGGTTCGGCGCCGAGGATGGCGTAGCGCAGCTTGAATTTTTCGAGCGGGATGCCGCGTTCGCGGATGGCCTCGGCCAGCGTGAGGGCGTAGGAGGGCGTGCAGGAAATGACCTCCGGCCCAAAATCCTGCAAAAGCATGAGTTGCCGGTCGGTCATGCCGCCCGATACGGGGATGACGGCCATGCCGAGGCGCTCGCCGCCGTAGTGCAGCCCCAGTCCGCCGGTGAAGAGGCCGTAGCCGTAGGCATTGTGGAGTTTCATGCCGGGCAAGGCGCCGGCACAGCACAAAGAGCGGGCTACCACTTCGGCGAACATGTCAATATCGGCGCGGGTGTAGCCCACGACGGTGGGTTTGCCGGTGGTGCCGCTGCTGGCGTGTATGCGCACGAGATCGGCAGGCGGCACGGCCATGAGACCGAAGGGGTACTCGTCGCGGAGATGCGTTTTGATGGTAAAGGGGAAGCGCCCGATGTCATCAATGCTTTTGACGGAGCGAATGTCAATGCGGTGGGCATCCCATTGGCGGCGGTAGAATGGCTGGTGTTCGTACATATAGCGCACGAGGCGGACGAAGCGTTCGCTTTGCAGGGCGCGGAGTTGCGCCACGGGCATGGTTTCGATGGCAGGTTGGTAAATCATGGGGGCTAAGTTAGGGCGTCGGCGATGCGCCGATGATGATAAAAGTCATGTTAGGGGCAACCGTTGGGGCAACCCATTGGGGGCAACCCATTGGGGGCAACCACAAGGGTTGCCCCCTACGGGGTGGTTGTCGCGTCGCGCCAGGGATAGAAACGGAATGGCGGCGGTCGGGATAGAGCTGTTAGCTTTATCGGGCTATTGCAGCGCTAAAGCTAACAGCTCTGCGGGGAGGCCGCCATGCAGTGGATAGCCCGGCCGCCGCCCTGATGCTACCCTCCTTTGGAGGGGCTGGGGGTGGTTGGCAGAGGCGGGGCGCCCAAATTATTCGGCCCCGTTCCTTACCAGAAAATGGCGTAAATAAATGCCAGAATCAGCAGGATGGTGAAGGCGCCGATGTTGTATTTCGCGTCTGTTTTGAAAACCCCTTTGCCCAATTCAATGGCTTTGGGATCATCCTTGCCGCCGCCGGCGTAGCTCACGGCAGCAATGATGCCGCAGGTGAAGAGGAACGTAAGTCCCATTTGGTGCATCCAGGGTATCTGGCTGAGGCTGCCGAAGAATTGCTCCAGACCGGAGGCGCCGTCGGCTATTTGGCCTTTGTCGTCGAGAGCGCCCATGATTTTGCCCAATTTGAAAGCAAATGCGAACAAAATGGACAAGACAGCCGCCCAGAGCGCCGATTTGTTGGAGGCTTTTTTCCAGAACAGGCCCATCATAAAGATGGCCAAAATGCCGGGGCTGACCAAGCCGGTGTACTCCTGAATGACGTTGAAAATGCCTTTGGAGTTTTGGAGGGCAACGGCCATGATGATGCCGATAACGATGGCGACCAAAGCCGTGATTCGGCCCACGTTGACCGAATTGCGCTCCGAAGACTGTTTGTTGAAATATTCTTTGTAAATGTCCATGGTGAAAATGGTGGACACGGAGTTCATCATGGAGGCCAGCGATGACACGATGGCTGCTGCCAAAGCCGCTACCACCAAGCCGCGCAACCCTGCCGGTACAAAGGAACGGATGAGCCAGGGGAAGGCATTGTCGTTGGGGGCATACGGCTTGTTGACGGTGAGGCTATCGCGCACGCCGTCAATGATGGCGGTGCCTTCCGGCTGGGAGTACATGACCCAGGCAACGATTCCGGGTACTACAACGATGAGGGGAATGAGGAGTTTGAGGAAACCGGCAAACACTAAGCCACGCTGCGCTTCGGGCAAGCTCTTGGCCGCCAATGCGCGCTGTATGATGTACTGGTTGAAGCCCCAATAGTACAAATTGGCCACCCACATGCCGCCTACCAAAACGGCAATGCCGGGCAAGTCGCCGTAGGAGGGGTGCCCTTTGGGTAAAATCATGTGAAACTTGTCGGAGGCGGTATCCAGCACATGTTTGATGCCGGTGATGGCGCTGCCGTCGGGCGTAACGTGCTGGAGGGCCAGCACGGTGGTGATTAATCCGCCCAAAATCAGCAATCCGACTTGCAGCACATCCGTCCAGGCCACAGCCGACAAACCGCCATATACAGAATAGGCAATGGCAACGCCGGCCAAACCTATCATACTGATGAGCAACAAGCTGCCGTCGCCTGTGCCGATGATGGTATCCATAGCCAGCGCACCCAGCAACAACACCGTAGCGAGGTTGACGAAAGTGAAGAGGGCTATCCAAAAGATGGCTAAGATGGTTTTGAGGTCTTTGCTAAACCGCTGTTCGACAAACTGCGGGATGGTGTAAAGTCCTTTTTTCAAAAATATGGGCAGAAAATACTTGGCAACTACCAACAGGGCCACCGCTGCCATGAACTCGTAGGATGCAATGGCCAAACCCATGCCGAAGCCCTGCCCCGACATGCCGATCATCTGTTCTGCCGAAATATTGGCGGCAATAAGGGAGGTGCCTACCGCCCACCAGGGCAATGATTTACTGGCTAAAAAGTAATCCTCAGCCGTTTTTTCCGTGCCCTTTTTGGTTCTGGACATATACAAGCCCAAACTCACGATGAGTGCGCCGTACATGGCAAATACGATATAGTCAAAAGTGGTCATACAAGAAGGTTATGGTTGGATGAAAAAATGACGAGTTGTTGTAGCGCAGGTTTTGGTAAAAAATTACAGAGTGCGACAGATGCAAGAAGGTGAATAATTTGGCAAATGCGATGGGCGAAGGTATAAATATTCTTTGTTACTATTTAATACCCTGCCAAAAGCTACGAGCCTGCGAGCTATGAGTCTGCCTCGCCGGTCGATGCACGGTTAAAAATACTCATGTTCATGGGCTGTACGGGTTTAGTGAAGGGGCGACTACGGCTTGGTTTGGCTGAGTCACCCCTTCACTATCCCGGTCATTTCAACTCGCGCACGGCCCGTTCAATTCGGATGACGGCCTCGCGGAGTTGCTCTTCGGAGGCGGCGAAAGAGATGCGGAAGCAGTGGTCGTCGCCGAAAGCACTGCCCGAAACGGCGGCCACATATTCGGTTTCGAGGAGGTACTCGCAGAAGTCGTCGGGATTGTTGACGACGGTATCGCCGCAGCGCTTGCCGAACAAGGCGCTGATGTCGGGGAAGCTGTAAAAAGCGCCTTCGGGCATGTTGGCTTTGATGCCGGGGATTTTGCCCAGCAGTTCTACCACCATGTTGCGGCGTTTTTCAAAGGCGTGGCGCATCTCGTCAGTGGGCTTCATGTCGGCTAAGAGGGCGTAGGCGGCGGCTTTTTGGCCGAAAGAATTGGCGCCGCTGGTAAACTGACCCTGGATTTTATTGCAGGCATCGGCAATCCACTTGGGCGCGCCGAGGTAGCCCAACCTCCAGCCCGTCATGGCAAAACCTTTGGAGAAGCCGTTGATGGTGATGGTGCGGTCTTTGACGCTCTCTATCGTGCCGATGCTGTGGTGGCGACCGGAAAAATTGATGTATTCGTAAATCTCATCCGAAATGATGTGAATGCGCTCGTGGCCACTTACTACCTCGGCGATGGCCTGCAACTCTTCCTCACTGAACACCGAACCCGTGGGGTTGCAGGGCGAGGAAAACAGCAGCAATTTGGTGCGTTCCGTGATGGCCGCTTCCACCTGTGCGGCGGTGGCTTTGTATTCTTGCTCGATGCCGGCATGAACGATAACCGGCTCGCCCTCAGCTACTTTTACAATCTCGGCGTAAGACACCCAATACGGAGAGAGGATGATGACCTCGTCGCCCGGATCAAGCATGGCCATGCACACATTGGCGATACATTGCTTGGCGCCGTTGGACACCACGATTTGGTTGGGGAGGAACTCCAGCCCGTTGTCGCGCTTGAATTTGGTGCAAATAGCTTCGCGCAATTCCAGCAAACCGGCTACTGGAGTGTATTTGGTATATCCATCGTCGAGGGCTTTTTTGGCGGCCTCTTTGATGTGGTCGGGCGTGTCGAAATCGGGTTCGCCGAGGCTCAGGTCTATCACCTGATGGCCTTTGGCTTTGAGTTCGCGGGCCATGGCAGCCATACGTAGCGTGGCAGATTCCTCCATGCGGAGGGCGCGCTGAGAGAGGAGAGAGGTGGTATTGGACATGTTGTAAGGTTTGAAAAAAGCAGCGGCAAAAGTAGCCATTTTCCCATTACCCGCTACTTTTGAGAATTGCTATCTTTGCGCCGTTCAAAACACATATTCCTGTTTCGATGAGTAAGAAAAAACCAACTGCCCAACGCCCGTCGCCCGCCAAAGCCGCCGCGGTACGCAAATCAGCGCCTGCGGTAGAAAAATGGCCCACCGTTTCTGAACAGGACGGCCTGCTGAAAAAGGTGTTCTGGGGTCTGGCCGCTCTGGCCCTCGCGGTGATGATGCTGGTGGCTCCGGCTACCGGCGTGAACGGCGACGACGAGTTTCAAAACGACTACTCGCAAAAATTGGTGGCCTATTACAGCACCATGGGCAAAGACACCTCAGCGCTGTTCATCGAAAAAGGCAATATGCACAACTACGGCGGCTTCTTCGATTTGCTGGCCGGAGCCGCCAATGCCGCGCTGGGCAACGACGTGCTCGATCCCGGCTACCACGCTATGCGGCACTACTTCAACGCGCTGTTCGGCTTGCTGGCTATGGTGTTCATAGGCTTGCTGGCCAAAGAAATTGCCGGCTGGAGGGCTGCTGTCATAGCCCTGCTCATCGCCTTTTTTTCGCCGCGCTTTTTCGGTCATTCGATGATGAACCCCAAAGACATTCCCTTCGCGGCGGGTTTTGCCATCGCCTTATATTATATGGTGCGGAGCCTGCGCAAGTTGCCGGAAATCAGTTGGAAAGACGCGCTCGGACTCACGCTCGGCATGGCGCTGGCCATTGCCACACGGGCGGGCGGTTTGTTGCTCATCGCCTATCTGGGCTTGTTTGCCGGCCTCGATTTTTTGGGTAAATACGGACTGAAGGGTTTGACCAAAGACTTTCAGGTTATCGGAAAATACGCCCTCCTGGTAGCCGGCGCCGCCATCGGTTCTTACATCCTAGCCATTCTCACCTGGCCGGCTGCATTGGCCGATCCGCTGGGGCATCCGTTCAAAGCGCTGTCTGAGTTTTCGCAATTGGGCATCAAAATCAGGCTGCTCTTTCAGGGCGAAAATGTGATGTCGGACAAAACGGCCTGGTACTATCCGGTGGTGTGGATTGTAAAAACGATCCCGTTTTCGGTGCTGTTCGGATTTTTGGGCGCCGTCATTTTATCGCCGATTATGCTCCAACGCCGGCAGCCTTTGGCCGTATTGCTGATGTTTTTTGCAGCCATTTTCCCTGTGTTTTATGTCATTTACAAAGATTCTGTACTGCACGACGGCTGGCGGCACCTCATGTTTGTGTATCCGGCTTTGGTGGTGTGCGCTACCTTGTTCTGGACGACGCTCGAACGGCTCGTATCTCGTTGGAACTGGGGGAAGTATGCCATCTTCGGCCTGCTGGCATTGCTCAGCGTGGACGCCGTGGCTTTCATCGCGCGCAATCCTACGCTGTCCTATGTTTATTTCAATCCATTGGGCGGCGGGCTGAAAGGCGCGCTGGGCAATTACGAAACCGATTATTGGGGTACCGGCGTCAAACAGGCGTTGGACTGGATGGAAAAAGAGGGCATCCTGAGCGAAAATATGAAGGATACGGTCGTCATCGGCACCACGTTTTTTTATCCGATGTTGTACCAAACCGGCAAGTACAAAGGCATGGTCAAACCCGTGTATGTGCGTTTCGGGCAGCGCTATTCCGAGTCATGGGACTACGGGGTGTTTCCCTCGCGCTTCATTCGCGGGCCGCATTTGAGGTCGGGGTCCTGGCCCAACAGCAAAGCCATTCACACCATAAGTGCCAACGGCGTGCCCATTGTGGCCATCGAAAAAGATGCCGACAAATGGGCCTGGCAGGGCGAAAAGGCCGCCAAAGAACAAAACTGGCCGGACGCCATTGCCGCTTTTGAAAAAGAAACCAAAGCGCACAAAGACAACGAGTTGGCCTGGCAGGGCTTAGCCAATGCGCTGCTCAATTCGGGCAAGTTTCAGGAGGCCGTTGCCGCTGCCGACGAGAGCATCAAAATAGCGCCCGACAACGAGCAGGGCTTGTTCCTCAAGGGCTTGGCCTACCTCAATCTCGGCGATGCGGCCAAAGCTGCCGAAGCATTGGAAAACAATGTGAAGGTGAACGATGAGTCGCCTTACGCGCATTACTATCTGGGGCTTATTTACCAACAATCAGGCGACATAGACCGCGCCATTACCAACGCCGTACGCGCTGTGGAACTCAATGGCCGCTTCAAGCAGGCTTATGAATTGGCCGCCGCTCTTTACGAACAAAAAGGCGATGCCAATACCGCCGCAGCTTATCGCAATGCCGCCGCGCAGCTTTGACGATTTCCGGATTTCCGATTTCCGATTCTGGATTTCCGATTCTGGATTTCCGATTCTGGATTTCCGATTCCGGATTTCCGATTTCCGATTCTGGATTTCCGATTCTGGATTTCCGATTCTGGATTGCACCGCCTACTGAACGCTATACGCTTTCCGCGCCACGGCGCGGCCACTGCCAACTGCCTACCATCTCACATGACCATTTAAGTAATTGAGTCAGATTAATTGATGCTATTTTGGACGCTCTCGATTGGCAATCAGCATAACTTGTCCCGAATATCGGGATTAGCATATTGTCAAATTAGCACATTTACTTATGAATTATAAACTACTTTTTCCTACCTACCGCAATCGCTACCTGTTCGTACGCAATCAGTTGCGCCAATTGGCAGCGGAGCAACGCAGCTTCTCTTCCGCGCTCAATCTCGGCACCGGCGAAGGCGACTACGACGTGATGATTGCGCCGTTTTGCCAATCGCTGTTTGCCTGCGACATCAACGAGCAGGATGTGGCTTTCGCCCAAAACCTCAACCGCGAGGTGCCCAATCTCCACTATGGCGTTGAAAACGCGCTGGAACTCTCCTTTCCCGATGCCTCTTTCGACCTGCTCATCTCGGTGGACGTGCTGGAGCATGTGGGCCGCCCCGAGCGCATGATGGAAGAGGTGGGGCGCGTGCTGCAACCCGGCGGGCTGGCGCTGATTACCTTCCCCTCGCTGGAGTTTCCGTTCACTTACGACCCCATCAACCGGATTTTGTCTTTGTTTACCGACAAAAAAATACCGCAGGGCGCTTATGCTTTCGGGCATGAATACTTAGTGCTGGGCAGCGATTTCCGGCTTTGGGCCGAACGCAACGGCTTGGAAGTGCTGCAAGAGTACAACCTGAGCGGCGCGTTGGTGGCCCTCGCGGAGATGTACTGGACGGGCATCATTCAGCGCATTTTCAAGGCCAATGCCACCAATGTGTCTGAAAATAAACGGGAAAAAGCGATGCGCCCCTCCACTCAGGAACCGGCGTTAGCAGCCCTCACCGATGCTTTTATCGCATTGGACAAGGCTCTGTTCGGCAGGGGGAAACGTTCGGTGGGCAAGGGGTTTGTGTTGAGGAAGCGGTGAAATTTAATGCTGCTTTGAAGTCTTTTTGACATTTCCACGAGGGTTTCTGGCATAGATTTCTTTGTAAGCATTGATGAAATCGTCTTCTATCTGACGAGCTTTGGCGTTCCCGGCAATGCCCCGAATCAAGACCTCTGCAAAGTATCGCGCCCATCCCACAGCCCTGTTCAGGAAATCCACCTGTCCCGCATTCTCTGTGAATAGCCGTCCTCTCCAATGGGCTTGTCACTGATGCCGTATTTGAATACATCTGCTTCCTCTTTGTCATGGATAGCGTAGAGATGGTGTTCTTTTGTGTTTTGCCTTGAATTGCCGTGAAAATTCATTGGAGTTGGTTTCCTTATGTCGTTTCTTCACTCCAGCCTGCCTGATTGCTGTACGTTTCTATGGGATATGCAGGGGTATAATCATAGCGATTTCCTGTTTTCCTTTCGTATGCCTCCAACGGCAAGTACAGCAACGCTTCAAATGTGAGGTCTTTGGGCATTTGAGCGGGATTGTGCAGTGCGCTGTTGTACGCATCTTTACCGTTGGCTACCACGCAGCAACGTGCATATAAAAAGTTATCCACTGAAAAATACTGATCGGGTGCCCAGGCATCTTCCCCAATATGTATGGCATACTTCCGGGCATCAAGGGCGTACAATTTTTCAGACAAAATATCTGCAAACTCAAAAATATGTCGAATGGGGCCTGCTGCCAATTTTGCGATGACCGGTTCTGCTATCTCCTCGTCATGGCCCTCTTTGCTCCAGTCTAACAGGGAGATCATTTCCCAAAAAGCAGCTTCGCTCAAAGGCGATTTATTTCTGTCCTGATGTAGCTCCACACTTATTTCCGCTTCGGGATATTTTTCTTTCAAGTCTCGTATAACGGACTCGTTCAGAGAGCGAAGCGGCAGCTTGATGGCAGTGGTCATGATGATTCAATTTCGGTCAAAGATAACAACTTCTTCTGGCAGAAGTAACTCCCTTTTTTCTGAAAATTCGGGTTCAGAAGGAAGTTTGGAAACTGCGTCCTCCTTCCGCCCCCCGTTTCAGCAACAATCTCAATCAAACGACTGATAATTTTTCCAGATAAGCAGATCGGCAAAATAGGCAGCCTGCTGCGGACCTTCACTAAAGACGCCGATGGATTTTGCGCCGCTGAGGTCGCCGAAATCGCAGCGGTATGTTTTTTCAAACGAGCCTGTGAGGGGCGCATTTTTTTTGGATGAAAAATTAACGTCCTAAAGTAGTGGGGCAAAAATAAATGTTCATTTTCTTTAGGCCAAAGGATTAGATAAGACAATTAAAATGAAACGTTTACTTATCTAATCCTTTGACGAAAATGACCACTTTATTTTTTTATTGCCCCTTACCCTCCTACCTCAACACCAACCTCCCT
>DDUV01000058.1:98517-104662 GCA_002344975.1 Saprospiraceae bacterium UBA2329 | reverse complement strand
TGTGCGGATAGAGGTGTACAGCATCGAGGGCAAGTTGTTGCAATTCAGAGAGATAAAGGAGGTGCAGTATGTGATTGAAACCATGAATCTGGCTTCATTTGAAAACGGAATGTATCTGGTAAAAGTCAAATCTGCCGGCCGGCTCGATAAAACGAAACGGGTAGTTTTGGCGCGGGAATAGCCCTCGTTGGGGCAGCCCTCGTGGCTGCCCCAACGACGACGATTCCGGAAATTCCGGAATCCTGTCAATTCTGATAAGTATTGGAGGATAATGAATGCCGCGAGGGGAGTGCCTTCGCGGCTTTTTTATTGTATGAGCATGGCCTCCCAAAAAAATAGCTACCTTTGCCGACTGTTTTTACAGAAGCGCTTTCCAAAATGAAACAAAGAACCATCCAACGACAAGTTGCCCTTAGTGGTGTGGGCCTGCACACGGGCAGGCAGGTCAATTTACAGTTTATTCCTGCCGGGCCTAACCACGGCTACCGTTTTCAGCGCACCGACTTGCCCGATCAGCCCGTTATTCCTGCCGATGTGGCCAGGGTTGTTTCTACCCAGCGCGGCACCACATTGCAAGTAGATGAGGCCGAAGTACACACAGTAGAACACGCCCTTTCGGCGCTCACCGGCTTGGGCATTGACAATGTGCTCATTGCATTGGATGGCCCCGAAGTGCCGATCTTGGATGGCAGTGCGCGGTATTTCGTAGAAGCCCTTCGCGAGGCAGGTATAGAGGAACAAATTGAAGAACGCGAGTATTTTGAGATCACTGAACCCATCACTTATCGCGATCCGGTGACCGGCTCGGAATTGGTGGCCATGCCGTCCGATTGTTTTGAGGTAACAACATTGATTGATTTCAACTCGCCGGTATTGGGGCAGCAGTTTGCCACCATCAGCAATTTAGACAACTACGCCGAGGAAATTGCGCCTTGCCGCACTTTCGTTTTCCTGCACGAAGTGGAGTATCTGTTCAGTCAAAACCTCATCAAAGGCGGCGATTTGGACAATGCTATTGTGATCGTGGACAGACCGATGAATCAGGGCGAGTTGGATGCCTTGGCCGTCAAGCTCAACAAACCCAGCGTGCGCGTCAACGGAGAAGGCGTGCTGAATACGCTGGATTTGCAATTCAAAAACGAACCTGCCCGCCATAAGTTATTGGATGTCATAGGCGATATAGCGCTTTTGGGTAAACCCATTAAAGGAAAAATCACCGCCATCAAGCCGGGGCACAGAGCCAATGTAGAATTCACCCGATTACTGCGAAAGGCCATGCTGGAACAGCGCAAACTCAAAGGAAAACCTAAGTATGACCCCGATAAAGAAGCCCTGTTTAATACACAGCAAATAGCGGAATGGCTCCCCCACCGCTACCCCATGTTGTTGGTGGACAAAATTATTGAGCTGTCGGATACGCACGTTGTGGGGGTGAAAAACGTTACCTTTAACGAACAGTTTTTTTTGGGGCACTTCCCCAACAATCCCGTCATGCCTGGCGTCTTACAAATTGAGGCCATGGCTCAAACCGGCGGCATTCTGGCCATGTCTATCATGGGAGACCCCGGACAGTGGGATACCTATTTTTTGAAAATTGATAATGCCAAATTTAAAAGCAAAGTAGTTCCCGGCGATACCCTGCTCCTGAAATTGGAGTTGATGGCGCCCATTCGCCGGGGAATATGTCAGATGCTCGGCACGGCTTATGTTGGAAACAAGATCGTGTCGGAGGCAGAACTGACAGCCCAAATTGTCAAGCGCTCTAATAATGAATAAGCAAGCAACACAATCTTACATCCATCCCGAAGCCCAAATTGGTGAAAACGTTGAAATTGGCCCTTTTTGCTACATTGATCGCGATGTAGTTATTGGGGACAACACCTGGATAGGTCCGCATGTCACCATTTTTGACGGCGCCCGCATCGGCAGCCATTGCCGCATTTTTCCCGGCGCAGTTATTTCGGCTATACCGCAAGACCTGAAGTTCAATGGTGAAGAAACGACCGCAGAAATTGGAAGCCACACGACCATTCGGGAATATGTCACCGTCAATCGCGGCACGGTGGCCGCCGGACGCACCATAGTGGGCAGCCATTGCCTGCTGATGGCCTATGTGCATGTGGCCCACGATTGTATATTGGGCAACCATGTCATTTTGGCCAACAACGTCAACTTAGCCGGGCATGTAGAAATTGACGATTTCGCCATCCTCGAAGGCTTGGTGGCCGTGCAGCAGTTTGTGCGCATTGGTCGCCACAGTTTTATTGCCGGCGGCTCTTTGGTGCGCACTCATGTGCCCCCCTACATCAGGGCAGCCCGAGAGCCATTGGCTTATGTAGGCATCAATAAAGTAGGGCTTTCCAGAAGGCAGTTCCCGGAAGAACTCATCGGCCACATCACCGACATTTACCGCCTCCTCTTCGTGCGCGGCTACAATACAAGTCATGCCCTCGGAGAAATTGAAACCCTGCTGCCGCTTACCGAACAACGCCAGGAAATCGTGGACTTCGTGCAACAGGCCCGGCGCAATGGCGGCCTTGTCAAAGGCGTGCAAAAACTCAACGGCGTAAAAGTTCATGAGGATTGAAACGAACGGCATGGGCAAGCGGTATCGCCGCGAATGGATACTCCGGCAGGCAGACCTCCAACTGCTGCCGGGCCATGCTTATGCCATCACCGGCCCCAACGGAGCGGGCAAATCCACCCTGTTGCGCCTCCTCTCCGGCCACCTCACGCCCAGCAAAGGCAGCATCCGTTTTTTCGATGCGCAAAGCGAAATTCCCACAGCCGAGGCTTACCGGCACATCTCTTACGCAGCGCCTTACATCGAATTGATCGAAGAACTCACCCTGCGCGAGTCTTTGCAGTTTCACCGGCAGTTCCGGCCTTTTCTCAACGGCATGACAGACAAAGACATCATCGAACTGCTGGCCTTCAGAAAAGCCGAAGACAAACAAATCCGGCACTTTTCATCCGGCATGAAACAACGCCTCAAACTCGCTCTGGCTTTGTGTTCCGATGCTTCCGCCGTTTTGTTGGATGAACCCACGACCAACCTCGACCGGCAGGGAATGGACTGGTATCACAATTTAGTCAAAACCATGCGAGGCGACCGACTGCTCATCGTAGCCTCCAACGTGGAAGAGGATTTGCAATTTTGCGAAGAACGCATTGATATTCTGGCATTTAAAAACCCTGCTACACCCGCTCGATAATGGCCGGCAAAAAAGTGCTCATCATCAGTTACTATTGGCCGCCGTCGGGAGGCATCGGGGTGTTGAGATGCCTCAAAATTGCCAAATACCTGCGCCAATTCGGCTGGGAACCCGTCATTTTTACCGCCGATAACGCCCACTATCCCAGCATAGACCACAGCAACGACCACGACATTCCGCCCGGCGCCCTCATTCTCCGACAACGGATTTGGGAGCCGTACCACCTCTACAAATGGTTCACCGGCAAGCCTAAAACCGCCAATGTAAACAATGTTTTTTATGTGCAGGAAAACCGCTCCGACTGGAAACACTACCTCTCCGTGTGGCTGCGCAGCAATTTTTTTATCCCCGATGCCAGAGCCGCCTGGATTCGGCCCTCCGTGCGTTTTTTGACAAAATACCTGAAAGAAAATCCGGTGGACGCCATTTTTTCCGACGGCCCGCCGCACTCCAATACCCGCATTGCCACCCTCCTCAAAAAAGCGACCGGCATTCCCTGGCTCGCCGATTTTCAAGACCCCTGGACGCAGGTGGACTATTACCAACTGCTCCACCTCACACATTGGGGCGACCGCCGGCACCGCCGCATGGAGCAGGAAGCCTTTCGCATGGCCGACCGCATGACCATCGTAAGTCCCACCTGGAAAAATGATCTGGAGCAAATCGGCGCCCGAAATGTCAGCGTCATTCCCTGGGGCTTCGATCCTGATGATTACCAAAACCTCCCCTCCCCTGCCGGCGACAAATTCAGCATCACGCACCTCGGTATTTTGGGCTACGACCGCAATCCGCCGGCCTTGTTTCAGGTATTGCAAGAACTTTGCATCAGCCAACCCGGCTTTCGCCAACACTTGGAAATCAGGTTGGTAGGACAATTGGATCCCACCGTACTCGATGCCATACAAGCCGCAAAATTAGAAGATCGCACCCTCATGCCCGGCAACGTGAGCCGACAGGAGGCTTTGCAATTCACCTCATCAAGCGAAGTGCTGCTGCTGCTGCTCAATCGCCAGAGCAACGCCATGGGCCGCATACCGGGCAAGTTGTTTGAGTACATCGCCGTAGCCCGCCCCATACTGGTACTCGGTTCGCCCGCATCCGACGCGGCCCGCATTGCCTGCGAAACCAGCCTCGGCCATGCAGCCGACTACGACGACACCGCAGCCATCAGAACCGCAATACTGTCTATGTATCAGGATTTTATATCCCGAAAAAGCGCCCTGCGCGCACCGCTGCCCGATGCCTCCCACCCCTACTCCATCGTTCGCCTCACGGGGCAAATAGCCGCCTTGCTCGACGAGATCAGCCGTTGACAAACCTTTTTCCTTTCTTTGCACCCCAAAAACCATGCTCGCGCAAGGTTCCACCTTGCGTGATCTATCCTGCGGGTTCCACCCGCCATCCCAAACCTTTTTCCTTTCTTTGCACCCAAAAATACGTCAACCATCATGAGCGCCATCTCCTTCAACTCCCTCTGCGTACACGATCCCGAGGACCCGCGCAGCACCCGGCCGCACCAGTTGCCCATCTACGCCACCTCCTCCTTCGACTTCGAGTCCATAGATCAGGGCATAGACATCTTCAGCGGCAAAGCACAGGGCCACGTTTACGGTCGCTACGGCAACCCCACCATCGACGCCGTTGCCGGCAAAATCGCCCAACTCGAAACGCACGGCCTCGACATCGAAGCCTCCGCCATCCTCTGCAGTTCCGGCATGGCCGCCATCGCCGTACTCATGACCTCCCTGCTCCGTTCCGGCGACAAAATCCTCACCCAGGGCAACCTCTACGGCGGTACTACCGAACTGTTTACCAAGACATTGGCCCAACTCGGCATCCAAACCGTCATGACCGACCTCCAAAAACTCGAACAGGTGGAGGCCCTCGTGCGCGCCGACGAAAGCATCCGCATGCTCTACTTCGAAACACCCGCCAATCCTACCCTCGCCTGCGTGGACATCGAAGCCCTCGCCGCCATCGCCCGCCGCCACGGCCGCCACTCCGCCATTGACAACACCTTCTGCACACCCTACCTCCAGCAGCCACTCGCCCTCGGCGCCGATTTCGCCATCCACTCCACCACCAAATACCTCAACGGCCACGGCAACTCCATCGCTGGCGCCATCGTTGGCCGAGACGCCGCCCTCATGCGCGACAAAGTGGCCAAAACCATGAAGCTCCTCGGCGCCAATTGCAACGCCTGGGATGCCTGGCTCACCAACCTCGGCATGAAAACCCTCACCCTCCGCATGGACCGCCACTGCGCCAACGCCCTCGCCCTCGCGCAGTTCCTCCAGCAGCAGCCCGCCGTCGCCAAAGTCAACTATCCCGGCCTCGAATCGCATCCCGACCACGCCCTCGCCCGCCGCCAAATGCGCAACTTCGGCGGCATGCTCAGCTTCGAACTCACCGCCGGATACGACGCCGCCATCGCCTGCATGAACCAGCTTACCTTCTGCTCCCTCGCCCCCACCCTCGGCGACGTGGACACGCTCATCCTGCACCCGGCCTCTTCATCGCACCTCAACATTCCCAAGGAGTTGCGCCTCCAAAACGGCATCACCGACGGCCTCGTGCGCGTCTCCGTCGGCATCGAAGACCTCTCCGATCTCATCGCCGATTTTCAAAAAGGACTCGCTGCGGCTATCGCCAAATGATGTATTTTTGTCGGGGCGTGCCGGCCCACTCATACCATCAAAAGGGGCCGTCGGGTGCCTCGGTCGCTCCTCCTGCGTCGTCACTACCCTCGGCCCCCTCACGCAACAGGCGAGTACCGGTGGGCGGTCAGCAGTAGGCGGTGGGCGGTGCGAAGCGCACAGTGATCACAGCTTGAGGCTTGTAGCTTGCCCGTTCCAATAAGAAATCCGAAATTGGAAATCCGAAATTGGAAATCCGAAATTGGAAATCCGAAATCGGGAATCCGAAATCGG
>DDUV01000058.1:76277-98263 GCA_002344975.1 Saprospiraceae bacterium UBA2329 | reverse complement strand
ATCGGGAATCCGAAATCGGGAATCCGAAATCCGAAATCCGAAATCCAAAAATAATGTCCCACATCCGCATCATATCCGCCGGCGCCGGCAGCGGCAAAACCTACCGCCTCACCTCCGAAATGGTGCAGTTGCTCAAAGACGGCGTGCGCCCCTCCGGCATCATCGCCACCACCTTCACCCGCAAAGCAGCCGCCGAATTGCAGGAACGCGTGCGCGTACGCCTCCTCGAAGCCGGCCTCAGCCGCCAGGCCGACGAACTCACCAACGCCCTCATCGGCACCGTCCACAGCCTCGGCGTCAAACTCCTCCAGCGCTTCGCCTTCGAGGCCGGCGTATCCCCGCAGGTGCAAATCATCGCCGATGAAGACCAGCAAACCCTCTTCAACAACTCCCTCGCCATGGTGCTCGGCCCCGAACGCGTGGACGCCATTGACCGCCTCTGCCGCCGCCTCGGTATGCACAGCCGACAACCCCACGACTGGCGCAAAGAACTCCGCGAACTCACCGACATCGCCCGCTCCAACGCCTTCTCCGCCGATACCCTCCGCCAAAGCCGCCAATACTCCTGGGACAGCTTCGCGCAGTACCTGCCCAAAGCCTCCGCAGAAACCGATGAGGAATTGCTTCAGGCACTCGAACAAGCCCTCGACATGACCATCGCCGCCATCGAAAACAACGGCGATGCCACCAAAAAAACAGCCGACGCCCTCAAAGAATGGAAAGACGCCCGCCGGCAACTCCACCTCGACGGCAGCCTGCCCTGGCGCTTCTGGGCCAAAATTGCCAAAACCGAGGTGGCCGTCAAAAGCCGCGACGATGCTCAGCCCCTGCTCGACATGACCGCCCGCCACGAAGCCAATCAGACGTTCCAAAACGACATCCGCGACTACATCTTCCATATTTTCGATGCCGCCATGGATGCCTTGCAGGAATACGAACAGTACAAAAAACGCCGGGGCCTCATTGATTACACAGATATGGAAACGCTCATTCTCAGGCTCTTAGACCACCCTGAAGTGCGCGAGATCCTCAGCGAAGAACTCGACCTGCTCATGGTGGACGAGTTTCAGGACACCAGCCCTATCCAACTCGAAATCTTCCTCAAACTCTCCCGCATGGCCGCTCACTCCGTCTGGGTGGGCGATCCCAAGCAGTCCATCTATGGCTTTCGCGGCGCCGACCCCCAACTCATGCAGGCCATCATAGAGCAAAGCGGCGGCGTGCGCCCCGAAGACATACAGCGGCACTCCTGGCGTTCGCGGCAAGACCTCGTCTGGGCAGCCAATGCCTTGTTTACCAAAGCCTTCCCTGAATTCCCCCCCGACCAGATAGCCCTCGATCCCAAACGCCGCAACACCGACGACCCCGCCGGCATGGCTCTCGCCCTGAAACACTGGCATTTCCGCCCCGAAGGCGAAACTGGTCGCCCGCCCGGCAAGCCCTGGCTCGAAAACTGCATCGCACAACGCATCAAAGACTGGCTGGCCGAACAGCCCATCGTGTGGGACAGCCATGCCCGCATCGCCCGGCCCGCCCGCCCCGGCGACGTGGCCGTCATTTGCCGCACCAACGACCAATGCCGCGAGGTAGCAGAAGCCCTGCACTGCGCCGGACTGCGCGCCGCCATGGCCCGCGCCGGACTGCTCTCTACCGCTGAGGCGCGTTTGGTCACCGCCTGCCTCAAGTTCGTCCTCAACTACCGCGACTCCCTCTCCGTAGCCGAAATCCTGCTCTTAGCAGGCGGCATGGACATCGAAGACATCATCGAAGACCGCCTGCAATATCTGGATTTACTGGAGCAACAGCGTACCGAGGGCCTCTGGAGCAAAGACCATCCCATCATAGGGCGGCTGCTGAGGCTCCGCAAAGAATTGGCCGAGTGCTCCGGCGTGGAAATCCTCGACGTCCTGCTCGAAGAATTGGACCTGCGCCGCACCATCGCCGCCTGGGGCAAAACCCAACAGCGATTGGACAACATAGAAGCCCTGCGCCGCCTCGCCCTGCAATACGAAGACGCCTGCACCCGCCTACACAGCGCCGCATCTTTGGGCGGCCTTCTGCTCTGGCTCAGCGATTTGGAAAACAACGAAAAAGACATGCAGGCCACCTCCCCCGATGCCGACACGGTAGAAGTGCTCACTTACCACAAAAGCAAGGGTTTGGAATGGCCCGCCACCATTTGCCACAGCTTGGAAAACCGCCTGCGGGCTGAGGTTTGGGGCTTCGACATCGTGCCGCAAACAGAAGTGGTTGATCTCAATAATTTATTGGGCAACAGGCTCTTGCGATATTGGGTCAACCCCTACGGCGACCAAGTGCAGCGCACCCCGCTCGAAGAAAGGCTGAAGGCCGGCCCCGAACAAGCCGCCATCACTCGCCGGGCCTTGCGCGAAGAAGCCCGCCTGCTGTATGTGGGTCTCACCCGCGCCCGCGATTATCTGGTGTTTCCCACCGTCAACCGCCCGCCCAAATGGCTCAATCGCGTGTGGCACGATGGCAACGAAGACTACCCCGTACTCGACCCGACCACCTCCGAAACGCTCTGGGAATGGGAAGGCACGCCGCTACTGGCAGATACCGAAATATTGGCCTACCCCAAAGATTTTACCCACGCCGAACTGCCCGACGACGAGGTGCTTTATCTCGAAAATAGGCAGGGCAAAACCGCCCACCCGGAGGCGTACATAGACCCGCGACGAGAGGCGGCAACAGAGGGCGCGGGTACGCACATCGTCAGGCCGGTTTATTATGGCAAGGAAATGGTGCTGCCGGCAGAAGCCGACCGATATACCGTTGCCAAAGCCATCAAATCCTACCTCAGCGCTCTGCACACCGACTATCCGGCTCAGGAACAGGAGCTTATGGCCCAATATGCCATTGCCCGCTATTGCCCCGACGAGGGCGTGGAGGCCGGGCAATTGCTGCAATGCGGCCGGCAGTGGATGTCGTATTTAGAACAAGAGTTCAGGCCGCGCGCCATGCACCGCAAATACCCGGTGATGTTGGAGCGAGAGGGGCGCTTTTTCTCTGCCGTTTTAGACACTGTATTGGACACCGACGCCGGCTGGGTCATCATTCAAAACAGCAGTTTCGATAACGATCACAACGGCGGCAAATGGGATGCCCGCGCTCAAATTCTGGCGCCCTGGCTACTCCTGGCAGGTGAGGCGCTTGCTGCTGCAACTGGAAGACCACAGGTGCGAACAATGGTACACTTTGTATTGTCATCAGTACTGGTGGAAATTGGCTGAAATTTATCCTGCAACTGGCCCTTTTCATCGAAAAAACGGATAGTTTGGAATAGGCCGGCCATACTTTCGCAGACGTATTTTCTCATCATTCAAAATAAAAATCCAAGACAACCATGAAGCGCATTCTCCTTTTTCTGTTCGTAATGAGCGCCGGTATGGCCCTTAGTGCTCAGACTGCCGACGAGATCATCCAAAAGTATTTTGAAAACACAGGCGGCATCGAAAAATGGAAAGCTCTGAAAACGAGCAAAATGGAAGGTAAAATGGCCATGCAGGGCATGGAATTTCCCGGTATCATTACCAACAAAATGCCCAACAAAATGCGCGTGGATGTGAACGTGCAGGGCATGTCCATCGTACAGGCTTATGACGGTACGGACGCCTGGTGGATCAATCCGTTTGCCGGCGGCACCGACGCACAGCCCATGCCCGATGAAATGGCCGAATCAGTTACAGACCAAGAGTTTCAAAGTCCCTTCCTCGACTACGCCGCCAAAGGCCACAAAGTGGAATACGACGGCACGACAGAGGTGGAGGGTGCCAAAGCCCACATCCTGAAACTGACCAAGAAAAACGGCACCGTAGAATACCACTACTTTGATGCTGAGCACTTTGTGATCATCATGAGCAAGTCTCAGATCAAAAACGGCGAGGCCAAAGGGCAATTCACGGAAACGTATATGAGCGACTATCAAGAGGTGGACGGCCTCATGTTCCCGTTCTTTATGGAAAGCAAGTTTGACGGTCAGAGTGTTCAAAAAATAACCGTAACCTCCATCAAACTCAATGAGGAGTACAAAGACGATATGTTTGCGATGCCCAAGAAGAAATAAGATTTCCCGATTTGTTTTCCGCAGAGTTCATTGTTGTTCAACAATGGACTCTGCCGGTTTTTGGCACAGGGCAAAGAGCATAGAGCAGACAAGCGAAGCGCAGTCCCGATGACCACGCCGAGGCGTGGGGAGAGCAGAGGGGCAACCCGCGGTCCGCAGCTTGAAGCTTACAGCTTGTGGCTTAAAGCTTTCTAAAAAACTTAATACATCTATAAAAAAAACACCACTGTCATGATTCAAAAAATACTCCTCGGCGCGCTTATCACCTTGAGTGCGTGGAGCTTACATGCACAAAGCGGCAGCACGCTTTTCGGTGCATTGCGTGCGCGGCACATCGGCCCGGCCACCACCAGCGGACGGATCACGGCCATTGATTGCATCAACGAGCGGCCCGAAGTCATGTTCATCGGTACGGCCAGCGGCGGCGTTTGGAAAAGCAACAGCGCCGGCGCAGAGTTTCGCCCGGTTTTTGACGACCACACACAATCTATCGGCGCTCTGGCCATTGACCAATCCAAGCCCGACATCATCTGGGCGGGAACCGGCGAGACCAACGTGCGCAACAGCGTTTCCGTTGGCGACGGCATCTATAAATCCACCGACGGCGGCATCACCTGGAAGCACCTGGGATTGAAAAATACCGAGCGCATAGCCGACATCATCATACACCCCACCAACTCGGACATAGCGTATGTAGCCGCACTGGGCCATCTCTGGAATGCCAACGAAGACCGCGGCGTATATAAAACCACCGACGGCGGAAAAACCTGGAGCAAAATCCTCTACATTGACGAAAACACCGGCGCCGCCGACCTCTCTATAGATCCGCGCAACCCCGATGTGCTCTACGCAGCCATGTGGGGCTTCCGCCGATCCCCGGATTTCTTCGATTCCGGCCTCGGTGGAAAAAGCGGTTTGTACAAAAGCACCGACGGAGGCCAAACATGGAACACCATTCACAAAGGTCTTCCTCAAGAAACACTGGGCCGCATGGCAGTGGCCGCAGCTCCCTCCAACGGAGACGTGGTTTATCTGACCGTAGAGTGTAAATCGCAGGATAAGAAGGGTTTGTACCTGAGTACCGATGCCGGCGCCAACTGGGAAAAAGTGAGCAACGACAACAGCACGACCATTCGCCCGTTCTATTTTTCTCACATGGTTGTGGATCCCCAAAACGACAGTATCCTGTACAAAGTGGGGCTGAATCTGGCCATTACCGAGAACCGGGGCAAGGGTTTCCGTTTCATGCCGGGCAGCGTACACTCCGACATACACGCCGTTTGGGTGAATCCCAACAACACCAAGCACGTCCTCATCGGCAGCGACGGCGGGGTGTATGAATCCTTCGACCGCGGGCGTTCTTTCAAGATGTTTATGAACCTGCCCGTGGGCCAGTTTTATCACATCAGCGTGGATGACGAGACGCCTTTCAATGTGTATGGAGGCTTGCAGGACAACGGTTCCTGGTATGCGCCTTCGCAGAAATCCGGCGGCATCAGCAATGCCGATTGGAAAGCCACTTTTGGCGGCGACGGCTTCTGGTCTTTCCGCCATCCTACCGATAAAGACATCGTTTTTGCTGAATATCAGGGCGGCAACCTCGTTCGGTACAACAAAACAACGGGCATGGCTCAGCAAATCAAGCCTTATGCCACCGGCGACGAAGCCAAATACCGATTCAACTGGAACGCGCCCATCCACCTCAGCCCGACCAACGCAGACCGCATGTACTTCGGCTCGCAGTACCTGTTTATGTCAACCGACAAAGGCGATTCCTGGAAACGCATCTCGCCCGATCTGACGAGCAACGACCCCAAAAAACAGCGCCAGAAAGAATCCGGTGGCCTCACCATTGACAACTCTACTGCTGAAAACCACTGCACCATTTACACCATCGGAGAGTCGCCGGTGGACGGCAAAATGGTATGGGCGGGCACCGACGACGGCCTCTTGCAGGTCACTACCGACGGCGGTCAAAACTGGAGCAACGTGACCGCCAATGTGCCGGGCTTGCCCAAAAGCACCTGGGTATCGCATGTGGAGCCGGGACGATTCGACCGACAGACTGCTTTCGTCACTTTCGACGGGCACCGCAGCGGCGACATGAAGACTTATGTTTACAAAACCACCGATGGCGGAAAGTCCTGGAAGAGTTTGGCTACCAATCAGATAGAAGGGTACGCTTTTTGTATCCGGCAAGACTTGGTCAATCCCAATTTGCTCTTCCTCGGCACTGAATTCGGCCTTTACATCTCGGTGGACGGCGGCACCAACTGGGCGCGCTTTGAAAACAACCTGCCCAAAGTGGCTGTACACGACATCGCCATTCACCCGCGCGATCACGCTCTGGTACTCGGCACGCACGGCCGCGGCGCCATCATCATAGACGACATCACGCCGCTGCGACAGGTCACGCCCGAAGTGTTGGCCAAACCCTTGCATTTCTTCAGCACTGCGCCCACCATCCTTCGCGATCCCGGAGCGGGTGGCGGCTGGTTTGGCGGTCAGGGGCAGTTTGTGGGCGCTAATCCGAGTTCGGCAGCCAAGGTGGTTTATTACATGAGCAAGCGCCACACCTTCGGCAAAATGTATGTGGAGGTATGGAAAGACGGCGAATTGCTGCGCACCCTGCCGGCGGGCAAGAGCGCAGGCATCAATGTGGTGGAAATGCCCACTTCGATGGAGAAGCCCAAGTCGGCGCCCACCAACAACAGGCAGGCACTTGTCGGTTCTCTGTTCGGCCCCAATTTCCCCGCGGGCGAGTACCAGGTGAAGCTCATCAAAGGCAACGAAACTTTTGAAAGTACTTTTAAGCTGGCCAACGACCCCACTTCACCGCACACTGCCGCTGAACGCAAAGTGCAATACGAAACGACGATGAGGCTATACCGCCTCAATGAGCGATTGGCTTACCTCTACGATGTGCTGGCCGACGTGGAAAAACAGGCCAAAGCGGTTTCGCCCAAGTCCAAAGGCAAGCTCAAAATTTCGGTGGACAAGCTGGCAGCCAAGGCAGGCAAAGAAAAAGACGGCCTCGTGTTTATGGGCGGCGATGGCTATGTGAATGAGGATGAGGCCCTGCGCGAAGAGTTGTCGGATGTGTACCGGCAGGTGAGTTCTTTCCCCGGCAAGCCCACCAATACGCAGTTGCAACTGGCGGCGAAGATGGAAAAAACCATTGCCGACCTCGATCAGCGGGTGCAAACCATGCTCAACACAGAGGTGGCAACACTGAATACGGCGCTGACCAAAGCCAAACTCGATGCCATCAAGCACAAGACTTTCGAGGAATTTATGAAGGAAGAAACAAAAACAGGCGATGCTGCTTCTGGTTTTAACGGGAAGTGGGTACTTTCGCAGTTTCGGTAATTTTGTTCCGGGTTTAAGGTTTCGGGTTTCCCTCTCGTTCGCGGGATTTCGCGTGTTTCGCGTTGATTCGCGTTAAAAACTCGCGTTTCGGGCCGCGGGCCTCTCTACGGGAGAAGCTCGCGGCTCAAAGCTCGCGGCTCGCAGTTTCAAGCCATAACTTCCTGCCTATGTCCATTTCACGCAAAACGTTTTTCAAGGGCCTTGCAGCGGGCATCATCGGATTACCGGTAGCCCTGCGCGCCATTCTCGGCGAAAGCCATGCCCAGTCCACCGTTGAGGGTGTGAGCAAAGAAGTTTTTCGTTGGAAAATGGTGACCACCTGGCCGCCCAATTTCCCTATCATCGGAGACACCTGCGCCCGTTTTGCAGAGATGGTGAAAGCCATGTCGGGCGGTCGTTTGGAGATCAAAGTGTTCGGCGGCGGCGAGTTGGTGCCGGCCCTGGAGGCCTTTGATGCGGTGCGCAACGGCGTGGCCGAAATCGGGCATGGCGCTGCGTATTATTGGGCCGGCAAAGACCCTGCCGCTTCGTTTTTTGCAACGGTGCCGTTCGGTATGAACGCCCAACAGGCCAATGCCTGGCTGCTGAGCGGCGGCGGACTGGAACTGTGGGAAAAGCTATATGCTCCGTTCAATCTTCTGCCCCTGCCCGGCGGCAATTCAGGCGTACAAATGGGCGGCTGGTTCAACCGCGAAATCAACAGCGTGGCCGACCTGAAGGGACTGAAAATGCGCATTCCGGGCCTCGGTGGACGGGTGCTGGAAAAAGCGGGCGGCGCGCCGGTACTGTTGGCCGGCGGCGAAATTTACACTGGATTGGAGCGAGGCGTCATTGATGCTACCGAATGGCTGGGGCCTTTTCACGACCGGGTGATGGGCTTTCACCAAATAGCCAAATACTACTACTACCCCGGCTGGCACGAACCCGGCACCATGCTGGAGTTTTTTATCAACAAAGATAAATTTGCCGCGCTTCCGGCTGATTTGCAGGCCATTGTGCGTGCTGCTGCTTTTGCGGCCAGTCACTGGTGCCTCTGCGAAATGGAGACCCGCAATGCGCAGGCATTGGAAGAAATGGTGCAGGACGGGCTGGATTTGAGGGCGTTCGCGCCGGAAATTCTGGAGCAACTGCGGTCTTACACTGCCGAGGTGCTGAAGGAGATTGCGGCAAGCAGTCCATTGGCCGGCGAGGTGTATGCCTCGTACCGGGCGTACAGCGAAAAGGCGCGGGACTATGCGGTCATCAGCGAGGCGGCATTCCATAAGGAGTTACAGGCCAATTGAAGCAGGGTATTAGTCTTTTCGTGTGTAAATGGTGATTTCCATAGAAAAACCTACCTCCTTGACAGAAGATCTGCTTTTATAGTATCCGTCTCCTGTCTCAAATATCACATTGGTAATTGTGTACCCGGGAAAACGCTCTTTCTTACCATTCAGCGTTCTGCTTATTGGAGCCAACGTGTATTGGCACGGCCCCTGCCAAGTGACTTTTAATGTGTAAACCAGATTTCCGACTTGTTCTGTCTGAATTTTCTTTTTTCTGGTAATGAAAATTGTGTCGCCTTCTTCTGTGGTGTCCCAAAACTTTCCGGTTCTGAAAGATGCGCAATCCACCGTTGAAAGGGGGCGCGATTGGGCTTGGGCAGTGCTGTATAACAGCAGGGAAAACATGCCAATCAGGGAAACGGGCAGCAGAAGGGTAGTAATTCGATGTGATATCATGACGAAAACAATGAATGGTGGCAGCCTGCGCGTGAGGGGGCCGAGGGTAGTGACGACGCAGGAGGAGCGACCGAGGCACCCGACGGCCCATTGGATGGAGGGAGTGGCCGGCACGCCCCTATCTCTCGCCTCATCACTTCATATTCAAAACGTGACTATTCAGTGTCTTTTCCAAAAAGCCATGACCACGCAGGGCGTGGTTCGAGTTGCGAGTTTGATCTCCCAAAATGAAATATGACCTTTTTTCAAGATGAGATTTTGAATTTTCCCAAAATGGAAAATCTGATTTTTCATCGAATAAACAAACTCATAGCTCGTGACTCATAGCTCGTAGCTTTTGGAGACCCGCTAAATAGTAACTTCAAAACAAGCCCTGCATCAATTGTTGATCACATTTTTGAATTTGGGCCGGTGCGGTTTCACGTCGCCGAGGCGGGCTTTTTTGGCGGCCTCGTAGTCGGAGTAATTACCTTCGAAGAAGACCACTTCGGCTTCGTCCTCGAAAGAGAGGATGTGGGTGGCGAGGCGGTCTATGAACCAGCGGTCGTGGGAGATGACGAGGATGCAGCCGGCGAAGTTTTCGAGGGCATCTTCGAGGGTGCGGAGGGTATTGACGTCAATGTCGTTGGTAGGTTCGTCGAGGAGGAGTACGTTGCCGCCTTCTTTGAGGGTGATGGCGAGGTGTACGCGGTTGCGCTCGCCGCCGGAGAGTACGCCGAGTTTTTTCTGTTGGTCGGCGCCGCTGAAGTTGAACTTGCTGATGTAGGCGCGGGAGTTGAGGGTGGTATTGCCGACGGTGAGCAGGTCGTTGCCTTCGGAGATGATGTCATAGACGGTTTTTTCCGGCAGCAGGCCCTCGTGGCTTTGGTCCACATAAGCCGCTTTGACGGTGGGGCCGATGACGATTTCGCCGCTGTCGGGCTGTACCTTGCCCATAATGATTTTGAAGAGCGTACTTTTGCCCACGCCGTTGGGGCCGATGATGCCGACGACGGCGTTTTTGGGAATGGAGAAACTGAGATTTTCAAACAACACGCGATTGCCGAACGACTTGGCGATGTTTTTGGCGTCTATCACCACATCGCCGAGGCGGGGACCGGGCGGGATGGTGAGGTCGAGGCGGGCCTCTTTCTCTTTGGTATCTTCATCGGCGAGTTTGTCGTAAGCATTGAGACGGGCCTTGCCTTTGGCCTGTCGGGCTTTGGGTGCGAGGCGAATCCATTCGAGTTCCCGTTCGAGGGTTTTGCGGCGTTTGGACTCGGCTTTTTCTTCCTGTTCGAGGCGTTTGGCTTTTTGTTCGAGCCAGGAGGAGTAGTTGCCCTGCCAGGGAATGCCCTCGCCGCGGTCGAGTTCGAGAATCCAGCCGGCCACATTGTCCAAGAAGTAGCGGTCGTGTGTGACGGCGATGACGGTGCCGGGGAAATTTTGGAGGTACTGTTCGAGCCAGTCCACGGATTCGGCATCGAGGTGGTTGGTAGGTTCGTCTAAGAGGAGGATGTCGGGATTGCTGAGGAGGAGGCGGCAGAGGGCGACGCGGCGCCGCTCGCCGCCGGAGAGTACGTTGACGGGCGCATCGCCTTCGGGGCAGCGGAGGGCGTCCATCGCGGTTTCGAGGCGGTAGTCGAGTTCCCAGGCGTTGTGGTGATCGAGGAGGTCCATGAGTTGACTTTGACGATCAATGACTTTCATCATTTCGTTGTCGTCCATGGGTTCTGCGAGTTTGAGGTTGATTTCGTCGTACTCGCGCATGAGGTCCACGATGTGCTGCACGCCTTCTTCGACGACCTGGCGCACGGTTTTGGTGTCGTCCAATTGTGGTTCCTGTTCGAGATAGCCAATTTTATAGCTTCCGTCGAACTCAATTTTGCCCTGGTAGTTATTGTCTAAGCCGGCGATGATTTTGAGGAGCGTGGATTTACCGGAGCCGTTGAGACCCAGGACGCCGATTTTGGCGCCGTAAAAGAAAGAGAGCCAAATATTTTTGAGGACTTGTTTGCTGGGCGGAAACGTTTTGTTCACGCCTGACATGGAAAAGATGATTTTTTCGCCGGCCATTGTTGGTTGGTTTTTGATTTCGGGGGGCAAATATCTGATATTTTGGGTAACTCGTCACTGTTCGCATATCACAAAAAGCTGCGAGCTGCGAGCCGCGAGTTACGAGCCTGATTTTCCGAAGTAAAAAGGCATTTGTTTTCAATAGTAGGTTTTGAAATAAAGCGTTCTTTTGTGTCCCAAAGTGGTTCTGAGTACAGTGTAAAATTAGTTTCTATGCGTAGTGAAGGGGTGATTACGGGATGTGACCTTGGCTGAATCACCCCTTCACTAAACTACTCAGGTAAAAATACCTGATTTACACTGCTCTGAGGCTGCCAAAACAAAGACCATGCAAATAGCCTATATCGTTTTCGACAACATCACTCTGCTCGATCTGGCAGGTGTTTACGACCCTGTGAGCCGCCTGCGCCCGCTGGGCTTTATCCCCGACCTAAAATGGGACCTCTGCGCCATGGACGACACGATCATGGACGGCTACCATCTGGCCATACAGGTGGACAAGGTAGAACCCAATCTGGCGGCTTACGATATGATCATTGTGCCCGGCGGATTGGGTACGCGGGCCATGATGCGCGACCAACGTTTCCTGAAATGGCTGCGCACGGCGGCGGGGGTGCGCTGGAAGGTATCGGTTTGTACGGGCAGCCTGTTGTTGGGCGCGGCAGGTTTTTTGCAGGGGCGGCGGGCTACCACGCATTTTGATACTTACGAAACGCTGCGGCCTTTTTGCAAAGAGGTGACACAGGAGCGCATTGTGGAGGATTTTGACGTGATAACGGCGGGAGCGGTAGCTTCGTCGTTGGACCTGGGCTTGTACCTGTGCGAAAAATTGGCCGGCCCCAAAGCGCGGGAGGCGGTGCGGCAGCGGATGGATTACCACCCGCAGTGATGGAGGCCCGCCGGATGATGACGCTGATGTTCAAACAGTTGCAAGAGCGCGAGCCGGTAACAGACCGCCGGTTTGACCGCATGTATCCCAATGATATCAGGAAATTGGCGAAGGAGCAGTTTTCGCCGGTAGCGGTATGCCGCAGGGCTGCCCAATGGCTGGCTGCGGACGCCGGCGCACAGGTGTTGGACGTAGGTTCGGGCGCGGGCAAGTTTTGCATGGTGGGCGCCGCTGTTTGTTCGGGGGGCTTTTTTACGGGTATAGAGCAAAATGAGCGCCTGCACGAGGCGGCCTGCGAGATTCAGGCGCGGTTGGATTTCGGCAATCTTGCGTTTTTGCATGGCAATGTACTGGATGTGGACATGCGGCCGTTCAGCGGTTTTTATTTTTTTAATGCTTTCCACGAAAATCTGATGCCCTCAGATACAGATGACATGCAGCAGAGAAGAATGCGGTACAGGCAATATACCCACTACCTCCGGGAGCAGCTTTCGGAACTGCCCGCCGGAACGCGATTGGCCACTTACCACAGTTTCCTCCAAGAGGTACCCGACAGCTACCAACTCCGCGAAGCAGCTTTCGATGGGTATCTCAGGCTTTGGGAGAAGGCGAGGTAGAGGGGGTTATTTGACCACGACAATGACTTTTTTGGTCTCCGCTATTCTCCCTTCAGGACTCACGAAATACACAATGTAAGCGCCGCTTCTACCCAGTTTTTTTACATCAATATCATGCAATTGTTGCGTGAGCTGGATTTCATGGACTTTCTGCCCCTGATCATTACACACCCTGATGCTGTATCCTCTCAATGTCGCGTATATGCCCGTGTTGATTGTCAGGTTTTCATAAACAGGATTGGGGTAGATTTTTATTCCCGTATGCTCAGCGAGCGTTTCTCTCTGTTGTACAAGCCCTTCCCACTCCACACAAGTGATTTTATGGCATTGATTGGAAAAAGACGAACTGCTTGGATTGCCTCCGAAAATATATAGTTCATCATTATAAACGGCAGTTTCGAGCGCAAACAAACTGAACGGCAAATCGCTCTTTTGCGACCAAGTGTCTGTGGCAATATCATACACATAATGAGTGGGATGCAGAACCAAATTGGGAACCGGCCATCCAGTACTGGCGCCACAAATGACATGAATTTTGCCATTAATCAATGACGCTCCATAGTGCTGCAATCCCAGTGGCATGGGGGCTTTTTGCGTCCATACTTCAGTTTGGGGGTTGTATTCTTCTACCTGATCGGTAACAAACCGGTCCAATCCGTGGTCGTACTGGCCGCCCAGCAGATAAAACCTGTCTTGATACACAATCAGTTTGGCATTCCTTCTCGTTCTCAGTGGCGGGGAAAGCACCCGATACAAATTCGTTTCAGGAGTGTATTCAATGAAAAAGGAAGCCGGATTCTCAACGATACCGCCTACCAGATAAATTTTGCCGTTATAGGCCACTGCATCATTACTCGCCATTCTGAAAGGCAGGTTGGCCTTTACACTCCAGGTGCCTGTTGCGATGTTATAGGCGTGATTTCGATCGCTCTCGATATTGCCCGTCCAGCCTCCCATACAATAGATGATTCCGTTCAATTCAGCCACCCCCACCTCTCCTCGTGGAGAAGGCATGGGGGCCAACTGGCTCCAGACACCATTGCTCACATTGTACTTGAAAGACGAGTTTTGAATAGGCCCACCGGTAGTTGTAAAGCCTCCGAATGTGTATATTTCTCCGTTGTAAACTGCCGCCGATACCGCGCTGTTGAAAACCGGCATATCTTCGAGCCTGATGAGCGTATCTCTCAAGCAATTGGATTGAGCAGTCAGCATCGTAGCCGATAAGAAAAGAGCTAAAAAAGAGTTCAAGATTTTCATGTGTAATAATTTTATTGGTTGATTAAGTTTTCTAATGGAGTGAATGATTGGGAGCTTGAATAAACCGGCGTCAAAAACAAAAACAGGTTGCAAATATACTCAAATATCGCTTTCATGTACCAAATCAGGGCTACTTTATTCTGCGCCTTAACTGTTCCCAAACTTCCACAGCCAACTGATTGACCTCCGGGGAAATCTTAAAAAATAAAATAAACCCTGCGAACAAAAGCATGGACAGAGAGGATTTTATGGCAATGTCTGCCAACGGAATCCCTGTGTCCGGGATGACTTGCCCTGCCGCAAAAACAAGCAGACCGCCGGCCAGTACAGCGAGCGTTTGCCGCGAAAACGGCTGCATCCTGAACTTCCACCATATCAGCGCTATTTTGAGCCAGCTATACACAACAAACGATATGAGGGTAGCCAACGCTGCGCCTTTCATGTCCAAAACCGGAATGAGCAATGAGTGGCAACTGAGATTGAGCGCAGCCATGAACAGCAGCGTAAAAAACAAATACCGGTAGTGTTTCGACATGTGGATGATCTCGATGCTGAAACCGCCGGCCATGTCCATCAAGCGGGCTAAACCAAGTATAAAAATCACATACTTCCCCGCGGCGTATTGGTCGCCGTTCGGCATCAGTTCAAACAAATGATCCACCGAAGCCCATATAGCCAAAAACAAACCTGCGCCGGCAATCAACTGATGGAGCGCGCCTTTTTTGTACAGCGATGCAATTTCCTCCAAACGCTCGGCTTGCCAGTGCTCTGCTATGATGGGGTTTGCTATTTTCGACATGGCGTATTTGGGCACCTCAATGATGTTGATGATAAAAAATGCCACAGAATACACCCCCGTAGCGTGCAATGTGGACAAGGAGGCCACCATTACGAGATCAATACGGGCCAGCAGTTGGTAGCCAATGCTGATGAGGATACCGAAGCCGGCAAAAGTGGCCATGCTCCTGAACAAAGGCTTGTCAATGAACGAAAAATCGGGCCGCAGGTGCAGTTGCCCCAGATGCCGCACATACCATACATGCCCGGCGAGGATGAGCGCATTGAGACCCGCCAAACCCCAAACGATGCCGGAAAAAGGCAGCCATTGATAATGATATGCCAGAATCAGCGCAATGGTGCCTGCCTTGGGAATCAGATCATTGAAGATGGCCGGCACCGCTATCCGGCTGAAATTGGAGATATAATAGGTCAAAACCATGCTGTAAACATTGAGTACAGCCATCGGAATGACCAAAGGGAGATAGTCTTTAAAAAGCGGCGAGCGCGCCGAGTAGTAGGCCGAAATGTCATGGTAAAAAAACAGCACCAACAGCAGAAAAAGCACATTGCCTATGGTGACGTGCAGCCCGATGAGGAAAAAAAAGCCATTGTGTTTTTTTTCTTCGCTTCTGAAAATTGGAAAAAATTTCAGGATCAGGTCTATCGCGCCCAGATAAATAAAAGGCGCCGCCAATAGAGACACATCCCGTACAATATTGATGAGGCCCAGTTCTTCGGTGGTCAGTATAGCGGGGGCAATAAAAAGTATGTTCAGGGTGCCCAGCGCAATAGACATGTACACCACAATACTTTGTTTGATACTTTGCCTTTTGACTACGCCCATCTAAATTTGAGTATATGACAATAACAGCCCGATCATCCGCGACTCAAGGGCAAAGGTATTAAATGATACGAAAGATATGCGCAAAGCAGAGTCGCCTCAGCGGGCGAGTCAAAATGAAAACAAAAACGCCGGTCAGTTCCCCTCAAACATTGTACTTTTGAGGCATGAAACCGCTAAAAATCAGTATCGTTACTGTAACCTATCAGGCCGCTGCTATACTGGAAAAAACCATCCAAAGCGTAATTTTTCAAAAAAAAAATGATCTTTTGGAATTGGAATATTGGATCATAGACGGTGGCTCAACAGATGGAACCCTTGATCTGATACAAAAATACCAGTCTCATCTGACGGGATGGATCAGCGAAAAAGACAAGGGTATTTACCATGCCATGAATAAGGGCATATCGAATGCAAGCGGCGATTGGATCGGATTTATGAATGCCGGTGACCAGTTCAATAATTTGGAAGTGCTATACAACCTGTTTACGCAAGTTCGCCCGGATGCAGAGGTCATATACGGCAACTACCATATAGAGTATCAATCATTTGCAAAGCCAAAGCTCGTTCCTGCCGATTTGAACAATTTCTGGCAAGGTATGCTGCTCAACCATCAAAGTGTATTCATCAAAACGGAGTTGGCAAAAAAATATCCTTTCGATTTGACATACCGCTTGGCCGGAGATTATGCCCAGCTATACAACCTGTATATGAAAGGCTGCATTTTTCAATATGTGAACATCTTCGTGGCAAGATTTGCAGATGGCGGCGAATCAGCCAAACGCAAAATCACATATATCCGTGAAATTGAGGATATTGTTTTTAAACATGAAGCCCCCGTTTTGGCCAAAAGGATTCATTTCATATTGACAAGAACGAAAGTCAGGCTGACTGCCTGGCTCAACCGCTGCTTACCTGCCGCTGCCTTTGAAAAATTGATGCGTTTGAAGCATCGCCTGATCGGATATTAAAAAAAATCCCCCCGCTCAATGCGGCAGTTTATCCTTCACCACCCCATACACATAAGTACCCAAAATGGCGCTCAGTATTACCAGTACGATGATCCAGTAGCCTTGTCCGATGAGCACATACATAGGCCCGGGGCAGCAGCCGGTGATGGCCCAGCCCAACCCAAAGGCCGTGCCTGCCAGCAGGTGGCGCGGAATGCGCAGCTCCATCGGCGTATAGCTCACCAAATTGCCGGTGAGGGTTTTGATTTTCAGTTTTTTCATGGCAAAAATGATACCAGCGCCCAGAATAACCGCCGTACCGATGATGCCATACATGTGGATGCTCTCGAAACGGAACATCTCGTGGATGCGAAACCAGGAAATGGCTTCCGACTTGGTCATGACGATGCCGAAGAAGATACCGACGGCAAAAAATGCTATATTTTTCATGCGTGTGAATCGTTTTGGATGGGTGAATTAAAACAGCAGGGGCATAATGACGTGCGTCATCAGCAGGCCGCCGATGAAAAAGCCGATCACCGTGATGAGCGAGGGCAATTGCAGGTGCGACAACCCGCTGATAGCATGACCCGAAGTGCAGCCGTCGGCATAGCGCGCGCCGAAGCCCACCAGGAAACCGCCCACTACCGCCAGAATAATGCCTTTGACGCTGCCGAAGTTGAACACCTCGGTAGGCACAAAACCCAAGCCTTTGGCATCGGCCGCCGGGTAATTCAAACCCCAATCGGCTAAGTGCGCCACAGTGGCTTCAGAAATGGCTACCGGCTCCGGACTGCGGAAGAAGGTAACGGCAATGAAGCCGCCCACCAAGCCGCCCAAAACGAAGGCCATGCGCCACCACTCCTCTTTCATATCAATATTGAAAAAGGGCGTTTTTTTGCCGGCGCCGGCCAGCGTACACGCATTGCGAAAAGTCATGGACACGCCGAAACTACGGCCCATCCAAGTCAGAATAAAGAGCGTCAGCGCAATCATGGCGCCCGATACCGCCCAATGCCAGGGTTGGCTGATGAAGTCAACGATGGATTGCATAATTTAGATTTGTTGTGGTCAATTGGATGTAAAACAATACAAAGGTAAATCATTTTTGGCTACAAGCCTCCAACTGTATTCCGGGTTCCGGGTTGGAACGGCTGCTGGCTGCAAGCTGCTGGTCGCGTTTCGCTCGAGCTTAGCACCGCCGACTGCCTACCGCCGACTGCATACCGCCTACCGCACAACCGCCCCTCACGCATACTGCTCAATAATACCTGCCAGGCGGTGCGCCGACTGCATGCCCGACTGACGCCATTTCACCTGGCCGTTTTTGAAAAGCACGAAAGTAGGAACGCCCTGAATTTGCATTTGCTGAGCCAGTGCGCGGTTTTGATCCACGTCAATTTTTACAATAGATGCTTTTTCGCCGATCGTGCCGGCTACTTCGCGGAGGATGGGAGCCATAGCTTTGCAGGGGCCGCACCATTCGGCGGAAAAATCAACCAAAACGGGTTTGTCGCCATTAATTAAATCATTGAAAGACACTTTCTTCTTCATGGTAATGATGTTTTAAAAATCAAAAAGATGCCGCAAAGATGCAGCCTTGCCGGGGCGCTGCGTTGTGATGTGCGTCACAAAAAGCGGATAAACTTTCGCAACTATACCTCGCACCGTCAGGTGCGAAGCCGCTTTTGTCATACCGGGCGCTGCTAATCAAGAAATGCCCCCGAAGGCTTTGCACAAAACCTGGCGGCGCAAGGTACAAATCGTTAACCCTTTGTTAACGAAAATTGCCGAGCCGTTAACAGCGCAAGCGCCCGGCTGTTCAGTACCTTTGCGGCGGATTTTCTTTGTTCCACATTAAATTTAAAACCAATAAGCAATGTACAAATTTGTCAAAATTCTTCTTCCGGCTGTTTTCGCAGCAGCATTGTTGTCTGGTTGCCAGAGCGGCAACAAAGACATTCGTCAGGAAGCACGCCAAAGCATTGAGGGCACCGGAGCTGTGACTCCGCAAAACCCCAATCCGACGGACCCGGCCGCTCAAAACTCGCCCGTTCCTACCGGCCCTACCACCGAAGTGGTTTTCACCGAAACTGAATTTGATTTCGGATCTGTGAAAGAAGGCGAAAAAGTGAGCCACACTTACAAATTCAAAAATGCAGGCAAAGAGCCGCTCGTTATCTCCAACGCACAAGGCAGTTGCGGTTGCACCGTTCCGAAATGGCCGCGCGACCCCATCGCTCCGGGCAAAACCGGCGAAATCGTCGTTGAATTCGACACCAAAGGCAAAGCCGGCGACCGCAACCAGAAAGTGACGCTCACCGCCAATACCAATCCGCCGCAAACTTTCCTCTCTCTGAAAGGCAAAGTGGAAGGCGACCCGAATGCACAGCCGCAAACGGCTCCTACTATGCAGGTGAACCAGTAATTGGTACTCAATCTGTCTTCAAAAGCCGGATGGGAATTGCTCCTGTCCGGCTTTTGTTTTTCTGCCTGACATAAATCACCCCGGCCTCCTGACCGAAATCATCTGCCCCCCTCTCTAAACCTCCTTATTTCGCACTCGAATCAACACATGACGAAACCATCATTCATCATGGCATCAAGACGCGATTTTATCAAAATTTCCGGCCTGGGGCTTCTGGGCTTGGGCGTGACAGGCGGCGCATGGAGCGTACTGCGAGCCTCCACAGCCTGGGAAGACCTCGTAGCCGAGGGCATTCGTTTTTCTCCTACCTACTGCGAAGTCTGCTTCTGGAAGTGCGCCGGCTGGGTGTATAAAAACGAAAAAGGCGATATCCAGAAAGTAGTAGGCAACGATGATGACCCGCATTGCAACGGGCGCCTCTGTCCGCGCGGCACCGGCGGCACCGGCATGTACCACGATCCCGACCGCCTCACTACTCCGCTCATCCGAGTTACTGAAAACGGCAAACAGACCTTCCGAAAAGCTTCCTGGGACGAAGCGCTCAACTGGATTGCCGACAAAATGAAGCAAACCAAAGAGCAATACGGCCCCGAAAGTGTGGCGCTTTTCAGCCACGGCACCAGCGGCGACCACTTCGAGCATCTCTTCAAAGCCTTTGGTTCGGCCACCCTCGCCGGGCCTTCCTATGCACAATGCCGCGGCCCGCGGGATGCAGGTTTTAAAGCTACTTACGGCGCCGGCGTCGGTTCGCCCGAACCCACCGATATCCGCGATACGCGCTGCTTAGTGCTCATCGGCTCCCACATCGGCGAAAACATGCACAACAGTCAGGTGCAGGAAATGGCCGAAGCCATAGATAAAGGTGTGGACATCATCACCGTGGACCCGCGCTTCTCCACCGTGGCCGGTAAATCCAAACATTGGCTCCCCATCAAACCCGCCACCGACCTGGCCCTGCTCCTCTCTTGGATGCACGTTTTGATCTACGAAAACCTGTACGACAAAGCCTATATAGAGCAATACGCCACTGGTTTTGAACAACTTAAACAACACGTCCGCCGCTTCACGCCCGAATGGGCCTACGGCATCACTACCATTCAGCCCGACCAAATCCGCGCCACAGCCCGCCTCATGGCTGCTGCCGCCCCGGCCGTCATTGTTCACCCCGGCCGGCATGTTACCTGGTACGGCGACGACTCCCAGCGCTCTCGCGCCATCGCCATTCTCAACGCACTTCTTGGAGCCTGGGGCCGTCGCGGCGGCTTTTTCCTCAAAGAAAAGGCCTCCCTCCCGGAATACCCCTACCCGCCCTACCCTCAGCCCCGCTGGACCTGGCGCGACACCCTCGACGGCCGCTACGCGCTGGCCGATGAGGCCGTCACCAACACCCTCATTGAGGCGTCCATTCCCAAAGAAGGCCAGGCGGCCCGCATCAAAGGCTGGGTCATCACCGGTACCAACCTGCCGCAGGCCATTCCCGAAAAGGGCAAAATGTTGCAAGCCATTGACGCACTTGACTTTGTGGTAGCCATAGATACCATGCCGATGGAAGTGACCGGTTTTGCCGATGTGGTACTGCCGGAATGTACCTTCTTCGAGCGCTACGACAACCTCCGCAATGCCCCCTTCCGCGAGCCGTCCTTAGCTCTGCGCATGCCGGCCGCCGAGCCGATGGGCGATTCCAAACCCGCCTGGTGGATGGCCAAACAATTGGCCGAAAGGCTGGGCTTGGGCGCATATTTCCCTTACAAGGACTTCAGCGAAGTGCTCGACTGGCAACTGAAACAGATCGGTTCTTCTTTGGAAGAAATGAAAAAAACCGGCGTCATCAGGTTGCCCAGAAAGAGTGACAACCTGTACATCAAAGAGGGCGAGCCGATGAGCTTCCCTACGCCCAGCGGCAAAATTGAATTGTACGCCTCCACCATGGAGCAGGCCGGCTTCGACCCGCTGCCCAACTACATCGCGCACCCCGAACCGCCCGAAGGCTATTACCGCCTCAACTACGGGCGCGCGCCCATGCACACCTTCAGCCGCACTGCCAACAATCCCAACCTCACCGACCTGATGAGCGAAAACGACCTCTGGGTCAATCCCAAAGTGGCGCGTATCTGGGGCTTGGAAAACGGCCAGTATGTGTGGCTCAAAAACCAGGACGGCATGGTCTCCGATTTTTCCATCAAAGTTCGCATCACCGAGCGCATCCGCTGGGATTCGGTCTATCTGGTGCACGGCTTCGGCCACAACCGAAAAGAACTCAGCCGGGCTTTCGGCAAGGGCGTCAGCGACACGCAAATGATTACTGCCGTGCGCACCGACCCCGTGATGGGCGGCACCGGCATGCGCGGCAATTTTGTGACTTTTTTAATGCAAGAACCCACTAAAATCAAGGAATCATGAGATACGCAATGGCCATAGATACCAAAAAATGTGTGGGTTGCAGCGATTGCGTGGTGGCCTGCCAATTGGAAAACAACGTGCCATCGGGCTATTGCAGAGACTGGGTCACGGAAACCGTGCATGGCTCGTATCCCAACATTGAAATGGAACTGCGCTCGGAGCGTTGCAACCACTGCGACAATGCGCCCTGTGTGCGTTGCTGTCCCACCGGCGCCAGTCATATTGTGGAAGGCGGCGTGGTGCTCGTCACCCCCAATATGTGCATCGGCTGCGGCGCCTGCATTGAGTCCTGCCCGTACGACGCCCGCTTCTCGCACCCCGACGGCCATGTGGACAAATGCACCTTCTGCATCCACCGGGTGCGCAAGGGTTTGCAGCCCGCCTGTGTGTCGGTGTGCCCTACCAAGTGCATGTATTTCGGCGACTTGGACGATCCCTCCAGCGAGGTTTCCAAAATGCTCCGCACCCGCCAATACAAAGTCCTCGCACCCGAAGCCGGCACCAAACCGCAAGTGTATTATCTGGTCTGAAAGTACCGGCGATCTTCAGTCGTCAAAATCCGAAATCAGGAATCCGAAATCCGAAATCCGAA
>DDUV01000058.1:56387-76047 GCA_002344975.1 Saprospiraceae bacterium UBA2329 | reverse complement strand
GAAATCCGAAATCCGAAATCAGGAATCCGAAATCCGAAATCCGAATCAACATGAAAGAAGAACTCATCATAAGCGGACGCAACATACCATACATTGACCCGCACCTCAACATCTGGCACTGGCCCATTCCCGCCTACCTCTTTTTGGGCGGACTGGCAGCCGGCCTCCTCTTCTTTGCGGGGCTTTACACCCTCATGGGCAAAGAAAAACAACTGCCCACCGCTGTCAAATGGGCCACTTTCGTAGCGCCGTTTGCCTTGGTACTGGGCCTGTTTTTCCTCTTCATTGACCTCAAACACCAGTGGTATTTCTGGCGTCTGTACCTCACCTTCCGCATCGAATCGCCCATGAGCTGGGGCGCCTGGGTACTCATGGCCATCACGCCGCTGTCCTTTGTATGGGCCGCCACCTACATCAAAGAACTCATACCCGGCTTCGTGTGGAAACCCGCTTTCCTCAACCGCATGGAAGCCTGGTTCATCAACAATCGCAGGTTCTTTGCATCCATTATGGTCTTTTTGGCCTTAGTTTTGGGCATTTATACCGGCATTTTGCTCTCGGCCTTCAATGCCCGGCCGCTGTGGAACACCGCGCTGCTCGGCCCCTTGTTTCTGGTTTCCGGCATGTCCACAGGGGCAGCCGTCATACTTTGGATGTCGAAAGACGCGCAGGAGCGGCATCTTTTTGCCCGCATTGACTTAGTGCTGATTGCCATCGAGTTGTTCTTCATCATCCACCTGTTCATGGGCTTCATGGCAGGGCCGGAGGTGCAGCAAGACGCGGCACAATTGTTCCTCGGCGGGCGCTACACCTGGGCATTTTGGGGTTTGGTCGTCGGCGCGGGTTTGGTCGTGCCGGCCCTGCTGGAGATACTCAAATTGCGCGGCCTCAAAATTCCTGTGGCCATACCCGCCCTGCTCATCATACTCGGCGGCCTCATCTTCCGCATCATCATGGTAGAAGCCGGCGAAGCTACGCGATATTTGTATTAATTTTGGGGCGTGCCGGCGCCTCTGCCAAGAACCCATTGGCGCCGTCGCGTGCTTTGCCCGCTCACGCATCCGGCAACATCACCGACTTGCACCATTGTTATCAATAGTAAAAAAATGACACTACTCAAAGCCACCGCCATTCCGCTGCTCCTGCTGCTCATCGGCACGGGCTGCCGCCGCTCCGATCCCTCCCTCGTGCAAGGCCCCGAAGCCCGGCCCGCCCCCGCCCAAGTCTTGCTGGAACTCAACGACCAGCGCCGCTTCATGTCGGTTGACGAGGTGGCCGATCAGATCATCAAAGGGCTGCCCGATCTCCTGCTCGTAGATGTGCGCAGCGACGCCGAGTTCCAAGCCTATTCACTGCCCGGCGCCGTTCATATTCCATTGCAGGCACTCCTCGAACCGGCCCATCAGCAGCGCTTGGATTGCAGCAAGTTCCGCATCGTATTTTACTCCAACGATCAGGCTTCCGCCGAAAAGGCATGGTTCATCACCCGGCAGCGCGGTTGCCGCGATGTGTATGTCATGCAGGGCGGCCTCAATGAATGGACGGTAGCGTTTTTGCAACCGCAGGAACCGGCACAAACCGCGCCACAGGAAGTCTGGGATCAGTATCAGTTCCGGCTCGCCGCACGGCAGTATTTCGTAGGGGCCAGCAAAGCCCTCACACCGGAGCCATTCCAACAGCCTGCCGCCGCTCCTGCCGCCACCGATTCCCAAACGCGCAAAAACATAGAGGTGAAACCCAAAGCCGCCAAGCCTGCCGCAGAGGAAGAAGAGGGGTGTTGACCGGTATGCGGTGGCGCGCTATGGCGCGGGGTTTCCGGTGCAACTCGCGGTTTGCAACTCGTAGCTCACGGCTCGCAGCTAATAAATAATCATCAAAAAAAACACTCATCAAAAAACATGAACAACCGACGCATCTCCTTCCTTCTCATCGCCGCAATGGCATGGTTTGCAGTAGCTTGTGGCCCGCCGTCTCACTTCGAGCGCAACGCGCAGGAACTGCTCAACAGCATATCCGAGGTCGAAAATTTTGTCATGGTTCAGGAAGCGGAAGCCGCCATTCAACAAAAAAAAACCGACTTTGTGCTGGTGGACCTGCGCGCACCCATCGAGTTTGAGCGCGGGCATTTGGAAGGCGCCGTGAGCATTCCCGCACAGCACTTGCTGGAGTCTAAAAGCCTCAAAGTTTTTGACAACAAAAAAGCAACGATTGTACTCTATGGTCGCCGGCAGGAACAGGCGCACGGTCCCTGGCTCCTGCTCCGTCAATTGGGCTACGATCATGTAAAACTTCTCCAGGCCGGTTACGACGGCATCGCAGCCGCTGATTCGCTGAGCTTTTTAGCGCCCGAAACGGCCCTGTTCGATTACGCAGCTTCTTTCCGGCAAGCTACCACCGAAGGCCAAAAAGCCATTGAGGCGGTAAAAATTGTGCCTACTGCCGTTGCCCCTGCTGCTCCCAAAACCATCATCACCAAGCCCAAAGCAGCCGCCAAACCAGCAGCGGAAGAGGAAGAGGGATGTTGAGGAGTATGAGAAAAAATACTTTTTTTCAAAAAAAACAACTCAATACTTGCATCCTATTCAATAATGGCATACGTTTGCTGCGCATAATTAAAAAAGCGCAATGACAGCTTCGTCAAATCAGTGGTACTTTAGCTTTTACGGCTTTTACTTTTACGCTCAAGCGTAAGGGACTGCCGCCATTGGTTTTCAAGAAGTTGAAACTGTGAAATTGGGAGTCCCGCACCGGCGAGGCTCCCAATTTTTGTTTTATATCACAACCAAATCAAAATCAAATGCACACCACGCTTGCACCTGCACAAGGGTTTTACGGCTGGTTTTATTTTTTTGGCACGGGGGACTTGCCCTGAACGGCTTTACGCATTCGTTTCAGACAGCAAGTCCCGCACAACACGGGACTTTTTTTATTCTCAAAACATAGCACCAACAACATGATGATCGCAACAGAAAGTACAGAAATTGCCACACAGGACTCAGACCAACCCCTGCGTCGGGTAGCCATTCAGGGCATTCCCGGCGCATTTCACGAGGTGGCCGCCAGGCTATATTTTGATACAGCGCCGCTGGAAATAGTGCCGGCCCTCACTTTTGAAGACTTAGTACGGCGATTGGAACAAAACGACGGCGTGGACATCGCCCTGATGGCCATAGAAAACACGCTGGCCGGCAGCCTGATGAGTAATTACCGCCTGCTCGACAACTCGCAACTCAGCATAACCGGCGAATTGCACCTGCGCATTACTCAAAACCTCATGGCGCTGCCCGGCCAGTCCATCCACGACATTCAGGAAGTCTATTCTCACCCCATCGCCATAGCGCAGTGCCGCGATTTTTTTCGCGCTTACCCGCATATCCGACTCATCGAAGCGGAAGATACAGCCCTGAGTGCCAAACAGATCAGCGACCGCAACCAATCTGAGGCTGCTGCTATCGCCGGCGCTCTGGCCGCAGAAATGTACGGGCTGGAAATCATCGCGCCGGGCATCGAAACCAACAAGAAAAACTATACGCGCTTCTTAGTGCTGGAGCGCCGGGCCGACGCGACAGAAATCGTTGATGCCGACAAAGTTTCTATTTCTTTCAGCGTGGACCATGAGGTGGGGAGCCTGCACAAAGTATTGGCAGTACTGGCAGCTTACAACGTGAACCTGAGCAAGATACAGTCGGCGCCCATCATCGGCAAGCCCTGGGAGTATCTCTTTTTTGTGGATTTTGTAACCGAAGGCAAGGTGGGCTGGAAGCAGGCGCTGGAGGCCATTCAGCCGCTGGCACACGGCCTCAAACTGCACGGGGCATATCGCCAAGGAAAGCATTATGACGATTGAGGCGGTCATCAGCAGGCGGTTGCGCCAGGGATAGCAGCGTAATGGCGGCGGTCGGGGATAGAGCTGTTAGCTTTAGCATTGCAATAGCCGGATAAAGCTAACAGCTCTGCGGGGGCCGCCATGTAGCGGATAGCCCGGCCCGCCTGCCTGATGCGGGAGGGTTTGGGGAGAGCAGGTAGTGGCGGGGGCGCCCAAAAAGAAAATCAGAAAACAGAAGTGCAAACAACCATAAGAACATCATGCTGAAGCAAAATAATCCGATCACCATGTTTACGCCCATTGTGCAGCCCGCGCGAAGGCTGGCCGGCATCAACGAGTACTATTTTTCGGCCAAATTGCGCGAGATAGCCCAGATGCGCGCTGCCGGCAAAGACGTCATCAACCTCGGCATCGGCAGCCCGGATTTGCCACCCGCCGCCGAAACAGTGGAGGCATTGGTGAAACACAGCCGCGAGCGCCACACCCACAGCTACCAAAGCTACACCGGCATACCCGAACTGCGGCAGGCTTTTGCCCATTGGTACGGGCAGTGGTTTGGCGTGCCGCTGAACCCCGACAACGAAGTGCTGCCGCTCATCGGCTCCAAAGAGGGCATCGTACACATAGCCATGACCTACCTGAGCGAGGGCGATCAGGCGCTGGTGCCCAATCCCGGCTACCCCACCTACAGGGCGGCTACCATCCTGTCGGGCGCGGAACCACTGACCTACGAACTGCTGCCCGAACAAGGCTGGCTGCCCGATCTGGAAGCGCTGGAGCAGCAGGATTTGAGCCGCGTAAAAATTATGTGGATCAACTACCCCAACATGCCCACCGGCGCTGCGGCTCCGACCGGTTTTTTTGAAAAACTGATCGCCTTCGCCCGCCGGAACCGCATTCTCCTTGTGAACGACAACCCGTATTCGTTCATCCTCAACGACCGGCCTGCCAGCATTCTGGCGGTGGAAGGCGCCAAAGATGTGGCCATCGAACTGAACTCGCTGAGCAAAAGTAACAACATGGCCGGCTGGCGCGTGGGCGTTTTGGCCGGGCGATTTGACTACCTTCAGGAGGTGCTGCGCTTTAAGAGCAACATGGATTCCGGGATGTTCAAGCCGCTGCAATTGGCTGCTGCACAAGCGCTTGCCAGTCCGCCCGAATGGTACGCACAACTCAATACAGTGTATCGCGAGCGGCGGGAGAATGCGTACCGACTACTGGAGGCATTGGGTTGCGAATGGGAGCCTGAGCAAAACGGCATGTTTGTGTGGGCCAAAGTACCGCCGCTGTACGCCGACGGGTTTGAACTTTCGGACGAGGTACTGCACGGCGCCTTGGTGTTCATTACGCCGGGTGGCATATTCGGCAGCCGGGGCAATGGCTATGTGCGGGTGTCGTTATGCAGCGACGGCGCGGTATTGGAGGAAGCGCTGCGGCGGATTGTGGAGTTTAAAGCGACAGGGCAGAGTCATAAATAGCTGCGAGCTATGAGCCGCGAGCTGCGAGTTGTGTTTTTCAATTTTAAAACGAAGATTACCGAATTCATCAAGGTTGAGATTTTCCCAGGCGGGAAATTTTCATGCTTCCAATATACCAAGCTCGTGGCTCGTAACTCGCGGCTCGCAGCTTTTCAACAAAACATTAATTTGCAACAAAAAATGACCATCACCATCATAGGCATCGGACTCATCGGCGGCTCGCTGGCCATAGCGTTGAAAGAGAACGGCTTTGCGGAGCGCATCATCGGCTGCGATAAAAGCAGCGCCAACATAGACAAGGCCATCCGGCGGAGGCTCATAGATGACGCCTTGCCTTTGGAAGAGGCTGTGGCTCAATCGGATATCATCATTGCCGCTACGCCGGTGGACGCGATGGTACCCATGCTTCCCGCGCTGCTCGACTTGGTGGACAGGCAGGTGGTGCTGGAACTCGGCTCCACCAAAACGGCCATTGTGGAGGCCGTGCGGCAGCATCCCAAGCGGGGCAGGTTTGTGGCGGCGCACCCCATGGCCGGCACCGAGTATTCTGGGCCGGAAGCTGCCATTCCCAACCTGTTTGACCACAAATGCACCGTGTTGGTGGACGTGGAAGACAGCGATACGGATGCCGTAGCCACTGCCGAAAAACTGTTCCGTTCCATCCCCATGCGCATCGTGTATCTCGATGCCGGGGCGCACGATGTCCACGCTGCGTACATCTCGCACATTTCGCACATCAGTTCTTTTGCGCTGGCGCTCACTGTTTTAGCTAAAGAAAAGGACGAGGAGCGCATATTCGAACTGGCCGGCGGCGGTTTCAGTTCGACGGTACGCTTGGCCAAGAGTTCGCCGGATATGTGGGCGCCGATTTTCAGGCAAAACCGCGACAATGTGCTGGACGTATTGGACGAACACATTGAGCAACTATCGCGTTTTCGCAGTCTGCTCATCAAAAGGGATTTTGATACCTTCTACCGTTTGATGGAGGAGGCGAATGAGATCAGGAGGATTATTTCGTGAGAGGGAGCGGTAGCCGCGCCTGTGGCGCGGGGTGGGCGGTGCAATGAGGAATCTTGAATCCGGAATCTGCTTCCCGCGCCTTGCGCGGTTCGCAGTTTATCGTCAGACGGAATCCGAAATTTTGAATCAGGAATCTTAAATCCGAAATTTTGAATCCGAAATAACTCTTTGAAAATGAAATCTTTGATTTTTTTGTAAAACATATAAATACCAACGATCATGACCATGAATTTCCAACCTATTTTCGGCAACGAGCACAAGCGCGCGCTCCTCATTGCCGGCCCTTGCAGCGCTGAAACAGAAGAGCAGGTGCTGCAAACCGCCCGCGAACTGGCGCCACAAGGCATTGATCTGTTTCGCGCCGGCATCTGGAAGCCGCGTACCCGGCCCGGCGAATTTGAAGGCATCGGCACGCAGGGCTTGGCCTGGATGCGCCGTGTGAAGGAAGAAACCGGCCTGCGCACCACCACCGAAGTAGCCACTACGCAGCACGTTTTCGAGGCGCTCAAATACGGCATAGACGTGTTGTGGATCGGTGCGCGCACCACCGTCAACCCGTTCAGCGTGCAGGAAGTGGCCGACGCATTGGCCGGCGTGGACATTCCGGTGCTCATCAAAAATCCGGTGAATCCCGACCTCAAACTCTGGATGGGCGCCATCGAACGCATTTACAAAGCCGGCATTCGGCGCATTGCCGTCATCCACCGGGGCTTCTCGCACCACGGCGAAACCCGCTACCGCAATGTGCCGCGCTGGCAGATCGCCATCGAGTTGAAGCGGCAGTTTCCGGATTTGCCCATTATTTGCGACAACAGCCATATTTGCGGTCGCCGCGATACCTTGCAGGATGTGGCCCAGCAGGCGCTCGACCTGAACTACGACGGCCTGATGACCGAGGTACACCCCACGCCCGACCAGGCCTGGAGCGACGCCGCCCAGCAAATCACGCCGGTACAATATCAGGAACTGACGCAACGGCTCAACTTCCGCCTTTCGGGCGCCGAAGACCCTGCGTTTTTGGAAAACATTGACCACCTCCGCCACCAGATTGACGACATAGACGAGGAGCTTTTCCAGATGTTGGCACAGCGCATGAAGCTGGCTCAGGGCATCGGCGAGTATAAAAAGCGCAACAACATTGCCATCGTGCAGCCCTCGCGCTGGAATGAAATTGTGGAAAAGGCTACTGCCAAGGCGCGCTTGCAGGGCTTGAGCGATCATTTTGTGGAAACGGTGCTGCGGGCCATTCACGAGGAGTCTATCCAACAGCAAACCAAGGTGTTGCATCAGATGATTGATACGCAGGTGTAAGGAGTGTTCGTAACTATTCAACATATACCCTAAAGCTACAAGCTGCAAGCCACGAGCTACGAGTTTGTTTATTCGATGAAAAATTAGATTTTCCATTCGGGGAAATTTCAAAATCTCCCCCTGAAAATGAGTATCTTTTTCATTTTGGAAAATCAAACTCGTGACTCGAACCACGCCCTGCGTGGTCATGGCTTTTTGCAGAGCGACTGAATAGTCACTGGTTTTCGATACCTTTGTCGCATATTGAAAACAAAACGACAAAGATGAAAACGATCAAAGGACCGGCCATTTTTCTGGCGCAGTTTATGGGCGATGAAGCCCCGTTCAATTCTCTGGAAGGTATTTGCAAATGGGCTGCCGAACTGGGGTACAAAGGCATACAAATTCCGACTTGGGAATCGCGGCTGATAGACCTGAAAACGGCGGCAGAAAGCAAAACTTACTGCGATGAACTGAAGGGAAAAATTGCCGGTTACGGGCTGGAAATTTCAGAGCTTTCCACGCATTTGCAGGGGCAGTTGGTGGCCGTGCATCCGGCTTACGACAGCCTGTTCGATGCTTTTGCGCCTGCGGAAGTGCATGGACAACCCAAAGCCCGGCAGGAGTGGGCCGTGCAGCAACTGAAATACGCGGCACGAGCATCGCAACATCTGGGCCTCACTGCTCATGCCACCTTTTCGGGTGCGCTGCTGTGGCCATACATGTATCCCTGGCCGCAGCGTCCACAGGGTCTGGCGGAGACGGGTTTTGCAGAATTGGCGGCCCGCTGGATGCCCATTTTGGACAGTTTCGATGCGGCGGGCGTGGATTTGTGTTATGAAATTCACCCCGGAGAAGACCTCCACGACGGGGTCACCTTCGAGCGTTTTTTGGCGGCTGCGAGCGAACATCCGCGCATCAATATCCTGTTCGACCCCAGCCATTTTGTTTTACAACAGATGGATTATCTGCAATTTATAGACATTTACCAAGAGTTCATCCGCATGTTCCATGTCAAGGATGCCGAGTACCAGCGCAATGGCCGCACGGGCGTATATGGCGGTTATTTAGACTGGGCCGAGCGTGCCGGGCGCTTCCGTTCGCCGGGCGATGGGCAGGTGGATTTTAAAGGCATTTTCAGTCGCTTGTCGCAATACGATTACGACGGCTGGGCGGTCATGGAATGGGAATGTTGCATCAAAAGCCCGGAGCAGGGCGCGCGCGAGGGGGCGGAGTTCATCAGTCGGCACATCATAGAAGTGACGGATAAAACCTTCGACGATTTTGCCGGCGGAAAAAGCAATGAAGCCGCCAACCGCCGCTTGTTGGGCATTTGAGATTCACTACAATTTTCCGCTGTGAACCAAGCCCTTGCCGGTTCGGTTTACAAACCGCACAAGAACAGCAACAAAATGTCATTCAAAACATACCTTTTCCTATCATTCGCAGCCATTTTTCTGCTCGGCGGTTGTCTCGTTATTGACGACGCCTACAACGGCCTTCCTCCCGGCAAATGGCGCGGCGTAGTGCAATTGGAACCTTCGTACATCACGCCCAACCCCAAAGGCAAACGGCTGCCCGAAAAGCTCAATCTGGAGTTTGAAGACGTCACGGTGGGAGAGTTGCCATTTCAATTCACCGTCTCCTACCCTACCCCCGACAGCTTCGTCATCGCGCTGCACAAGGCCGGCGGCGAAATCATTTTGAGCGATTACACCATCGGCAGAGATTTTTCTACCGCCAAAGACACGCTCACCATTCGCTTTCCGGGCACGACCAACTACATCCGGGGTGTTTTTGAAGAAAAAATCCTGGAAGGGCACTGGTTTTACACCCATCCCTCGGGCGAGCAAAAATCCATCCCTGTCATTGCCCGGCAAGGGCAGGATTACCTCTTTACCACCCTGCGAAAAACGCCGGAAGCCGATGTAAACGGAGACTGGAACCTGCTTGTCAATGTGGATTCCGAACAACCCGAACCCGCTATTTTATCGCTGAAAGCCAAAGAAAATGAGCTTCAGGGCACTTTGGAATGGCAGGGACGACGTTATGAAGCCTTGTCGGGCACCATTCAGGCACGAAAATTGTACCTTTCGTTTTTCGATGGCCGGGATGCCCTGCTGCTCGAAGCCAAAGTGATGGAAAACGGTGAGCTGTATGGCGCACTCGCATCGGGCGGAAGCGGCAAAATGCTCTGGCAGGCCAACAAAAACCAACGAAATCAATAAGTCATGATCCACCAACAACTCACGCTTGCTTACAGCTCGGAAAATGCCCGGGCAGCGGCTATCTTAGAACAACAACTCCAGACTGCGGGATATGCTTTTCAGCATGTCGTGGACAATAAAGACGAAGGCAATCGCTCTCTTTTCGAGCGGCTCGAAGGCGCTGAAGGCAAAGTGGTCGTACTCATCAGCGACAATTTTCTCAAGAGCACTTCCTGCATGAACGGGGCGCTCCGCTTTTTCCAAAACAACGTCAGCCGCGTTTTGCCCGTCGTGGTCGAAGGCTCAGCAGTGGATGATGCCACCGGGGCCGTCATTTCCGTACCTGCTCATTTTGAACGGGTTAGCGACATCATTCAATACATCAACTACTGGCAGGACCGCTACTTGGACGTGCGTCGTCAAAAGCGCCACCTCGAAGGCATAGACGAGGAAGGGTTCAATTCCCACCTCAAAATCATGCGCGATATCTCCTCCGAAATCGGTGAGTTTTTGCGCTGGCTCCGCAGTGCCGAGTTTGTCCATCTGACCGATTTGCAAAGCTCCAATTACGAGCGTTTCTTCCGTTTCACCGGCGACGAAGACAAAATCTGGACTTTCAAAACACCTCCCACCGCCGACAGCACACCGCACTCCGACGAACTTCCCGACATTGACCTCTCCGACATTCCCGGCATCTCCCTGCTCCCCGATGAACCCATCGCAACAGAGGAGGAAGAACCCGCTTTGGCCAAAGACGAATCTCAGGAAGCAGATGTCGCACCCGATACCGAAGATGCTACGCCCGGCGAAACAGAAATGCCCGCCGCGCCCGAAATTACCGGCGAAGCGCCCGCATCCGACGAACCGGAACCCGAAGCCTTGAACCCGGAATCGGTAGGCGGTGAGCAGTTGGCGGTCGGCGGTGACAACCTTGAACCCGAAACCCGGAACCTTAAACCCGAAACCCAAAACTCGGAACCGGTAGGCGGTGAGCAGTTGGCAGTCGAGCGAAGCGAAGTCCCGATGACGAAGGAGATCGGGACGGCGGTCGGCGGTGACAACCTTGAACCCGAAACCTCGAACCCGGAACCCGTATCCCTCCTCCGTCTCGGCGCCGATGCCGAGTTTCACGGCGATTATGCAGCCGCCCGCAACGCTTATGCGCAACTGACCCAAGCCTCGCCCGACCACGCCGATGCCTGGTTCCGCCTTGGCGCATTGCTGGCCGAGCACTATCCAGGCGAGGAAGCGACGGCTGCTCAATGTTTTGAAACCGCCATCCAATTGGCGCCCACAGATGCAGAGGCCCACTACCAATACGGCGTCCTTATGGCCGAAACCGGCGATGACGAAGCCGCCGGCGCAGCCTTTCGCACTGCGCTGCAGCTTCAGCCCGCGCACCCCTTCGTATGGTACGATCTGGCCCTGCTGTACCATCGTCTCGGTGATTCAGAAGAAGCTTACACGGCCTATCAAAATGCCGTCCTCAACAATCCCGAACTGAAAACCCCGCAAAACGACGTGGCTTTTGAGTACCTGCGCTCCGCGCACACCGCCAAAGCCGCTGAAATCATCGAGCAGGAGCAGGCCGCTCTGGCGGAAATGCGAGAGAACCTACATCGCCTCGAAGCACTGCTCAAAGAGCGCGAGGCAGAACTACAACGCCTCACCGAGCGCCCCGTCAACAACCAAACGGTATTCATCACCGGGGCCACATCGGGCATCGGCAGGGCTACCGCCGTCAAATTTGCCCAAAACGGCTTTCGGCTGCTCTTGTGCGCTCGCCGGGCCGAGCGTTTGGAAGAACTGAAATCGCAGCTCGAAGCAGAATACGGCGTTCAGGTTCACACATTTGTACTCGATGTGCGTGATGCCGCCGCCGTTCAGCAAGCCATTGACAGCCTGCCCGCCGAGTGGTCCGACATTGACATCCTCATCAACAATGCCGGCAAAGCCAAAGGCTTCGACTTCATCCACGAAGGCAGCCTCGAACACTGGGACGAAATGATAGACACCAACGTCAAGGGCCTGCTCTACGTCACCCGCGCCGTATCTCCGCGCATGGTGGCCCGTCGCAAAGGCTTCATCATCAATATAGGTTCCACTGCCGGCAAAGAGATTTACCCGAAAGGCAACGTCTATTGCGCCTCCAAATTCGCCGTGGACGCCCTCACCAAAGCTACCCGCTACGACCTCCACAACCACAACATCCGCGTGGGGCAGGTCAGTCCCGGTCATGTGGAGGAGACGGAATTCGCCCTCGTTCGCTTCGACGGCGATGCCGAGCGCGCCAAAATCTACAACGATTTCAAACCGCTCACCTCCCCCGACGTCGCCGAAGCCATCTATTTCATGGCCACCCAGCCCCCGCATGTCAACATCCAGGATATCCTCATGCTGGGCACGCAGCAGGCCGGCAACATGCTCATAGATCGCAGCGGACGGCATGAATGAACTGATTGACATCTCCGTGCCGCTCCATCCGGGCCTGCCCCTCTGGCCCGAAACGCCCGCCCTGCGCATCACACAGGACATGAGCCTCGCCGCCGGCGATGTGGCCAACGTCAGTCGCCTCGACCTCGACGCGCACTCCGGCACCCATATTGACGCGCCGCTGCACTTCATTCCCGGCGCCGATACCACCGACGACATTCCGCTCACACAACTCATCGGCCCCTGCTTAGTGGCCGATTTCACCGGCCTGCAACGCATCACCGCCGCCGACCTCGAAGCCGCACACATTCCCGACGACACGCGCCGCCTTCTCCTCAAAACCGACAATTCCGCGCTGTGGCAAGATTTCCGCCGGCCTTTCCGCCCCGATTTCTGCGCCCTCAGCCTCGATGCAGCACAGTGGATCGCAGAAAGGGACATGTTCCTCGTCGGCATTGACTACCATTCCATCCAAATGTACGACGACCCTTTCGACACGCACATCGTACTGCTGCAACACAAAGTCGTCATCCTCGAAAGCCTCCACCTGCACCACGTCGCTCCCGGCCCTTACGAGCTACTCTGCCTGCCGCTCCGCGTTTGGGGCCTCGAAGCCGTACCCGTGCGCGCTGTTTTAAGAAGATGAACTTTGAATATGAAACCATCAAAACGATTCAACATGCGATTCACTATCTTTTCTTTTCTCCTGACATTGAGCAGCTTAGCGCTCGCCCAATCACCCGAACACACGGCGCCGCAATACGAAGTGGAATCCCATCTCCGCTTCTTAGCCTCCGATGAGCTTCAGGGCCGCCGCACCGGCGAACCCGGCAACTTCATTGCCGCCCGCTACATCGCCGAAAACTTCCGAGCCTTCGGCGCGCAACCCCTGCCCGGCGCCGACGGCTACTTCCAGCACTTCCCTCTCGAAACCGTGACGCCGCCCTCGGCCTCCGCCCTCAAAATCGGCAAAACCGCCTACGAGCACCGCAAAGACTATCTCATGATGGCCGGCGATGCCCTCAATGCCAAAACCACTGCCGTTTTTGCCGGTCATGGCTGGGTGGACGCCTCCGCAGGCCACGACGACTACAAGGGCCTCGACGTCAAAGGCAAAGTCGTTTTTGTCATCTCCGGCCTGCCCGATGATTCCAGCCCGATGGCCGCTTTCAACAGCATCCGCGACAAGCGCCGCCTGGCTCAGGAGCGCGGCGCAGTAGCCATCATCGAACTGTATCGCCTCGGCTTCCCCTGGCAGTTCGCGCTCCAGTACTTCGGCAAGTCCTCCACCCGCGTCGGCGACGACTCGCCCGATAAAGCCACCATCCCCTACGGCTGGCTCAAAGAAAAAGGCAACGACGCTTTGGCGGAAATCGTCAAAGGCGCCCCTCAAAAAATCACGCTCAGCAGCTCCGGCGCTTCGGTCACTCGCAAAATGGTACCCAATGTGATCGCCGTCATTCCCGGCTCCGACCCCGTACTCAAAGACGAGTATGTCCTGCTCAGCGCCCACTTCGATCATGTAGGCACCGGCAAAAACGGAGGCTCTCCCTTCACCGCAGCAGACAGCATTTTCAACGGCGCCCGCGACAATGCTTTCGGCACTTCGGCACTGCTCCTCGCCGCCCGCACCCTGGCACAACAAAAAACCAAGCGTTCCATCATCCTGCTGGCCTGCAACGGCGAAGAAATGGGTCTGCTCGGCAGCCTTTACTACGCCGACCATCCGCTCATTCCGCTGCGTCAAACCATCTTCAACCTCAATGCCGATGGCGCCGGCTACAATGAGGTGACGAAAATTTCTGCCATCGGTCATGGCCGCACCGGAACAGACGAGCACATCGAAAGTGCGGCTGCTGCATTTGGTCTGGGTGTCATCCCCAATCCTGTGCCCGAACAAGGTCTTTTCGACCGCTCCGACAACGTTTCTTTTGCTGCCAAAGGCGTGCCCGCCGTCTGCATCAGCCCCGGCGTCACCGGCTTTGACGAAACGCTGATGAAATACTACCACCAGGCTCCTGATGAAGCAGCCTCTGTGGACATGCCGTACCTCTTGCGCTACTGTCAGAGCTTTGCTTTGCTGGCACGCCGCATCGCCGACGATGCCGCCAAACCCATCTGGAAAAAAGGCGACAAATATGAAAGCGCCGGCATGAAACTGTATCAGAAATAGTTCCGGGTTCCGGGTTCTCCGGCTTAGTGAAGGGGTGACTGCGAGGCTGAAACTTGCAAAGTCACCCCTTCACTACCCCCGAAATGCTGAACCCGAAACCTTAAACCCGAAACCTTGAACAGTAAACCTATGAAAAACAAACACTTAGTCATCATTTTTGCCATGCTGTTGGTAGCGGTCTATTTCTCGCGCAAACAGTTTGGTAAACGGGAGCGCAGCTTCGAGTCGGTACTCATCGAAGCCGACACTTCCGCGGTCAGTTCGGTAGTCATCCATGCACCGGGCGAAACCGAATTCAGCCTCGTCAAAGAATCCGGCAAATGGATTCTGACCGACGGCCGGCGCAATATCTCGGCCGAGGCGGAACCGGTAGGACAATTGCTGGCCGCCCTGATGAAAGTGGAAACGCAACAAGTTGTAGCCAAAGACAAAGACCTGTGGACGGTGTATGGCGTGGACGATGCTCATGCCACCCGCGTAAAACTATACGAAAGGGGAACGCTGACACAAGATTTCCTTCTGGGCAACGAGGATTTGGACGCCGCGTCTCAGTCCACCATTACATTTCTGAGAATCAGCGATGAAAAGGCCGTTTTTGTAGTGGACGGATTTCAGATGTCGCACATCGGCAAAACTTTCAACAGCTACCGCAACCGCCTGCTCTTGCGCATGAAACGGGAAATGGAAATGAACGCCTTCCTTTGGGAAAGCCCCGATACAACCCTGGCCTTTGAGCGCGGCGCCAACGGCTGGACGCTGGGAGGCACTGTGTTGGATTCGATGGCGGTAGAGGAGTATCTGAATGCCTTTCGCAATATTTCTGCTGATGATTTTGCCGATGATTTCGACGAGTTGGAAGCAGACGACAAACTGCACAAGAGGTTGGTAATCAAAGGCAAGAATATACCGGGTGTTTTTGAAATCACCTGTTTTTCCGATGCTGCCCGCAAGCCGCCCTTTGTGTTGGTTTCATCACAAAACCCAAAGACGTTTTTTTCTTCCGACAGCACGGGCTTATACGGGAAGATATTTCCGGCGGTGGAGGGATTTTATAAAATGCAGTAGATCAGGTCAATGCACATCGTACCAATCGCTGTCGGTCTTGCGCTCAGGAGCCTGTACCGGTGCGCGCAACACCCTGACGGCCAACACTCCGATGAGCAGCGGCGTCAGCGCCGAGGCCAGCATAAATGCCGTTGCAGTGGGGTAGATGAACAGGATCAAGACCAACATGATCAACAAAAAAGTGATGACGGAAGTAAGCCTCAGATAGTGCATAGCTGTTGATTTTCTGGTCTAACAATCGTGGCGGCGTTATGTTGGCGGGTTCAAGGTTTCGGGTTGCATCCGCCGTACCACGCCACAGGCGTGGGAAGGTGGGTTTCGGGTTCAAGGTTTTGCGTTCAAGGTTTTGCGTTGGAACCGCTCACTGCCTACCGCCTACTGGTTCCGGGTTCCCACCGCGCTACATGTGACTGCCGATTCCGTACCTCAGTTCCAAAACGCCTCCCTTGTGTGCGTGCGCGTGCAGCAGTTCAAGTGCTTGTTCAGGGAAGGGCCCTTGAAACAGTGGAATGCCCTCGCCCAGCAGCAGCGGAAACACGAAGAGAATCAGTTCGTCCACCACGCCGGCAGCCAGCAATTCGGAGAACAGTTCGCCGCCGCCGACAAGCCAGATGTTCTTAAACCCGGAGACTTTCAGCGCTTTGACAAAAGGAACGATGTTGCTGTGGACAAACTCTGCGTGCTCGTCCCGTTCTAAGGTTTTGTCGCGGGTGAAGACGTAGTTGCGTTTGCCTGTGTAGGGGTATTCCACTCCAAAGCTCAGGATTTGGCGGTAGGTTTTGTGTCCCATCAACACCGTATCTATCTGAGAGAGAAAGGCTTCGTATCCGAAATCTTCGCCGCTCTGGGGCAGCCAGTCCACCGAGCCGTTTTCGCGGGCAATGAAGCCGTCTAAGCTGGTGGCGATGTAGAGAATTACTTTTTTGCTCATGCTGCAAATATAAAACAGAATACAACGCTGCCTGCCGAAAAACAACTCTGGATTTTGCCGTGTAAGCCTGCGCGTGAGGGGGCCGAAGGGAGGAACGACGATAGGAGGACGACCGAGGCGCCCGACGGCCCCTTTTGATGGTATGAGTGGGCCGGCACGCCAAATTCAAGGTATTCTCGGTACTACGTTTACGAATCCTGTGAGGCTTCGCAAACGTTGCTTTGGCAAGCCCCAAAAAAAAGCCCCGAAAATCTTATGACTTTCGAGGCTTTCCAGGGCAAAAGCTAAAAATCAGCTTTTCCCTTTTTTGCCTTTAGGCTGCGTGGCAGGCTGCTGAGCAGGCTTGATCTTCGGCGTCCACTCTTCAATAGATTTTTTGTTCATTTTCACATAAGCGTCGTCGCCGCCTTCGGAAGCCAAAGCCAGCGATTTTTCAGCAGTTTTGACAGCCTCTTCGTAGCGGCCCAGATCGGCCAGAATCATGGCCTCGCGACGCAGCGTCCAGTAGCGCGGCGTGCTTGCGTTGGCTTTCTGAATCCATTCCAAAGCCTGGTTGAGGTCTTTGCCGTTGTCGTGATAGTAGTTGGCGGCAGCAGCCAGATCGCCGGCAGAGGGGCCGGCCATGACGCGCTTGATGTTTTCCATCACGGCGGCATCGAATTCTACCATGAGCGGGAGGCTGGCTTTGGTGTTCTCCCAGCGGATGTCAATGTTGGCAGAGTTGCTGGTCACGTCATTGACTGCAATGGTGAAAGTTTCCGTGAATTCAGCGGTTTTGTCTGATTTTACGGAAAATGCCACTGCGGCTGCTTTGTCTGTATAGCTGCCCCAGTTGGTGCTTTCGTAATTGTGCAACATCACCTTCCACATGTCTTTGCCGGGCACAGTGAGGAGGGCATAAGAGCCTTTTTTCACTTCCTGACCACCGAGTTTGACGTTCTCGCTGAACGTGATTTTGGTGGCCGAGTTGGCGCCCGTACGCCAAACTTGATCCATCGGCACCAGATCGCCAAACACCACGCGGCCTTTGGCGCTGGGGCGGGAATACACAATGGAGACCTCGGTGAGGCCCACTGTTTGTTTCACTTCGGCGGCAGGGCTGGGCTGCGGCGTGCGAATCTGAGCTTCGAGCGTGTGGATGCTCAGGGCGGTCATGAACATGACGAAAACAGGTAAAATGAGTTTTTTCATATTAAACTTGGTTTTGATTATGCTAAATTTGGCGCGAAGTTATGCACAATAGGTGTAACTACACACAACACTTTCCCAAACAGTCAAAATCAAAAGGGGTTGAATATGACCATCGCATTTATCGCTCACGACGGCAAAAAAGCTGAAATGGTGGGCTTCGTAAAGGATTATGTGGAGCTTTTTAAAAGTAAAAACATCACGCTCATCGCCACCGGCACCACCGGTTCTCATCTGGAACGCGCCGGCTTAGAGGTAAACAAAATGGCCAGCGGACCTATGGGCGGCGATGCGCAGATAGCTTCGCGCATTGCAGAAGGCTCGGTGGACATGGTTATTTTTTTTCGGGACCCGCTGGGCAAGCACCCGCACGAGGTGGACGTGAGCATGCTCATGCGCCTGTGCGATGTGTATAATATTCCGCTGGCAACCAATCCCGCAGCCGCCCAACGTTTTGTACAAACTTTGTAAAAACAGCAAAATCCGAAATCTTGAATCCGGAATTTTGAATCCGAAATTAAAACAACTGTCATGCTCGATATTCAAAAACGTCTTTCGCCGCTGTTTTACGGCATCCTCAGCTTGCCCTCCTCTGCGATGGGTTTTGCGCTTTCGGTACAAATTGCCGCGCTGAGCTGGATTCTGACCACCAAGTACAACCTGAAAATTGACGAGGTGGGCTTGGTGTGGGCTGCCGGCCCCATTGCAGGCATTTTCGGCCAGGTCATTTTCGGCATCGTCAGCGATAAAGTATGGTTTTGGGGAGGCCGGCGCCGGCCCTTCATCCTCATCGGCGGGGTGATGGCGGCATTGAGTTTGCTGGCATTGCCCAATATCGAGATCGTGTCGTCGGCGCTGGGCGTGGAAGGGCTTCTGGCAGTGGCGATTGCTGTGGCGCTTACGCTGGATTTGTCCATCAATGTGGGTTTCAATCCTACCCGCACCATCATCGCCGATGTGACGCCCGAAGGCCAGCCGCGCACCAAGGGCTACACCTGGATGCAAACCATTTCGGGCACATTCGGCATGTCGGCCTATTTAATAAGCGCCATCTGGGATAATTACACGCTCATCTATGCAGGCGCGATCATGGTGTTGCTCATGTCGGTGCTGCCGCCGTTTTTTATCGAAGAACCCAGGGTGCTGAATACCTCGGAGGGCGTAAAAGAAAGGCGCTCCGGCTTGGGCGATATTTTGATGAACTTACTGCCATTGTGGGGTTTCCTGCTTTATGCAAGTTATGGCATCACTGCCCGGATTATCGGCTTTGAGGGCGGCCATCCCTGGGTAGAACTGATATGCCTCGCGCTCACCATAGCCCTCATCGGATACACGCTCGCGCAACGCGAAGAAGGCCGAACAAAAGCCGTGACCGGTAAAATGGGCTTCCAAAAAGTATTGGCCGCGCACGCTTTCACCTGGGTGGGCATTCAGACTATGTTTGTATATATGTTTGCCTTTGTGCAACACCGCATGCCCGCCTTAGACGATTTAAAAATGGGGCAGGTGGTATCCATTTCCTTCCTCATTTTCAATGCCGTAGCTGCTGTATTGCCTGCGTTTGTACTGGAACCGCTCACGCGCAAAATAGGCCGAGTGCGCACGCATTTTCTTTGCATTGCCACCATGGCGGCGGCTTATGCAGGCGTGTGGTTGCTGGGCCACAGCCCCATGGCCGTGTATGTGCTCATGGGCGTATTGGGCATCGGCTGGGCGGCTACGGTGAGCCTGCCCTTTGCCATCATGTCTCAAAAAGTAGATCAGGGGCGCATGGGGTTGTACATGGGTTTGTTCAATTTGTCGGTGGTGCTGCCGCAATTGGTGGCCAGTCTCGGCATCGGGCAGTTGATCGAACGGACTGCCGACAAAGGCATCATTTTTTTGGTGGCCACGGTGTCTCTGGGCATCTCGGCATTGGCCTGGACCATGGTGAAAGATGATAAAAATGAGGCACAGTCGGTAAAAGCCGGCGGGGCGAGCGGGCATTGAGGGGCTGCCGCGTGCGGTGAAAATATGTCCATATCTGCGCTTAGGGGCGATAAAAAAATA
>DDUV01000058.1:13227-56075 GCA_002344975.1 Saprospiraceae bacterium UBA2329 | reverse complement strand
CATTTATTTTTGCCCCACTACTTAATGAAGGGGTGACTCTATTTTGTATTTACAGGGTAAATCCCCCCTTCACTATACTGGCCCCAACTACAACTCCTGATGATTTCTCAAATGCAGGAGGCTCTCCAATGTCCAGGGCACATCTCGTTCAAAAGCGGCCTGTCGTTGCGCGCAGTCGGCCTTTCGGCAAATGGAACAGGCAGAAGGCGGGCGACAGGGATCGGCGTGTACAAACAGTTCTACCTGTGTGGGATTGTCTTTTTGTACCAAGGTTTCCAACAATTTGACCTCGGCATGCCCCTCCTCCACCGTAAAATACCAGGGCACGGTGAGGTGGCAATCAATGTGAATGGCCGAGCCGTAGCGGATGGCGCGGAGATTGTGAATGTCCACCCAGTTGTCGCGGCGATTTTGCAGCATGATGTCCACCAAAGGGCGGATGGTTTCGGGTTCGGCCTCGTCCATGATGCCGGAGACGGAAGTCCGCAGCAATTGCAAACCTGTGTAAAGAATGACGAATCCGAAAATAATGGCCGTGAGGTTGTCCAACCAGGTAGCGCCGGTGAAATACAACAGCAACATACCCAACAGAATACCCGCTGAGGAATAGGCATCTGACAGCAGGTGTTTGCCGTCGGCCTGCATGGTGAGCGAGTGCGATTTTTTCCCCTGGCGCAACACAAAAAATCCCAATCCGAAATTGATCAGTCCCGAAAACGCCGTCAGTATCAGGCCGATGTCTATTTTTTCGAGTTCCTGCGGAAAAATGAGGTTGTAAGCGCCTTTGCCCACAATGAGCAGGCCGGCTAATACGATCAGGCCGCCTTCAAATCCGGCAGCCATAAACTCTACTTTGCCGTGCCCGTAGGGGTGATTCGCATCTTTGGGTATGGATGTGATGTGCAGGCTGTACAGGGCAAATAAGCCTGCGACTACGTTGATGATGCTTTCCAGAGCATCGGTGAGAATGGCGTTGGAATTGGTGAGCCACCATGCAAAAAACTTGACGCCCATGAGGACGATCCCGATGCCGACAGCTACTAATTGAATGCGAAAGTTGATTTTGTGCGTGCGCTCGTTCATCGTTTGTTTATACTTTGCTTGGTGAAGGGGAATCAAGCCCTCCGGGTTCCGGGTTCAAGGTTCCGGGTTGCTCACACACTCACCCCTCATCCCTGGAACCGGCTACCTCAAACCACCCACAGCCTTCGCCGGTTGAATCAGGCGGCCGGTTTCGCGGGTATTTTTGGTTTCCTTGCCGGTGCTTTGCAGCAAATTGTATGCCTCGCGGGCCGTCAGTTCCGGGCGGATGCTCTTGAGCAAGCCCAGCAGACCGGCCACATACGGCGTAGCCATTGAGGTGCCGTTGAACGACGCATACTGATTGCCGGGAACGGTGGAATAAATGTCCACGCCCGGAGCAGCTACCGCCCAGGGGATATCGTTGACAAAGTTGGAAAAAACGGCCCGGTTCAAACCGGCATCCACCGCGCTCACGCCAATGACGCCGGGCGTATTCACGGGGGCAAAATCTTTGGCATTGCGGTTGGAATTGCCGGCTGCGGCCACCACAATGGCGCCTTTTTTGGCGGCGTACTTCACTGCTTTTTCATAGGCCGTTTGTTTGACGGAACCCGTGCGCCCGCCCAGCGACATGGAAATCACGTCGGCCCCTGCATCGGCGGCTTCAATCATGCCGCGAATGATGCCCTGCTGCGTACCGGAGCCGCCCGCGTTGAGTACTTTTATACTGGCGACCTGAAAGAAGGCATTGTCCACAGAAAAAGAGGCCACCCCCAATCCGTTGTTCGACACAGAGGCCGCAATGCCTGCGCAGTGCGTACCGTGCTTCATCGGGTCATTGTCGTAGGCGGCTGAGAGAGAGCGGTAATTGGCTTTGATGTCTTCGTGTTGGGCATCCACGCCGGTGTCTAAAATAGCGATGAGCGCTTTTTTCCTGGGTTGGATATTGCCCTTGCGGAGGGTTTCGTAGAGTTGGTCCACCTGCATGGCTTCAAATCCCCAGAGTTGGCTCAGGCCGGGGTCGTCAATGCCGTAGCGGCGCTGTATGGGCGCGGGGTTTTGAGCGGGCATGGGCGCCACCGTTACCACTTCATTTTCTTCCAACCAATCAATCATGCCGGAGCGATGGAGGGATTTTTTGATGCGGCCGAGTTTGCCTTCCTGGGCGGTCGGTACGTTCACCACATAGTAGTTGTCCAATTGCGTGATTTCCGGGCTGGCGGGCGAGAATGCAGGCTGAATGTCAAGGCCATATTCCTGTATCAGCGCATTGAGTTCTTTTACCTGCCTCCCCTCGCTGATCTGGATGAGCAATTCGCCATCGGCATCCAATTCTATGCGTTCGGCGGCCTGCTGCATGGTGGGGCGCAACTGAAACTGCACAAACCAGGCCAGCAACAGGCCCAGTGCCAAGAGGCCGGGTCCCAATGCCTTGCGCCGCGCCACCATCGCCATCACGGCTATGCCGGACACAGCCACTACCAGCATATCTCGCGCAAAGACGCCCAACTTGGCCTCCAGCCCCACACCTGAAAATAGCAATCCGATGAGGTAAGCGCCCAGTGCAATGATAAAACCGCCGGGCAATCCGCGAACGCTGCGCCCGCGGGCTTTCAACAACAACCAGGCTGCGAGCGTGGTCACGGTTCCGATAAATCCTGCCAAATAGAGCATTGTCAGAAGTATTTGGGTGAGAAGATGAATCAATGTGCTGATGTGACGATGTGATAATGTGCTGATTACTCACGGTTAGCGTTCAAGAAAGCATCGGGTAATTCTATTCGATGACCAATGAAACGCTGCCTTTGAAAATCTTGGGCAATTTAGTCATGTTTGACCAAAAAAGCTATTTTTCAACAGATGTACTGCGGGTTTTGATCTACGAAATGGGGGCCGGCGTATCAGTTAGTTGCCAAAAAATACGCCAAAGTCAGAAACATATCATGGCGACGGAAAACGGGCCTGAAGTTGAGTTCGGTAGACACAGAGATGCCCGCTTCCGGGCCGATACTGAATTTTGTTTGTGCGGAGACGACTGCGGTCGCCGCTATTGCACAAAAAAGGACGAGGAATAAGATTCTGGTCATAGCAGTGTTTTTTAAAAAATAGACAGAAAGTACAAAGGCAGGCGTTGGCGGATTATCGTATATTTGCACATAAATACATCTTAATGCCCGCGAGAGATTTTTTCCACCATGTAGTCCGTCATGCTTTGGAAAACGATGGATGGACCATCCCCACGATCCTTACTTCATGAGAATCGGGAGACGGAAGGGGTATATAGATTTGGGAGCAGAACTCGTCGGCGCCGAAAGAGAAAATGAAAAAATTGCTGTGGAGATAAAGAGTTTTGTGAGTTTATCAGACATGGATGCATTTGAGGAGGCATTGGGACAATTCCTGCTTTACAGACCTGCTTTAGCTCAAAAAGAATCCGACAGAACATTGTTTTTGGCAATACCGAATGGATTTTATACCAAATTTTTCGACGATCCGTTTTTTATGGAAATAGCAGATTTGTATCAATTGAAGTTGCTGATTTTCAATGAAAAAGAATCAATAATTACACAATGGAAAAAATAGCGCTTTACAAAAAAATTGTCCGTGAACTCTTTGTAGAGATCGCAGCTATGTCGCCCTCAGACGAAAGTGTTCAAACACAATTGATTACAGACGACGAACGGGGCCATTACCTGCTTTTTTCCGTAGGCTGGGAAGATGACTACAGAGAATATACACCTTTTTTGCATATTGACGTAAACGATCAGGGGCGGGTTTTGATTCAACATGACGGAACCGACCTGAAAGTAGCACTGCTGTTGGCGGAGAAAGGCATACCTAAAAGCGACATTGTTCTTGCGTTTCACCCCCTATATCAACGGCCTTTACTCCCCGACTTTGCAATAGCCTGATTACTTTGTATCCCCAACTCACCTCCTCCGCACATTCAGCATCACTGAAACAACGTGCGAAAACGTGTTCTGCTGCGAGCCTAAATCCGTGAACGCGTAGTCCAGATTCAGTGCGCCCACTTTCAGACCCACGCCGATGGCCGGCCGTACGCCCAGCAACTCCTTGCCGCCAAAATCCATTTCGCGCTGAAACTGGCTCGCACCGCCGCGCAGGAAGACCTTTTGTTTGTAATCCAACTCTAATCCGATGGCGGGGTCTATGCTGAACGGGGCTGCTGAAATGAGCGTATTGCGTCGCCCGTCGGTAGTGGCAATGAGGTCTATTTCTGGCGAGATGCCTACGTTTTTCCATTCAAAACGGCGGGTGATGCCCAATATAATTTGCGGTCGGGTGATCTCCACGCTGTTGATGGGGATTTCATTATTGGTCAGCGAGAGTACCTCTTTTTGCTCGTCGGTGAAGCTGAATGCCCAGGCGTTGAACGTGGTGGTAATATCGCGGGCCAGTACGCCCAGCCGCCACTTGTTCAGCCGGTATTGCAAACCCAGATCGGCGCCGAAACCCCAGGAAGTAGCAAACGGCCCGATGCGCCGGTGTACTATTTTGATGTTGCCGCCCACAGCCAATTTACCGACTTCCGGCTTGACCAACTGGGCATAACTCAGCACAAAGGCATAATCGGCGGCCGAAAACTCGCTCACGTTGTCGTAATTCACCGTGCCGTCGTCTTCATAAAGGGTGAGTGTATTGGGAATCTGATCAATGCCGAAACGAATGAATGACAAGCCCAAACGGCGATGGTTGTTGGCCAAAGGCAGCACCACGCCTGCATAGTCGAATTTGCCCACGCCGCCAAACCACTCGGAGTGCATGGCCCCCAACTGAAAGCCGTTGGGCAGATCAATACCCGCCAGTCCAGCCGGATTCCATACGCCGGAAGTCACGTCCGAACCGCCGGCAATAACGGCCATGCCCATGCCCTGCGCTCTGGCTCCCACGCCGATAGAGAGAAATTCATTGCTGTATTTCTGTGCAGTTGCGTTTGAAATAAAGCCACACAACATCACCACCGGCATCCACCACCGCATCGTTTTTGTAAAAATGGAAGTCATTTTCTGCTTTTTTTGAAAATGGAAACGTAGGAATAAGGCGGGTATTGCCTCAGTTGCGGCCCAGCATCCGCAGCCACAATTGCCGGAATGAATCTCCCGCAGCATCGGGGCGTTCATTGGCGCCGGTGACCAACAGTTGGCCGTCTTTTTCTTCAATAATAAAGCCAAAAACGAGGTCGGTTTCTGTATCAAAACGGCCCGTCATAGAACCGAAACGGAGGTCGTTGAACTGCAAGCGACCGTCCTTTCGCCTCAGCACTGTGTAGTAGTCGTCTGAAAACCAGCGCAATACTCGTATCGGCCGCTCATCGGCGTAGGGTCGAATCCAATCGTGGTGTTTGGGAATTTGTACAAAAGAGTCCACCTCCGGACGGGCATCCAACAACGAGTACATGCCGTGATGATACACCGAATCGCCTTCTGCCACGCCCTGCCACAGGATGTTGTTGAGAATGGTGGGCGAGGTCATAAAACGCTGTGCTGCAATATTTTCTCGTTGCAGGGAACGCTCGAAAATACCGTCCACTTTCACCTTGTTATAAAAAGTAAACATCATGTAGGCACTGCTGATGCCGATGCCGATCCAGTTGAAAATACGGCGGGCGCGGCCTGTTTTGGCCATCCGGGAGGCGATGATGACAAACAGCAGAAACGGGAAAGTGTAGGCCGGATCGGCTACGGAGATGTTGTTGAGCGCCGCACGATAGTCGGAAAACGGCTGAAACAATTGGGTGCCGTAGGTGGTGCAGGCGTCCAATAGCGGGTGAGTGATGATGGACCAAAAGAAAAACCAAGTCCACAATTTGAAGCCGGGGCGCTGTTCCTGTGGCCGCGAAATGCCTCTTACCGCCCGCAAAATCATACTGAGCAAAGGAAAAAAAATGATGGCTGCCGTGACAACCGAACCGATTTTCAACACCTCCAACCAGGGGATCGGCATCACCAAAGAACCGCCGGCTACCAACACAAAAACGGCCAATGCCGCCAAGCCCAAATCGCGCCATCGAGCCGGATTGCCCAGCCCGCCTTCGTGCCCGTCCATGCGATGCAATAGCCAACCGAGAACGGGGGCAGCCACTACTGAAAAAGTGAGCGAATGAGTAATGGCGCGGTGAAAGGCCAGTGCGCTGATTTCGTCGGTGACCAAATTGGCCATGACGTCCAGATCGGGGATGGTGCCGGCAACCGCGCCCCAGATCATGGCGCGGTTGCCGAGTTTGCGGCCCAAAATGACCTCCCCTACGGCGGCGCCGAGGGTAATTTGCGTGAGTGAATCCATAGAGGGTTCCGGGTTTTAGAACCGGAAACCCACAGTTAACGCGGTCAGGCCTCTTTGGGTTTTGGAGTCCACCAATTGCTCCGGCGCTTCGGCAGTCAGGTAGGGCTGATAGCTCTCCCCAAAGCCGCTGATGCGATACCCCAGATCAATAAAGGAATTGCGGCCGCGCACGCCCACGCCTGCGCTCAGGGTGAAATTGGTGATGTCGTTATCAACCACTCTGGCAGAGGGGTTGAGACCGGCGCCTGCCCTGAAACGGAAGGTTTTGTAGGCCACTTCGCCCCCGATGCGCAGGTGCAAGGCGGGTTGCAATTGGGCTGCGATGTTGTCGTTGGCAATGCTTTCATCGGCGGGAAAATCGCGAAAACGCAGGCTCGCGCTGCCGTAGTCCACATACTCGGCCTCTGCCGTGATAAAGCCCGCCTTGCCGACAATAACGCCGGCACTGCCGATGAAACGCCAGGGCGAACGCAAGCCATATTCAAAGGAGCCGTCGGGCGAGATGGCACTGCCTGTCTGCGCCTGCCCTGCATTGGTGTAATTGTAGGTCAGCTCAGTGGTGTACTCGTCGGTAAGGCTGTACAAAGTAGGCGTGTGAACAGCGGCGCCGATTCGAAGCATCTGATGCGGACGTGCAATGATGCCGATTTTGGCGTTGATGCCTACGCCGGAAGTACTTACTCGCTCGACGTATTGGAGGTTGTCAAAAAAAGGAATGGCTGATTGAAAATCTTCCTCGTCATAATTTTTTACTTCCGAATACCGCACTAAAGGAATGCCGATGGTAGCGCCCACCATGAGGAAATCCTTAAAATTGGCGGCAGCCGAAAACGTCATTTCGCTGATGGAGCCGCTGTTGTTGATGCTTTGTTGCCTACGAATCAGCGCATTGGGCGCCAAATCCATGTCCGTCTCGAACACTCCGTTCCTGTCGTCATCATAAATAGCTGTGGCTCTGCCTGCCAGATCAGTTTCAAAATTATTGGTCCCTTGTCCGGAATTGGCTATTTCCTGAAAGCGATTAACGATTGACCCACGGGAATCTCCCCGGAAGTACAATTCCCTGTGAAAGTTTTGCAAGCGATTGATACCAAAGCTGAAATTGAGCGCCCGCCAGTCGGGGCCGGACGGATCGGAAAACAATACCAAGCCCAGATTGCCGAAGTTCAAATTGCCTTTATTGCCTTTTTCTTCAGCGTTGCCCTGCCCTGAAAGCAAGGTACTCCTGGCGTTGGCATTCAGAAAATTGGGCGTAATAGTAAACTCGCTTTTGCGGTACCAGGCTAAGCCCGCCGGATTGGAACTCACAGCGGAAAAGTCGGCGCCCAGAGCACTCATAGAGTTGCCGGTACCCAAGGCCCTTGCCGAGCCTAAAGGATCAAAGGTAGAGTAACGCAGGGCATCGGCCACGCCCTGTGCGCTGCTGTATAATGGAGAGAGAAAACAAGCAGCGGTGAAGGCTGCCCAAAACAGATGCACTTTCATAGTTGATTGGTCTTTAAAATGAAACGAAGGGGCATAAAAAAAGTGGGTGTACATGGTATCATCCAACTACACCCACTTGTGCGGCAGGGCGAGCCATTTTCTAATAGCCTCTACCCCACGCGATCTTTATTTTATTTGCCGCCGCGAGAACGGGCCGGACTCGGAGAGCTGCTCGGAGCAGTTGAACCCGAAGAAGAACGGCTGCTGCCGCTGTCGTAGCTGCGAGACGGCGTAGGCGTGCTGCTCGGCGTGCTGCGAGGTGCATCGTAGCTGCGCGGAGATTCGTAGCTGCGAGACGGCGTAGGCGTACTGCGAGGTGCGTCATAAGTGCGACTCGGCGTAGGCTGCGTGGTGCGCGAAGGCTGATCGTAAGTACGGCTCGGCGTAGGCTGAGTAGTACGCGAGGGTTGGTCATAGGTGCGGCTCGGCGTAGGCTGCGTGGTGCGCGCAGGCTGCTCGTAAGTGCGCGTAGGTTCCGTCGTCGTAGTGCGCGAGGGCTGCGTGGTGCGAGAAGGCTGCTGCTCGTAAGTGCGGGAAGGCTCGGTTCTCGGAGCAGTAGGAATGGCCCCGGAAGAAACGGTGCGCGCTCTGTCTATCACAGGGTTGTTGTTGGCTTCGCGCGGCGCTTCCAGCGAAGAGATGCGGGCGCGGCCGGTCGTGTTATTCGGCGTGTAAGTAGCGCCGCCCGTGCGCGGACCATAATAGGTACCGTTGGGATTGGCGCTGTTGTTGTTGGTGTTGTTCACCGTATTGTAGGAATTATTAGCACCCCAAGACGGCGGGCAGTAATAATTGGAAACAAATCCGCCGCCGCCTACTCCGTAGAAGTTATTGACTGCGAAGTTGTTGGCATAAGAGCCATACCACGGGTCCCAGGAATTGAAGCTATTGAAACCGACATTGTTGCGGTTCCAGGCCCAAGAGGAATAGTAAGGCGTGTAAGGATTCCAGCCCCAGGAGGAGAAGCTGTTGACGCGATTCCAACGGTTCCAGCGGTTCCAGGAGTTGAAAGCGCTGTACGAGTTGAAATTGTCATAAATCAGCACGGTAGCGCCCGGAGTGAGGTAAGGATCGTAGTAGTTGGCATCCACATAAACGGGATCGAAGAAATCGAAACCATAATACGGGCGGTTGAAACGGCGAATGCGCGAAGTGTAGTAGTAATCGTACTCGTCATCTGCGCGGTTCACTTCGGGGTTGCGGCCAAAGTCGAAACCACTGTCGTCGTAGGCGTAATTGCTCGGTGTAGCAGAAGTCGTCGTACTGCTGTAATCGGCGTTTCTGTCATACCGGCTGCCTTTGGTAGAGGAAGCAGGCGCATCCCGGCTCGGATCGAAATAAATGTCGTCGTACTGTGCGTTCGCAGTCGTCAGGACGGCGGCCATCAGCGTGAAGCTGAGCAGAATGGAAAATTTGGTCATTTTCATAGTTGATTTTTTAAATAGTAATTACCAAAGGCTCATCAGTTATTACAACCGCAAAATAATTACTTTTGCGCGCTCAAAAGTGTTAAAATCAGTTTAAACCTTCAAAATCGGGCTGTTAAAGTTGTTAACAATTGAATTTGAACCGACTTAACAGACCTCAAAGATAAGCTAAAATGGCGAAAGAAATCACATCAAGGAGCGAAGATTATTCGCAATGGTACATTGACATTGTCAAAAAAGCCGATCTGGCCGACAATTCCGCCGTGCGCGGCTGCATGGTCATCAAGCCCTACGGCTTCGGGTTGTGGGAAAATATGCGCGACCAACTCGACCGCATGTTCAAAGAAACCGGCCACGTCAATGCCTACTTCCCGCTGTTCATCCCCAAGAGCTTTCTCAGCAAAGAAGCCGAACACGTCGAAGGTTTTGCCAAAGAATGCGCCGTCGTCACGCACCACCGCCTGATGAACGACCCCAACGGCAAAGGCGTAGTAGTGGACCCTTCCGCCAAATTGGAAGAAGAACTCATCATTCGCCCCACCTCGGAAACCATCATCTGGAATACCTACCGCGACTGGATCAGCTCTTACCGCGACCTGCCCCTGCTCATCAACCAGTGGGCCAATGTGGTACGCTGGGAGATGCGCACCCGCTTGTTTTTGCGCACTGCCGAGTTCCTTTGGCAGGAAGGCCACACGGCACATTCCACCAAGCAGGAAGCCATTGACGAAACGCTTCAAATGCTGGATGTATATGCCGAATTTGCTGAACAATATATGGCCATGCCGGTCATCAAAGGGGTAAAAACAGCCAACGAACGCTTCGCCGGCGCAGAAGACACCTACTGCATCGAAGCGCTCATGCAAGACGGCAAAGCCTTGCAGGCAGGCACTTCTCACTTCCTCGGTCAGAATTTCGCCAAGGCTTTCGACGTCAAATTCCTCAACGAAGAAAACGTAGAAGAGTATGTATGGGCTACGTCTTGGGGCGTTTCTACCCGCCTCATCGGAGGTCTGATCATGACCCATTCCGACGACGAAGGTCTGGTATTGCCGCCCCGCATTGCGCCGCTTCAGGTGGTCATTGTGCCGGTGCCCAAACCCGCGCCCGAATTGGACGAAGCCGCCAAAAAAATCATGGCGGCCCTCAAAGCCAAAGGCATCACGGTGAAATACGATACCGACATGCGCAAACGACCGGGCTTCAAATTTGCCGATTACGAAATGCGCGGCGTGCCCGTTCGCTTGGCCATCGGCATGCGCGACTTGGAGCAGCAGCAGGTGGAAGTGGCCCGCCGGGATACAAAGGAAAAAACCTCACAGCCCATTGAGGGCATCGAAAATTATGTAGCTCAACTGTTGGAAGACATCCAAAACAACCTCTTCCAACGAGCGCTCGACTACCGCAACTCGCACATCACTCCGGTGGATACTTTCGAGGATTTCCAAAAAGTGCTGGAAGAAAAAGGCGGTTTCATCTCTGCCCATTGGGACGGCACTACCGAAACCGAACTGAAAATCAAGGAGTTGACCAAAGCTACCATTCGCTGCATTCCTCTGGACTCACAGCCGGAGGAGGGCCGTTGCATTCTGACAGGCAATCCCAGCAGCCGGCGGGTGTTGTTTGCGATGTCTTATTGATAAAAATGCCGAAACACACCAAACACGGCGCCATTGTAAAGCCCGCCATCGGGCAGTATGGCAGAAACGAGTGGGCCGTCATCGGCGCGCCCTGCGAGCTTATTGAGCAATGGGTCGGCAGTGTTTCCAACAGGCTTTCGCCCAAATGGCAGTGCGCCTTCACGGATGCCGATCATCAGACACATTCCACTCATGTTGCAGCCGCCGATGCCCATCAGGAACTCAAATCGGTTGGCGATTCCGATGTTTACCGGCTCCGCTCTTGGCTCAACGACTACGACGCGCTTTTTATCAACGGCAACCACTTCACGGCCCGGCGCCAGATCGTCATCATTGACGAGCGAAAAAAGGACTCGCTCCAACGCAAATTGGACCGGCTGACAGACGTGCAACTCATTCTTTTACAGGATGATATTTCCGAACCCTGGCCTTTTTTAACCGAGCATCTTCAGGGAAATGCCGTGCCGATTTTGCAACTGTCGGATGTGGCTGCCGCAGCAAGCTGGATAGATGACGCCTTGACGCGGGCCGTTCCACCGCTGCGGGGCCTCGTGCTGGCCGGAGGGAAAAGCGTAAGAATGGGTTCCGACAAGGGGCTGATGGAATACCACGGCAAGCCGCAACGGGAATTCACCGCCGATCTGCTGGCCCCGCATTGCACGGAAGTGTTTATTTCCTGCCGCCCCGATCAGACCGCCGAGATAGAAGCTCCGTACCGGCCGCTGCCCGATACTTTCCTCGATCTGGGGCCATACAGCGCTCTGCTTTCGGCGTTCCGGGCCTACCCCGATTCGGCATGGTTGGTGGTGGCCTGCGATCTACCCCTGCTGGATGAAGGCACGCTTCAGTTTCTGGCGCAACGCCGGGATCCCTCGCGAATGGCCACCGCGTTCAATAGCCCGGACAATGAATTTCCGGAGCCGCTCATCGCCATCTGGGAACCCAAAGCCTACCAAATTCTGCTGCAATTCCTCGCGCAGGGCTACTCTTGCCCACGCAAAGTACTCATCAACAGCAACATAGCGCTCCTGCAAGCCCCCTGCACCCGCGCCCTCACCAATGTGAATACGCCAGAAGAAAGCGCCGAAGTCAGAAATCAATTTTAAAAAAGGAAACTGTATCTTTGCCGAAGGTGTTCTCTGAGGGAACATTGTGCAACCCATTTTCGTATATTCGGCAAACCTTTTTTCAAAAATCTACTCGGACGTATGCGCCAGCTCAAAATTACCAACAAAATCACCTCCAGAGAGAGCTTAGCATTGGACAAGTATCTCAACGACATCGGCAAAATACCCATGCTGACCGTTGATGATGAAGCCAATCTGGCCCGGCGCATCAAATTGGACGATCAGGAGGCGCTCGAAAAACTCACCCGCGCCAATCTCCGTTTTGTCGTTTCGGTGGCCAAACAGTATCAAAATCAAGGGCTTTCGCTGGGCGACCTCATCAACGAGGGCAACGTCGGCCTGATGAAAGCCGCCCGCCGTTTTGACGAAACCAAAGGATTCAAATTCATCTCTTATGCGGTATGGTGGATTCGGCAGTCCATCCTTCAGGCCATTGTTGAGCACTCGCGCATCGTGCGGTTGCCGCTCAACAAAGTAGGCTCTTACAATAAAGTAAATGAGGCGTTTATCTCTTTTGTACAGGAGTATGAACGCGACCCGACCAACGACGAGCTGGCCGAAATTCTGGACATGACGCCCAAAGAGGTGGCTAATATGATTCGCGGCCAGAGCCGCCACGTCTCGGTGGACGCGCCCATCAACAACGAAGAAGGCGACGCTACCATGCTCGACATGATCCGGGGCGATGAGAACATGAGTCCCGATGTGGAACTCATGGAGGAGTCGCTGCGCGAAGAGGTGCAACAAGGACTTTCCATCCTCTCGCCCCGAGAAGTGGAGGTGCTTTCGGCATACTACGGCCTCAACGGCAGCAAACCGCTGAATCTGGAGGAGATCGGCGAATTGTACAACCTCACCCGCGAACGCGTGCGCCAGATTAAGGAGCGCGCCATCCGTCGCTTGCGCAAATCTTACAATCGCAACAACCTCAAGGCGTATTTGGGATAGGTTCTCGGTAGGCGGTGTGCGGTAGCCGCGCCATGGCGCGGGGTGCTAAGCGCGAAGATTCAGTAGGCGGTAGGCGGTTCTCAGCGTGAGGAAACGCGAAGCCTCGAACCCGGAACCTTAAACCGGTAGGCGGTGTGCGGTATTAGGTAGGCGGTGCTAGCGCGGCTTGAGGCTTGAAGCCGGCAGCTTGTAGCCAGTGGGTAGCAGCCGTTCCAACCCGAAACCTTGAACCCACCTTCGCCAAGGCTACGGCGGATGCAACCCGAAACAAAACCCGTTCCTACCCGAAACCCAGAACCCGGCTTACGCCTCCTCCATAAACGGATAGCGATAATCGGTAGGCGGCACAAAGTTTTCTTTGATGGCCCGTGCCGAAGTCCAGCGGAAAAGATTGAGCACCGAACCGGCTTTGTCGTTGGTACCGCTGGCCCTGGCGCCGCCGAAAGGTTGCTGCCCCACTACCGCCCCGGTAGGTTTGTCGTTGATATAAAAATTGCCCGCCGCGTTGCGCAGCTTGTTCATAGCCGTGACGACGGCGCTGCGGTCGCGGGCAAAGATGGCTCCGGTGAGCGCATACGGTGAAGTGCGGTCGAGCAGTTCCAGCGTAGCCTCGTATTGCGCGTCCTCATATACATATATGGTGAGCACAGGGCCGAAAATCTCCTCACACATGGTGCGGTAGCCCGGATTGGAAGTCAGAATAATGGTCGGCTCGATGAAGTAGCCTTTGGAATCGTCATAATTCCCGCCGGCAATGATCTCGCAGGAAGGATCGGACTTGGCGCCGTCAATGTAAGCGGCTATGTTTCGGAAGGATTTGGCGTCTATGACGGCGTTGAAGAAATTGGTAAAATCTTCGGGCGATCCCATTTTGAAAGAACCTACCTGTGCGAGCAGCGACTTTTTCACTGCCGGCCAAAGGGACGCCGGAACGTAGGCCCTCGATGCCGCCGAACATTTTTGTCCCTGGTATTCAAAAGCGCCGCGCGCCAGAGCCGTAGCCACTGCGAGCGGATCGGCAGAAGCATGAGTCATCACGAAATCCTTGCCGCCGGTTTCGCCCACGATGCGCGGGTAAGAGCGGTATTTGTGGATGTTTTGGCCGATGGTGGCCCAGATTTGCTGAAAAGTGCCGGTGCCGCCGGTGAAGTGAATGCCCGCAAAATCGGAGTGATTAAAAATGACCTCCCCTGCTACCGGGCCGCTTGCATACACCAAATTGACGACGCCTGCGGGAAGTCCGGCCTCCTCCAATATTTCCATGATGACGGCAGCGGAATAAATCTGCGTGTTGGACGGCTTCCACACCACCGTATTGCCCATGACGGCGGGCGCTGCGGGCAGGTTGCCGGCGATGGAGGTGAAGTTGAAGGGCGTGAGCGCAAAAACGAATCCTTCTAAGGGCCTGTATTCCATGCGGTTCCAGATGCCCGGAGAACTGATGGGCTGCTGCCGGTAGATGTCGGTCATAAATTCCGCATTGAAGCGGTAGAAATCGCACAACTCGGCCACACAGTCAATTTCTGCCTGAAACACATTTTTCGATTGACAAAGCATGGTGGCCGCGTTCATTTTGGCGCGGTACGGTCCTGCGAGCAAGTCGGCGGCTTTGAGGAAAATAGCAGCGCGTTCTTCCCAGGGCATGGCTTCCCAGGCGGGCTTGGCCTGCAATGCCGCGTCTATGGCCATTTGAACATGCTCGGCGCCGCCCTGGTGATAATAGCCGAGGGTGTGGCTCAACTCGTGCGGCGGATGAATGGCCACTTTGTCGCCGGTACTGACGCGTTTGCCACCGATGAACATCGGAATATCGGCTACCGTCTTTTTGAGTTCGGCAAGTGTGGCTTTGAGCGTTGCGCGTTCGGAAGAACCTGGTTTATAGCTTAATACGGGTTCGTTCACCGCTTTGGGAACCTGAAATATTGCGTTGGACATGATGGTTTTATTTGGTTGGCCGCAAAGGTAAGGCAAGACGTCATATTTGGGGTAGAAATGTGGCCACTAAGTTCCATTCCGCCCGGCGATTCCTCTTCCAACAACAACGGCGCCCCGTGATGGAAGCGCCGCTGCAAAGAGGTTAAGATATATAGCAAATCAGTCGTTCGTTATTTACTGGAGGCGGAAGCCTTGTACGGAGTGGCTCTGCGTTTTCGGGTTGGACACCAGATCGAGGGCGATGGTGCAGCGCTCGAACTGGAGGGCGTACGTCTCGCTGATGTCGTTGGCCCTGACCCTGCTCAGTCCCAGAAACGAACCCGCTTCTTTGAGTTCGGTGACGAGATCGCGCACCAATTGGAGCGCATTGCCCTGCGGGTCGAGATTCATAAGACCTACGGTGAGTGCCAGTTTGATTTTTCTGATGTTCATGACGATTGGTTTTTCATGGGTGGTAAAAATGATTGTCGTTTGTATGTGTCTTAAACTGGGAAAAAGTACCCTTTGTTGCGGAAAAAAAATTAAGGTGGTGTTAAAGAAAACAGGAGTCGGTTTATGGACAAAAAAAGGAGCGACGCTCCCCTCGGGAGGCCGCTCCGTAAAATAAAAAATACTTTGTAACGAACTAACGATTCCCAGAGGTAGGGAATCGCGTCAATCCACCTTATTGTGTAGGAATGAATTGTTTTCTCTGATTTGCGGCTCGTCGTCGGAGATGCTCCACTTCGACATGGAGTGCTCTTCGGAGTGCGGCAAATCGTCCAAATTGACGCCCCGGCGCATGTAGGCCGGTTCGTTTTCCAGGTCAATCACGTTTTTGGGCGTGTTGAGCTTTACGTTGAGGTTGCGCAGTTGTTCGCGGCGCTTTTGCTCCAACTCCAACTGGCGGCTGCGCTCTTCCTGCTGCAAATCGCGGACGTGCTGCGCATAAGGCTCCTGTTGGCCTCCCGGACGCGGGTTGCGATTGGGGCGCAGGTCGTCAAACTCGATGGTACGGCCCACGGAAGGGCTGATCGAGCTGTCGTCCAAGCCGATGTCGCGCAGCGTTTTGTTGGGCTGTGCAGCGGGCGGCGTCCGGTCGTCGTCGTCCAAAGAGATGACGATTTTGTCGGAAACCTGCGTTTTGCGGGCCGCGTTTTTGGGCGCATGGTTGAAGCCCGTAGCTATGACGGTGACGCTGAGTTTGTCGCCCAGCGTTTCGTCGTAGCAATTACCCCAGATGAGGTCGGTGCCATAGCCGGCTTCTTCCTGAACGAACTCGGTGATTTCGAAGATTTCGTCCATCGTCACCTCGCGGCTGCCGGAGCTGATGTTGAGCAGGATGTGCTGCGCGCCCCGGATGTCGTTGTCTTCGAGCAGGGGCGAGTGCAGAGCCTCGTCCACAGCGCGGCGGGCGCGGTCGTCGCCGCCTACAGATGCCGTACCCATGATGGCCACGCCGCTGTTGCGCATAACGGTGTTGACGTCCTCGAAGTCCACGTTCACATAGCCGGGCACCGTGATGATTTCGGCGATGCCTTTGGCGGCGGTGGTGAGGATGTTGTCGGCCTGCGAGAAGGCGTCGGACAGAGAGAGGTTGCCGTAAATCTGGCGGAGCTTGTCGTTGGAAACCACGATGATGGTGTCCACATATTTTTTCAGTTCGGCTAAGCCGTCCACGCCCTGATCGGTGCGGCGGCGTCCTTCAAAGGTAAAAGGCAGCGTGACGATGCCCACCGTCAGGATGTCCATTTCCTGAGCGGTTTTGGCAATGATGGGCGCCGCGCCGGTGCCGGTACCGCCACCCATGCCCGCCGTGATGAAGAGCATGCGGCAGTTGTTGTCCAAATAGCGACGCACATCCTCGATGGATTCTTCGCAGGCCAATTTGCCGATGTTGGGCTTCGAGCCGGCGCCGCGTCCTTCGGTGAGGTTTGGCCCCAGGTGGATGCGGGTGGGCACCGGGCTGAGATTCATGGCCTGAGAGTCGGTATTGCAGATGGCAAAATCAACGCCGATGATGCCTTGCTTATACATGTGGTTGACGGCATTGCTTCCACCGCCGCCTACGCCGATGACTTTTATGATCGGGCTTTCTACTTTTGGCAGATCGAATAACATAAGTTTTGTGTTTTGGTCGGACCCTGCTGTTTGGTTGTGTCCGTCAGTGAAAGAGAAAAAAAGTATCAGTAAGTAGTTCGGGAGTTTGACCCTCCGTCAGAAATCGGTATCGGGTTCTGCCTCAAACCATTCTTTGGTTTTGCGGAAGATGTTGTCGTACCATTTTCCTGCGCCGGAGGTTTCTTCCACCGCATTGCTTTCGGGCGTGGTTTCCACTTCCGCCACAGCGGCGGGCGTCGTCAAACCCTGCTCCATGTCTTCGATGCCGCGCATGAGCAAGCCGATGGCCGTAGCAAAAACCGGGCTGGCCAAAGCTTCCTGATAGCCATGTCCCAGATGCTCCACCGGTACGCCGATGCGCGTGTTGAGGCCGGTGTGGTATTCGGCCAATTTATCGAAGTGATTGAGCAAAGCGCCGCCGCCGGTAAGGGCCAATCCGCCGATGAGCTTGCGCTCGTAGCCTGAACGCTTGATTTCCCACATCACATAGTCCAAAATCTCCTCTGCGCGCGCCTGAATGATGAGCGAGAGGTTTTTCTCTGAAATTTCTTTGTGATCGCGCCCCTTCAGCCCGGGTATGGTGATGATTCGGTTGTCATACACCTCTTCAGAGAGGGCAGAACCGAATTTCACTTTGAGCTTTTCGGCCTGTTGCACCATCACGTTGCAGCCTTCCTTGATGTCGCGGGTGATGACATTGCCGCCGAAAGGAATCACTGCCGTATGTCGAATGATGCCGTCGTGGAAGATGGTGATGTCGGTAGTGCCGCCGCCGATGTCCACCAATGCAATGCCGGCTTCTTTTTCCTCTTCGCTGAGTACCGACATGGCCGAAGCGATAGGCTCCAATGTCATGTTGGCTACGCGAAGACCGTTGCGCTCCACACAGCGTTGGATGTTGTTGGAGGCGGAAATCTGGCCGGTGATGATGTGGAAATTGGCTTCGAGGCGCACGCCCGACATGCCGATGGGGTCGGTGATGCCCTGCTCGTTGTCCACGGTGTATTCCTGCGGGATGACGTGCAGGATTTTGTCGCCGGGAGGCAGCACGAGCTTGTACATATCGTTGATGAGGCGGTCTATGTCGCGGCGGCTGATCTCGGTGTGATCGTTGTCGCGCATGAGCATGCCTCTGTGCTGAAGGCTTTTGATGTGTTGGCCGGCAATGCCCACATGAACGGTGTGGAAGTCAATGCCGGTTTGGCGGCGCACAGCCACGACGGCTTCGGCAATGGCGTTGACCGTTTTTTCGATGTTGGTGACAACACCGCGCAAAACGCCCTCGGATTCCACCTTGCTGATGCCGATGACTTCAATTTTGCCGTACTCGTTTTTGCGGCCGGCAATGGCGCACACTTTGGTGGTGCCGATGTCTATGGCGAGCACCACGTTGGATTGGTTTTGTTTGTTTTCCATGTTACAAAGCATTTTTTAATTGACGCTTGCGTTCGTGACGGAGGCCTGCGTCGGGTTAAATATAAATGGTTAACGTTTCTTACAAACTATCTGGCCGGCATAGCGCACGTCAATGGACTTGTACTTGCGCCAGCCCTCGTAGGGCATGCCTTCCTGGTAAAAAATGCGCAGCTTTTCGAGCTTTTTGTCGGCGTCGGCCAATTTGCCGAAGAAGATTTTCTGGTCTCCGATTTTGGGTACCAAGGTCATCTCGCCCTGATTGGAGACGTGAATCTGCTCAATCATAGCGTTGAAAAACGCATCTTCGCGCAGCATTTGCGAAAGCAGAAAGACCTCTTTGAGCAGGTGCCGTTTGCGCTCCAGAAAGCCGGGATCATGCGGCGGAATATTGCCCGTTGCCACCATCACATGCGCCGCGGCCCGCTTCGACACCGGCATCTTCACGCCGTCTTTGTCCAAGTAGTAATTCAGCGCGTTGTTGTCTATGATGCGGAGTACCGGTTCGCGTTGCTGTACGCGTATGTTGACGGAATTGCGGGCGTTGAGAAACACATCGGCATTGAGTACAAAGGGATCGTTTTCCAACATTTTTTCAATGCGTTGCAGGTCTATCTGCCCAGTCGGACGGCCTTCCAGCGTGTAGCCATATACCGTGCCGACCATCTCCAGCACGTCCTTTTCATTGATGAGCAACTTGCCGCCCTCCAATGGCGCCACCTCCACAACTACCTCTGTAGCCGGACTGGATTCTTTTTTTCCAATGGCGGAAAGGACGATCATGGCCAGCAGTAAGAGACCTGCTATCCAACCGAACTTTTTGGAGGATGCTACCAATTCTTCTTTACTTTTCATGGCCTTGCGAGTTGTTTGCTCCGGCGCTCAACCACTGCCGGATCGGTTCTGTAAAAGTGTCAATATCTCCGGCGCCAAGGGTGAGCAATACCTCTATGTGGCGGCCTTTCAATTCGTTCATCAGTTCGCTTTTGCTGCAAAGCGTCACCTGTGCGCGCTGCATCATGGCGGCAATCATCTGACTGTCAACGCCGGCAATGGGCAGTTCCCGCGCCGGGTAGATGTCCAACAGAATCACCTCGTCCAAACGGTCGAGCGCCTGTGCAAAGCCCTCTGCAAAATCGCGGGTGCGGGTGTAGAGGTGCGGCTGAAACACACCTGTGAGCTTCCTGCCGGGAAAGAACTCCCTCGCTGCCCCGATGACGGCCTCCAATTCGGAGGGATGGTGCGCGTAGTCGTCCACATACACCACTGCATCGCTGCGGAAGAGGATTTCAAAGCGGCGCTGAATGCCTCCAAACGTCTCCAATCCGCGCCGGATACCTGCCTCGTCTGCGCCGGCGCAAAGGGCGGCCGAAATGGCGGCGGTGGCGTTTTCTACGTTGTGGCGGCCCGGCATGGCAAGTCGCAAACCGCGCATGGCAAGGTCGGCGGAGAGGTAATCGAACACGAAGAAGCCGTCTTCCACGCGGATGTTTTCAGCGCGGTACTGCCCGTTTTCGATACCGAAAGTTTGTGCATCGGGTAGTTCGCCGGCCCAGCGGTGCTGTACAAAAAGGCTTCCGCCGGATTTGATTTTGGCCGCAAAGGCTTTGTAGCCAGTCTCGACCATGCTTTCACGGTCGCCGTAAATGTCCAAATGATCGGCATCCATCGAGAGGATGACGGCCACATCGGGATCGAGTTGAAGGAAGGAGCGGTCGTACTCATCGGCCTCCACCACTACCCACTCGCTGCGGCCCTCCACGAAGTTGGAACCGAAGTTGCGCACAATGCCGCCCAGAAACGCGCTGCAATCTATGCCGCTGCTGCGCAAGAGCCAGGTGGTGAGCGAGGAGGTGGTGGTTTTGCCATGCGTGCCGGCGATGGCGATGGTTTTCATGCCCCGGCTGATGATGCCCAATACCTCGGCGCGTTTTTTCAGCGGTAGGCCGCTGTCGCGGAAATGCTGCAATTCGCCCAGATCGGCGGGTACTGCGGGCGTGAACACAGCCAGATCAATGCCTGCCGGAATGGAGGCCGGCGCATCGTGGTAGTGAATGTTCATGCCTTCCTCGCTGAGTCGGCGGGTGAGCGGCGTTTCTGTTTTGTCGTAACCAAAGACCTCCACGCCTCGTCCATGGAAATAGCGGGCCAGAGCGCTCATGCCGATGCCGCCAATTCCGATGAAGTAGATTTTATGGATGTCTTTCAGATTCATTGATCTTTACAATTTAATTATTTCGGCAGTTACGAGCCACGAGCTGCGAGTTTGAGTCCCCAAAAGGACAAACTGTTTACAAAAAAAGCAATCAGCCCCTCTCGATTGGCAATCAGCTCATCAGCACATTGCCACATCAGCACATTATCACATCAGCCCCAGCACCTCCCGCGCAATCTCCTCGGCAGCATTGGGTTTGGCCAAAGTGCGGATGTTGGCGGAGAGTTGGCGGCAACGCGCTTCGTCGTTCAAAAGTTCCAGTGCTTCCGGTACCAGGCGGGCCATTGCCTCGCTGTTCCGAATCATCAGAGCGGCGCCTTTATCGGCCAAAGCCTGGGCGTTTTTCGTCTGATGGTCTTCGGCCACGTTGGGCGATGGTATCAGTATGGCAGGCTTTCCTACCAAACACAATTCAGAGATGGTGAGCGCGCCGGCTCTTCCCACAATCACATCGGCCAGCGCGTAGGCAAGGTCCATGCGATCTACGAAAGGCAGCACGCGCACGTTGGGCAATTGGGCCGCCTCGCATTGCGAAAAGCGCTCGATGTACAGTTTGCCGCATTGCCATAGAAACTGTACGTCGGGATGCGCGGCCATCTGTTCTTTGCCTGCCGCCATCGCTTCGTTGAGCGCCAGAGCGCCGAGGCTTCCGCCAAATACGAGTACCGTGCGTTTGTCGGCATCCAACTGAAAATGAGCCGCCGCCTCCGCTTTGGTCGCCGTCAGCCGGGCCAGATCGGAGCGCACCGGATTGCCTGTCAGCACGATTTTATCGGCAGGAAAGAAGCGATCCATGCCCTCGTAGGCCACGCACACGCGCTGCACTTTGTTGGCCAGCAGGCGATTGGTGACGCCGGCGTACGAGTTTTGCTCCTGCACCAAGGCCGGAATGCCCATCCGACAGGCGTTTTCCAAAGTGGGGCCGCTGGCAAAACCGCCCACGCCTACCGCCACATCGGGCCGGAAGCTGCGCACAATGCGGCGCGCTTTCCACATGCTGCTGAGCAACTTGATGGGAAAGAGCAAGTTGCGCAAAGTGAGTTTCCTTTGAAACCCGCTGATCCACAAGCCCTCTATGCGATAGCCGGCCTGCGGCACTTTTTCCATTTCTATTTTCCCCAATGCTCCCACAAACAGTATCTCTGCCTCCGGCGCCTGCTTTTTTACTGCATCGGCAATGGCAATGGCCGGAAAGACGTGCCCCCCGGTACCACCCCCGCTGATGAGTATGCGCGGCGCTTTGGTTGATGTTGTATGTTTGGTTGTTTGCATTTTCTTTTAGATTCAAAATTTCGGGTTCAAGGTTTCAGGTTCAAGGTTTCGGGTTGGAACCGCAAACCGCCGACCGCCTACTGCAAACCGGCACCCCGCCCCCTACTCCGCCGTCGCCTCTATGTGTTTGCTCACGCTCAGGATCATCCCAAAGGCGAGACAGGAAAAAAGTGTAGAAGTACCGCCCATGCTGATCATCGGCAGCGACAAACCCGTGACCGGCACCAAGTGTACGGATACGGCAATATTGGCGAAAGCCTGCATGACCAACAGCAGCGTCAGGCCGGTAGCCATCATGGCGCCGAAAGCTTTGGGGCTTTTGGTCACCAAGCGCGTGACGCGGAAAAACAGCACCACATACAGAACGACGATGAGCGCTCCGCCTACAAAACCATACTCCTCGCAGATGACGGCGTAAATGAAGTCGGCGTAGGGCGAAGGCAGGAAGTTACGCTGTATGCTGTTGCCGGGGCCGTTGCCGATCCATTCTCCGTTGGCAATGGCAATTTTGGCTTGCTGGATTTGAAAACTACCTTGTGGGTTTTCTATGAAATCGGTGATGCGAGAAGTCCAGGTATCTACCCGAATATAGTTGGGAAAAAACTCTCCCAAAAAGATGAGTGCCGAAAACAGCACCACCCCCAGCAACAACAGCAAGCCTATGTATTTGAGCGATACCCGCCCCACGAACATCATTCCGATACAAACTACCATCAGCAGTACCGCTGTGGACAAGTTGGCCGGCGCAATCAGCCCGCAAACTATCAGCACCGGCACGATGATGGGCACAAAAGCTTGTTTCCAGTCTTTGATGTAATCTTGTTTGGACGAAATCTCGCGGGCCACATACACGATGAGCGCCAGCTTGGCAAAGTCGGAGGTTTGGAAGCTCAAGCCCAAGCCGGGAATTACAATCCAGCGGCGGGCATCGTTGATCTCGGCGCCGAACATGATGGTGAGCAACAACAAGGGCACGGCTGCCAACAGCAAAATGGGCGCTATTTTGGCATACCGCCGGTAGTGCATCAGGTAAGCCAGATAAGCGAGCGCGAGGCCCATTGCCAAAATCATTGTGTGCTTGAACAGGTATGCCTCGGTGTCGCCGCCGCGCTCGCGCCAGGCCAGCGTACCGGTAGAACTGTACACCACCAGGATGGAAAAGACCGACAATACGGCCAGGATGGCCCATATCACCCGGTCGCCCTTCAGTTCGGCATTGATTCTGTTCAATAATGACATAGCGTTATGATTTCGTAGTTTTCTCTGATTTGATTTTCAAAACGGCCTCCCGAAACTGATCGCCCCGGTCTTCGTAGTTGCGAAACAGGTCGAAACTGGCGCAGGCCGGCGACAAGAGCACCGCATCGCCCGGCTGGGCCAATTGCATCGCGGCATAAGCGGCCGTTTCGGCGCTGTTCGTCTCTGTAATGTCGGCCACATCGGCGCCGAAAAACTCGACGATTTTGGCATTGTCCACACCCAGACACACAATAGCGCGCACCTTTTGGCGCACCAACTGCCGCAGCGGTTCGTAGTCGTTGCCTTTGTCCTGACCGCCCACAATCCACACAACCGGCGCAGTCATGGCGTCCAAGGCGTAAAAAACAGCGTCCACGTTGGTGGCTTTGCTGTCGTTGATGTACTGCACGCCGTTGATCTCGGTGATGCGCTCCATGCGGTGCGGCACGTTGATGAAGCTCTTCAGCCCGGCCCGGATGGCGTCCTCGCTGAGGCCCAGCGCCTGAGCGGTTTGCACGGCAAAGAGGGCGTTCATGTAGTTGTGGCGGCCTTGCAACGGCGTTTCGTTCATATCGAAAACCGAGTTACCCACTTGGATGCGCGTGTCCTCTATCAAGCTTTCGCCGATGGGTGCGCGGCGGGCTGCAATGGCATGGCGCGACATGTACTCGCTCATGTTGGCATCATCCGCGTTGAAAATGAACAGATCGCTTTCGGTCTGATTCATGGCGATACGGAACTTCGACGCCACATAATTTTCCATTTTGTACTCGTAGCGGTCGAGGTGGTCGGGGGTGATGTTGAGCAGCATGGCGATGTCGGGGCGGAATTTCAACACGCCGTCCAATTGGAAGCTGCTGAGTTCCAACACGAAATAGTCATAATTGCCTTCCAAAACCAAGCGGGCAAAACTGTAGCCCACATTACCGCCCAAACCTGCCTTCAAACCCGCTTGATGCAGCAGGTGCCAGGTGAGGTTGGTGGTGGTGGTTTTGCCGTTGCTGCCGGTGATGCCGATGGTGAAGGTGTTGGAATACCGGGCCGCGAACTCGATTTCGGAGATGACCGGAATGCCGTTTTCGCGCAGGGCTTTCACCAATGGCGCTTTATCGGGTATGCCCGGACTTTTGATGACTTCCTCTGCCGTCAGTATGCGCTCCCAGGTGTGCTTACCTTCCTCGTATTCAATGCCTTCTGACTCTAATTCACGTTTGAAGTGATCCTGAATAGCACCGAGATCAGACACGAATACCTCGTGTCCTTTGGCTTTAGCGAGCAGGGCCGCCCCCGTTCCGCTTTCTCCGGCTCCCAGAATGGCTATTTTCATCGTTACTTATCTGATCTTTAACGTGATGACGGTAATGACCGCCAGCATAATTCCCACAATCCAGAAGCGCGTTACAATCTTGCTCTCGTGCATCCCCAGCTTCTGGTAATGGTGATGCAAAGGCGACATTTTGAAAATGCGACGGCCTTCGCCGTACTTCTTTTTGGTGTATTTGAAATAAGCTACCTGCAACATCACGGAGAGATTTTCCACCACAAAGATGCCGCACAGCAGAGGAATGAGCAGTTCTTTGCGCAACACAATGGCCAACGCTGCAATGATGCCGCCCAATGTGAGGCTGCCGGTATCGCCCATGAATACTTGTGCCGGAAAGGCATTGTACCACAGAAATCCGATGCAGGCGCCTACCACGCAAGCCGCGAAAATCACCAACTCGCCGGTGCCGGGCAGGTGCAGGATGTCGAGATAATTGGCCGCAATGGCATTGCCCGACACATACGCAAAAACGCCCAGCGTGAGCGCAATGATGCCCGATACGCCCGTTGCCAGCCCGTCTATGCCGTCGGTGAGATTGGCCGCGTTGGATACCGCCGTGACGATGAAAATGACCAACGGTATTACCAACAGCCATACCCAGCGCTCGGCTTTGCTCTCCTCCATCGGCAGCACCCAGGCGTAGTCAAATCGGTTGCCTTTCAGAAAGGGCACATTGGTGAGGCTGGCTTTGTAGTCGGCCTTTTCCGCTACCGTATTGCCTTCGCCGATGTAAAACGGGCCTTGCACCATCTGGCTTTCGCTGAATCCGATGTGCTCGGCGGTTTCTGTATCCATGCGCACGGTCACGTCGTCGCTCATCATCATGGTGATGCCGATGATGAGGCCCAAACCTACCTGGCCCAGGATTTTGAACTTGCCCGACAAGCCTTCTTTGTTTTTGAGAAAGACTTTGATATAGTCGTCCACAAACCCGATCACAGCCATCCAAATCGTGGAAATGATCATCAGAATGATGTAAACATTGTCCAATTTGGCCACCAACAGGCTGGGAATCAATATGGCCATGATGATGATGAGGCCGCCCATCGTAGGCGTACCCTCCTTTTGTTTCTGGCCGTCGAGGCCAAGATCGCGAACTGTTTCGCCGATCTGCAACTGCCTCAAAAAACGGATGATGCGGCCTCCGAACAACATCGAAATGATGAGCGAGAGGATGACCGCCAATCCGGCACGAAACGTGATGTATTGAAACAATCCCGCTCCGGGTATGTCACCGAACAGCTTTTGCAGCCATTCTATGAGGTTGATGAGCATACGTTGTTTTTTTAGCTTTCGGATTCCTGATTCCTGATTCCTGATTTCGGATTTCGGATTTCGAGAGCAATGCGCAGTTCTTCTTTATCGTCGAAAGGGTACTTTACCCCTTGAATTTCCTGGTATTTTTCGTGGCCTTTGCCGGCTACCAAAATGATGTCTCCGGGTTGGGCGATGGCACAAGCGGTGCGAATGGCCTGCCGTCTATCGGTGATGGTGAGCACCTTGGCGGCGGCGGTAATGGGTACGCCCTGCTGCATGTCGGCGAGGATGTCTTCCGGTTTTTCCGAACGCGGATTGTCGGAAGTGAGAATCACCTGAGCGCTCCAGTCGCAGGCCGTTTTGGCCATCACGGGCCGTTTGGCCTTGTCGCGGTCGCCGCCGGCGCCGGTCACTGTGATGATGCGCCCCGCGCCGCGCAGTTTGGTCAGCGTTTCCAGCACTTTTTCGAGTGCGTCGGGGGTGTGCGCATAATCCACTACGGCGGTGATGCCCCGTTCGCGGGAACTGACGAGATCGAAACGACCTTCGGCAGCCTGCATTCGGCTGAGCGCGGTGAGCACCTCCGATTTGTCGTGCCCCAACAGCACTGCAGCAGCATACACGGCTAAGAGATTGTAGGCATTGAACTCTCCGACCAAGCGACCGTAAAAATCAAAACCGTCGAGTTCCAGATGCAGCCCTTCGAGGGTGTTCTCCAGAATTTTGGCTTTGAAATCGGCCATGCTGCGCAGGGCATAGCGCCAGACTTTCGCTTTGGTGTTTTGCACCATCACCATGCCGCGACGGTCGTCCACGTTGACCAATGCAAAGGTATCCTTACCCAATCCGTCAAAGAGCAGTTTTTTGGCGCGGATGTAGTTGTCGAAGGTCTTGTGGTAGTCCAAATGATCGTGGGTGATGTTGGTAAACATAGCCCCTGCAAACTGCAAACCTTCCACCCGCTTCTGCTCCAACGCGTGCGAACTCACCTCCATAAAAGCAAAAGCGCAGCCTTGTGCTACCATTTCGGCCAGCAGCGCATTGATGGCTACGGCATCGGGCGTGGTGTATTGCGAAGGCAGTACTGCATCGCCGATTTTGTTTTCAATGGTGGAAATGAGACCGCATTTGTATCCCAACTGAAGTCCCAGCCCGTGCAATAAAGTGGCGGTCGTGGTTTTTCCGTTGGTGCCGGTGACGCCCACCAAGCGCAATTGCCGCGAGGGATTTCCATAAAAATGAGCCGCCAGCCTGCCCAATGCAGCAGCAGAATCGGCCACCTGAATGTAGGCGACACCCTCTTCTTGAAGATCGGGCCAGTCTTGCACCACCACTGCTTTTACACCGTTTTGTACAACCTTGTCAAGGTAGGCGTGTCCATCGTTATGGAGGCCTTTTACTGCCACAAACAAACTACCGGGGGCAGCTTTGCGCGAATCGAATACCACCGAACCGATCTCGCGGTCGAGGCTTCCTGTTGTGCGAACAGGTTCGATGGCTTGGAGCAATTCCGGCAACTTCATGTCGGCAGCAGTTTTAATTTAAATACAATTGTACGGTTTGCCCTCTGGCCCGCGTACCGGGCCGGATGGACTGCCGCGTTACTTTTCCAAAACCGTTGACGGCCGCTTTTAATCCTCTGTTTTCCAGGATGTAAAGGGCGTCGCGCAGGCCCATGCCCGTCACGTTGGGCACCACATTTTCGGCAATGGTGCGGTCTTCCCACACCAAGCTGTCCGAACGCACGCGCAACACGCTCCAATCTGTTTTTGGACTTCCGAAATGCGGCAGTTCCAGCGTTTCGATCAGGTAGCTCATGTCGGGCGTGAATCCCATGTTGTTGTTGGGCAATTGCTTAGCGGCCAGTACCGGTTTTGAGTCTGTATTGAGCGCTTTGTGCGCCGATGTAGCCGTCACATAGCAATAGTCTGCAATTTCCCTGAAGACCGGCCCTGCCACATCGCTGCCGTAGAAGCCATTGGCTTTGGGATTGTTGATGATCACGATGCAGGTATATACCGGGTTCTCCGCCGGGAAGTAACCTACGAACGAAGCCTGATACCCTCTGATGAGCGTGGTTCTGTTCGATACTTTGCGGTAGCCGATCTGCGCCGTACCGGTTTTGCCGGCAAAGCGGTAGAGCGTGTCTGGGTGGCGGAGTTTTTCTGCCGTACCGCGTTCTACTACACCTTCCAGCAACATCTTGGCCTGGCGAATGGTATTTTTGGAAGCGATCTGGCGATCTACCACTGTAGGCTTAAAAGTTTGTACCGTTGCCCCATCTCTTTGTATTTCAGCCACCAAATACGGTTTCACCATTTCGCCGTCGTTGGCCACTGCATTAAAGAACGTGAGCAATTGTAAAGGCGTGATTTTCAATTCGTAACCAATAGCCATCCAGGGCAGAGTCGTTCCGCTCCATTCGTGTGCGCTGCTGTAAGCCTCCTTGATATAAGGCACGCCTTCGCCTGCCACCTCAACGCCGGTGGGCAAATGCAGGTGAAAATCTTTCAGGTGCTCAATAAAGCGGGCGGCGCCTTGATTTTTGTTGATGCGCTCTTTTTTGCCATAATATTGCTGAGCCAGCTTGGCCATACCTACGTTGGAAGAAATCTCGAAGGCGCGTTGGATGGTGATGGTGTCCAACGTAGCGCTGAACGGAGAGGAATCCACCATTTCATCGTTGTAAAATTTGGTGCGCCCCTTTTCGATAGAAACCGAGTCTTCCAATTTGATAAAGCCGTCTTCCATCATGGACATCATGGTGGCCAATTTGAACGTAGAGCCGGGTTCGATGGCCGTTCCCACTGCATGGTTGAACGTTTCCCACCAACCTTCCTCTGTGCGTCCGAGGTTGGCAATGGCTTTGATGGCGCCGGTTTTTACCTCCATTACTACGGCAGTGCCCCATTCGGCGTTGTGGTAGTTCATGGCGCGCATCAGGGCCTCCTGCGTCACATCTTGTATATTGACGTCCAGCGTAGTTTTGACATCGTCGCCCCGCTTAGGCTCCACTTCCGTCAACGCATTGACAGGCAGCCAGATATCCTTCACTTTATCCACACACACCATCGCCTGACGCCCCGGACGGCCGCCGAGAATGTTGTCATAAACGGCCTCCAAACCCACCGGTTTGGCGCCGTCGCGTACATAACCCACGGTGCGCTGTGCCAACATACCGAAAGGCCGCACACGCTCGTTGCGTTGAGACACGATGAATCCGCCCCGCATTTGCCCCAGATTGAACAAAGGGAAAGACTCGATGAAGCGCTTTTCTTCAAAGGAGGCTTTCTTCTTAATCACCACATAACGGGAACCGCTCTTGCGCTTCTCGGCAAGGTAGGTTTTGTACCCGCCGGGAGTGTAGCTGTTGTCCACATAAGTGGCCAGCATGTAGGATAAGGAGTCAATATTTTTATTAAAATCCTCCTCCGACATGCCGGTCGAGTTAGGATCAAAAAACAGATCAAAAAATGGTATAGAAGTGGCCAACAAATCGCCGTTGGAGGCTAAGATATTGCCACGATCTGCTTCGATGGATCTGGATTCAATGTAAAGTGTTTCCCCTTTTTTTCTCCAAAAGTCGCCTTCTGCATAGCTGATGTATGCGGTTTTGTAAATAAGTGCCAGGGCAGCCGGAATGACTGCTATGAACAGGATAAAATACACCCGATACAGTACTTCGTTCTTGATATTCATATCGTTCGGGTTAAAAACGACTCAAGCCGGAGGTAGACCGGCGATGTCGCGTAGTCAATAGTATGTTGGTGTGCGTTTCCCATTTCCTTCTCAAGGATCAATGACTATTTTTTTCGGCTGATCCCGCAACGGGCGCAAGCCTTGTTCTCTCAGTTGTTCCGACATGGCCGATTGTCTGCTGTTGTACATGACCTCGGCTTGTATGGAAGTGTAGCGCCAGCGCAATTCGTGAATCTCTTTTTGCAAAATCTGAATGCGCCGCACATTGCGTTCTGCATAGTGCGCATTGGCGATGTATATGATGGCCAACAAAGACAAGAATCCCAGCAGCTTGAGGTTGCCGAGAATGAGATTGGAGTTGAGAAATCCAAAGCTCACATAGTATCCGATGCCTTTTGGTTTTGCCATGTTATCTATTGTTTCTTGTTCCGTGTTCAAGGTTCCGCGCCGCATACTGCCTACCCCGCGCCACAGCGCGGCTACTCGCCTACCGCTTCTCCCCCACCCTCAACTTTGCGCTTCTCGATCTTGGATTGCGACGTATCTCCTCCTCCGAAGGCTGCGACATTTTGCTGTCAGGAAAAGAGTACGGCCTGAAAATATTGCCATAGAAGTCCTTCTGCACTTCTCCGTCGGCATTGCCGGTTTTGAGGAAATTCTTCACCACCCGATCTTCGATAGAATGGTAAGAAAGCACCACCAAGCGCCCTCCCGGCTTGAGTATTTCATACGCCTGAGAGAACATATCGGCCAGTGCGCCCATTTCGTCGTTCACCTCAATACGCAGTGCCTGAAACACTTGTGAGAGATAACGCAGGCGGTTGCCCCGGATGAGCGGCTCCAATACCCCCAACAAATCGCCGATGGTTTGCAGCGGTCGGGTTTGGCGCGCCGAGACAATGTGTTCGGCCAGTGTTTTGGAATTCCGAACCTCGCCGTACATACTGAAAATGCGTTGCAGCGTGTCGGCGGAAGCGAAATTCAGCACGGTGGCTGCACTGCATTCATCGGCTTGATTCATGCGCATGTCCAAAGCGGCTTCAAAACGGTAGGAGAAACCTCTTTCGGCTTCATCCAATTGGTGTGAAGAAACTCCCAAATCTGCCAAAATACCATCCACTTCCTTGATTCCGTGCAGTTTGAGAAAACGCTTGAGAAAGCGAAAATTCTGCTGCACCAGTACAAAGCGCGGATCGGCAGGTACATTTTGCACTGCGTCCGGGTCCTGATCGAAACCAAAAAGACGCCCTTCAGCGCCTAAGGCCTCCAAAATCAGGCGACTGTGACCACCTCCGCCAAATGTGACGTCCACATACACGCCGGCAGGCTGAATGGCCAGCGCTTCGATACACTCGGCGGCCATGACGGGCTGATGGTAGGGCGTCATTCGTCGTCGGGGCGGACATTGCCCAATACTTCCTCAGCCAGATCGGAAAAATCGTCCGGTTCTTCGCCAAGCAGTTGATCGTATTGGTCTTTCGACCAGATTTCAATGCGGTCGTTGATAGCGGAAAGCACAACGTCTTTGTCTATCCCGGCCCATTCCTGCAGTCTTTTCGGCAGGAGGATGCGATCGGCTGCGTCTAATTCGAGCGGGGTGGCGCCCCGAAGGAAGTAGCGGGCAAACTCGCGGTTTTTTTTCACGAACTGATTGAGACTGTTGACTTCATTGTTGATGCGGTCCCACACTTGCTTGGGATACAGCGTCAGGCAGTTCTCAAACCCGCGATTCATGACAAAAGACAGGCCCTCCCGCTCTCCGATCTGAGCGAGCAGATCGGACGGCAAACGCAGGCGCCCTTTCGGGTCAATTCTGCATTCGTATTCGCCCATCAAGTTCATAAAATCGCGTTTTATTTCTTTTCGGGTTCAAAGTTAAGGGATTGAAACACACTTTACCACTTTTTACCACTTTTTTTTCAAAAAAAATTTTCCACAATGCACTGCAAAGCAGACAATTGGAAAAACAATCACTTTAGCAGTTCTATTTTATCACCTTTTTGGGTGTATTTTAAGAGTAAAAACAGCAAAATGTTGCCGGCTTTTTACGGTATGGCGCTCCATTTTGTGGTAAAAAGTGGGAAGACAGAGTCATCATCTACCGAGAGGGAGAAAAGATGATGAGCATTCGCGACTTTCAGCGTCTGAAAGCAGCACCTGTTTTAGTTTTTTGTTTTTTTGTAAGCGGGTGGAACCCGCAAGATAGTGCGCACGAGATGGAATCTCGCGCGAGCGGGTTTCAGCGTCTGAAAGCAGCACCTGTTTTAGTTTTTTGTTTTTTTGTAAGCGGGTGGAACCCGCAAGATAGTGCGCACGAGATGGAATCTCGCGCGAGCGGGGCGGGGCGTTTACGACTGTCTTGCAAGGTTCGGTTCATAAATTACTACCCCGCGCTGATGGTTTTTCCAAAAACCTTTTATCTTTGCTTCCCTCTGTGAAACAGCCACACCCTTACTTTATGCAAAAAGGATATTCGTTGCTCGGCTTTTTGGTATTATTACTGACTACCGTATCGTTCACTCGATTCCAGGCAGGCAACAAGCCGCGCATTGCCGAAGAAGAGATGACGGCTCCGGTATTGGATGAAGCTACTTCCCAATTGGTCAACCAATACGATGCTTTTGTGCGCGAAAGCCTTCAGCGCGAGCAGTTTCCCGGCACGGCAGTTGTCATTGTCAAAGACGGCAGAGTCATTTTTAAACAATGCTATGGCGTGCGAACAGCCAACACTACCGACTCCGTCAATGTGAATACCTTGTTCCGGCTGGCTTCATTATCTAAAGGATTTGCCTCCGTGTTGGCCGGAATGCTGGTGCAGGACGGCTATTTTGAATGGGACGACCCCGTGAAACAATATGTGTCCGATTTCAGCATGTATCGCCAAAGCTATACCGATTCGCTTTCTGTGCGCCATGTGCTGAGCCATACCACCGGACTGCCCCGCCAAACCTTCTCCAACCTCATTGAGCGCGACGAATCTTATGCCTCCGCGCGCTACCGGCTGCGAGAGGTAAAACCTACGCACCCGCTGGGCAAATATTACAATTACCAAAACGTCACTTATAGCCTTATTGGCGATATTGCAGAACAGACCACAGGTAAACGCTTTGAAGAATTGCTGTACCAGCGCATTTTCCTGCCCCTTCGCATGACCAATGCTGGAGCGGGCTACAACAATTTTCTCCTCGATACTTTTAATGTAGCCTGGCCGCATCGCATTGAAAACGAGCAATATAAGCGCGTAAAGGTGTTGCCCAATTATTACGAAGTGATGCCTGCCGCCGGCGTCAATGCCAGTATTTCCGACATGGGAGAGTGGCTGCGTTTCCTGCTGGGGCATCGCCCGGATGTTATGAACAAAGAGGCGCTCAACGAATTGTTCAACAAACAGGTGAGCGTGCCGCTCGCCGAAGGCAATCACCGCGCCTACCCGGAGGCCCTCGAAGCCTGGTATGGGCTGGGCTGGCGGGGCATTGTGAGCAACGAACGCCGGGTCATCTTTCACGGCGGCTACGTCAACGGCTTCCGCTCCGAAATTGCGTTTATCCCCTCTGAAGACATCGGCATAGCCATACTCAGCAATTCGCCCTCGTGGTTCATCAACTCCAGCGTGCCGCGTTTTTTACAAATGTACTGGGGCCTGCCGTATGAGCAAAATTAGCATTCTCGTGACGGGCGCAGTCGGACAGATTGGGATGGAACTGGCAGCCGTCGCGCCGCAATTCCCCGATTTCGACTTCGTTTTTGCCGACTCTCAACAGTTGAATATCTCTTCACACGACGATATACAACGCATGTTTGCATCGCGCAAGTTTGATTATTGCATCAACGCAGCAGCTTACACAGCAGTGGACAAGGCCCAAACCGAACGGAAAAAAACTGCCTTGGCGAATATGATAGGCCCATACTTGCTGGCTTGCGCCTGCAAGGAAAACCAAACCAGGCTCATTCAACTTTCAACAGATTATGTTTATCACAATGGACTGAACCGCCCTTTGCTGGAGGATGATCCGGTAGAGCCGAAAAGTGCTTACGCTTTCAGCAAATGTGCCGGCGATGAGGCGGTGCTGCGTTTTCACTCCGAAGGCGCGATGGTGGTACGCACTTCCTGGGTGTTTTCGTCTTTCGGCCACAATTTTGTCAAAACCATGCTCCGCTTGGGCCGGGAACGCCCCGAATTGCGCGTCGTCTTCGATCAGATCGGCACGCCTACTTATGCCCGGCATTTAGCCCGGGCACTTTTGACTGCCATCGCCTCTGCGGAGTCAGGAGCCGTAAACCGGGATTTATTGCGGGGCGTTTACCACTTCAGCAATGAGGGTGTGGCGAGCTGGTACGATTTCGCTTTGGCCGTGTTTGAAATGAGCAGTCTGCCCTGCGCCGTGTTGCCCATCGAAACCAAAGATTACCCCACGCCGGCTCAACGCCCGCCGTACAGCGTCCTGAACAAAACGAAATGGAAAACAGCTTTCGGACAGGCAATTCCGCATTGGCGGGAAGGGCTGCGGGAGTGTTTGGAGATATTGGACAGGAGTTAGCGTTTCAACAACGCCAACTCCTTCCGCACATTTTCATACAATTCATGTTCCCAGTCAATGCCCTCGATTTCAGGAAATTCAGCGTTCACCCTGAAGTCTCTGGGGCTGATGATGACTTTCACCTCCCGTTCCATCGCTTTTCCCACCAGCAAAAACAACTCCTCTATGGCCGGGTCGCCCACCGGTATGCAGCCGATGGTGACCGCCTTGCCATGTATAAAAATATCTCCGCCCAGTTCTTTGGGATCGGTGAAGCGGCTCTTTTGCAGGTCGAAAGCATTGGGATAGCTGACTTTCATAGACAAATAGTAGGCGCTGTTGGGGTTCAGATATTCTATTTTGTAAATGCCTTCCGGGATTTGCCGGTCGCCCTCTTTGAGCTTCGGCCCCAGCCGGCCGCTGAACGCCGTAAATGGATAGGATTTCAGCAGTACAAAATTACCGGCTTTGCGGGCATAGACCTCCAATTGCCGCTCCTCCTTTAATCCGACCAAGACCAGTTCAGACGGCAATTCCTCAAAACCTGCCCGTTCCAAATACGGTTTCAGCCTCGACATAGCGCCGGGCTGTACCTTGTGCAGCACCGAGTCCACTGTTTCGACACTGCGTTTCAGGGGCCGCAATGGCGTCAACAGACTCCTGCCGTATTTCCAAAGCCCCCACAAAACAGCCCCTGCCGCCACGATGACGAACAGCCATTTTATCACTGCACCATCCACTTCTGCACTTCTATCTGGTGGCCCACCTGCAAGCGCACCAAATAAGCGCCCGCCGGCAAGCCCTGCGGAAGCTCAAACTGGTGTTCGCCTGCTTCAAGCCGCCCGCCATACAAGGTTTTGACGGTCCTGCCCAACATATCCGACACGACAATAGCTGCCTCTCCGCCCCGCTCGATGGCGAAGAATGCCTGCCCCCAGCCACCCGGACTCGGATTGGGCATCAAGGTAAGGCCGAAGACATTTTGCACCACTTCCGACGCCGAGGTCACATAACCCGTTGGCGGCGGCGGCAACTTCACCGTAGTATAAAGACGGTACTCGCCGGGGTAAAAACTGAGTGGCGTCAGGGTGCTGGCTACCAAGAGGCTGTCACCTGTAAAATACTCATACCACCAGCCGATGTTGGGAAATGGGTTGACAATATTGCGCGATTGCACGTCAAAATTACCTTGCACCGCCACGTTCATCGTCGGGTGCAGGAGGTGGATGGTCTTATTGGGATTGGCGACATTGAGGCTGAAATTGTTGGTACTGAAGGCATCATAGTTCTTTTTCAGATGAATGAGCGCGCTGGTTACGTCAAAAAGGCGGCGGCGGTCTGCGTTGTTGTAGTAATCCCAACGAACGGGTTTGGGCGAGAGTTTGCAGCCGTCGTTGCCCGATTGTACCGTGCCGTTTTCACAGGTAAAGATGGAAAAATCATACCCTACTTCGCCGAATTGCCACAGCATTTTGGGGCCGGGTATGGCATACAGGAAGGCAGATGTCATTTCCATCCGACGCAGGGAGGTGCGCAACTGACGTGCATTGTGATTGGCCGACATATTGCCGAATTGCAGGTTTTTATACATCAATCGCTCCTCGTCGTGGCTTTCCGCGTAAGCGATGACGTGCGGCTGATTCCAGCCCCGCGCCAGGTGGGAGGCCCAACTGAAATTGGAAGTAAAACCCATGCTGGCCTCGTTGTACTCATGGTTCAGGTTACCCCAAAGCATCATGCCGTAGTTGGCCAATTCGCGCTCCTCCGTGTTGTCGGCAAAGTGCTCCAGTATGACATAAGCCCCCGGCGTGGTTTCCCACACGCGATCTGCATAGTATTTCAGAATCGTGATTCGGGAAGCATCATAAGCGCTCCAGGTGCTCACGTTGCTGCCGCTGTTGGTCTGGGTAAACCCTTTGGACAAGTCGAAACGGAAGCCGTCGATGCGGTACTCGGTCAGCCAGTATTGCATCACCTGCGTGATGTAGTCTTTCGTGGCCTGCGCCGCGTGGTTGAAGTCGTAGCCCACGTTGAACGGGTGCCGCGCTATGGGATTCAGCCAGGGATTGTTGGCTGCGGGACGGTTGTTGGCTGCGTCCCAATATAATTGCGAAAGCGGGCTTTGGCCGAAAGCATGGTTGTACACCACATCCAAAACGACCGCGATGCCGCGTGCATGACAGGCGTCCACAAAACGCTTGAAATCATTGGGTGTGCCATAATACTTATCCAAGGCGCCATGGAACGACGGGTTGTAGCCCCAGGAGCTGTTGCCTTCAAATTCATTGACCGGCATCAACTCGATGACGTTCACGCCGAGGCGATCCAAATAGTCTAAGGTGTCAATCAGCGTATTGTAATTGCGCGTGCCGAGGAAATCGCGGATAAGCAACTCGTATATAACCAATTTCGACTTGGCCGGGCGCTGAAAATTCTCTGTTTGCCAATCGTATTGCGGTGCGCCGGGCTGTATCAGCGAGGTAATGCCCGATGCTCTGCCGGTGGGATAGGCCGGCAATCCGGGCCAGGTAGAAGCTGAAATCCAGGGGTCGTGCGCCGGATCGAGTACCAATGTGCTGTGTGGGTCGGCAATGCGGATATTGCCGCTGACGATGTACTGAAAAGCATAAAAACTGCCGGGATGAAGCCCAGTGACATCTATCCAATAGGTATTACCGTCAGCGCTGCGGTGCATTTGGCGGGGCGCCCAGCCGTTAAAATCGCCTACTACAAAGGCATATTGTTTATTGGGCGCGTACAATCGCAATCGAACGGCCGTATCGCCCATGTAGGTAATGCCGGGGCGGGTGCCGGCAGGAGGATCAAGAGCCGGCTGCGATTCAAACACTGCATAACCAAAGGCTTCCCGTATCTCCGTTGTACCATTGTCAGCCACTACTTCAATCAAGTGCTCGCCGGAGCTTGCCGTCAGCGTCCAGTCCAATTCTGTGCCGGTCACCTGCGTTACGAGGTTGCCGTTGTCCAACAACTGAATATTAGACGACTCTGAAGTTACATAGCGCAACGAAATATTCTGTCCGGCTGTCGTGACGATGCTGCGTTCGGCCGGCTCCAACAACAAACCCGTGAAAGGCAGGTTGGCCGGATAAACATCGTAAAAAATATCGGAGCCACCGGGGCCTTTGCCCTGCAATGTGCCGCTTGCGTTTCTGAACACGAAGGCCATTTTCAGAATGGTCGTGGTAATGGGCGCTCCATAATATGTTCGTATAGAGGGTGTAATGGTAAAACTGTACAAATTGGGCTGCCCCGGCACAGGGGTCATTTGCCAGGCAGCATTGGCCGACCCCCAAGTCGTTACCACATGTTTCCAGTCGCTGGGCGAAGTACTTGCTGAAGTGATGAGGCCGGTGTGCAGATAGACGTTGCAGTTGCAATTGGCCAAACCGCCGGTACCCTGCGTGGCATCAAAATAGATGGTCACAGGCTGATCGGCTCGCGGGAAATAAGGATCGGTATAAACCTGAGCATCGGCCACAAACGGGCACAAAAAGAGAAGGAAAAACAGACGAAAAGCGGTTTTCATGGTCTTTGTATTGCTGGGTTTTGGCCCGATATAGGGCGGCGGATAACCCGTTTCGGGAGGCGAAGTTAGATAAAATCTCTCTTACCTCACATTGTTACCACACATAATGAATGGGGCTGTTTTAGCAAGATAAATTGCAAAACATGCCAAAACGATTCTCCCCTCTCAGTTGGCAAGATGAACTGCGAAGCAGATTACTTATAATAAACCGCCGAAGGCAGATTACAGCGAAGCAGATGAGCCCCCAAAGGCAGATTACCCTTCCACTAATGTTCCCACCTGCTCGCCCAGTACGATGCGGCGCAAATTATCAGGGTCGTTGATGTCGAAAACGATGATAGGCCGGTTGTTTTCCTGGCACAAAGTAAAGGCCGTCATGTCCATCACGCTGAGGCCCAGACTGATGACTTTAGCAAAGCTGATGGTGTCGAATTTAACAGCGTTGGGGTCTTTTTCGGGGTCGGCTGTGTAAATGCCATCCACGCGGGTACCTTTGAGAATGACGTCTGCGTTGATCTCATTGGCGCGCAGTGCAGCCGCCGAATCGGTAGTAAAATAAGGGCTGCCGGTGCCGGAAGCAAAAATAACGACCCGGCCTTTTTCCAAATGGCGATTGGCTCTGCGGCGGATGTACGGCTCGGCAATCTGCTTCATTTCAATAGCAGAAATGAGGCGGGTATAAATGCCTGCCGTTTCCAATGCGCTCTGAATGGCCATGCCGTTGATGACAGTAGCCATCATGCCCATGTAGTCGCCCTGCACCCGGTCAATGCCGGAAGCCGCCGCTTGCAAGCCTCTGAAAATATTGCCGCCGCCAATCACGACCGCCACTTCCACGCCCAGATCCACCAAAATTTTGATCTGCTGAGCGTAATGTTTGAGCATATCGGCGGAAATGCCGAATTTTTGATCTCCCATGAGCGATTCGCCGCTGAGCTTGAGGAGGATGCGCTTGTATTTCAAGGTCATAAGAAAGGAATAGGAAAATAAAGGTCAAAAAAAAGGCGAATTAGAAGTCTAATTCGCCTTTCGGAACAAAATTGGTATCAGCCGAGGGTGACGTGTTTGAACGCCGTCACGGCCAGGTCTTTATCTAAACTCTTGACGTACTCGCCCACTTTTTTGGAGCCGTCCTTCACGAAGTCCTGATTGATGAGGGTAACTTCCTGGAAGAACTTGTTGAGGCTGCCCTGAGCGATTTTTTCGAGCAGTTCGCGCGGTTTGCCGGCGTTGCGCGGGTCGTTGAGCGCAATGTCGGTGCGGATTTCGATTTCTTTGTCAATCACAGATTGCGGAACATCGTCGCGGTCAACAGCTACCGGTTTCATAGCAGCTACCTGCATGGCCACTGAGCGCAATGCCTCAAAGTGATCGGGAGCGGCTTTGCTGAAGCCCACCAAAACACCGGCTTTGTTGCCCATGTGGATATAAGGCGCTACCATTTCGGCTTCGAGGCGCTCGTAAGCAGCCAACTCGATTTTTTCGCCGATAACGCCGAGTTGCTCGGTCACTTTGTCGCCTACGGTGATGTTTTCGTAAGGCAGCGCCAGCAGGTCTGCCAGTGTAGCCGGGAAGTTCGCCAGAGCGATGTCGGCAAACTGACGGGCCAGATTTACGAAATTTTCGTTTTTGGCCACGAAGTCGGTTTCAGAGCTGAGTTTGATAACCACGCCCCGCTTGTGGTCGTTGGAAACGATGGCTATGACAGCACCCTCGGTAGCTTCGCGGTCGGCGCGCTTCACAGAGAGTTTCTGGCCTTTTTTACGAAGAATTTCAATGGCTTTATCAAAATCGCCTTCCGCTTCAGAGAGGGCGGCTTTGCAGTCCATCATACCTGCGCCGGTCATTTCGCGCAGTTGTTTTACATCGCCTGCAGATATTGCACTCATTTGATATTTTGATTAAAAAGTGATAAAATGGCAGATCGGTAAAATTTTCCTGCAATCTCAGTCCGCTGCCTTATATCTTGACACAAACGCCTCGAAATCAGGCTTCTTCAGCTACGCCGTCTTTCTCCGGCTTGGCTTGCTTGCGCTCGTCCAAACCCTGGCGGATGGCATTCACCATATAGTTGGTGATGATAGCGATGGATTTGGAAGCGTCGTCGTTGCCCGGAATGGCGAAGTCCACATCGTTCGGATTGGAGTTGGTGTCCACGATGCCGAAAGTGCGGATGCCGAGGCGGTGCGCTTCAGCTACTGCAATGTTCTCATGCTCGATGTCCACCACAAAAACGGCAGCAGGCAGGCGCGTGAGATTGGCAATACCGCCGAGTACTTTTTCGAGTTTGTTGCGCTCGCGGGTCAGCGTCAGTTTTTCCTTTTTGGTAACGCTGGCCAAGGTGCCGTCGGACAACATGCGGTCAATGTTGTTCATCTTTTTGATGGAGCGGCGGATCGTGGCGAAGTTGGTCATCATGCCACCCAACCAACGCTCGGTCACATAAGGCATCTCCACGCTGCGGGCAGCACTGGCTACGATGTCGCGAGCTTGTTTTTTGGTAGCTACGAAGAGCACTTTGCGGCCCGACTTAGCAATTTGACGCATAGCAGCGGCGGCGCGCTCCATGGAGTCGAGGGTGCGATTGAGATCAATGATGTGAATGCCTTTGCGCTCAGTAAAGATATACGGAGACATTTTAGGATTCCACTTTTTGCGCAGGTGGCCGAAGTGAACGCCCGCATCCAACAAGTCTTTATAGGTAGGTTTTTCCATTGTCCTGTATTGAGAAAATTTTGAATGAGGAAGAAAAAAGCATTAACGCTTGCTGAACTGGAAGCTCTTGCGTGCCTTGGGCTTGCCGTACTTCTTGCGTTCTACTTCGCGAGCGTCGCGAGTGAGCAATTTTTGCTCCTTCAGCGGCTTGCGGAAGTCCTCGTTGAGCTTGATAAGCGCGCGTGAAATTCCCATACGAACTGCCTCCGACTGACCTTTGAAGCCACCGCCTTTGACGTTGACGTTGAGGTCGTAAATGCCGTTTTCGATGGCGGCAGTAGCGAACGGCTGCGTGATGTTGGCCTGAACGTGTGTTTGCGGGAAGTAGGCTTTATAATCTTTCCCGTTGATGAGGATCTTGCCGTCGCCTTTGCTGAGATATACCCGCGCTACAGAAGATTTTCTCCTCCCTATTGCATTGATCATTTCCATATAAATCGCTGTGCGTATTTTTTAGAAGTTGAATGGTTCCGGTTTTTGAGCCTGATGCGGGTGCTCGGCGCCGGCATAGACAAAAAGTTTTTTGAACATCGCGCGGCCCAGTTTCGTCTTGGGCAACATGCCTTTTACAGCGTGCTCAATGACTTCGTGCGGCTTTTTGACGAGCATTTCAGCAGCAGTGGTCTTGCGCTGTCCGCCGGGATAGCCCGAATAGGTGGTGTAAACCTTGTCGTTGACCTTATTGCCGGTGAAACGCATTTTGTCTGCGTTGATCACGATGACGAAGTCGCCGACATCCACGTTGGTGGCGTAGCTCGGTTTGTGTTTGCCCCGCAAAACGTGGGCGATCTTGGTGCTGAGACGGCCTACAATCTCTCCGTCGGCGTCAATTACGAACCATTTGCGGTCCACTTCTGCCGGGTTGGGCGTCTCCGTGCGATAACTTAATGTATTCACGTTCAGTTGTTTTTGAATTCTTTTTTAAAACCGCTTTTCAAAAGCGAGTGCAAAGGTAAATGCAGCTTTTTGATTAAACAAGACATGGGGAAAAATTTCTTTCTCTATTTTTTATAACTCCTTGATAAACAGTATTTTTTTGGAACATTTTTTTTCAAAGAGGCAGGAGAGGTGGACGAGGCAGGGCGAATTTCCGGCTGTTTTTCAGCGGGTTGCGTGTTGCAGGGGTTTAATCCCCCTCCCTCATCATTCCTTTTTCCCGGCAGCAGCCTCTTCTATTTTCTTTGCCACCGCCTCAGCTTCTTCAATTTTGGCCGCATAAGCCCGCAAATCACCGCTGCGCTGTATGTGCATCGCCTCTTCCATCAGTTCGCGATATTGCTTTTGCCATTCCTTTACAGGGTCTTTTTTGAACAGTCCGAACATATTGATCTGATTTTGGGAGATGCAACAGAGCGCCCGCTGTTTTGTTCCCATTTTTCCGCAACTTTGCACCCAAATCAAAGGCAGATGGTGAAAGGAAAAATTCTCAACGATCCTGTATATGGATTCATCAACGTGCCGTACGGCTTGCTTTTTCAGTTGGCCGAACACCCGTGGTTTCAACGCCTGCGCCGCATCAAGCAAATGAGCCTGGCGCATTATGTATATCCCGGCGCGCTGCACACGCGCTTTCACCATGCCCTCGGCGCCTTGCATCTGATGACGGAGGCTGTGGAGGTATTGCGCGGCAAAGGCGTGGACATCTCGCCCGAAGAAGCAGAGGGCGTGCAGGTGGCCATTTTGCTGCACGACATCGGGCACGGGCCGTTCTCGCACACGCTGGAACACTCGCTCATCAACGTATCGCACGAAACGCTCTCCCTGTTGTTCATGGAGGCTTTGGACGAGGCATTCGACGGACGGCTGACCTTAGCCCGCCGCATTTTCGACGGTTCGCATCCCAAACACTTTTTGCATCAGCTCGTCTCCGGTCAGGTAGACATGGACCGCATGGATTATCTCAACCGCGACAGCTTTTTCACCGGCGTACACGAGGGCGTCATCGGCTACGACCGCATCATCAAAATGTTGGACGTGCGCGACAATGAACTGGTGGTGGAGGAAAAGGGCATTTATTCCGTTGAAAAATTCCTCATCGCGCGCCGCCTCATGTACTGGCAGGCATACCTGCACAAAACGGTGCTGTCGGCCGAGCAAATGCTGGTAAAAACCATCCTGCGCGCCCGGCAACTCACCCGCAGCGGCCATGAGGTGGAAGCGCCCCGACCGCTGGCATTTTTTCTGAAAAACGAGTTGACACCGGAGCATTTTAGTCAAAACCGGGAGGAGCTGTTGGGCAATTTCGCCCTCTTGGACGACCACGATGTCATGTCGGCGCTCAAAGCCTGGGCTTTCAGCAACGACCCGCTGCTGGCCTACCTCTCGCAGGGCATTCTCCACCGCAGGCTGTACAAACTCGAGTTGTCGAACGAGCCTTTCGACCCGGCTTACGTCAACAGTATCCGGCATTGCGTAGAGCGCTGGAATCCTTTCAGGGCGGAGGCTTTGCCGTATTTGGTTTTTGAGGGAGAGGAAAAAAATAGCGCCTACGATACGTCCAAAGACGAGGTGAAAATACTGCACAAAAACGGGGCCGTGCTGCCCATGTCTATGAGCGCAGATTATGGCATCCAATCCAAATTGGTGACGAAGTATTATTTGTGCTACCCGAAAGAGAGCGTGGGGCCAGCGATGCAGATGTAAGGGGCGATAAAAAAATAA
>DDUV01000058.1:551-12935 GCA_002344975.1 Saprospiraceae bacterium UBA2329 | reverse complement strand
TTTATTTTTGCCCCACTACTAAAGGTATCTGCGTTGCTACGGCTATCCGATCAAAACGCCCGCTTCGAGAACAAAATCACGAACTCGGAGCCGTTCAGCGTAGTTGCTACCTCCATTTCGTCGGCGGTCATTTTTTGCACTTTGTAGTCGGCATCAAAGGAGCCTTTCCGCTGCTGAATCACGCCGTCCTGCACATACCAGCGCATTTCGCCGGGTACGCCTGTGATATTGGTAACCAAACTGTCATTGGCGTGAAACTCGAAGTATAAGTCGGTGAGCGTGCCCGTAGGCTTGCCGTCGCGGGTGGCCGAAGCTACGACCCAACGCCCGCCGGGCAGCACTTCCTGAATATCGGGTTTTACCGAGCAGGCAATAAAGAACAGTAATACACTCAGAGCTGCAAAAGCGCGCAATTTTCTCATCGCAGATTTTTGTTTTTTTTTGAGGCGCAAAATTATGTTTTTTTTGTAATCCCGCTTTGGGGAACATGTAAGTTAGTTCATCTTTGGGGTTTCGGGTTCAAGGTTTCGGGTTTCATCCGCCGAAGCCTTGGCGAAGGCGGGTTCAATGTTCGGGGTTTCGGGATCTCCTGGCTTGCAGCCTTCCCCACCCATTAAAAACAACATCATGTTATCAAATATTAAAGTCATCGAACTTGCCTCTGTGCTGGCCGGCCCGGCGGTGGGTATGTTTTTTGCCGAATTGGGCGCCGAAGTCATCAAAGTGGAAAACAAAACTGCCGGAGGCGACGTGACCCGCTCCTGGAAACTCCCTTCCGAAGACCCCGCCGCGCCTGCATCGGCCTACTATGCCTCCGTCAATTGGGGCAAAACTGTGTGGATGTGCGACCTCCGCCATGCCGACGACCGCCTGCGCGTGCTCGAAGCCATAGACCAGGCAGACATCGTCATCAGCAATTTCCGGCCCGATGCCGCCCAAAAACTCGGCATGAGCTACGCCCAACTCAGCGCCCGCAATCCGCGCCTGCTCTTCGGTCAGATCACCGGTTTCGGCGACGAAGACCCACTGCCCGCCTTCGATGTCGTCCTGCAAGCCGAAGCCGGATTTCTGTACATGAGCGGCCATCCCGGCGGCGCGCCGGCCAAAATGCCCGTAGCGCTCATTGATCTGCTGGCGGCGCACCAACTCAAGGAAGGGCTGCTGCTGGCCCTGCTTCGCCGCGAACAAACCGGGCAGGGCGCTTATGTTTCCGTGTCGCTGCTCGAATCGGCCATTGCATCTTTGGCCAATCAGGCTACCAACTGGCTCATGGCCGGCCATATCCCGCAGCCGATGGGCAGTATGCACCCCAATATCGCGCCGTATGGCGACATCTTCCACACCGCCGATGCCAGACCGCTTGTGCTCGCCATCGGCAACGACAAACAGTTTCAGGCGCTGTGCGATGTGCTCGGCTTGTCACAATTGGCTCATAACGAAAGGTTTGTTTCCAATGCAGCCCGCGTTCGCCACCGGCAGGCGCTCTGCGATGTACTCGCCTCCGCCATCCGTCGTTTCCATAGAGACGAACTCCTGGCGCTGCTTCACAAAGCGGGCGTACCCTGCGGCGGCATTCGCAGCATGGCCGAGGTTTTTGAGCACCCATTGGCACAGGCCATGCTCCTGCACGAACCTGACGAACAGGGCAAACCTACGCTGAGGCCGCGAACTGCCGTGTTTAAAATGGAGTGAGGGGGCTTTTCAAAACTGCACGGAGTAAGTCGCTTTTTGCTCTTTGCCGGTATCGTTTCGCCAGGCGGGGCCGGTTTGCAGGAGTCGGACGGCCTCTTCATCGCAGCCAAAGCCCAAGGATTCCAGCACTTTAAAATCCCGCAATTTTCCTTTGGCCGTCACGGTAAATTCCACCAACACCTGCCCCGATATGCCATTGGCCACAGCCTGTACGGGCATCCGGCGGTTTTTAGCAATGTGCTGTTCCAAGGCATCCCAGCCATTCTGAGGTGCTGCATCCGCAGAAAATGATCTTACAGCGCCGCTTCTGTCTGCTTTGCGTTTTTTGCTTCCGCCGAGCACCACCACTTCACTGAGCGTAGCCAAAGAGCCGTCGAGATTCACGTTCAGTTTGTTGCGCTCGCCTGCTTCCACCACCTTCGTTTCGTAGCCGGTGTAAGAGACAACGATTCGTGCATTTGCTTCTTTTTCAGGAATTTGCAGGCGGTAGCTGCCGTCAAAATCCGTCACTGTGCCCTGCTGCGTGCCTTGCAGCAGTACCGTGGCGCCGATCAGCGGGTCGCCAGTGTCTCCGTCTGAAATTTTTCCGGTGATGACGCGAAATCCGGCAGGAGCAGGCGCGTCAGGTTTTGCGGATGGGGTGGCGGCCCTCGCGGGCTGAGACTTGGCCATGTCGGAATCGGTCGCTTTGGGCGCGGCAATGCTTTCCTTTTTTTGTTCGGGAGCAGGCATGGCCTCGGCTACTTCAGCAGCAACAGCCCGACCCGACGCATCTGCGGGTGCAGTGTCTGCGGGCTTTTCGGCGGCAGCGAGGTCGTCCGGCAAGTTGAGGGGCGGAAGTACGGCAGGCTGTTGAGGCAATGTCGTAGCTGGAGTCGGTCGGGATTTCGGCATTGGAGCGACTTGCGAAGAGGTGTTGTCTGCAACAGGGGCAGGCGCATCAGGCTTAGGATCAGCGGGTTGAATCACCACCGCCTGAGGAGCAGATGGCCCTGAAATTTGCTCCTGTCCATCGGAAAGCAGCCACCAGCCTAATCCGAACAAGCCCAATACCAGCACAGCCGCCGCGGCCCGCTGTACAAATATCGGCACGATGCGACGGCGAGTGCGGCGTTCGAGGCGCTCTTGCAGTCTTGCCAGCCGGGCCGTATGATCGCCTTCCGGGAATGCATCCAAGCCCTCCAACGCATCCTGCAAAAACGGATCCTCTGCTGCCTGTTTCGACAGCATACGCTCCTCTTCCGCTCCGGCGTGCCCGGCGATGCGGCGCCGCAGGAGGTCTTTCAGGTTTTGTATGTTATTCGATGCCTGCATGTCTTTTATTAGTGAATCGCTTTCGCGATGGTTGGGCGACTAAAGTCGCCGCTACTACTTCTCCATACAATTTTTCAAATTTCTGCGTCCGTTTTGGATATGCGAGCGCACTTTTCCCAATTCCTCGCCATCTTCGTCTGCGATGTCTTTGTAAGATTTTCCTTGCAGATAAAACAGGTCAATGCAGCGCTTTTGTTGAGCGGTGAGTTGCTCCATACACTTTTGCAATCGGGCCAATACAGCATCTTCATCGCCCTCCATATCAGGATGCCAAAAGGCGTCGGATTGCATAAGGGCGGGGTCGGAACTCTGCAAAAAATGACGCCCGGCTTTGCGCAGCGCCATCAGGCAGTGGTTTTTGGCCAGCACATACAGCCAGGGCCGGAACTCCCGCACCTCCGACTTCGCCGCCTTGGCCGCCACTTCTTCAAAAATGGTCATCACGGCATCCTCGGCTTCGGCTTCGTTTTGCAAATATTTGAGACACACGCCGTACACCAACTCCATATACCGCTGATACACAAGTCCCAATGCCTCCATATCGCCCTTTCGGCAATATCGTTGGAGCAGTTCCTCGTCGGAGGCCTGCGCGGCGGAGCGTTGGAAAAATCGGAACATGGTGTGCAATGAAAGGGCAGAAAGGTAGGTTTTTTGGGGGGAATCTTAAAAAAAATATCCCGCCCCGTGTGTAATCCTCCCCTACCCTGCATCCTTTAGGAAAAACACATTCATTATGAAAACGAAATCTGTCCTTTTGCTCGCCGCCATCAGCCTGCTGCTGAGCGCGCACTTCTCGGTGAAACCGCCGCACACCATTCACGGCATCGTATCAGACGACAACGGCGACCCGCTCATCGGCGCCTCCGTTTTGGTCAAAGGCACTACTCTCGGTACCGTCACCGACTTGGAGGGGCGATTCAGCCTGACGACCCAGGACTCCTGCGCCACGCTCGTCATCTCTTACACCGGCTACGAAACGCAGGAAATCAAAAAAGCCTGCGCCAGCAAGCCGATACGCGTAAAATTGGCACCCTCCAACGTATCGCTGGAGGAAGTGGTGGTTTTGGGTGGCAACAGACCGTCGAAAAAGGAGCGATCAGCGGCTGTTCAGTCAGTTTCTTCTTACTCCGTTGCACCTGCTCCCAAACCGCAGGAAGGCTATTACCACAATACCGAGGACTACAGCCCCATCGCCGAAAACCGTTTCCACAAAGCGACCGATACGCCGCTCTCCACCTTCTCCATTGACGTGGATGCCGCCTCGTACAGCAACATGCGCCGCTTTCTGAAAAACGGCCAGATGCCGCCCGCCGATGCCGTGCGCATCGAGGAAATGATCAATTATTTTGATTACCAATACCCGCAACCCACCGGCGAGCATCCCTTCGAGGTGGTCGCTGAAATGTCGGAATGCCCTTGGCAGCCCGAACACCGCCTGCTGCACATCGGCCTCAAAGGCCGCGAAATCGCCACCGACAAGCTGCCACCTTCCAACCTCGTGTTCCTCATTGACGTGTCGGGCAGCATGGATTCGCCCAACAAACTGCCCTTGCTTCAATCCGCTTTCCGGCTCTTAGTCAATCAGTTGCGCCCACAGGACAAGGTGGCGATGGTGGTGTATGCCGGCGCGGCGGGTTTGGTATTGGAACCCACCGACGGCAACGACAAGCAAAAAATCCTCGAAGCATTACAACGGCTTCAGGCGGGCGGCTCCACAGCGGGCGGCGCGGGCATTCGCTTAGCGTACGATGTAGCGCGGCAGCATTTTGTCAAAGGGGGCAACAACCGCGTCATCCTCGCCACCGACGGCGACTTCAATGTGGGCGCCAGCAGCGATGCCGACATGGTGCGCCTCATTGAGGAGGAGCGCAAAAGCGGCGTGTTCCTCACGGTGCTGGGCTTCGGCATGGGCAATTACAAAGACAATAAAATGCAGCAACTCTCGAATGCGGGCAACGGCAACCACGCCTATATTGACGACATAGACGAGGCCAAAAAAGTATTGGTGGAGGAATTCGGCGGCACGCTGTTCACCATTGCCAAAGACGTGAAAATCCAGATCGAGTTCAATCCGGCGCAGGTGGCGGGCTACCGGCTCATCGGCTATGAAAATCGCCTGTTGAACAAAGAGGATTTCAACGATGACAAAAAAGATGCGGGCGAACTCGGCGCAGGCCACACCGTGACGGCGCTGTACGAAATCGTTCCGGCGGGCGTCAAAAGCGATCTGCTCGGCTCGGTGGATCCGCTTAAATATCAGAAAGATACGCCCACGAAACCGGCTACGGGCAACACTGAAACCGCCACCATCAAATTGCGCTACAAACAACCCGACGGCGACAAGAGCATGTTGTTGGAGCGCGTGGTAGCCGGCACGCCTGTACCCGCAGCGAAGAGCAGCGATAATTTCCGTTGGTCGGCGGCCGTGGCGGAGTTTGGTATGCTGCTGCGCAATTCGGAGTTCAAAGGCAAAGCCACTTTCGAGCAGTGTATCCAGTTGGCCAAAAAAGCGCGCGGCGATGACGAGAAAGGCTACCGCCAGGAATGTGTGCGGCTGATGGAAACCGCGGCGGCGCTGGGTGGCGTTGGGGAGAGGTAAAGGTTATGGGAAGCCTGGGAGTATCTGTCTGAGCAGATACTCCCATTTTATTAAAATTTACGAAAGCGGGTAGAACCCGCAAGATATTCGACACCACGCCGTGCGTGGTAAACATGAAGGTAGAACCTCGCGCCGGCATCTATTTCATGTTCACTGACTTTCGCCCCGCTGCAACGCCCTCCACTTATTTCTTTCCGCTCGCGCGAGATTCCATCTCGTGCGACCTATCCTGCGGGTTCTACCCGCCATCAAAACTCTTTTTTCATCTTCACTGACTTTCGCCCCGCCGCAGCGTCCTCCACTTATTCCTTTCCAAACTCTCGGCCATCGCCAGCGCCACGGCAGCCACCTGAATGACTTCCTTGCGATAAGCGGCCAATTTTTCGGCATACCAGTCTTCCGATTTGTCCGTATTTTGAAGCTGCGCAAAATGCAATTCCAGCGCCTCTTTGGATACCTCGCCCACTTCTTCGGTGAGAATGGCGCTCCACTCGATGGGACTGTGGTTTTGCTCGCCCCATTTGGCATCCTGACGACGGCGCTCCTCGCGGATTTCGGCCAATATGTCCATGATCTCCTTTCTTTTTTAATGTAAACTATGGCTGCAAGCTGTTGGCTTCAAGCCGCAAGCTTTGTATCGCAAGCGCGCCGCGGCGCTATCTGAATCCGGCTTGCAGCTTGTGGCTAAAGGCTTGCAGCTAAAAGTTCCGCTCCCAGACCCGGTTTCCCATTGTCATAAAGACAACCGTCGCGGAGCACAAAACCGCCCCGAGCGATGTCGCGGGCCAGATCAAAGCTGCCGTCAAGGTCAATGTAGCGGGTGTTGGTACTGGCCAAAGCTGCATGGAGGGCCGCCGAGATGCTCACCACGCTCTCGTCGTTGCAGCCCCACATCAGGTGGATGCCCGCCATTTCGGCCACTTCGGCTATTTTGAGGCCATGATCCACGCCGCCGCATTTCATCAGTTTGATGTTGTAAATGCCATAGGGCTGCGGGTGATGGGCCATTTGCACGGCATCTTCCATGGTGAGCAGGTCTTCGTCGGCAGCGCAGAAGGCGCACAAATCGGGCGGTAGCAACAACATCTCGTCGAGGTTGTTGGGCGGCAGCGGCTGTTCGTAAAACTCTACATTCAGATCCCGGACAGCATAATCAAATATCAGCAAATCAGAAGTTTTGTACCCCTGATTCACATCCACGCGGATGGTGATGTCCGGCCCGACGGTCTCGCGCAAGCGGCTGAAGGTCTCGATGTCCTGTTCAGCCGAGACGCCGGTTTTGAGTTTGATGACCCGGAAACCGTCGGCTACAAAAGCACGGGCGTCTTCCAGCGTTTGCTCTACCGATTGAATGCCGATGGTGACGGACGTGGGAAATCCCTGATACACCCGGCCCAGGTAATCGGCCAAGGGGAGGCCCAGCAATTGTGCGAAAGCATCGTGCAGGGCGATGTCAATGGCGGCCAATGCGGCAGGACGGGCGGGCAATTGCGCAGCGGCATCGCGAATGAGGCGCTTGTAGTGGCGGATGTCTTGCTTCAGCAGCAGTCCTTCTACCAGGCCGGACAGTGCCTCTGCGGAAGCGTGGATGTTTTCTCCGGTGACAAATTCGGCAGGAGAGCCGGAACCTACGCCGATGATGCCGTTTTCCAACTCGACGACCACGAAGAGGTTTTCTACATGGTCAATGGTTTTGTAGGCGATGGTGTATGGTTTGGATAAGTCAAGGTTTTCTTTCCAGGTGCTTACGCTGCGTATTTTCATGATATGTGGTTGAGGTGGCTAAGGTAGGTAAATTGTCACAATTCTATATACCTCCCAAAACTATAATCTGTTAGCTTTTAGCTTTTAGCTTGTTTTGGGATAAGAAACGAGATTTTCCGTTTGGGAAATTTCAAAATGTGTCTTTGAAAATGAATTTTTCTACTTTGGAAAAACCAATGCACAGAGCTTGGTTGCAGCTTATGGCTAACAGCTTATTGGGTGACGCTGAATATCAAAAAATAGACCTCCCTGTCCGCGTAGTAAACCATTCCAGCACCTGCATGCCCACCACCGAGTTACCGTGTTCGTTCAATTCAGGACTCCACACCGCTACAGCCAATTCACCGGGAATGAAAGCCGCGACGCCGCCGCCCACGCCGCTTTTGCCCGGCATACCCACCCGAAAGGCAAACTCGCCGGCCTGATCGTAAAATCCGCAAGTGAGCAGGATGGCATTGAGGCGCTTGGCCTGACTGCGGGTCAGCATCGCCTCGCCGGTGTAGGGGTGTACGCCGTGATTGGCCAAAAACAGGAAGGCTCGACTCAACTCGCGGCAGTTCATGGCAATAGAGCATTGATGAAAATACACGTCTAATACCGTATCTACATCGGAGTGGAGGTTGCCGCAGGACTTGAGGAACCAAGCCAAGGACTGATTGCGGAAGCCGGTGGCCTTTTCAGAAGCGGCTACTTCTTCGTCGAAACTGATGTCGTCACTACCCGCGAGACTGCGGATGAGGTTCAAAATCACCGATTTAGGGTCGTCGTAATGCCTGCACAGCACATCCGTCACGACCAGCGCTCCGGCGTTGATGAAGGGATTGCGCGGCTTTCCGTTTTCAAACTCCAATTGCACCAAAGAATTGAACGGATTACCCGATGGCTCCACGCCCACGCGTTTCCATAAGTCGTTGCCTTCCAAGGCAAAAGCCAGCGCTAAGGTGAAAGTTTTGGAAATACTTTGGATGGAAAAACGGATTTCCGAATCTCCGGCAACGGCGGTCTGCCCGTCTAAAGTTTGCAGGGCAATACCCAACTGATCGGGGCGAACCCGCGCCAACGCAGGGATGTAATCGGCGACTTTGCCCCGCCCGAAAAAGGGCTGCACGTCGCTGTAAATACCCTCTATGATGTGCTGATGTGACAATGTGATAATGTGCTGATTCCTCTCGCGATAAGTTCGAGGAATCTTATGATGATCTATTTTTTTGAAGAACCTATTATTTTCGAAAGTACCTTCAATATAGTCCTTGCATCTGCCAATAACTTCTCACAATCTGGATAGCTGGGCGATAATTGGCAAATAATGAGCCAATATTCCGATTCATTCGCTTCCTTAGCCGCCACCTTCATTTTATGAATAAAATCAGCTCTGCTCTCGGCATTTTGAGCTTCATGAACATTCGCGCCGACAGAGGTTCCGGCTTTCAGCAATTGGCGACTCACTACAAATTTACGTTGCTGCTCCAATATTTCGCAATAAGCAATGATGTCCAATGCAAATTGAATGGTCAGACGTACAATCAGGTTGTCTTTTTCTTCCAACATCGTTTTGATTTTTATTGGTTTCTAAAATTATCCCCCTCTCGATTAGCCATCAACACATCAACACCCCTCTCGATTGGCCATCAGCACATCAGCATAACTTGTCCCGATGACGCAGGAATCGGGATCAACACCCCTCTCGATTGGCCATCAGCACATCAGCAAATCAGCACATCAGCACATCAACATGCTTTTCGCCTTGCCTACAGCGCGCTCCAATCCGTTCGCATCCTTACCGCCGGCCGTTGCAAAAAACGGTTGTCCGCCGCCGCCGCCCTGAATTTCCTTAGCCAATTCGCGTACCATATTTCCGGCATGTAAACCCTTGGTATCCACCAAGTTTTGGCTGATGATGACCGTCAGCAATGGCTTTTCGTTCACCACGGCGCCCAATACGACCACCGCATTGCCCAACTCTTTTTCCAACTGATAAGCCAGTGTTTTGATGGCATTGGCGTCGTTGAGCGGCAGCACCGCGCTGATGAAACGGATGTCTCCCGACTGCTCGACCCGGGCCATGAGTTCGCCTTTCAGCGCTCCGGCCTGCTCAGCGATGAGCCGTTCGATTTCTTTGCCCAAACGGCGGTTTTCCTCTTGCAGCGACTGCACGGCCGCCAGCAGGTTTTGCGGATTTTTGAGCGTTTCACGCACGGCGTTCAGTTCGGCCATTTCTTTGGCAAAATAAGCCTCGGCCCCGCCGGCAGTCACGGCCTCGATGCGTCGAATGCCCGCTGCTACAGCGCTTTCGGCCACTATTTTGAACTGCCCGATCTGCCCGGTAGCCGCCACATGTGTGCCGCCGCACAACTCGCGCGAGAAGTTTTTATCAAAGGTGATGACGCGCACAAATTCGCCGTATTTCTCGCCGAACAACATCATGGCGCCCAATTTTTTGGCCTCCTCGATGGGCACGGCGCGGTCTTCTTCCAGCGCTATGTTTTCGCGGATTTTGGCATTCACCATCGCCTCAATGGCCTTGATTTCCTCATCGCTTACCTTCTGGAAATGCGAGAAGTCGAAACGCAGGCGGTCGGGCGTCACATCCTGGCCTTTTTGCAGGGCGTGGTTGCCCAATACCTCGTGCAAAGCGGCGTGCATGAGGTGCGTGGCGCTGTGATTGCTGGAAACAGCCCGGCGTTTTTCGGCGTCCACCTGTGCATGGAACACAGCCTTTGGATCGGCCGGCAAGCGGTTGACGACATGGATAATCAGGTCGTTTTCCTTTTGTGTATCAATGACTTGTATCTTCTCTGCACCGACAGTGAGTACGCCTGTGTCGCCTGCCTGACCTCCGCTTTCGGCGTAAAACGGCGTCACGTTGAGCACCAACTGGTACTGGTCTTTGCCCTTCACTTTCACGGTGCGGTGCTTCACAATGCGCGCCTGCTCCACGCTGAGCGCATCGTATCCCACGAAAGTGACCGATGCGTCGTCGCTCAGGGAAACCCAGTCGCCCACTTCCTTTTGGGCATCGGCGCGGGCGCGTTGTTTTTGCTCCTCCAGCGCTTTGGCAAAGCCCTCCTCGTCCACCGTCAGCCCTTTTTCCTGGGCCATGAGGCGGGTGAGATCAATGGGGAAGCCGTAGGTATCGAGCAGGTCGAAAGCGTCTTTTCCGCGCACTGTATTGCCGGGCGTTTCCAAACTCTCGAATCGGCGAATACCGTTTTCGAGGGTGTGCAGGAAGGCGGTTTCTTCGCCTTCGATGATGCGGGCGATTTGGTCCTGCTGGGCTTTCAGTTCCGGGAAGATGTCGTCGTACCAGTCGGCGATGATGGGGATCAACTGGTGCATCAGCGGCCGCTGAATGCCGAGGAAAGAGTAATAATAGCGCACTGCCCGGCGCAAAATGCGGCGCACCACATAGCCCGCGCCGCCGCTGCCCGGCAACTGCCCGTCGGCGATGGTGAAGGCCACCGAGCGGATGTGGTCGGCAATGACGCGCATGGCGATGTCGGTCTTGGCCGAGCGCTCGTAGGAACCGTTGTATTTTATGCCGCTGACGTGCTCCACAAAGCGGATGACGGGCGTAAAAATGTCGGTGTCGTAGGTGTAGCGCTTGCCCTGCAAAACCATGGCGAGGCGCTCGAAGCCCATGCCGGTATCCACATGTTTGGCGGGCAATTGTTCGAGCGAGCCGTCGGCCTTGCGGTTGAACTGAATGAACACGTTGTTCCAGATTTCCACCACTTGGGGGTGGTCCTGATTCACGAGTTCGTTGCCGGGCACGAGGGCGCGCTCGGCGTCGCTGCGCAGGTCCACATGTATTTCGGAGCAGGGGCCGCAGGGACCGGTGTCGCCCATTTCCCAGAAATTGTCTTTTTTGTTGCCGTAAAGAATCTGTTCGCGGGGCAGGAAGCGCAGCCAAAGCTGGAGGGCTTCGTCGTCGCGGTCGAGCTTTTCTTTTTCATCGCCGCCGAATACCGTAGCGTAGAGGCGGTCTTTGGGGATGCCGAACACGTCGTGGAGCAGCTCCCAAGACCAGGCAATGGCTTCGTCTTTGAAATAGTCGCCGATGCTCCAGTTGCCCAGCATTTCAAACATGGTATGGTGGGTACCGTCGTAGCCTACATCTTCGAGGTCATTGTGTTTGCCCGACACGCGCATACACTTCTGCGTGTCCGCAATGCGCGGATTATCAGGCGTTTGGTTGCCGAGAAAGAAGTCTTTGAACTGGTTCATGCCCGCGTTGGTGAACATGAGGGTGGGGTCTTCGCGGTTAACGATGGGGGCGGAGGGCACGATTTTGTGGCCTTTGGAAGCAAAAAAATCGAGGAAGGTTTTGCGGATTTCGCGTGCGGTCATCATATCTAAAACAGCATTGTGGTTGAATGAGGCCGCAAAGGTAAAAGTTTTACGGGGCGAAACTTCCAAAAGTTTCGTAAACGTAAGGGGGCCGCGCGATACGCACTTGGCCCTAACACCATTTGTATCTCTACGCCACCCTCCGTTCTGCCGTTCCTACTTGTCGTTCCGCAGGAACCTGTACCACCACGCCAAGCACCCGCGTGTAGCGCCCCGTATAGCAGCGTAGCAGCGCAGCGGAGATGGTACAGATGTCTCCACTTCGTTACGATCCCGCTAAGGCGGGATAAACTAGGACAAACGTAGAGGGGACCATAGAGCGCCCTGCGTTCCCTCACGCTTACAGCGCACGGCGCGGCCACCGATTAGCCGCCCGCCCGCCCGCAGAGCTAACAGGTCTTCTTTGCTCTTGCCGGACAGACTTGTTGGCGCTATGCCCGCCCGCTCACGCCAAGCCCGCGCGCTATTCATACACAACACCCTCACTCATCCAACTGAGCCTTCGCCCATTCGTAGTTGTTTTTGAATTCCTGATAAGCCGGATACATTTCAGCCATTTGCTTCCAAATATCCAAGCATTTCTGGAAGTACGGTTTTGCCTTCTTACCGTCATCCATCTTATCCCGATACAATCGCCCTAATTGGGAGTACGAAACGGCCAATCCGTT
>DDUV01000058.1:0-243 GCA_002344975.1 Saprospiraceae bacterium UBA2329 | reverse complement strand
AGTTCTTCAAACAGTTTCGTTTCTTTTTCAAAATACCCCAAAGCCTGCTGCAGATCGCCCAGCGCGCTGTGGGTGGCGCCGAGTTTTTCGTACGAAGTGGCCAATCCGTTTTTGAAGCCCACATGTTGCGGAAAGGCTTCGTGGAGTTCTTCAAACAGTTTCGTTTCTTTTTCAAAATACCCCAAAGCCTGCTGCAGATCGCCCAGCGCGCTGTGGGTATCGCCGAGTTTGGAGTACGAAATG
>DDUV01000036.1 GCA_002344975.1 Saprospiraceae bacterium UBA2329 | reverse complement strand
CAACGGAAAATGAGATGCTGCAAAGGGAAGTCGGCATTTGGGCAGCCATTGGCAGCGCTGGCGGCATCAGCAACACCAACAACGAAATAGAAGCCCCTCGCCTCGGCATTGTGTTTGCGCACCCTGATCCCAATGGCGGCGCCGTCATCACCGACAACATAGTGAATACCGACACCGAAAATGCCATTGCCGGCATCTGGCAATTGTTCAGCTCGGCGCCCGCTTTGTTAGGCAACAACACCGTGACGGTAGGCAAAGCCGGCCTGGGCATTGGGAGCGCGGCAGCCGCAAAATCCACCCTTCGGGACAACGCCGTGAGCCTGTCCGACCCGACAGCCGCAGCGGCCGGTATTGATCTGGCCAACGTTACAAAATCACTGCTGGAAGACAACACCGTAACGGGCGGCGGCACCGGCGGCCCCGACAACATTGCCCTGCGCATAGTCTCCTCCGCCGGCAATGTGTATTGCTGCAACACCCTGAGCAATACCCGCATAGGCGCCCACATCAGCGGCGGCAGCCTCGCTACCGACAATTTCCGGGGTACCTCCTTTAGTAATCACGCTACCAGCCTGCTGCTGCCCGATGTGAATGCCATTTTGGGTACGCAGACGCATACGAAGAACAGGTGGCTACAGGATGCCGGGCCGGCGGTATATGAGGTGTCGTCAAATTTTGCTGAAAACCTCCCCTTCTTTGTTGATGTATCGTCATCCAACGGAGACCCTTCTTATGAGCCGGAAGATTTCTCACCTGAAGATTGGTTTCAATCTGCCACAGATACGGAAGATATGGACCCTTGCGATGAAGAGGTCTGTATGGTGAACGGTTTTGCGCCCGAATCCGATGACGTAAAGAAAATAGCTTTGGGAGATACTTTGATAAGCGCAGCCGTGCTGTGGGAACTACAGCGCTATGTCTATGAGCGTTTGCAGGGTGCCTCGGTATCCAACCCGACCATATTTGAATTCCTTGCCCGAAGCGACACGAACAGCATCGGCGCATTTTACGCCATACAGGACGGTATCAATGCTATGTTTTCGGCCGATAGCTTGGAAAGGAATCAGTTGAAGTACAATCTGGCTCTTGTAGAGCAGAAATTAGACAGCCTTGTTCACATTGACGAACAGATGCTGGAAGCCGATTCCGCAGGTATAGCGGCGCTTATGCCGGTTAAAATTCAATTGCTCGGTGATTTATTTGAATTGTCGTCCGACAATAAAGACTTGTCGGAGGGTATATGGAGCAATGTGAAATCGGAAGCCGGTAAGCTGTACTCCCAAAATGACAGCATCAGTGCAACACATTCCTTTGAAATCAACGAAAAAGTAGTCAATGGTCTGTATTTGAACTGGTTAGACAATGACACAGAGCCATTAGACAGCACGGCTATAGCGCTATTACAGTCCATAGCCGAGCAATGCCCCCTGACTGATGGCAATGCCGTATATCGGGCCAGGGCATTCCTTTCTGTGTTAACAAGAGCGCATGCGTCGTACAACGACAGTTTGCTTTGCGCTCCCATGTCTGCCATGATAGGCAATAATGGAGCCTATCAGTTGCCTGCTGTAAAATTGCAAAAGGACGCCTGCGTGTTGTTCCCCAACCCGGCACAAAATGAGATCAATATTTTCTGGAACAGCCCACTGGAAAATTCAGCTTCCGTTCTTGTTTTCGATTTGCTCGGAAAGCAGTTGAAACAAGAAGTAGTCGGCGCAGGGACTACTGCTCAGGCTATTCGAACCGGAGACCTGCCGGAAGGAATGTACATATTCCGCATTCGCACAAAAGGGCGAGAATCCGTACATAAGGTAGTCATCAAGCGCTAATAACTATTGTTCAACCAACAGGGGTATTCCTTTTCACAAAGGGGTACCCCTGTTCAACATAAATACCCATGCGTTACACATTTACTTTTCTCATCATCCTATCTTTCGGTATTACGGCCAAGTCACAAAAACACGATGCTGTCTGGATGCTGGGATACAGCAGCAATCCTGAGCTTATTTACTTCGGCGGCACGGTGATTGATTTTAACACTACGCCGGCAGACATTTATTATGAGTACCGGGATATGAATTTACGCCAAGTCAATGCCAGTATATGCGATACCGCCGGCAATCTGCTGTTTTACACCAATGGCATTTACATAGCCAATGCGCTCAATGAGCCGATGGAGAATGGGATGGGGCTGGCAGCCGGGCCGGAGGGAATACCCGGTCAAGGCACTTACGGATATATTTTAACTCAGGGAGGAATTATACTGCCCATGCCGGAGCATGAAAACCTGTACTTTTTGCTGCATGCGGATAAACACTTAACGACAGACCAAACATCATTACAATCTTCCAACCTTTTTTATTCAATAGTAGATATGACTTTGCAGGGAGGTCTTGGGGAGGTTGTGACTAAAAACATTACATTGTTATCGGATGATCTTGATATGGGACGCCTCACAGCTACGCGACATGCCAATGGCCGGGATTGGTGGTTGTTGTCGCGAAGCTATGGTACCAACAGATACCACCGCATCTTGTTGGAATTAGATGGCATTTCGGTAGTCGGTCAACAATTTGTGGGAGACCCCATTCCCTCCAATTCCATCGGCCAGTCCGTATTTTCCCCCGATGGCTCAAAATATGCCAGCGTACACCTGACAGGCGGAGCGGGCGACCCTATCTACGTCAGCATCTTCGACTTCGACCGGTGCAGCGGGGAACTGAGCCATCCGGTGCAATTCACTTATGCAGACTCTGCTACTGCCGGCGGCATTGCCATCTCGCCCAATAATCGCTTTTTGTATGTTTCCTCAAGGCGCTACGTTTATCAATATGACTTACATGCCTCTGACATAGAAGCATCAAAAATTACAGTCGCGGTGTATGACGGTTTTACAGACCCCATCAGCACCAATGCCCGCACAACCTTTTATTTAGCTCAAATGGCTCCGGATGGCAAAATATACCTCAATTGTAGTAATAGTGTGAGGTACTTACATGTCATCAATGAACCAGATTCTTTGGGTTTGGCCTGTGATTTTTGTCAACATTGTATTGAGTTACCTACGCTCAACGCCTTCTCCCTTCCCAACTTCCCCAACTACCGCCTCCATCACTTAGAGGGCAGCCCCTGCGACACCCTGCGGCAGCCGCCGGTAGCAGAGTGGGTGCACGAGCCGCTGGGCTTGGAGGTGGCCTTTCAGGATGCCAGCCGACACGACATTCGAGCTTGGCACTGGAGCTTCGGCGATGGCGCCACAGACACCGTACCCAACCCCGTGCATAGCTACGCCGCCGAAGGAATGTACAACGTATGCCTCACGGTGAGCAATCCGCGCGGTACTGATACGCTGTGCCGGGAGCTGCAGGTATTGGTGAGCAGTACGGGCGAGGTGGCGGACAGTGGGCGGCGGGTGGAGGTGTGGCCCAATCCTGTGCCGCCCGGCGTGCCGGCCACCTTGATGGCGGAGGGCATTGCCGCCGCTGAGGTCGGCATCACGCTGCGCGATGCTTTGGGGCGGGTAGTGTGGCAGCAGTCGGCGCAGGCAGTAGGCTGCCGCATCCGGCAGGAATTGGATGTGCGGGGACTGCCGGCAGGGGTGTATTTTGTGGCATTGGTTTCGGAAAAGGGCGTAGCTTTGGGGAGCGGGAAGTTGGTGGTCGGGCCGCGCTGAGGGCGGGTAGTTCTCCTGCTTAGTGAAGGGGTGACTGCCCCGTTGAAACGCGCCAAGTCACCCCTTCACTTCCCTCCGACACGGGGTCAGGCCGTAACTTCGGGTTTACGCCCTGACTTGGCGGGTTTTTTTCGCAGGCGGGTAGAACCCGCAGGATAGTCTGCACAAGGTAGAACCTTGCGCAGGCGGGCAGTTTCCTCGGCTTAGTGAATGGGTGACTGCCCCGTTAAAACGCGCCGAGTCACCCCTTCACTACCCTCCGACACGAGGTCAGGCCGTAACTTCGGGTTACGCCCTGACTTGGCGGGGAGGGGAGTGGGCAGTTGGCGATAGCCGCACTGTGGGGTTGAGCGAATATTTGATTACAAAACACCAATACAATGGACGATACCGCATTTGAAATCAGTGGCGTATTTGATGAAAAAGTAGCCGACAAACTGCCCATCGCAGCGCTCGAAGACTGGCTCAATCAGCATTTTACGCTCATCCAATACGGGCCGGGCGTGCAGTACATTTTTGTGCTCTTCATTGTGACCCCCGACTCCGGAGATTCCCTTGCCAGAGACATCATGTACGACGAGGAGGAGTGTCTGCTTCAGCTCAGCCTTCGCCTGCCATACCAGCAGGTGCTGAACAGCGCTCCCGACGAGGTACGCTTTTTTATGCTGGAATCCTTTTTGGCAGCGATGGAGTCTTCCGACTCTGAATTGGAGATCGAAGGGTTTGATAAAGAAGGATTTGTATCAGATGTGAAGATGGTGCTTTCCTAAAAAACAGGGCTTTTTCGGGCGCTGTTCCAACCACTTTTTCTTCTCTGCGTTTTCATTCCGGTTCCATTTTCAAGCACTCTTATGAGCAAAATCAAAGACGTCATCCGTCATTTAGAAACCATCGCACCGCCGATGTATCAGGAAAGCTATGACAATGCAGGCTTGATAACCGGCAATCCGGATTGGCCTGTGCGCGGCGTGCTTTGTTGTTTAGACAGCACGGAAGCCATTGTGGAAGAGGCCATTAGTAAAGGTTGCAACCTCATTGTGGCCCACCACCCCATTATTTTCAGCGGCCTCAAACGGCTCACCGGGCGCACTTATGTGGAGCGTACCGTCATGGCGGCCATCAAAAACGATGTGGCCATTTATGCCATTCATACCAATTTGGACAATGTTTACCATCAGGGGGTGAATGCCGGAATCGCCTCGGTTATCGGGCTGAAAGATACACAGATACTGGCCCCGAAGAGCATCTTGCGGCGCGCCACAGCGACGGGCATGGGTGCAGGTCGGGATGAGTCGTTGCGCGAAAGCGGGGCAACAGAAATAGTGCATCTGTCTGATAATGTGTGCGAAATAACGTTTCCTATCGCTGCCCGCAGCCGGATAGAGGCAGTTGTTGGCCAGGCAGGCGGCCTGTTGTCGGGCGTTCATGCGGTGGAGGATGCCCATCTGCAAACCGGTTCGGGGATGATCGGAAACTTGAACAAGCCCATGCCGGAGCGCGATTTTTTGCTGCATCTCAAGCAGGTTATGCGGGCCGGTGCGGTGCGGCATACGGCATTGCGTGGGCGCGAGGTGCAGCGTGTGGCGGTCTGCGGCGGCTCCGGCGGCTTCCTTTTGGGGCAGGCCATTGCGCAGGGTGCCGATGTGTTTGTAACGGCGGATTACAAATACCACGAATTTTTCGACGCCGACGGCCGGATTGTGATTGCCGACATCGGACACTTTGAGAGTGAACAATTTACAATAGATTTGCTGCACGGGATTATTTCAGAAAAATTCAGTACCTTTGCGGCCTATTGCGCGGAAGCGCGCACCAATCCCGTTTTTTATCTTTAAAAAGTTCATTGTTAAAACTTTATAGAATGGCAGAATTGACCGTAGCCGAAAAACTTCGCCAACTGTACGAACTGCAGCAGATTGACTCTCAAGTAGATGAAATCCAGATACTTAAAGGCGAGCTGCCCATCGAGGTGAGCGATCTGGAGGACGAAATTGCAGGCTTGCAAACCCGCGTCAACAAGTTGGATCATGCCGTCAAGGAAATCCAGTCGGAGATGTCGCGGCATCAAGGCAACATCGAACATGCCAACATGCTCATTGAGCGTTACCAAACTCAGTTGGACAATGTGAAGAACAACCGCGAATTTGAAGCGCTCACCAAAGAATTGGAATTGCAGCGCCTCGAAATCCAGTTGTCTGAGAAAAAAATCCGCCAGTCGCATGCCGAACTCGAAGCCAAAGAGGAAACCCTCGCGGCGGCCCGCGAACGCATGAACAAGCGCTCTACCGAATTGGACGCCAAGCGCGTAGAGCTTCAGCAGATCATCGAAAAGACGGAAAAGGAAGAAGAAAAGCTTCGCAAAAAGTCGGATAAGGCCCGCAAAGGCATTGAAGATCGCCTGATGAAAGCCTACGACCGCATCCGTACTTCCTATCGCAACGGACTGGCGGTGGCCAAAGTATCGCGCAATTCCTGCGGCGGCTGTTTCAACAAGATTCCGCCTCAAATGCAGCTCGAAATTGCCATGCGCAAAAAAATCATGGTGTGCGAGCACTGCGGCCGCATCCTCGTGGACGACTACATCATGCAAGACGAAGCGCAACCCATCGTCTTCGGCGAGCCGGCTACCCCGCGCGCTGTGGAAGAAGTGGAGGATTGACGCCAGAGATATATTCCAATATCAAAGACCGGGAAGATGACCATATTCCAAAAATATGTTTCGCTTCCCGGTTTTTTGTTGCTGCTCGCGTCGGTTCCTTTGTCGGCGGCAGCCCCTTTTCGCTACGAAATCACGCCCAAAGCCCAAAACGCCTACGAACTCACTACGAGCCTGCGCTTCACGGAGGCTGGTGTAGTGGTAGCACAGATCAGGGCCAAAGACCCCGGTAATCTCATTCCTTACCATTTGGAAAATTATGCCGACTGTCTCGCCGTGTATATCAGCGAAGATGAGAATGCTTACAACAGGCTCAAACGAAAGAAAAGCGAACGTTTGGCCGCCGTGCAACAATGCGACCCACACTCGCCATACTTCCGTTTTGTGCAGGCCGACATGCGTTTGCAGTGGGCTTTGGCGCATCTCAAATTCGGCGATTATTTCTCCGCTTTTTCCGAAACGGGCAAAGCATACAAGCTGCTGAAAAAAAATCAGGAGTTGTTTCCCTCTTTTTTGCCCAATCAAAAAGACCTGGCGCTGCTGCATGCCATAGCAGGCGTCGTTCCCGACGAGTTCAAATGGGGAATGAAATTTCTCACCGGGCTGGAAGGCAGCATTGCGCAGGGCCGCCGCGAAATGGAGGCTGTTTTGCACAAATCCCGCTCCACGCACTTTCTGTTTGAAACCGAAACCCGCATCATGTACGCCTTTTTGCTGCTGCACTTGGCCAACGACGGGCAAGCGGCCTGGCAGGCAGTGTCTAAAGACCAGTTGCAACCCGCCCAAAATCCGGTGCATTGTTTCATTGTAGCCAACATTGCCATGCGTACCGGCAGAAACGACAAGGCCATCGAACTGCTCGAACGCTGCCCGCGCGACAACCGGCACATTCCGCTGCCGTTCATTGACCAAATGCTGGGAGTGGCCAAACTCCGCCGTTTAGACCCCGATGCCGATAAGTACATGATTCGGTTTTTGCAACAGCACAAAGGCCGCAATTTCATCAAAGATGCTTACCAGAAATTGGCATGGCACAGCCTTGTTCATGGCGATAAAAAAGGCTACCGGCAAAACATGGAATACTGCCTGCAAAAAGGTCACGCCACCATCGGCAACGACCGCAGCGCCCTGCGGGAAGCGCGATCGGAGCATTTGCCGCACATCATTTTGCTGCGCGCAAGGCTTCTGTTTGACGGCGGGTATTTCCAAAAAGCGCTGGAAGTGATGAAAAACGAATCGGCCACGGCATTCGAGCAGGAACGCCACCGCATAGAGTACGCCTACCGCATGGGGCGCATTCACCACAGTCTGGGCCAAATGGATACGGCCATGAAATTTTATCAATCGGCCCTGCAGCAGGGGCGGGCGCAAGGTTCGTTTTTCGCCTGCAATGCCTGCCTGCAAATCGGATTGATCTACGAACAACTCCGGCAGCCTGTTCAGGCGAAAGAGTATTTTCAGCGCTGTCTTTCATTGGAATCGGACGAGTACGAGACCGAACTCCACCAGAAGGCCAAAGCCGGCTTGAACAGGCTGAAGGGGTAGGAGAGACGGCCATATAAAACGTACCGCAGCACTGCGTCCTCTACGAGATGAGCGCTGCCCTTCTTAGGTAAGACTGAGCGCGATTCAGCAGAAATTCCAAAAATATCTGATAATTTTGGATTCTGATTCCGAAAATATCTGATAATTTTGTATTTTTAATCCAATTTTATCTGCCATGCTTTTTCAGAGAAGCCTTTATCCGCATGTAGAAAATCATTTGCCCGACAAACGCCACACCATCATTACCGGGGCAAGGCAAGTAGGTAAAACCTCTTTGTTGCGACTGATTCACCAAAAATTGAAAGCAGAGGGGCACTTGGTTTTTCAACTATCCTTGGAAGACGGCAAAGTGCTTTCCGACATCAATACACACCCTGATAACGTATTTTTGCACATCCCGGCACTGCCGACACCCGCCCAAAACGGTCAGGCAGAAAAACGATTGTACCTGCTCATAGACGAGGTGCAGTACGCGGCCGACCCTACTCGTTTTCTAAAGTTTTTGTACGACAAATATGAGGGCAATCTTAAAGTGGTAGCAACGGGGAGCAGTGCATTTTATATAGACCGAAAGTTCACCGATTCTCTTGCGGGGCGCAAACGGGTGTTTCAGCTTTACACGCTCTCTTATGAAGAGTACCTCGTTTTTATCGGCAGGAATGATCTGGCCGAAGAAGTAAACATGATGCGCGAGCGGCCCGAATACATTTCGTCGCACAGCACAGCACTCAAAGCTGTTTTTTACCAATACCTCATTTTTGGAGGCTACCCTGCGGTGGCGACGGAGCCGGATTTATTGGAAAAAAAGCTCCTGCTTGACGAACTCAAAAACGCGTATGTGAAAAGAGACATCGCCGAATCGGGAGTGAGCATGGAGGCCAAATTTTTCTTGTTGTTCCAACTTTTAGCCGACCAAACCGGCAACTTAGTCAATCGGCACGAGCTTTCCAAAACGGTGCAGGTGGACTTCAAAACCATAGAAAACTATCTGTATGTACTGGAAAAGTGCTGCCACATTCACCTGATGAAGCCTTTTTTTAGAAATATCCAAAAAGAATTGACCAAAATGCCCAAGGTCTATTTCAATGATTTGGGGCTTCGAAATGCACTGCTCAACAGGCTTGATCCCATAGAAAACCGGTCGGACAAAGGCGCCTTGCTCGAAAATTATTTCTATTGCAGGCTGCGACAACAGTATGAAACCGATCAACTGAAATTCTGGCGAACCGCCGACCAACACGAAATAGACTTCGTGGCAGAGACGAGCTTCGGGCAGGGCCGGGCGTATGAAGTGAAGTGGAACAAACGGAACTTCTCTGCCGAGAAATTGAAAAAATTTACAGCAGCCTACCCTGCCTTTGCATTGGAGTGTTTGGATGAGACAGATTTCGTGAGCCTGCTGTGAATCACTTGCTTCTGTAGGCGGGCCGACCGGCAACCCCAAAATATTGCCCCCGCTCTGCCGTTTTTATACTATCTTTGAAATTCAAAAATCCAATCGCACCAAATTATGAGAATCATCGCAACACTTCTTTTGATGGCCACATTGGCCGCCCCGATCTTCGCTCAGGAAACTGCGCTGCCTAAAGTTTTTATCCTCGGCGAGGAAGAGCAGGTATATGAAGCCCTGACCCGCGACTATCAGGAGACCCTGCTCTCGGCCTGCGACGGCAACATGGAAACTGCCGTGGACAAATGGCTGGGCATGATGCAGGAAATGGAAAACTACGCCAAAAAAATACGCTTTGAGCTGAAAGGCGTCAAACTGTGGATGCACGTTTTTTGGGATGCCGACGGCTCGGTGAAACACATCGGTTTTCGCCTGCGCCCCGACTCGCGCAACATCCGCACCGAAGACCTGGCCGCCTTCTTAGTCAGTTTTATGAACCGCTACAAAATGCCCCTCAGCTTCGACAAAAAGTACGCGCATTATGTGGGCGCTACTTTCCCCACTTTCGTGGAAAGGTTGGAGAAATAGGTGACGGCTGGTAATTATTCCGTTACTTTGCAGCGCTTTTCAAAACACGGCATGGCCCTGCCTGCCGCAAACAACGAAGAGCCGCTGATGCTTTTTAACCAACTTACACATAAGTCATGATTAAGATTCTTATCAACGACGGCATCCATCCCGATGGACAAACGCTGCTCGAAGAAGCCGGTTATCACCTTGATATAGAGCATGTGCCGCAAGCTGATCTGCCCAAAGTGCTGCCCGGCTACGACGTCATTTTGGTGCGCAGTGCCACCAAAGTTCGCAAAGATCTCATTGACCTCTGCCCCAATCTGAAAATCATCGGCCGCGGAGGCGTAGGCATAGACAACATAGACGCCGATTATGCCCGCAGCAAAGGCATCGAAGTCATTACCACGCCGGCAGCTTCTTCTCAGTCGGTGGCCGAACTGGCATTCGCGCACATGTTTTCGCTGGCCCGCTCGCTGCAATTGGCCAACCGTTTCATGCCCACCAAAGGCGATCAGGAGTTCAAGCAGATGAAAGAAGCCTATTCCGACGGCATACAACTCAGAGGTAAAACACTGGGTGTCATTGGTTTTGGCCGCATTGGTCAGGAAGCCGCCCGCATCGGTATCGCTCTGGGAATGAAAGTTATGCCGGTGGATTTGTTTATTGACGAAGCCGACATTGACATCTCCATCCCCGACTCCGACAACGTGAGCCTTTCGGTCAAAATGCGCACCTACGACATGGACGAAGTACTCAAACAGGCCGATTTTATCACGCTGCACGTTCCTTTCGGCGGCGGTACGTCCATCATAGGCGCGCCTGAATTGGCCAAAATGAAAACCGGCGCCTGCCTTATCAATACGTCTCGCGGCGGTGTAGTGGACGAAGAAGCCATGCTGGAAGCGCTCAATTCGGGCAAACTCGGCGGCGCAGGCTTAGACGTTTTTGACTTCGAACCGAAACCGCGCAAAGAAATCCTCGAACATCCGCGCATCTCCATGACGCCGCACATCGGCGCTTCCACGCAGGAGGCGCAGTCGCTCATCGGCATGGAACTGGCGGATAAGATTCTGGCATATTTCGGAGACGATAAGTAACATTATCCAGAGTGTCCGGCAGGCTCAATACTGTCGGACGCTTTTCATAACCAACAGATTCATGAAAAACAACATCATTATTGCCGCCATCGCCGCATTGCTCGTGGCAACTGCCTTTCTGACCAGCAACTGCAATCAAAATCAGGGCGGAACTCAGTCTGCTGCCCAAGCTAAAGAAACCGGGCCTAAAATTGTATTCGTCAACGCCGACACCCTGCTCGCCAATTATGAATACATGAATCAAAAGCAGGAGGAGTTTGGCCAACGCGAAGCCAAGGCCGATGCCGACCTCAAAGCGCGGGGCCGTGCTTTGGAAAAAGAGTTCATGGCCGCTCAGGAAAAAATCCAGAAAGGACTGCTGGCGCCCAATCAAATTGCCGTAGAAGAGCAGCGCTTAGGCCAAAAGCAACAGGCATTGGCCGCTGAACAGGAACGCCTGACCCGCGAGTTGATGGCCGAGGGCCAAAAATTGCAGGAGGAACTGAACAAGACCATCAAAAGTCTGCTTGCTGATATTCAGAAAGAAAAGGGCTACGATTACATCCTCAGCTATGGCCCGGGCACCGGCGTACTGATGGTGAACGACAGTCTGGATATTACCCAAATGGTACTGGAAAGGCTGAACAAAAAAGAAGAGAAATAATAGAGTTTGAGCGAAGGGGTGACCGAAGTTCCCCCTTCGTTGAGTACCGATAAATAAAAATTACGCTGCACTCATTTTCTCATTGCCATGATGAAGAACATCTTACTTTTTACGGTGGTAGCTTTGGTGGTCATCGCCTGTGGAAATGCCAATTCGGGCAGTGCCGCTATGGCCGCTGCCGAGGAACAGCCTTCCGAAGGTGCAAAGATTTATAAGCAATACTGCCTGACCTGTCACGGATTGTACGGAGATATGGGGGCCAGCGGCGCCGCCAATTTACAAGAATCCAAACTGACGCTGGAGCAACGCGTGGAGGTCATCACCAACGGGCGCAACGTCATGACGGGCTTTAAGGCGCTGATGAGTGAAGACAAAATCAAATTAGTGGCTCAATACACATTCGAGCTGAAAAATAACTGATTCACCCACCAAACCGCCATGAAAAACACTTGCGTAGAATGTGGCGAAGAGATCAAGGGCCGGGCAGACAAGAAGTTCTGTTCCGATCAGTGTCGCAGCGCCTTCAACAACCGGCTGAACAGCGATGCCACCAATTTCATTCGCAACATCAATAACATCTTGCGCAAAAACCGCCGCATCTTAGCCGAACTCAACCCCGACGGCAAAACGAAAATCCACCGCGACCGCCTGATGGAGCGGGGCTTCAAGTTCAGCTATTTCACCAATGAATTCGTGACGCGCACGGGCAACGTTTATCGCTTTTGTTACGATCAAGGCTACTTAGCGCTTGATGAGGGCTGGTTTGCTTTAGTGGTGCGGCAGGAGTATGTGGAGTGAGGCGCGGTACTACTCTCCCTTCGGAAACCACCGGTTATTGTACCACAAACCCTTGTCATTCAAGCGATAAGTATGCGCGGCGGTGGCTCGCACCAATACTTCGTCTATGTAAATCGGTCGGCGGCCCATCATTTTGTTTTGGAAAGTGAAGCGCAGTTTGCTGTCGGCAGCAACGGGCGTAAACGGATATTCAATCAGCGTCCAGCCGCCGGGGTCCACCAATCCAAAGATGAAAAACAGCCAGGTCGTGTGCTTCTGATACACCTCGCCGGTTGTGGGGTTGTACTCCTCAAATTGCATGGAAGTACGGGCAGCCAGATCGTCGCCCACATACGCCCAGGCCGAGAAGTGGTACATGCCACCGGGCCATTGCTTGGGAACTGTGCCGTCGTACAAAACATTTTCTTTGCCGGCCTCACCCGACCATGCGCCGCCGCCGAGGTAAGAGCGCTTGGAGGGCCGGTCGTCGAAGGGTTCATATACATAAGTGAAGTTTGGATTGTCCACCTTAAACGGTGCAATCTCATACAGCGAATCCGATTGTGCGGCAGCCGTGAGCGCCTCTCTGCGCTGCCGGATGCGGGTTTCAAAGAGTTCCAGTGGCACTTCGTAAATCTGGAGGATGTCTTTTTCGTACATCAATTTGGCGCCGTACAGCAGGTGGCCGTAGAGGCGTGATACATTCTGGTCTTCGCGGAGTTTGGAGGCGCTCACTGCCAGCAGGAAGGGCCGTTTGTCGGACAGTTCCTCCAACAAAACCGGCATTCGATACGGCTCGCTGATGAGTTGAAACTGGCGGATGGTTTGCGAGATGGAGGTGCGGGTGAGCATGGCGCTGGTGGTAGGCAGGCCGCTTTGCAGGCTGAGCGTCAATGATTTTTGAAGGATAAAACCATCGTTGCCGAACGCGCCGAGGTTGTCTGAACCGATGTTGAAATAAGGCACCGTCAGAATGGCCTGGTAGCGACTGAAGTCAATTTCTTTCAGGTCGGTGAATTGCTGGCCGGTTTTAAACTCTTCCACCTCATCTAATCGGAGATCGAACATTTTTTGAAAATTCCAGGCTTCCCAACTCAAAAGTGCAATGGCCGCGCCCATCACTACCGGTTGCCAGGGTTTGGACTTGGTGGCCGAATACAGCCAAAGAAAAGCAACGATGTTGATGACGTAAAAGAACACCCAGGCGAAGCGCCCGATGGAGCGAAACTGCTTGAGCGGGCCGGCGTAGGCCAGCAGTCCTTCCAATCCTGGAATGTTGAACGGATGGCCGAATGAAAACAGTAGCATCACTACGCTTGTCCAAAAAATGGCGCGGAGGAAGCCCTGTTGCGGGCTGTCGGCGACGAACAGCGGCTTGCGGAATTTGCCGACGAACATGCGGTACAACATGAGCAGAACGGCCAGCCCCGCCGCCAATCCGGCATAAGCCAGTCCCTCGTAGTCGCCCTGCTCGATGCGAATGACGTGCTCGTCTATCCATTTCCAGTAGGGCTGCGAAAAGGAGGTGAAAACGCTTTCCCAGATGGAGCGGTAGTTGAGAAAACCCGCCGGTTGGGAAGTGCGGTCGGTGATGCCGTCGGCCATCCAGGCAAAAAAAACAATGCCGGGTACCACTACCTGCAAACCTACATGCGCCGCCCACAGCGGTATTTGTTTCCACTCGCGGCGCTGCAGCACCCGGAAAAAGAAGTACAGCCCGATGGTCATGCCCATGATGGCAAAGTAGTAGAAATGCAGCTGCGAAAACACCGCAATGCTGAAGGCAATGAGTGCGCTGATTTTCCACGACGGCTTTTCATCAAAACGCAGCAGGAGGTACAGCAAAATGGGCAGCACTTCGGGATGTGCCAGCCCGAAATGCGAAATCATGCGCCAAAGTTGCGGCGACAAAAAGCTGAGCGCCACGGCTATCGGCACGCTGTAAACGACGGGCAGTCCCAGCCGGGCAAAAATGAGGTATAAAAAAATGCCGCAGAGCAGCACGCCTATGGGCATAGACCAGTTGAAAATGCCCAGCGCCGCCCCTGAAATATCAGTGATGTAGCGATTGACGAAACGAATGCCGTTGGAGAGAAAAGGCTGCGTATCGGAGGGGATGACGTGCTCGCCGTAGGGGTAGTTCATGCCCTGAAACCAGGTGTTGGTGCTGTCGTGCCGGATGTGATACAGATAGGTGGCGTAGGCTTTGTAGCCGTCGCCGTAAGGCTCAATGACGCGCGTGCCGGCGTGCTGCGGGAAGTCGGGCAGGCGCAAGTACAGCAGCAGCGCCATGAGGGCTGTGGTGAGGAGGAGGCCGAGGTAAAAAAAAGCAGAGTTACGCATATCGAGAGCTTACACTTTCCAAAACTTCAACAACAAGACCTCCACGCCCAGAAACACCAGCGCCATTACCAAAAACCAGCGCCACAGACTGATACCCTGACTGCGCTCTTCAATTTTGGCCGTCAGAATGGCTTCTTCATTGATTTCCAGTACTTTGATGTTGTCTCCCACAAAGGTTTGCAACTCATCGGGCACATAGCAGGCTAAGTCGGACTCCTTGCGGTCGAAATTGAAAGCGAATTTGTTGATGACCGCTTCGGACTGCAAGAACAGATCGTAAAAACCAGCCTGCTGAATCTGATTGGCCGTGGTGATGAATACCCGCGAACCCACAATGCGCTGTTCGGGAATGAACTCGCCGGAAGGCCCTCGCAGCTTATATACAATCTGGTTGCCCTCCACTTTGTGGTCCGATTCGAGCGTTTCCGCCCGGCTGATGGTGTAGGCGATGCGCAGGTTGCGGGCCGATGAAATGGCGGTTTTGTACAACAGAGGGATAAAAATCTCGCCGTTGCGCACCAAATCGCTTTGGGTTTCATCCAATGGCGCCACGCAGAAGTACAGGTGCCCCTGATCGGCCTGGTATTTCGACAAAAAAGCACTGCCGTCGCGGAAAGCTAAGAGCGTTTCGCCCGTGCCGCTGCGCTCGCTGCGGAAACTGCCTTTTACGGAGGGCAATTTCAGGTTGGCGCTTTTGTTGTCAAACACATCGCGGAACACGAATTCCGAGGTATTGATGTTGCCCACGTTTTTCACGCCGTCCTCGTAAGCCTGCAAAGAAGCGGCGCCGAAGCCCTGCAAAAAACTGTTGTATCCGGCTATGCCTGCATTGCGCGAAGGGAACACCAGCACATTGCCGCCGGCGCGGGCGTAGCGATTGAGTTCGGCAGCCAGACCGCTCGAAATTTCGCGCGTTTCGTTGAGTACGATGAGTTGGTAATTGGGAAACTGCGAGAACTCCAGATTCCGTACCGACATGTTCACCGCTTTGAAATACGGGATGCCCGCAAAAGCCGCGTCTAAATAGCGGTTGGCCGATTCTTCGTTGATAACCAGCACATTGACCTGCTCGGCCACATGGAAGGAGAAGAAATATTTGTCGTCGAACTGCACCGGGTAGTCGGTCACCGAAAGCTCGGCTTCGTGCCAGCCCGTGCGCAATACGGTGAGGCTCACGGTATCGGTAGCAACGGCCCCGGCGGGGATGGACATGGTACCGGCGGGCTTGGTTTGGCCGTCGTATTTGATGGCAAGGCGGATGTTTTCGGCGGCCTGATTGCTGTAATTGCGCACCCGCACGATGAGCGTATTCGTTTGCCCGATCATTTGCACCGGAGCTTCAAACCAGGCCGTATCTATGGCAATGTTGCGTTCCTGCACCGATTGCAGCGGCACGAGGTTGATCTCCGGCAGGGTATCGGGCCAGTTTTTGAGGTCGGTCACATTTTTTTGGAAATCGGAGATGAGATAGGCCGTTTCCACTTCTTCCGAACCCGAAGCGAGGGCCTGTTTCTGGCGTGTGACCACTTCCGTGAGGTTGCGCACCGAGGGCGATATTTTGATTTCTTCGATGAGAGCCAGAGCGTCTTCTTTGCTGACCAAGCGCTGGTGGCGGCCTTCAAAGTCGTTGCTCAGAATCTGGAAGCGGTCGGTGGCGGCATAAGCCTCCACGATCTCGCGGGCGCGTTGCTTGGCTTTTTCCACCAATGGTACATCCTGACTCAGGGCGCTCATACTGAAGGAATTGTCTATAAAAACAGATACTGCCTTGTTGCCGGCTTTTACCTCTGCGTCCTGTGGAATGAAGGGTTGCGCGAAAGCGAAAATGAGGCCCGTCAGCGCCAGTATTCTCGACAACAGCACCAGGAGATTGCGCAGTTTGGAGCGGGCGCTGGTTTCTTCCTTCACCTCGCGCAAAAAGCGCACATTGGTGAAATACACCTTCTTGAACTTGCGAAAGTAAAAGAGGTGAATGATGATGGGAATGGCCAGCGCGGCGAGCGCGAACAGAAATGTCGGGAATAAAAACTGCATAGTTCAGAGCCTGTCGTTACACAATATCCTGCCGCCGTCCGGGCAGCCTTCTCCAAAACGGCAAAGGTACTGAAATAGTTGGATGCCTGTTTCATCATACAACCAAAACTACCCCTGCCTCGTTTGCTGTGCTGATGATTTCCGCCGATGCCATAGCCGCCGTCAATCGCCTCGCAGAGGAGGGGCGCCCCTTTTGCTTTGCCTTCAATTTTGAAGCCGACGAGGCCCTTATCGGCGCCGATGAAGACTGGGCGCGGCAGGGCATTTTGTTCCAAATGGGCGATTTTTCCAATTTCACACCGCGCGAAACGGAAGCCGCCCCCGCCGACTGGCTGCCGCAGCCTGTATCTTACGAGACCTACCGCCAAGCCTTCGAGGTGGTGCATGGGCATTTGCTGGCGGGCAATTCCTACTTGGTCAATCTCACGTTTCCCACACCCGTACAAACCGGCATGAGCCTCGAAACCATCTTCCATCGCAGCCGGGCGCCCTACAAAATGCTTTGGCCGGGCCGCTTCGCCGTGTTCTCGCCCGAATCCTTTGTCCGCATCCGCAACGGCCTCATTTCCACCTTTCCCATGAAAGGCACCATTGACGCCGACCTGCCCGATGCTGCCTCCAAAATCCTGGCCGACCGAAAAGAACTGGCCGAACACGTCACCATCGTGGACCTGCTGCGCAATGACCTCAACCGCGTGGCCACAGACGTGCGCGTGCAGCGCTTTCGCTACTTGGACCGCATCGAAACCAATCGCAAAAACCTGCTCCAGGTCAGCTCCGAAATATCGGGGCGGCTGCCCGGCGACTACCGCCCGCGACTGGGCAATATCTTGGCCGAACTGCTGCCGGCCGGCTCGGTGAGCGGTGCGCCCAAGGCCAAAACGCTGGAAATCATACAGGAAGCGGAAGGCGCTCCACGGGGTTTTTACACCGGCGTCATGGGGCGCTTCGACGGGCAAAACGTAGAAAGTGCGGTGATGATTCGCTTTGTAGAGCAGACTGCCACGGGTTTGGTTTTTCGCAGCGGCGGGGGCATTACGGTGTTCAGCAAGCCGCAGGATGAGCATAACGAACTGATAGACAAGGTGTATGTGCCGATTGCTTGAGACGATTTGCTTCATAGACGGCGCGCCGCCGCTGTTGCCCTACCATCAGGCGCGCTTCGATGCGGCCCGCCGGCATTTCTGGGGGGCATTGCCGCCGCTGTTGTTGAAAGAAGTGCTCGTCGTTCCGCCCGATTTCCGACAGAGCAAGGTCAAGTGCCGCCTGACTTACAGCGCCGCCGATTTTGTGGTGGAATGGGAGCACTATACGCCCCGCCGCATCGGCAGCCTGCAAATTGTGTCCGGCGACCATCTGGACTACGCCTTCAAATACGCCGACCGCAGCGCGCTCCACGAACTGTGGCTACAACGCGGCGCCGCAGACGACATCCTCATGGTGAAAAACGGCCTCATTACCGATACCTCTTACAGCAATGTGGCGCTGTTTGACGGCACGCGCTATTTCACTCCCGCACAACCGCTGTTGGCCGGCGTGCGACGAGCTGCTCTGCTCGATGCCGGCCTGCTCGCACCTGCCGACATACGCCCGGCCGATCTGCCGGATTTTCAACACATTGCGCTCATCAATGGGATGCTGGATTTGGGGGAGTGTATGGTGGGGTTGGGGGATGGTTTTTTACACGATTACAGCCCCAACATATAAGCCCTGCCCGGCATATCAAATATGCTTCACCTCATCAGGCAGGGTATAAAAAGTGGGGTGGCGGTAAATCTTATCCTCTGCCGGATCGAATAACGAATCCTTTTGGTCAGGGCTTGACGCAGTGATATATTTGGACTCCACCACCCATATACTGACCCCCTCATTGCGACGGGTATAGACATCGCGGGCATTTTCGAGGGCCATAGCGGCGTCTGTAGCATGTAAGCTGCCGACATGCTTGTGGTCCAGCCCGTTTTTGCTGCGGATGAATACTTCCCAAAGCGGCCAGTCTTGTTGGTTCATATTTGGCAAATGTTTGTTGTTGTTTTGTGTTTCGAGTTTCGGGTTCAAGGTTTCGGGTTTCATCCGCCGAAGCCTTGGCACAAGCGGGTTTCGACCCTCTATGGCCCTCTCAATTTCGTTCCTCATCGGAACTGCTCTACGCTCTATGCTCTATGCCCATCTGTACTTCGCGTTGTTTTCGTTTTTCGGCGTAGGCCATCGCCGCCTCGCGCACCCAGGCGCCGTCATCGTGCGCCTTGCGCCGGGCCTTGATGCGTTGCAGATTGCAGGGGCCGTTGCCTTTGACCACGTTCCAAAACTCGTCCCAGTTGATGGGGCCGAAATCGTAGTGCCCGCGTTCTTCATTCCATTTCAGGTCGGGATCAGGAACGGTAAGCCCCAGAAATTCGGCCTGCGGCACAGTCATATCCACAAAGCGCTGCCTTAGCTCGTCGTTGGTAAAGCGTTTGATGCGCCAGCGCATAGACTGCTCTGTGTGTAAAGATTCTTTGTCGTTGGGGCCAAACATCATCAGGGCGGGCCACCACCAGCGGTTGAGCGCGTCCTGTGCCATGGCTTTTTGCTCCGGCGAACCCTGTGCCAGCGTGAGCATGATCTCGTAGCCCTGGCGTTGGTGAAAACTTTCTTCTTTGCAAATACGCACCATAGCGCGGGCATACGGCCCGTAAGATGTGCGGCACAGCGCCACCTGATTCATAATAGCGGCGCCGTCCACCAACCAGCCGATGGCGCCCATGTCGGCCCAGGTAATGGCCTGGTAATTGAATACGCTGCTGTATTTGGCCTTGCCGCTGTGCAGCTCTTCGATGAGGGTAGCCCGGTCAATGCCCAGCGTTTCGGCGGCAGCGTACAAATAGAGGCCATGACCGCCTTCGTCTTGCACCTTGGCAATGAGGGCCACCTTGCGACGCAAAGAAGGAGCGCGGGTGATCCAGTTGCCTTCGGGCAACATACCGACGATTTCGGAATGGGCGTGCTGGGAAATCTGACGAATCAAAGTTTTCCGGTAAATATCCGGCATCCAGTCTCTCGGCTCGATCTTCTGATCGGCGTCAATTTTAGATTGAAATGCGTGCTCCAGCGTCAGGTCTTGCATGATCTTTGATCGTTTGGCGTGCAAATATAGATATTTGTTTCAAATAACGAACATTTGTTCGTAATGTTCGTAAAAAACTATACCCCCTCACCATTAGTAGTGGGGCAAAAGCCGTTTTTCATCGCCCCTTTATTTCATCCGCGTGACCAGGATTTTATCAATGCGCTGCCCGTCTTTATCAACTACTTCTAATTGTAGATCATCAAAGTTCATTTTGTCGCCTACTTTGGGCAGGGCATGAAACTTGGAAAGCATCAGTCCGGCTACCGTCAGAAATTGCCCGTCGTACTGGTCTTCAATATGCAGGTTGAAGTAGCGGAGGAACTCCTGAATGGGATATTGCCCGTCCACCAACCAGGAGTTTTCATCCCGCTGCACCAATTGGTACTCATCCTGATAATCTTCGCTGACGTCTCCCACCAACGCATCTACCACATCATCCATAGTGACCATACCGCTGGTGGAGCCAAACTCATCAATGACGATGGCGTAGTGCAGGCGTTCTTTTTTGAAAAGTTCCAGCATTTTATAGGCCGGCATGCTTTCGTTGATAAACAAAGGCGGTTTGAGATGCGATTTGAGATGGAAGCCCTCGTCGGAAGATGCTTCAAAAAGGTCTTTCAACAAAACGATGCCCAGAATTTCATCAATATCGTCGTCGGCACAAACAGGGTACGCCGAGTGCTTTTCTTCCGCTACTTTCCTGCGCACGGTTTTCAAGTCGTCATTTTCATCAAAATACACGAGGTCGCCGGAGTGTGTCATAAGCGAAGTTACTCTGAGGTCCCCTAATTCAAACACCCGCTCTACTATGTTTTGCTCAATGTCCTGAATCTCGCCGCCCTCGGCGCTTTCCTTGATGATGGATTTGATTTCTTCTTCCGACACTTTGCTGTCCATGTTGCTGCGGATGCCCATGAGGCGCAGAAGAATTTCGCTGGTTTTAGTGAGCAACCATACGAACGGCGCCGTTATTTTAGACAACAAAAGCATGGGCTGTGCCAAAACGATGGCAATGGGTTCGGGGAAAGTGAGGCCCAGTCTTTTGGGCAATAATTCGCCGAGCACAATGGACAGATAAGTAACAAAAACCACAATGATGAAAACGGCGACGGTATCGGCATAAGGCCTCAACCATTCAAAACGGCTCAGAAATCCGGTTACATCGTCGGTCATGTTTTCACCGCTATATACACCGAGGAGGATGCCGATGAGCGTGATGCCGATTTGTACGGTGGACAAAAAGCGGTTGGGGTTTTCGGACAGTCGCAAAGCTGCCTGTGCGCCTTTATTGCCTTTTTTGGAGGAGCTTTCCAGCCTGAATTTACGGGAAGAAACCAATGACATTTCCGCCATGGAAAAAATGCCATTGAGCAAAACCAAACCAATAATGATTAAAATTTCCATATTGATGTTGTGAGTGACGGCATTGAAACCGCCCGACAAAGATAAGGCAATATATTATACCTGAAAACGGTCATTGCTCGCTGGCCGAAACGGCACAGTAAGTTCAAGTATTAAACTATATGCCTGCACTTTGTGTATATTAGTCGGTGAGAATGAGTGTGTTGGTCTAAGCCGGCATTGCTCGTTACTCCCATCCACATTACATTTGCGGTCATGATTATAGACCTGTTATTTCTCATCACGGCCATCTATGGGTTGTATTTAGGATACTCCCGGGGCATCATCAAGACGGTATTCACGGTTTTGTCGGTGCTGTTTGGCGTCATCATTGCCTTTCGTTTTTCGCCGGATATGACGGAACTGCTGGAATCACTCTTTACCTCTACCAATCCGCTGATGTTCATTGCCGGCTTTCTGCTTACTTTCGTACTCACGATGATCGCCATCCGCACGTTTGCGCGTGTATTGGAAAATGGGTTGGAAAGCGCCAATATCAACTTCATCAATCAGGCAGCGGGCGCGGCGATCACAGCAGCTTTTACTACCCTGTTGTTCAGTACTTTAGTGTTGTTTGCCAACAAAGCCCACCTCATTGAGGAAGATACCAAGCAAGATTCCATCACATATTCCTATCTGGAAAAATACCCCCAGACGATGTGGGGTCTTTTGGGCAAAGCCAAGCCCACTTTACAGCGATTTTGGGATCGCTCGGTAGAGTTCATGGATCGTTTGGAAGACTACCGGGTAGAAGACTCCGAATCCGAACCCACTATCTACGATATTGAGGAGGACGAACCCACCCGTACCACTCAATAAGCCGGTCATTCTTTTTCAGGCAATGGGGACGCAAAGTGCAGCGTACGTTGCGGGAACGGGATGGAGACGCCGTGTTCTTTAAACTTGCGCCAGATAGCAATGCGTATTTCGCTTTTCACATTCTCTATTCGAAACACCTCATCCGACCAAAAAAGGAGCTTGAACACCACTGCGGAATCGGCATAATCGAGCAATCGAACGAATGGCTTCTTGTCACTTTTAACCGCCTTATGCTCCTGTGCCGCCTGTCGAAGCAATTCCATCACCAGATCAATGTCCGAACTGTAGTCCACGCCCACATTGATGTCAAAACGAGAGGTTACATGTTCGTGCGTCCAGTTGCTGAGATCATTGCCGGTAATGCGCGAATTGGGTAAGATGATGTAGGTGTCGTCGCGGGTCAATACCGTGGTGGTGCGGAGTTCAATTTCCATCACCTTGCCCACGATGCCATTCACCTCGATGACGTCGCCCACTTTCACTGTGCTGTCCAACAGAATGATGATGCCGGAAATGAAGTCATTAAACAAATTCTGTACCCCCAGTCCCAAGCCCACCAACAAGGCTGCCGAGCCGGCCACAAATACCGTCACATTGACGCCCACAAAATGCAAACCCACCGAAATGGCTATTACGATAATCACATACTTGAGGACTTGATAGAATGCATATTTTTTGCCCTCACTGAAGCGGGTGGAGCGGTAAATGGATTTGCGCAAGACCCACAGAAGGAGAGATGTAATCGCTATGATGACTGCTACGCCGATGAGGTGATAAACCGACAACGAGAAGCTGCCGATGCTCAGAATTTTGTAATTGAGAAACTGTTCCATACGGGTTTTATCGTTTGGTTTTAAGTGCCAACCAAAGTGTTCCTGCTACGCCTGCCGTAAAAATGAGCACTGCAATCAGTTCGGCCTGCGTGAAATGAAAGCCCAGTGCATCGTAGCGCTCATTGACGCGGATTTTTTCTATTAAAAAACGCTCTGTGCCATTGAAAATCAAGTAGATAAAAAACAACATGGCCGGAACCTTTACCCGCTTGCGCAATGCCCACAAAATACCCCCGATGCCGAAAGCCATGGCCGCCTCATAAATCGAAGTGGGAAAAACCGGCTCGGCCAGCCTCCGGCAATAACGCCCGTCGCATACGTCCATCGCCACCCCGCTGTTGATGATGTTGCGCGGATAGTCCATGCTCCACAGCCAGTCGGGTAGGAACCACCAGCCGGGTTGCGTCCCGGCCGCAATGCCCCAGTCGCCGTCGCCGGAAAAATGGCAGCCCAAACGCCCCACGCCATACGCCACAATGAGGGCCGGCGCTACGGCATCCATAACGTGCGCCACGGGAATCTGTTTTTTGCGCAAATACAGCCACACGGCCACAAAACCGAAAATGAGACCGCCGTAAATGGTGAGGCCCGCGCCGGAGAAAAGTGTACCTGCGGGGTCGTTGAAAAACTGCTGAGGTTCTTCCAAAATGGAGAAGACTTTAGCGCCCGCCACACCCGAAACGGCAGCAATAATGGTGATTTCGCCGATGCGGTCGTGCGGAAACACCTCGGCACTGCGGGTGACGGCCTTGCTGTTGCGCCGACTGAACCACAGATATGCCGGGTAGGCCACAGCACCGAGGGCGCCCGCCCACCACACGCCTTTGAGGGAAAACAATACGCCGGCTGCATCCTGCTGAAAATCGGGGAAGTGCAGGGCAATGTAGGGCAATTTGAAACCCAAAACAAAGCCCCAGATCAGCGCAGAAATGTATTCGTTCCGCGTTGCCGGGCCGCCCTCGGTCAGCGTTTCGGTGTGGGGAAGGAGCAGTCCCTCGCGGCTTTTGCGGCGCAATTCGGCCTGCAATATCACGGCGGCGCTCAGCACGGCCAATACCAAAAACAGGCCGTAGGTTTTGAAAATGGACAGCCAGTTGTCGGCCGGTGTGCCGATGAGGTCGTGAAAAACGTAGGAGAGATCAGGGTACATAGTGAATGTGTTATTGATTCCCCTCCTCAATGCCACCATCTTCCATCGGCGGTATTTTCGCCTGCGCCCATTCCTCCGCATCCGGTGCAGCCTTCAATGACTGATAAACAACGCTTTGCATGCGCTGCCGGAAACGCTGGGAAGACAGTTTGGAATTTTTTTGGGAGGGATAAGTCCGATTGCTCAACAGGATGAAAATGGTGCCCGTTTCGGGATCGGCCCAGGCGCTGGTACCCGTAAAACCGTCGTGCCCAAATGCCTCGTTCGACATGCGGGTGGTCACATTCTGGTGCATGCGGGCGTCCATTTGCCGCATGTCAAAGCCCATGCCGCGCCGGGTACTGGCCGGGTGCCGCGCCGCAAAGGTTTTTACCGTAGCCGGATCGAGGTAGCGTTGGCCGCCGTAATAACCGTAGTTGAGCAGCATTTGAAGCACCGCTGCCAGGTCCTCGGCATTGGCAAACAAACCTGCATGACCGCTCACGCCGCCCAGCATGGCCGCGCCCATATCATGCACATAGCCTTGTATTTTTTGCATTCTGAAGTATGCGTCGTATTCTGTGGGCGCTATGCGGCTCAGTTCTACGCGCTGCCAGGGATTGTAGCCGATGCTTTCCAAGCCCATGGGGCAAAAGAAATTGTCTTCCAGATAGGCATCCAAAGTTTTCCCGCTGAGGCGATGCACCATGCGCGCCACGATGTAAAAACCCAGGTCGCTGTACCGGTAACCACGCGTAGGCAACAGTGGCGACGCAATGATTTCCTGCCAGACCGAATCGGCATAGTCGCGGCGAAGGTAGAGGTTGGAGGCCACCGGAATATCGTATTCGTCTATCGCGTCCGGGCAGTAATAATGGTCTTTTACGACCACTTCCTCCGGCGTTTTTTCAACAGTTTTGCGATAAAACGGCAGCCAGGGTTGCAGCCCGGCCCGGTGTGCGAGGATGTCTCTGAGCAGGAGATCGGCTTTGTTGGAACCGGCTAATTCGGGCAGGTATTTCACGATGGGCGTTTCGAGGTCAACGAGGCCGTCGTCGTACAATTTCATCAGAGCCAGGGTGCCTCCCGCAATTTTGGTCACGGAGGCCAGATCATACACATCATCCGCTTGGGTGGCCTGTGTTTTACTGTATGTGTGGTGTCCGAAGGCTTTGTGATAAACGATTTGGCCGTCTTTGGCCGCCAACACCACGCAGCCCGGCGTAGCGCCTACTGCAATGGCCTCCTGCGCCAGCCGGTCCATTTTTTCAAACGCAGCCGTGCTCATGCCCACGCGTTCGGGCAGGTTATAGCCCATTTTGAAAACAGGCGAGGTAGTGACGCCGGTATTGAATTTGCTCAGCGGAGAAGCCGTGACCGGCAGGCGTCCGCTGATACCGATGGCGCCGAATAAAGCCTGTGCGGCAAGGTCTTGCGCAATCGGATCATCCTCGTAAGCCACGAGTACGGGGTCAATTTGATCAAAATGGCGAAGGCTGTAAGGCGTGCCGAACACCACCAGTACCACCTGCGTGCGGCGCGCGAGGGTTTCCAGAAAATCCAGTGCGCTCTTGCTGAGGCCATAGCCCTGCGAGGCGAAAGAACTCATGCCGTGCAGGCTCACGATGACCAATTCTTTTTTGCCCAGCGTTTGCAGCAGGCGGCTGCGCTCGGAGGAGGAGATTTCCTTCGGGCTTTGGAACAGCGGCATTTTTTTGTAGCTCTCCAATCGCGCCTGAAACTTGGACTTGGCCGATGCGCCGATGCTGAGGGCGGCCATATCGGTGCTCATTTTTTTGATGGGAAGGAGGTTGCCCTTGTTGCGCGCCAGCGTGAGACTGTGCTCGTACAATTTCCATTTCAGGGCGATGGCGTCGGGCGAGTTGAGTTGCTGGTCGAGGCTGTCGGTAGAAATGGGGGCAAAGGTGGTAAGCCCCAGCCGGTATTTGGCCCGCAGCACGCGCTTCACATGCTCGTTCACCTCGGCCTGCGCAATGCGCCCTTCGGCTATATAGCGTTTGATTTCGCGGAAAGCGGCCTCCATACTTTCGGGCAGCACCAGCATGTCATTGCCGGCCAGCAGGGCCTCGGCCTCTACTTCGCCGGGTTTGAAATGTTTCGTCACGCCTTTCATTTCCAGCGCATCGGTAAAGGCAAGCCCTTCAAAGCCCATTTCTTTGCGCAGCAGCTCGGTGACGGTGTAGCGCGAGAGGGTGGTGGGGCGGTTCATGCCGGTATCCAATGCAGGCACATTCAGGTGCGCAATCATAAAGCTGCCCACGCCCTGACGGGCCAACTCGCGAAACGGAAACAGTTCGATGCTGTCCAGTCTGGCTCTGTCGTGCGTTATGGAGGGCAGGTCTAAATGCGAGTCCACATCGGTATCGCCGTGGCCGGGGAAGTGTTTGGCGCAAGCCATGACGCCGTTGTCCTGCATGCCTTTGGCGTACATATTGCTTTTGACGGCTACATTATAGCGGTCTTCGCCGAAGGAGCGGGTGTTGATGACCGGGTTGGCGGCGTTGTTGTTTACGTCCGCCACCGGTGCAAAATTGACATGGATGCCGATGCGACGGCACTGCCGGGCCACTTCCTTGCCGAACTCGTAAATGAGCCAGTTGTCCTGAATGGCGCCGAGCGGCAACTGCCTCGGATAACTGATGGTGTTTTCTTTAAGGCGCATGCCCAGGCCCCATTCGCCGTCAATGGCTACCATGAGCGGGATGTGGCGGGTGAGCGCCTGGTATCGGTTGGTGAGTTCTACCTGCTTGACAGGTGTGCCCTGAAAAAAACAAAGCGCACCTACATGGTACTCCCGGATGAGTTTTTCCACGCCGGCTATGTGATCGGCGCCTTTGTCGGAATGAGCGCGAATCATAAAAAGCTGACCGAGGCGCTCATCTGGCGTCAGAACGTTGAACATAGAGTCCACCCAGCGGTCTTCATCAGGGTTTTGACCGGCCTTCAGCCCGGTGGACGGGTATTGCGGCAAGCCGGCAGCCATCAAGAATCCGGCTACTGCGGTGATGGCTAAAATAAGATTCAGGCGGCGCGGCCTCCATGTCTGGTTCAATTGCGTCTGCATTTCTTTTACAAGATTGATTTGGTGTAGTGTTTCGTCGTTTCGCCCGGCCAATTTAGTATAAGTTTTTACTTTTTCGCTCAACATTGGGGCATATTAGTATGTAAAGATATTTTTGCGCTCCGAAATCAGGAACAATCATGCTGACTTATATACTCTTCGCGTTGGGTTTTGTGGCTTTGGTTAAAGGCGCCGACTGGTTGGTGACAGGCTCTTCTGCTATTGCAAAACGTTTGGGCATAAGTGACTTTGTCATCGGCCTCACCATCGTGTCGGTCGGCACCTCGGCTCCGGAACTGATTGTCAACGTATTGGCCAGCATTAACGGCAATGCAGGTATTGCCATTGGTAATGTGCTGGGCAGTAATATTGCCAATGTGTTGCTCATTTTGGGCATCTCCGCCATTATTTACGGCCTGCCCATACAGCGCAATACGGTGCTCTCGGAAATCCCGTTTTCGCTGGCCGCTGCTTTGTTGATCGGCTTTTTGGCCAATACCGATATCTTCGGGCTGGAACACAACGAACACGGACTGGGCCGCATAGACGGCGCCATCATTCTGTTTTTCTTCGGCTTGTTTTTAATGTATGTATTCACGCTCCCATCGGCCAAGGAAGACAGCCCGGACCAGGCCATTCAGGCCATGTCGGGCGCCAAAGCGGGGCTGCTCACGGTAATCGGCATTGTGGCCCTGTTTTTGGGTGGCAAATGGGTGGTGGACGGCGCCGTGCAATTGGCCCAGTTGTTCGGCATGAGCGAGGCTTTCATCGGCCTTACGGTAGTCGCCATCGGCACCTCGCTGCCCGAATTGGTCACTTCGGCCATGGCGGCATACCGGCGCAATACCGACATTGCCGTGGGCAATGTGGTGGGTTCCAACATCTTCAACCTCCTGTTGATTTTGGGGCTGAGCAGCGTCATTCGCCCGCTTCCTTTTCAGCAAAGCTCGAATATAGACCTTTTGGTGGTGGTGCTCTCCGGCGCGCTCATCATTCTGGCCTTGGCGCTGGGCCGCCGCTTGGTCATCAAACGCTACGACGGGGTCATTTTTGTGCTGTGCTATGTGGGGTATATTGCGTATTTGTTGCAGCGGGGCTGAGGTTGCTTTACCCCGCAGCCCGCAGCACCACATTATCTATCAGCCTCACATCGCCGGCCCAGGCTGCCGTGCAGGCCACCACAAAATCGGCTTGGCGGGGATTTCCAACAGGCAGGAGGGTTCGCCCGTCCACAATTTCAAAGTATTCGGGGCGCAGACCGGCGCTTTCCATTTTTTGCATGGCGCGCGCTGTAATGGCAGCGGCGTCCATTTCCGGGTAAAGCCGTTTGGCGTCCAACAGGCATTGGTAGATGACGGGAGCGGCGGCGCGGAATTCGGGGCTGAGGCGCACATTGCGCGAACTCATGGCTAAGCCGTCCGTTTCGCGAACCGTTTCTGCGACGATCAGTTGGGTGCTTGAATTCAGTTGTCGCAGCATTTCCGCCACGATGGCCGTTTGTTGAAAATCCTTTTGCCCCATGTACAAGCGCTGCGGCCGCACCATGTCGAGCAATCTGGCCACTACCTGCGCTACGCCTTTGAAATGCCCCGGACGGAAAGCGCCCTCCATCACTGTTTCCAAATGCCCGAAGCTGAACTCATAGCTCTGCCCGCCGGCGGGATACACTTCCTCTACGGAAGGCATCAGCACTGCATGGCAGCCCGCTTTGGCCAGTATGGAAACGTCTGCTTCGGGTGTGCGCGGATATTTTCGGAGGTCTTCCGGGTCATTGAACTGGGTGGGATTCACAAAAATGCTGGCCGTTGCCAAGTCTCCGGCTGCTACGGCCCTGCGGATCAAAGCGAGGTGGCCGGCGTGCAGCGCGCCCATGGTAGGAACAAAGCCAACAGAGGTGTGAGGAGCCATGCTTGTGTAGCGGCTCAAATCGGCGGCATATTGAAAAACGTACATACGCTGGCAAGGTCGGCGGGCGTTTGTAAACCGCCGCTCAAAGATATACCTTTTTGTTAAGGCCGTATTAAGTGCGCCGGTAATTGATGCAAAGTCGTTGATTATTACTAAATTTGCGCGTTTATTCAGAAACGCCTCTTTTGGCGGCCATGTAAAGCATATTTGAAAATCCGACAGGCATTATGAGCAAGAAAAAAGTGCTGATCGTCACCCAGGAGATGTCTCCTTTTACCGATCCGTCTGAATTAGCAGATTTCACCCGCACCCTGCCGCAATTCGTTCAGGATAAAGGAATGGAACTCCGGGTTTTAATGCCCAAATTCGGCACCATCAACGAACGGCGCCACCGGCTGCACGAAGTAGTGCGCCTTTCAGGCATGAACATCATTGTGGACGACGACGATTACCCGCTGATTATCAAGGTGGCGTCTATGCCGGAAGCGCGCATTCAGGTTTATTTTTTAGACAACGACGACTTCTTCCGGCGCAAGCACGTTTTTCAGGATGAGGAAGGCCAGATTTACGAAGACAATGTGGACCGCATGGTGTTTTTCTGTAAGGGCGTTCTGGAAACGGTTCGCAAATTCGGCTGGGCGCCCGACATCGTGCATTGCCACGGATGGATGACGAGCCTCATTCCTGCATATCTCAAGACGGCTTATAAAACAGAGCCGCTTTTCCAGCACTCCAAGATCGTGTACTCTTTGTACAATGACGAATTAGAAGAAAAGATGCCTGAAAATTTCTTCACCAAGGCGGCCATCAACAACCTCCATGCCGAAGACCTCCACGCCTATCAAAACGGCGCCGGCATTACCCTGCACAAAGGCGCTGCGGCATTTGCCGACGGCGTGGTGGTAGGCAGCCCGACTTTGAGCGATGTGGCACAGGCCACCTTAGCCGACACCGATAAGCCTGTACTGGAATTCAGTGAAGATGCAGCCCTGCCGGGCATCGTAGAGTTTTACAACTCGCTGATGGCTGAGGAAGTCGAGGCTCAGGAATGATTCATCTTGCAGCATGTTTATACCAACCCGCAGTCTGATTCGGGTAGTCTTTATCCGTGCGATCCATATCGGGTCGTATCAGTTTCTAATTCATTGATATTTACATGAAAAAGCCTATTCTACTATTGTGGCTCGCGTTGGGCGGCCTGTTTATTGCCGGCTCCTATTCCGGCTGTACCGACCTCACCGACCTCGGCGCCGATTTGCTGGACGAAGACCGCCTCGGATTGGATTATGTGGATACCGTTTCTATCATTGCCACCACCGTTACGGTGGATTCCGTACTGACCCAATCCGGCACCTCGCTGGCCAATCAATTGGACCGCTTTATGTTCGGCGACTACAATGACCCGGTCATGGGCCGAGTTACTGCCGGCGTTTATGTACAGCCCCTTTTAGACAGGGATCGCCTCAGTCTTTTTGCCATTCCGCGTCCGCCTTCTTACAAAGACGCTATTTTGGACTCCATCGTGTTGGTACTCACCTTGGACAGCGCCGGATTTTACGGCAAACCGTCTCAGCCGTTTGGGCTGGAGGTGCTGCGCGTGATTGAAGACATGAACGCCTCCGCCAATTACTACTCTAATGTCAATTTTGCCACCTCGGCAGTACCCTTAGGCAGCGCACAGTTTTCGCCTACCATTGACAGCATCACGGTATTGGATTATACCAGTCTGGGAATTGACACCCTCCGGTACCCGCACCTTCGCATCCCGCTGAACATGGCGCTGGGGCAGGAATTGATTGGGCTGGACTCCTTAAATTATTTGAGCGATACCACATTCTTAAACATTTTCAAAGGGCTTTACCTGCGCCCCACACAGCAATCCGACGGCTTGGTAGCTTTTAACTGGAGCAGCCTTCGACCGGGCATTTTTCTCTACTACACCAATGCGTCGGGCTTGCCGCGCCAGTACCAGTACGAAATCAATGAATTCAGTTCCCGAACCTCCCGCATCCGGCATGACTACGCCGGCTCGCCGGTAGCGCCTTTCCTGAACGACCCGGAACGGGGCAAGAACCTGCTTTTTGCGCAGGCAATGGCAGGAACCAATATCAAAATCGAAATACCGCATGCGGCATCCCTTCGGAATGCCATCATCAACCATGCAGAACTGGAAATTCCCGTCATCGCTTTTTCCGGTGATGATTCACTGAAATATGTCAACAACCCGGATGTATATCTCACCGTACCTGATACTACATTGGCGCCCAATCCTATTTCCGATTTTACCTTTGCAGGCAGCAACCGGATCCCGATTTTTGGGGGCGTTTTCATCAGGGGGACAGACGGAAAACCAGACCGTTACAGGATGAATGTGTCCTCCCAACTCAGTAATATGGCCCAAGGCCGGGTAGGGAATGTGATGTATCTTCAAATCATTAATAAGGCCCAGCGTGGCGGTCGTATTGTCTTTGCCGGGCCTGAAAACACCCAACACAAAATGCGCCTCAAAGTGGCGTTCACCAAACGTTGACCCATGTGTGGAATTGTAGGCTACATTGGAAGCCGTGAAGCTTGGCCCATCATTATCAAAGGGCTTCAGAGACTCGAATACCGAGGCTATGACAGCGCAGGCGCCGCCCTGTTGCACAACGGAGACCTCAAGGTCATCAAGAAAAAAGGCAAAGTAGCCGACCTCACTGCCGCCGCTGCCTCTTGGGATGTGACGGCTCAACAAGGCATCGGCCATACGCGCTGGGCTACGCATGGTCCGCCGGACGACATCAATGCGCACCCGCACACCTCCGGCAACAAACGCCTAGCATTGGTGCACAACGGCATCATAGAAAACTATGCCCTTCTTAAAAAAGCACTTCAGAAAGAGGGGCATGTATTTGAAGGGCAAACCGATACAGAGGTGTTGGTACACTTCATTGAGGAACTGCAAGTGCGTGAAAATCTCCCCATTGAAGAAGCCGTCAGAATTGCCCTCACCCGCGTTACCGGCGCTTATGCCATTGTAGTGATGGACCGCAACGATCCGGGCAAGATCGTCGCTGCGCGTAAAGCCAGCCCATTGGTCGTGGGTATCGGGGAGGATGAGTTTTTTCTGGCCTCCGATGCCACGCCCATTGTGGAGCACACCAAGCGGGTCATTTACCTCAACGACGAGGAAATTGCCATTGTGCGCCTTGGCCACGAAATCGAAATCCGCACCATAGACAACCGGATGCAAACGCCTTTCATTCAAGAGTTGGATTTAGAAATAGAGCAACTCGAAAAAGGCGGTTACGAGCATTTTATGCTCAAAGAGATTTTTGAGCAACCCGAAACCATTGCCGACGCCATGCGGGGGCGACTGGAACCGGGCGAAGGTTGGGTGCGATTGGGCGGCCTCGACGATTATCTGGCCCGCATCACTCAGGCCAAGCGCATCATCATTGCAGCTTGTGGCACATCCTGGCATTCCGCACTCCTTGGGGAATATTTGATCGAAGAACTGGCGCGCATCCCGGTAGAGGTAGAGTATGCCTCTGAATTGAGATACCGCAACCCGATTCTCGGCGAGGACGATGTGGTGATCGCCATATCACAATCGGGCGAAACCGCCGATACCTTAGCTGCCGTAGAACTGGCCCGCGAAAAAGGGGCTTTGGTGTATGGTATTGTCAATGTGGTAGGCTCATCTATTGCGCGGCTCACACATTGCGGCTCATACATACACGCCGGCCCTGAAATAGGCGTGGCTTCTACCAAGGCGTTCACTGGTCAGGTCACCCTGTTGTCGCTGATGGCCTTGGTGCTGGCGCACAAGCGAGGCACCATTTCCGAGTCGTATTTCAGGCGGCTGCTGATAGAATTGGCGGAGATTCCGCAAAAAGTATCGCAGGTTTTAGAGTCGGTTCAGGCGAAAATTGAATACATTGCAGGCGAAATCAAAGATCGCAGCAATGCCATCTATCTGGGCAGGGGTTACAATTTTCCGGTAGCGCTGGAAGGGGCACTCAAGCTCAAGGAGATTTCCTACATTCATGCTGAAGGCTACCCGGCGGCAGAGATGAAGCATGGGCCGATTGCGCTGATTGACGAACACATGCCTGTGATCGTTATTGCCACCAATAAAAGCGCTTATGACAAAATCGTGAGCAATGTACAGGAGGTGATTGCCCGCAAGGGTATGGTGATAGCAGTGGTGGAGGAAGGAGATCAGATTATCAGTAAGATGGCGGATTATGTAATAGAGATACCTGCCACAGAGGAGCCTTTTACTCCGCTGTTGTCGGTTGTTCCCTTGCAGTTGTTGTCTTATCACATTGCCGTGATGCGCGGCTGCGATGTGGATCAGCCGAGGAATCTGGCCAAGTCGGTTACCGTTGAGTAGTTTTATTTTTAAAAAAACAATCCATTGACAATGAGAAAAATGGACATAGAGTACAATACCTCCCGGAATGAATTGGTCATGCCGGAATATGGTCGTCATGTACAATTAATGGTGGAAGAAGCCAAAAGACTGACCGACAATGCACATCGTCAGGCTTTTGTGGAAAAGATAGTGGATCTGATGTACATTATGAATCCACAACAACGCGAAGTGGAAGACTACCGCGACCGTCTGTGGAAACATGTGTTCCGCATTGCCGGGTACGATCTGGAGGGCGTTATGCCGCCCAACGGCATTATTCCTACTCCGGAAAACGACATAAAAAGGCCCGACCACATCGAATATCCGGGTACACAACTGCGCTTCCGGCACTACGGGCACTACATTCAGGAGCTTATCAAAAAAGCCAAACAAATGGAAGACGGCCCCATTAAGGAGGGCTTGGTGGCGTCCATTGGCTCCTATATGAAATTGGCCTATAAAACCTGGAACAAAGACCACTATGTCAGCGATGATGTGATCAAAAATGACTTGGTCACCCTGTCCGGAGGCATCTTGTCTATGCCTGACGAAATGGCCATTGAAAACCTGACGCCTATGGGGCCGCCTAAAAAAAGCAGCCCTCAAAACCAGCGCGGCCAACAACAGCAGGGCGGAGGCAAGTCCAATAAGAAGAAAAAAGTCTGGAAAAGGAAATAATCATCTGATATGACCTTAGATGCTTTTGAAGTACACGGCGGGCAGCCATTGTCGGGCGAACTTCATCCGCAGGGCGCTAAAAATGAGGCGCTGCAAGTGATTTGCGCCGTTTTGCTCAGCGCCGAAAAAGTGACTATTTCCAACATCCCCGCCATACGCGATGTCGTTTTGCTCATCGAACTATTGCAGGGGCTGGGAGTAAAAACAACGCAAATTGCGCCGGATACCTATACCTTTCAGGCAGATGAGGTCAACATTGACTACATCTATTCCGAGGATTATTACAAAAAAGGCGGTCGTATTCGAGGCTCGGTGATGCTGTTGGGGCCTCTGTTGGCTCGCTTCGGCAAGGCGCTGCTGCCCAAACCCGGCGGCGACAAAATCGGGCGCCGGCGATTGGATACCCACTTGCTTGGATTGGAAACCCTCGGCGCTCATTTCGACTATGACCCCGACCGCAGCCTTTATCGCATAGATGCGACACAGATGCGCGGCGCCTGCCTGCTGATGGATGAAATTTCCGTCACCGGCACAGCCAATGTGGTCATGGCCGCCGTGTTGACGCCCGGCGTAACGACGATTTACAATGCTGCCTGCGAGCCTTATGTACAGCAATTGTGCAAAATGCTCAACCAGATGGGCGCCCATATTTCCGGGGTCGGGTCCAATTTACTGCACATCGAAGGGGTGGAAAGCCTGCATGGCGCGGAGCATCGCCTCTTGCCCGATATGATCGAGGTGGGTAGTTTTATCGGCCTGGCAGCCATGACGCAATCGGAAATTACCATCAAAAATGCGCAGATACAGGAACTCGGCATCATCCCGCGCATCTTCGAACGCATGGGCATTCAGATGGAATTTCGGGGCGACGACATCTATGTGCCGGCACAACAAGAGTATGAAATTCAGTCTTTTATAGACGGCTCTATCCTCACGGTGTATGATGCGCCCTGGCCCGGTTTCACGCCCGACCTGATGAGCATCGTGCTGGTCACCGCCATACAGGCCAAGGGCAGCGTATTGGTGCATCAAAAAATGTTTGAGAGCCGCCTGTTTTTTGTGGACAAACTCATAGACATGGGCGCTCAGATCATCCTCTGCGACCCGCACCGAGCCACCGTCATCGGCCTCAACCGGCGCTTCCCTCTGCGCGGCATCGAAATGACCTCGCCCGATATTCGCGCGGGTGTGGCCCTGCTCATTGCCGCCCTTTCGGCCAAAGGCAAAAGCACCATTTACAACATCAACCAGATAGACCGGGGCTACCAGCAAATTGACGAGCGCCTGCGGGCTATCGGCGCCCAAATCAAAAGAGTATGATCATTTACAACGTTACCGTAAAAATAGAACACGACCTCCACGAAGACTGGCTGAACTGGATGCGCCACACACACATCCCCGATGTGCTGGCCACCGGCCTGTTCACAGGCCACCGCATCAGCAAAGTCCTGGGTGACGATGATGCGCACGGCGTCACTTATGCCATCCAGTACGAATGCCCCGATCTGGACACTTTTCTCCAATACCAGCAACAACACGCCGCTCGCCTCCAGGCCGATCACGCCCGCCGCTACCAGGATAAGTATGTGGCGTTCAGGACTTTGCTGGAGGTGGTGGGGTAGTGCCCGATATTGGGCAGCCTGATCCAAAAAATCATCGCGGGTGGCGCCGGGGCCTGTTATCAGTTTGGTGCGAAACATTTTGCTGATGCGCTTGGCCTCTTCCGCATTGTACAACACGGGCAAAGTAGCGGCTATACCTGGTTTACGAAGCAATGCAGATATAGTAAAAAAAGGCCGACCCAATCAGTAAGCTATTCGCGGCACGTTCCTAAACAGGAGGTCTGCATGGCTAAGTCCGTTAGGGAAAGTTGACAAATCACAAATTTTGAGGTATTTTTGTATAAAAATTTGACTATGCAGTTTGTAGATATCAAGAATGACATCGCCTTTCGCAAGATTTTCGGCAACGAGAACAAGAAAATCATCCTCATCTCATTCCTCAACGCCGTGATGAAGTTGAAAGGAAAGGATTCCATCGAAGATGTTGAAATTCTCAACCCCTACCAACTGCCTATTATCAAAAATCTGAAAGCGTCCATCATTGACGTAAAGGCGAGAGACAAGAAAGGCAAAACCTACATCATCGAAATGCAGGTAGCCGAGCCAGACGGCTTGGACAAACGGCTACTTTACTACGCCGGCAAGGAGTATTCCCAACAAATCGAAAGTGGCGAGTTTTACACCCAACTCAAACCAGTAATTTTCATCGGAATTTTTGACTTCAAGTTTACGGAAGGTGACAAATACCTTTCGCATCATGCCGTTTGCGATGTTGAGAATGGCGAGCGCATCATCAAGGACATGGACTTCTACTTTGTTGAACTTCCTAAGTTTAAAAAATCGCTGTCTGAACTTCAAGAAGTTACTGACAAATGGATATTTTTCATAAAAGAGGCAGAAAATCTTGAAGTTGTTCCCGAAAATGTGGATGATGAAGGCTTGAAGGCGGCCTACCACGATGCCAATAAACACTCGTGGACTAAGGAAGAATTAGAAGCCTATGACTACGCAGCAATGAGGGAACAAGATGAAAGAGGCAAGGTAGCATTGGCAGAAAAGAGGGCAGATAAAAAAGCAAAAAATGAAGTCGCAAGAAAAATGAAGCAAAAAGGTCTTACAAACAAAGACATCTCGGATTTTACAGGTTTGACTGTGGAAGAAATAGACGACTTGTAGGGGCGATCAGGAAAAACCTTTACTTCGATGCGGCTGCCTGTATTTTGCCCCTTCTCCTCCTCCACAGCCACCAGCCCGCCGCCGGCAACAAACCCAATACCGCCCAGGCCCACGCCGGTACCGGCCTCGGCAAATTCAAAGGCGACATATCGCCCTCCGGTACAAAGGCCGCCCAGAAAAACGGGTGTGTGCGCCAACCGCTCTGCCCCTGCATATATTCCAATTTTGCTTGCCGCAAGGCCTCGTCTTTGGCCATGCCTTTTTGGAGGTTTTTATAAAAAAACGTCATCAGATCGGAGGTCTCCCGGTCGCTCACCCGCCACAGCGAAGTGACGACGCTGCGTGCGCCGGCCTGCGCAAATCCATAAGCCAAACTCACCAAACCCTCGCCCCGCTTGAACTCCCCAATGCCGGTTTCGCAGGCGCTGAGCACCACCAACTCGGCAGGCAGCGGCGTGGCGTACAGCTCGCGGGCGTACAGCTTGCCTTGATACAAAGTGTCTCCGGGCGTAGGGGCAAATGCCAGAAAAGAGAACTCCCCTTCTTCGTCATTGGCCTTGGCATGGGTAGCCAAATGCAAGACTTGGTATCTGGCCGCTTGAGCCAAAAATTCATCACGGGTAGCGCCGGGGCCTGTTATCAGTTTGGTACGAAACATTTTGCTGATGCGCTTGGTCTCTTCCGCATTGTACAACAGCGGCCCCAGGCTGCTTCTTCTGTCATCGCGTGCTGCAAGGGCATTCCCCTCGCCCTGAAATTCGGGCGCGAAGGCCAGTATTTTCTTTTCTAATCGGGCGCCGCTCCGCTTGCGGTCGGCAGCCCACAAGGTGGCCGAGGGCGCATAGCTGATGCTGTGCCTCCAGAGCATATATGGGCAATCCGACGACTCGCAATTGGGGGCGGGAGCCGTAAACAGCGCCTCAAATGGCAGGTATTTCAGCAGTCCGTCTGCACCTATGGTCAATCGCTGCGGCAAACGCCAGGCAAAAGGAGCCAGCAGCTTTTCGTACAACTCCCAGGCCCGGTTTTGATAAACGGACAACAGACTATCGCTTCTTTCCGTGGGGTAGTCGTATATGGCATTGCGCATTTCCTGCACCCATTTTTCCAACGGAAAGTCTTTGGGAATATGAAAAAACGATGCGCCCTCTGTGGTAATCAGGAAAGCGTACATATCATCATCGCCTGCAAAATAGCTCAGCCATCCTTCTCCCGGTTTCAGGCGCTTTTGTACCTCCTTCGGTTTGATCCAGGTGATCTCTTTATCCCGGCCGAATTCGGGGTTCAGTTTCTTGGCCTCTGCCTCCAATAACCGGAGGTTTTCCGTTACCTCGAATAATTCCTGATGGATGTCCAACATAGCCGGCGCGTCGTTTGCCAACTTTTTCTGCGACAATATATAGCGCCTGTTTTCTACCTCTGCCAATTTGCGCTGCCCCTGCTGTATGGCCTTGCGCAAGCTGTCGGGGATGGCCGAGGACGTCCCGGCATCGAATCGTTTGAGCGTTTCCGACAAAAAAATCGCCCGGCTGCGCTCCGTGTATCCAAATGCTTGTGCCAATACCTCCTCCGAGCCGGTACACTGATACAGTTCAAACAGCGCATTCAAAGACATTTCAAATACATAATGGTAGCGATTCAATATGTACTGCTTAGATCCGGCTTCCTCGTGTTCGGAGTGTATTTCTTCCAGCACCCGGACCGCGTTTTCAAAGCGTCGGCAGGCTTCCTTTAGCTTTCGCTCATCGCCGTCCTCCAAAAACCAGTAATACTGATTCTTGGCATCGAAGTAGATGAGTTTTAACAGTGTGTGTTTTGCCAATTTTACTCGTTCGTATGGATTGGCCGACGATGGATCGTATTGTATTTTTTTTATAAGCTCTTTGAGCAGTACGTCTGCTTCTTCCGGTTTTTTTAATTGAGTCAGGCAGGCGGTAATGCTAAATGCGGACTCTATCGCATTTTTCAGCATCTCATTTTGCATGGAGGAATAAATAGCGTAGGCATTCCTAAAGTGTCGTTCTGCTTCGGTGTATTTTTTTTGATGATACAGGGTCGTGCCAATTCTTGAGTAATTAAAAGCGACTTTTTTTCTATCCTTCAGTTGATCCGCTATTTTTATGGCATTTTCGTGTGCGGCGATTGCTTTTTCATATTGGTCCAACTCATAATAAACTGATCCAAATTCAATCCATGATTGATACAAAGCACCAAGATTTTTTGAATCTATCCTTTGCGATATTTCTATCTTTTTATTAATCAATTCAATGGCGCGGGATGGATTGCTACCGGCCATTTCGAAGTTAATAAGATACTGATATAGCCCGCGAGCCTCTTTATTCCACTGCCCATGCTTTTTCAGCCATACAGAAAGCGCATTCCTTCCTAGCAATACGGAGCCTTCAAAGTCGCTCTCTATAAAAAATTTATAATTTGCCCGTTGCATTTGAAAACGCACCCAGTCAACGGAGGAAGGGCCGTGTACTTTTTTTGACATTTTTTCACCGGCAGACAGGCACAACATACTCTTTTGAGCATCGGGCAGGGAGATAAAAAATACAGTCGCTTTCAAAAGTAATTCAATGGCGGCAGTGTCCTGAAACTCCGGCCTGTTCCAATCTGCGGCTGCTACCTGTTCATAAATTTTTCGAGCCTCTTCGTTTTTATTCAATTGGGTCAGACAGTTTCCGGCAATTCGCCAATAGTGAAGTTTCCATTGTTCTTTTTTGAACAGCGCTGCGGTATCAACAGGCTGCAACATTTTCCAGGCGGCCTCGTATTGTTGAGCCTGATACAATTGTGTGGCTTTTTCCAACACGGCGTGTACGCGGTCCGACTGCGCCCGAGCATCTGGAGGAAAGACGAGGAAGTAAAAAATTGTAAAAAGAAGGAGCGGAGTAGGTTTCATGCAGTGATTAGATTTGGAAAGAAACAAAAACCGCCATAAAAGTCTAAAAAATTGGAATACAAAGAATAATTTTTTTATCACCCGGTTGCGGGCAGGTATCATGGAAAAAGAGGCTACCCCGATAAGTTCTTCACAACACATTCCTAAAAAAAAAGAGGCTTCGACAGTTGTCGAAGCCCCTCTTTTTTATAAAATAGTCAGTTTATTATCAAGACTATTGAGTGAGGTCATCCCCAAGCTGCTCCTTTATCTGCGAGAAGATGTCCATATCGCCGAGGGTGGCTTTTTCCACCGAAGCCTGCACTTTCTTCACAGCGGCGCGGCTTTGTTCAGCTTCTACGGTACGCTCTTTCTTGACGGTTTCGTCGGCTTCGCGGCGAATGTCTTCGAGGTATCGGGAGTGAGAAACGAGGATGCGCTTGTCGTCGCGGTTGAACTCGATCACTTTCACCATCAGTACTTCTTCCGGATCACAGAGGGTGCCGTCGTCTTTGCGCATGTGCTTGAGGGGCGCGAAAGCCTCCAAGCCATAGGGCAACTGCACGATGGCGCCGCGGTCGTCGCGACGGAGCACGGTAGCCTCGTGGTAAGAACCCACCGGGAACACATTTTCGAAGGTATCCCAGGGGTTTTCTTCGGTTTGTTTGTGGCCCAGAGAGAGTTTGCGGTTGTCGCGGTCAATATCGAGCACCATGATGTTGATCTTCTCCCCCACTTTCGTGAATTCGGAGGGGTGAGCATAGCGCTTGGTCCAGGACAGGTCAGAGATGTGAACCATGCCGCCGATGCCGGGGGCCAATTCCACAAATACGCCGTAGGGAGTGAGGTTTTTCACCTCGCCCTGATGCGTGCTGTTGACCGGGAAACGGTCGGCGATTTCGCTCCAGGGGTCCTGCGTGAGCTGCTTGATGGAGAGCGACATTTTGCGGTCGTCGCGGTCTATGGTAACGACGCGGGCTTCGCAGTCTTCGCCGAGGCGGAAATATTCGCGGGCATTGACCGGCTGGTTGCTCCAGGAAACTTCCGAAACGTGAACCAGACCTTCTACGCCGGGCTGAATTTCGAGGAATGCGCCGTAGTCTTCGATGTTGACTACGCGGCCTTTGACCACAGAGCCTTCCGTGACGGCAGCGTCGAGTACTTCCCAGGGGTGGGGCAACAATTGCTTGAGACCCAGAGAAATGCGCTTCTTGTTCTCATCGAAATCGAGTACCACCACATTGACCTTCTGGTTGAGTTGCAGCACTTCGCTCGGATGGTTGATGCGGCCCCAGGAAATGTCGGTGATGTAAAGCAGGCCGTCCACACCGCCGAGGTCGAGGAATGCGCCGAAATCGGTGATGTTTTTCACGATGCCTTCGAGTACCTGGCCGCGTTCGAGGCCGGCAATGATGGCCTGACGCTGTTCGGCGAGGTCGCTTTCGATGAGGGCTTTGTGAGATACCACGGCATTCTTGATGGTTTCATTGATTTTAACCACCTTGAATTCCATCGTTTTGCCTACATATATATCGTAGTCAATGATCGGTTTGATGTCAATCTGAGAGCCGGGAAGGAAGGTTTCCAAACCGCCGCAGTCGGCAATAAGACCGCCTTTGGTTTTGCTGATGACAACACCTGTGATGATGGTGCCGTTGGTGTAGGAGTCCACAATGCGTTCCCATGCGCGGAGGAGTTTGGCCTTGCGGCGGGAAAGCGTGAGGCGGCCGCGGGCATCCTCCTGCTGTTCTACATAGACTTCCACTTTGTCGCCGATCTGAATGCCCGGCATATCGCGGAATTCAGAAAGGGGAATGAGGCCGTCCGACTTGTAGCCAATGTCCAATACCACATCGCCGTCGTTGATGGCAGTCACACGACCGGCAACCACCTCATTTTCCAATACGGAAGAGAGTGTTGAGTCGTATTGCTCCAAAAATCCGGCAAATTCTTCTTTGGTGTAGGCTTGGCCATGCTTGTTGACGATGCCCCAGTTGAAGTCGTCGTGAGCAGTGTCATGCGAAATGAGTTGTTCGAGGTGCAGTTCCAGAGGCTCTTCGTCCTCGTGATCTTCCTCTTCGATCTCATCCTCCTCATCGGGAGCTGCGGGGAGGGCTTCTTCTTCGGCTGTTACGGCCGGTTCTTCCGAATTGTCCTCGGAATCAATGGTTTCGGGAGTTTCGGGCAACTCCTCGTCGTGCAGTTCTTTTTCGTTGTCGAGCATTGAAAGAATGCTTTTAATGGTGAAAAAATAAGGTTGATTCAAAAGTGGCCGCAAAGGTAGGCATAAGTTTTCATTCTGAACGACTTAGAAAAAATCTTTTTCGCAGAACCCGGAGATTCTTATCATCTGCCTAACTTTACCGCCGTATTGTGAATTATTAGAAACAAGACAATGGATATCCGCATTCAACATCTGACCAAGCGATACGGCGCTCAAACGGCTGTGAACAACATAGATTTTGAGGTGAAAACCGGCGAAATCCTGGGCTTTCTGGGGCCAAACGGCGCCGGCAAAACCACCACCATGAAGATGATTGCCGGCTATCTGGCACCGGATGAGGGCGATATTCAAATAGGCGGCCAATCTATTCTGGAACACGACATGCGACGGCACATCGGCTACCTGCCTGAAAACAACCCGCTTTATTTGGATATGCCTGTGATGGACTATCTGGAGTACTGCGCGGCTCTGCATGGCGTTCCTCGTGCCGAAACTCCCGACCGCATCAGAAAAATGGTGGCTTTGTGTGGCCTCAATGTAGAAAAACACAAACGCATCGGAGAACTTTCCAAAGGCTATCGCCAACGCACCGGACTAGCGCAGGCCATGATTCACGATCCTGAAATCCTCATTTTGGACGAACCCACCACCGGCCTCGATCCCAACCAGATTGTAGAAATCCGCAAGCTCATCCGCGATATCGGCAAGGAAAAAACCGTGATTCTCAGCACGCATATCTTGCCGGAAGTGGAGGCCACCTGCGACCGCATCCTCATCATCAACCGGGGCAATATTGCCGCCGACGGCACCGCCGACATGCTGCGCAAACAGGCTCAAGGCCGACAGGTGCTGCATGTGCGCATTGAGGGTACTTCTTCGTCCGAGGAGATGCTGCGGGCCTTGCAGCCTTTGCCGGGCGTGGAAGCCGTTGAAATGCTGGATGCCGGGGCCGGGCGTTTTGAATTGCAATGTCTGCCCGATGCACAGACCGCCCACGAGGTGTTTCAAATCTGCGTGCGCCGGCAATGGATACTGACAGAATTGGTACCGTTTGAAACCAAATTGGAGGATGTTTTCCGCAACCTCACCATGAATTGATGAGCCTGCGCACCCGCATCGCTCCTACACCCAGCGGATTTTTGCATCCCGGCAACGGCGCCTCTTTTGTGCTCGCCTGGGTAGTAGCACGGGCTACAAAGGGCCGAGTGCTCCTGCGCATAGACGATCTGGACCGTGCGCGCTTCCGCATGGAGTATCTGGAGGATATTTTTTTCACCCTCGACTGGCTGGGCTTAGACTATGACGAAGGCCCGGCTTCCCCGCAGGATTTTTTAGATCGCTTTTCGCAAAGCCTGCGAACGGATACTTACCACGAGGCGCTCCGGCAATTGGCAGAACAAGGTGTTTTATACGCCTGCGATTGTTCGCGCAGACACATTCGGGAGCAGTCTGTCGGCAGCCTGTACTCCGGTTTTTGCCGGCAGAGAAAATTGTACTTGGATACGCCCCACACCGCTTGGCGCATCAGGCTGCCCGATGATTGCGAAGTAGCTTTTTCAGAATGGAAACAGGATGTGCCGGTATCGCTGAATCTCCCGGCCTGCATGGGCGATTTTGTACTCCGACAAAAAGACGGCAGCCCGGCCTATCAGATCGCATCCTTGTGCGACGACCTGCTGTGGCACATCAATTTCATTGTGCGGGGCCAGGATTTGTTGCCGTCCACCGGCGCGCAAATGTTTCTTGCTCAACAGCTTGGATATGAAGACTTTCAAAAGGCGACGTTTTTTCATCACGCCCTGCTGACCGATGATTCGGGAGAAAAACTCTCCAAATCTGCCGGCTCGACAGCATTGAAATCCTGGCGGGAGGCAGGCAAAAGCCCTGATGACGTATGGCGACAGGCGGCCCAATGGCTGGGTCTGGAATATCGGGAGGAAACGCCGATGGAAATGGCGGCTATGCTGAGTAGTGGGGCAAAAATAAAAGCTCATTTTCTTTAGGCCAAAGGATTAGATAAGGCACTTAAAATGAAACGTTTACTTATCTAATCCTTTGGCGAAAATGATCACTTTATTTTTTTATCGCCCCTGAGCCAATAAGTTGATTTTATTGCCCGCTTCCCACCGATACCTCCCATAGGTCTTCGGGCCGGAGGTAGCGTTGGGCGAGTTGTTGCAGGTCTTCCGGGGTGATGGTTTTTACCGTATGCACTACGGTTTGGAAGTAGTCTTCCGGCAGGTCTTCCACCACCACCGTTTTTATAATGTCGGCTACGTTGAAGGGGCCGTCAAGCATGTTGAGAAACCCACCGAGGAGGTAATTGCGCACCATTTCCATTTCTTCATCGTCCACCAGCTCCTGTTGCAGTATTTCTATCTCGTTGTAAATCTGCGTGATGGTGTCTTTTACAAACTCCGTTCCTGTTTCGGTGCCGATAAAAAACGCGCCGTCGTAGCGCATCGGGTCCAATGAGGAGTATATATTATAGGTGTATCCTTTTTCCTCGCGGATATTGGTCATCAGTCTGGAGCCGAAATAGCCGCCCAGAATGGTATTGAGCACATACAAACCGGCGTAGTCAGGATGGTTTCTGTTGAAAAGGCGGCGACCGATGCGGATGGCCGATTGTACCTTGTCGGGATGAGGCAGGTGTATGCGCTGCGGAGGGACATCGGGCAAAGGCGGCAAATGAGGCTGCGATGTTCCCGCAGGAATTACCCGCCCCAGATGGCTGTCCACCATTTCCGTCATGCCCGGCTGGATTTTTCCGCTGAGAAATATGGAGCAATTGCCGGCGGTAAAATGCTCCTGAAAATGCCGGATCATATCTTCCCGTGAAAGCGCGGAGTACGTTTCCGGGTAACTGTTGTATCCATAAGGATGCGCATCGCCGAAGATGAGTTCGGTAATGTGCCGGTAAGCCACTACGTCGGGTTTGGTCAATTCGATCTGCAAGTCCACCTGATTGCGCTGAATGAAAGACTCCAGCTCTTTCTGAGGAAATACAGGGCATTCCAGCATTTCCGAGAGCAGGGGCAGCACCTTGTCGAAGTGTTTGTTGAGGGAGTACAGCGCTATGTTGGAGGAGTCGAGGCTGTAAGGCGTTTGCAGGGTGGCGCCGTAAAAATCGAGCAGTTCGGCCAATTCAGCGCCGTCTCTGTGCAGGGTGCCTTCTTTGAGTTGGCTGAGGGTGGCGCGGGCCACGAGTTTTTTGTGTTCAAAAGGGCGGCCCGCATGGAATATGACCTCCAATTTGACTACGTCCTGAGTGCCCATGTCCACCACATAGAGGGGGATGCCGTTGCTGAGCCGGATGAGGCGGTAGGGCGGCAGTTGGAGTTGGCTGATGTCGGCAATAGGCGGCGGCGTGGAGCGATCCAGCATAAGAGGTAGGTACTTCGTTGAGAAAAAAAAGCCCGCGAGTTGGTACTCACAGGCTTTTCGATGTAGACCCATAAGGATTCGAACCTTAACAGACAGAACCAAAATCTGTAGTGCTACCGTTACACCATGGGTCTATGGGGAAGGAAAAAACGCCCCCTCTTTCGGAAACGCGTGCAAAGATACAACCTCTTTGAAATTCTAAAAAGTTTCTGCGAAAAAAATTTTTTATCCGCCCCGGCTGCGCCCCGCTAAGTACAGTGTAACATTATCGTTCCTCTCCCCTCATTGGGTTCTTTCCCAGCAAAAAAGCGCATCCCTGATATGTCGTGCCGTCTTTTTCCACCGTCACTTTATAGGGATAGTTCGTATCGGACATGCCGTCGGAACAGCCTTCTTCGGAGATGCTCAATTTCAGGCGGCTGCCCTGCACGGCAGTTTCATATACCTGTGCGGCCCCCTCTTTGCGTGCGGCTTTGTAGGGATACACTACGGCTTCTTCCCCCATGAGCAGAAAAGTGATGCCTGAAGCCTCCACTTTTACATTCCAGAAAGGCTCGGTGCCGACACAGTTATAGCTTTTTTCGGCCACTACATTGGACTGACTGCCTTGTTTTGGCGTGCCGCAAGCTGCGAGTAAAACGACAAAAACAGTGCCGGAAAACAGTAGGTATTTCATTGGTCTGAATGGTTTTTATTTAAAAAGGAGAAGCGCTTACGCAACATCTCGGATTTTGAAAAAATGGAGGGAATCATGCTCACTCCTCAACAACAACAAAGCCGCCCCGGTTTCCCGAAGCGGCTCTGTTTTGGTGGCGGCTAAAAATGGCCTAAGTAATTAATAGCCTGGATTCTGAGCAATGATGTCGCCAGAAGTTTGCACTTCGCGCTGCGGCAAGGGCCAGCGCGAGCGGAATGACTCGGTGAGACCAAAAGCATTCCAGCGGCCTACACGGCGCATATCGAACCAGCGGTGTCCTTCATGGGCCAGCTCGAAGCGGCGCTCTTTCAGGATAGCATCTACTGCCTCGGCTACCGTAGCCGGGTTGGCATTGGGCAAACCTGCGCGGTTGCGGATCACATTGAGGTCGGCAATAGCGTCGCTGAGCTTGTTTTGCTGCGCGCGCGCTTCTGCACGGGTCAGGTACATTTCCGCCAGGCGAATGAGCATCACATTGTCAGTGCCGCTGATGCGCGTGTATTTCTGCGTTTTGTTGGCAGGCGCAGTGCTGACATTTACAACTTTGCGCACATCGCCGTCTTCATGTGCGTCGCGGAAGGAAGCCAGAGAGGTAAACTCGTTGCGACCGCCATTGGCCGTAGGATAGTACCAGAAAGCGATGGAGTTGGTGTTGTTCACATCGAACTGAAGCTCCCAAATGGCTTCGGTCGTGTTTTGGCTCAGCCAGATATTGGCGTAGGTAGCCGTCGGCATGAGCGTATAACCGCCACCGGTGATGACATCATTGGCCGCCGCCTCGGCCTCGGCCCACTCGCCGCGATAGAGGTGAGCGCGGGCCTTGAGCGCCTGTGCCGTGAATTTGTTTACACGACCGTTCACTTTAGTAGAAAGTAAATTGGCCACCGCGAAGTTGATGTCCTCCATGATGAGCGCCCAGGTTTCGGTCTCGCTGGCGCGAGGTTTGGGAGCTGCATCTTCTGCCGACAGCGTAGGCGTGGTGTAAAGAGGCAGGCCAAGGCCATTGCCTTTGTTGAACCCTTCAGGCATGCCGCCATAGAGGCGAAGCAGGTTGAAGTAGTGGAATGCGCGCAGCAAGCGAGCCTCGCCCAACGCAGCATTTACATTGAAGCTCGGATCGGAAACGCCAGGCGCCGAAGCGATCACATTATTGGTGCGGTCAATGGCCACATAGACCTGATTCCACAAGCTGGTGAGGCTGGTGTTGTCGGCCAGCAACTGGCGGTTGGCCACCTGCGCGTATGTCGGGAAAGTACCGGTGTGGCTGAGGATGTCGGCATATAAATCAGGCAACACCTGCATTTGCAGGCCGTAGTAGTTGCTGTTTTGTATGGCGCTGTAACCTCCCAACAATGCGGCATCCACGTCTTGTTTGGTTTTGAAGCCGGTAGAAGCATCGAGCGAGTTATACGGCTCAATTTCGAGATTGCCTTCGCAGGCCGGGATCAAGCCCAGTATGGCCAGAAAAGCAAATATTTTAAAGATGTTTTTCATTGCAATTGAAATTTGAGTTCAAAAATTAAATCCGAACACTGCCTTTAGAATCCAAGCTGCAAGCCTACCAACATGGTACGCGCCTGCGGGAAGGTGAGGAAGTCGGTGCCGGGAGCCGTATTGGTTTCAGCAAAAGTACTTACTTCGGGGTCGAAGCCGGAGTACTTGGTGAAGGTGAGCAGGTTCTGGCCGCTCACATAGATACGCGCTCTGGTCATTCCGATTTTTTTCATCACATCAGAGGGAATGGTGTAGCCCAAAGACAGGTTTTTCAGACGCAGGTAAGAAGCATCTTCGAGGAAGCGGTCGGAAACGCGGCGGTTGTTGTTCGGGTCCTGGAATACAGCGCGCGGGTAACGCGTGTCGGTCGTCGGATTGTCCGGCGTCCAGCGGTTGAGGATGGTGGAAGCCTGACCAAACACACCGTTCATACCCTCTGAGAAGGAGCGAGTATTGTTGTAAACATAGTTGCCTACGCTGAACTGGAAGAAGAAGCTCAGGTCGAAACCGAAACCAGAGAGGTTGTTAGTAATACCGCCGTAGAAATCCGGGTTGGCATCACCCAAAATGGTCTGGTCGTCGGCGGTGATGCGTCCGTCGCCGTTGATATCACGGAACATGATGTCGCCGGGGCGAGTTAAGGTGGACTGATAAACAGCCGACGCGCTTCCCGTCATTTCGCGCGCTTTGGCATTCAGGTCGTCAATTTCCTGCTGTGTCTGGAACAAACGCTCTACTTGATAGCCTCGGAAAGCACCCAATGCCTCGCCTTCTGCCACCCAGGAAGCAAAACCTGCTGCAAATGGAGCGCCGGCGAGTTTGAGTATTTCATTATCAAAGAAAGAAAGATTCAAGTTGGTAGTCCATTCAAAATTTTTGGTCGTTACGTTGGTCGTATTGAGACCGATGTCAATACCTTTGTTTCGCACAGCGCCGATATTTTCAGTGATGCCGGTATAACCGGAAGCGCCTACGAGCGGGCGGCTGAGCAACAACTCACTCGTAGTACCCTGGTAAGCATCCACTGTGAGTACGATGCGGTCTCTGAACAAGCCCAGTTCAAGACCGAGGTCAATGTCCTCGCGCTCTTCCCAGGTCAGGTTCGGGTTGCCCAACTGAGAGGGGGCCAAGCCGGCGCGCTGCAAGTAATTGGCGCCGGGGCTGATGAGGGCGCGGGAGGCGAAGTTGCTGATGTTTTGGTTGCCGCGAATGCCCCAACTACCTTTAAGTTTCAACTCAGAGATGACAGGGTTGTCGCGCAGGAAGCTCTCCTGACCAATACGCCATGCACCCGAAACAGCCGGGAATACACCCCAGCGGTTGTTGGCGCCGAAACGGGAAGAACCGTCGGCACGCACGCTGGCGGAGATGAAGTACTTCTGTTGCCAGTTGAGATTGAAGCGGGAGAAGTAGCTGTTCAGTCCCCACTCTGATTTGCTGGAAGTAACCGTTTGTTTTACAGATGCAGCGGCCAATTCTCTAATCGTGTTGCCCGGATAGTTCTCGCCACGACCGAAGAAGTCTTCGTACTTGCTGTTTTGGAAAGATGCGCCCACCAAAGCGTCGAAGTTGAGGTCGCCGAAGGATTTGCGATAAGTGAAATAGTTTTCGTTGACCAAGTTGAGGTCGGTGCTACTGCCTTGCTCGCCGCGGCCGTTCACACCTGCCGCCGAAATGTGCGTGGCCGGAATGAAGCGGTCGTCGCGTACATTAAGGTAATCCACGCTGAAAGAAGTGCGGAATTTCAAGCCCTCCACGATGTCCAATTCACCAAATATATTGGTCAGCAAGCGGTTGCTGTACACGTCGTAGCTGGGTTCCAGCGCGTTGGCTACCGGGTTTTCGATAGATGCGTTGGGGTCGCGGCCATAGGTGCCGTCGGCGTTGCGTACCGGAATGTGAGAACCCAGCAAAAGGGCCGTACTCACTACACCGTAGATGTTGTTGTCGTTTTGGATGCGATTGCTGTGCGAGCGGCTGAAGCCCGTGCTGACGCCGACTTTGAACTTGTCTGTTACCAGATTATCCAAATTCAAACGGAAGCTGTAACGGTTGAAGTTGGAACCGATCACCGTGCCGTCCTGATTGAAATATGAGCCGGAGAGGAAGAACTTGGTGCGCTCGTTGCCGCCGGAGAAGCTCAGGTCGGTTTGAGAAATGGGCGCATCTCGAAAAATCTCGTCAAACCAGTTGGTAGTCGGATAAGTACTCGGATCGTTGTTCAAGCCTGCCAGACCGACATTGCTGGGCAAGGTAGTCGGGGTCTGGCGGTTGCGCACTGCCTCCTGAATGTAAGATACATACTCCGGCCCCGAAACCGGCTCCACTCGGCGCCATACGCTTTGTGTGCCGTAATAGGAGTTCAGGTTGATCTGCGTTTTTTGAGCTTTGCCGCGCTTGGTAGTGATGAGTACCACACCGTTGCTGGCACGAGAGCCGTAAATGGCTGCTGCTGCTGCATCTTTCAGAATCTCCATAGACTCAATGTCGGCAGGGTTCAGGTCGGCCAATGCGTTGGTCTGCTGACCGCCTACGCCGATTTGCGAGTAGCTGCCGGTGTTGATGGGCACGCCGTCCACTACATACAGCGGCTGGTTGCCGGCAGAGATGGACGATGGCCCACGCACACGCACCGACACAGAAGCGCCCGGCGTACCTGACGCAGAGGTCACCTGCACACCTGCGGCCTGGCCCTGCAACGCTTGGTCCAGACCTGTTACCGGCAGACGCGAAATAGCGTCGCTATTGATCTTCGAAACGGAACCAGTCAATTCCTTTCGAGAGGCAGTTCCATAACCTACCACCACTACGTCGGACAAAGCCACCACATCGGTTTCTAATGTGAGGTCGTAGTTGGAGGCAGAAGTCAGCGTCACACGAAGGGTAGCGTAGCCCGTGTAGCTGACGATGAGGGTACTTGCCCCTGTCGGTACAGACAGGCTAAAGTCCCCGTTCACATCGGTGACGGTACCTACGGAGGTGCCGTCCACCAATACGGTAGCGCCGATCAGCGGCTCCTTGCCCTGATCAGACACTTTTCCGGTGATGGCCCGCTGTGCAACGAGCGTTGCAGCAGATGCGATCACCAGCGTGAGTGCAAGCAAAAGTTTTTTCATAAGGAACACATTTTTGTTAGTAAAACTAAATTGGTATGAATGTAAAGCCATTGCAAAGCTATGCAAAAAACTTAACCGGGAGTTAACATCAAATCACCAACTCTGTTCAGAATTTGTTCGCTTACTCCCCTCATACATCCGAAAAAGCTGGTATTTGCACTCTAAAGGCCCATTAAATAAGGTGATTTTTCGGGAAGGCCGAAGCCCGATCTGCTTGAGTGCTTCCAGATGCGCGGATATGATCCAAACGTCGTAGCCGGAGTAGCGCTGCTTGAGTTGGTCGCCGATGCTTTTGTAAAATGGGAGTATGTCCTCTACGGGAATGCGCTCGTCGTAGGGCGGGTTCATAATGAGGGTGCCGGGGCCTTCGGGCGGCGTGAGGTGTTCAAAAGGCATTTTTTCCAGCTTTATTTTGCCTCTCAGATGCGCCTCTGCGATGTTGTCCTGCGAAGTGCGGATGGCTTTGAAATCGCGGTCGGAGCCGAAAATAAGCGGCCACACCACATCGGGGGTCAGCAAGGCCCGGCGGCGCACTTTTTCCCAGAGTTCGGGCTGAAAATCTTTCCAACGCATGAACCCGAAATGCCGGCGTTGCCACTGCGGCGGGATGCGGCCTGCAATGAGCGCAGCCTCAATGAGCAGCGTACCGGAGCCGCACATGGGGTCTATAAACGGGCGGTCGCCGTTCCAGCCGGAAAGCATGACCATGCCGGCGGCCAGCGTTTCGTTGAGCGGAGCCATGCCTCCACGCGTGCGGTAGCCCCGGCGGTGCAAGGACTCGCCGGAACTGTCCAAAGAGAGGTTGGCCGTTTGCCCGCTGATGTGCAAGTGGACGCGCAAATCGGGTTCGTGTACATTCACATCGGGGCGGCGGCCGGTTTCTTTGCGAAAGCGGTCAGCAATGGCATCTTTGGCTTTGAGGGCGGCAAAGTGCGAGTGGCGCATCGTTTCCGACCACACCACGGCATCTATGGCAAAGGTGTTTTCTACGTCCATGTACTGCCGCCAGTCAATATCAAAAACATGGCGGTACAGGTCGTTTTCGTTGCGCACCTGAAAATCGGCAATCGGCAGCAGGATGCGCAGGGGCGTTCGCAACTCAAAGTTGGCGCGGTACATCACCTCATGGTCGCCCTCAAAGTATATTGCGCGCGGTGCGGTGCGTATTTCGGCAGCGCCGATGCTCTCTAATTCGGAAGCAAGTACCGGTTCGAGGCCGGCCATCGTTTTTGCTACAAGTTTCATACAGGCATGACATTCAGATTCATCAAAACGTAACTACACAGCCGGTACCCAAAAGCTACGACCACGCCGAGGCGTGGCACGAGCTATGAGTTTGTTTACTAGTTGAAAAATTAGGTTTTCCATTAGGGGAAATTTCACAATCTCCTGTTGGAATTAAGGTCTTTTTTATTTTGGAAAATCAAACTCGTGACTCGCACCACGCCTGTGGCGTGGTCGCAGCTTTTTGCAGGGCGATTGAATAGTCACATCAAAACTTACTCGCTGCTCGTAGCCAAGAGCTAATGGCTAAAAGCCTCCGTCCTCTTTAGTAATTCCCCCTTGCCAAATTGACCACAAACCCCGCCATTTTGTGACGTTTTTTGAGGTTAGCTAGATAATTGCGCGCCTTCTCTTCCGTGTCAAACGGGCCGAGGATGAACTTGTACAGCGTTTTGCCCAGCTCGTCTTTCTCCACACTGACAAGTATGTTGTCGAAGGATTTTGCCTGCAAATTGGCCAATTCCTGAAACACATAGTCTGAATTGGAAATGCTGCTCACTTGCACGCCCCAGCCTTGTTGGGCGGGTTTGCGCAGTTGTACCTGATACAGGCCGTGCTTGGTGTAGTCTTTGCCCACCAATTTGGCCTGCGGTGCGGCAGCAATCGTACGCGCACTGAAATCGGGCACCGTTTCCACCGAGGCGGTAGGTTGGCGCTCGGTGGCAGGCTGAGGGTTGGAGGTCGCCGCCGATGTGTTTTCCATAGATTTTGGAGTGGTAGGAGGTATTTCCTTTTGCGGGCTGGGAGCGATTGTTTCTTTAGCCGGAGCGGTCGTTGCGGCATTCGCAGCATCGGGGCGCTTGAGCAGCTCAATGCGCACCATGGCTTCCTGGCTGCCCGTCATGCCGAGGCGGTCGCCGGCAAGGCGCGAAAGTTCGATGATGCGACCTTTGATGAACGGCCCTTCGTCAATGACGCGCACCAGCACCGAGCGTTTGTTTTCCAAATGCGTCACTCTGAGCAGAGAGCCGAATTGGTGGATGTTGTGAGCGCAGGTCAGCTCGCGTTTGTCGTATTTGACGCCGTAGCGGGTTTCCTTGCCCTGAAAGGAATCATCAAAAACAGAAGCCACGCCTTCCTGAATTTGCTGCGCATACATCGCTATGCTGCACATCAGGGCGGGCACCATGAGCCAGAATCGTTTCATAATGGATGGTTTTGAGGGGAGTAAAGGTAGAAACTTGCGGGGCAATCGTCCAAAAAAATGCAGAAATGATGGTTTCGGCTGAGTGGCGATAAAAATTTTGCCTCGCCACTCAGCGGAGTGTTGAATAAAATGAAGTACAGCATTAAAAATCTGATCCTTTCTAAAAACCAAACTACTCAGCGTGTCCTGACCGCATACCCAGACGCCGTCGGGGATTCGGGATAGAGTACGCGGCGGGTGGCAGGCGCTGCAAGCGAGGGAAAGAAGGCATGGAATGAAATACAGGCTCGAAAACCCTCCAATTCTGAAAATTCTATCATCCTGTGAATTCTGATTCAGACACTTTTCATTGCCTCACCACTCTTCCTACGCCCACTACGCTCCCCTCCTGCCACACCTGCACGAAGTACATACCCGCCGGCAGGGCGCTCAGGTCGAACACCTGGAGCCTGCTACCCGCTTCGGCCCGCTGTTGCAGCAGCGTTTGCCCGGTGATGCCGGCGATGCGGAAGCTCGTGCCGGGTGTGGCGGGTTCGGGTAGTTCGAGGGTGAACTGGCCGGGAGTGGGGTTGGGGAAGAGGCGGAGGGTATTGTTTTTTCCTATTTCCTTTTGAGCGGTTAATTGAGCGGCATCTAATAAGGTAAACGCATCGGTAATAAATTCATCGTACAGATCATCCTTGTTATCACTTACCCAAAATGCCCCCGTCGAATCTTGGCTGCCCATCGGTAAAGTCGACCATAGAAAATCAATCTTGAAGTCTTGGCTGCTCTGGGTTGGAGATTCTGAGGGCGTAAGCGAATTCGATTGAAGCCCATACCATTCATATCCGGGGGGCGCCGGAGATAATCCTTGTATTTTAGCAGCCACAGAGCTGCTCTCTGAGAGAATGATTTGCTCACCAAAAGCAGTTTGCACGGGGTTGCCCGAAAAATCAGTTAGTGTCACAATTGGTGCGGGGAAAACGACCGGTTTTAGAACCGCCGTTTGAAGATGATACGGCATAGAAAACACTGAAATCCGATTGCTGTAATCATGGCACCACCAATATATATTCCATTTTACATAAAACGGATCCGATTGATAAACACAGTTTTTCACCTCAATACCGTAGTCGGTTTTTGCCGCCAATCGTGAAGTATCCAGTGTGGTGAATGCATCGGTAATAAGTTCTTGATACAGGTCGTCTTTATCATCGCTCATCCAAAAAGCCCCTGTCGAATCTTCACTGCCCGGCGGCAGGTCTGTCCAGTCAAATGCAATGTCAAAATATGCGCTGTCTGGATTGGGCGAGTCCGAAGGAGTAATTGCATTCGATTGAAGCCCGTACCATTCATATCCGGGAGGCGCTGGTGATATTCCCTGAATTTTGGCGGCTACAGCGTTGTCTTCAAAAAGCATTATTCCCTCGCCGAAAGAAGTAAAAACAGGATTGCCAAGAGAATCCGTAAATAAAACGTTCGGTGCAGGGAAGGCGGTTGGCTTCAAAACGGCCGTTTGAAGATGATATGGACTTGAAGACACCGAATCTCGTCCACCTGAATCAACGGACCTCATAGATATTAACCACCTCGCTCTCGGAGGGATCAGAGTATATTTGCATCTTGGGCGCTGGATTTCATATCTGGTCGATACTTGGGGCGATGTTGAGGTGGGGGAAATACACATCCAATCTACGCCGGTTTCATTGCCGATGACAATGTCTAAGTCTCCGTCGTTGAGATGCTGTAAGATATTGTTGACGGAGAAGGCAGCAGGCAGGTTGCCGAGTTGCAGGGTGAACATGGCGTCCTGATTGGGATTCCACGTGCCGTTGGCGCCTGGTAATTGGCTCAGGTTGGCGCCGGTAATGTATGTGGCGCCTTCAAAAAAGGCAATGAAATCGGTATGGGTTTGGCCGTTTGGATCAGGCGCTGCTTTGGCGCGAAACTGGAGGGTGGCAGTAATGACATTTCCCGACGATACCGGAAAGGTAAGCTGATGGATGAAATAGGCATTGGAAGGAATATCCGTTCCGTTGCATTTGGTCTGCCCCGGGAAGTTGTCGAACGCAAGTAACCCGAAACAAGGGTTGGCAGCATTTTGGGCGCTGAATAAACCAAGAAGTGCCGGGTCTGGAGAAACCGGTTCTTCAGGACAAAGATAATTATCGGGCGAGCCGGAGCATATCTCTACCGGTTGGGCGGCTAATAGATTTGGAACGCTGCACAAGGTAATCCCCAATAGGAGAATGAATAACAGGTTACTCTGCCTCCTATATATGTGTATGGATATCGCTGAACATTTCATGGTGGATCTTTTTGAATTTGAAAAAAATTGTGGCCCGCTACTTCAGCACACTTTCGTACAAATAGTCCAACTGGTTCTTGCTTTTATAATCCTTTAGCAAGTGGTATTTTCGTTTCCAAATCCACCGGGTGTATGTCCTTTTGAATATTTTAAAAGTTATTGACTTACCACGGACATACTCGACTTGCTGCAACTTGGAAGCATTGACGCCGCACACGTCATACACATCCCTTGAAGTGACTACCCGGGATTCCTCGCAGTTGGGAGCGCCAAAACGATATGTTTTTTCATAATCGGGGAAATTGGGGAAAGACCCGATAGAACCTGAGTAGTGATCGGCGGTGCTCTGAATGAAAGTGTAGTGATTGGAATACCGGGGCAATGCGCCGGCAGTATATGGCAGCAATACTGGTTGTACCATACCCGTGGGAGATAACCACGGAATGCTCCCCGAAGACGCGAAGTTCAACTGCCCCGGATTTTGAAAATGGAGTTGGGCTATGTCTAACTTTTGATCAAAATAATATCGAATAGCTCTGTCCCTGTGGATACCCATATCAAATAATTTCGCATTCAACATCGGGCTTATGCCAGGTATAGGCTGGAAACGGTTTGGATATGTGAGACGGGGGCCACTACTCGCGGTCTGGCTCTCTATAGACAAGACGCCGTCGTCAAACCCATGATGAATTCCATGTTTGACTAACTGGCTCAATATTCTTTTTTCGCCGGTGTCCGTGCCGAAATCTGTTGGATGCCCGCCCGCCAATGTGAGTACGCAAACAGGTACTTGATTCATCAAGCTACCCCATAAATGCCGGGTGATTGACATATCAAGCAATTGGGATCTAAACAGCCAGTCAGTGGGCTGATTGACTTCAAAGCCAAGAAAAGCTTCTGCCAGGGGTTTTACATATTGCAAGCCCGTACTTGCCCCCATCAGCGCGAGTGAAGCGTAGTTGCTCCCACCAAAAGCACCCTGTAGCGCTATATGTAATTCGCAACGTTCTGCAATAAAACTCACATCCCCCAACAAAACATTTAAAGGGGGAACCCCGGAAAGATCACTGACAGTAAGCGCGATATCAGACAATGGCGCACCATCGGAATGAGATATGATGATAAAACCATTATGCCCAAAGGTATTAGCGGGTCTTGATTCTGTAGGGTCGCAGTTCACAACTCCGACCCCGTCAATCATCGCATTGGCAATTTGCTCGATGACTGCATGGGCGCCTGCAACAAATGTTTGGGTGGCTGGATGAGCCACTACAATGTATCTATTTGAATAGTTGCCACTTCGGATGACGTTGTTGAAGCTATTGGGATCAACCCAGGTGTTCAGATATTTTGCGGTGTGTGTATTCCAGTATTGATAAGCGCCTCGCTTCCAGTATCCGTTGTAAAATTCGTTTCTGTTTGCCGGCCATGTCGTCAACGCATCCGGAATGCCGTTGAGACGCTCCATCAACGGGTCTGTTCGCAATCCATGCACGAAAATAATATCCCGACCATTGAAAGGACTATTCGGATCATCCGGCGGAGAGCCTTGCGGCGGCAAATTTCTACAGTTAAATGCCAACGCGCCCACCCCCATGATACTGTCCAGCATATTGGCGTTGGGAAGTGCCAACTCCAGAGAGTCCATAAAACTACTCAAATCAGATAGCAAGCTGTCCGTACTGACGCCGATAGAATCCTGCATAAAATTGTCAAGCGAATCATTTTCTATAAAATCCAATAATTCGTCAGGAAACTCTCCCCCGATAGACTCGCAGGAGTCCTGACAAAACTCATACCAGGTATCAAGATCATTAGGTGCGGGATTGCAGTAGCCGTAGATGTCGTTCACATTCCCCATGAGTATGTCAATCTCTTCTTCCAAAACCGGGCAAGTTGGGTCAATCAGCCCAAATGGCGGAATGACATTGCCAAGTGAGTCCAGGTCAGCAAGGTAACATGGGATAGAATCATTTACTTCTCTAAAACAGATGTTGTCAATATATCCGAGAGAAATCCCATCCGACCCAATCGGGTCGTTGTTTTCAATGCTGATGGATATGTTGTTGTAGTTTTTGGGAGCTCGCCACCGATGAAACACAAATTGGGTCCAGTCATCACAAACAGCTATACTGCCTGATACGCCAATGATGGCAGTGTCTATACCGGGAGCGGGATGGCGCCCGGATGTTGGCAGCGTACCATTGAAAGCGATACCTCTTAGTTTGATATACGGCACGGGACACCCCCAACAACCAGAACAGGATACGCTTTTAACACAAACCGTCATTTCGTACACTTTCCCTTTTTGTATCGGGGTCGTCAACTGTTGATAGATGGCCGAACCTTGCGTCCTGTTGCCTTGCAGTTCAACATATCCTGGATCGCCACAACCAAAACCGGTCGAAACCACCGGCGTTCCGTAGGCGGCCTGCCAATTGGCCATGCTGCCCTGCAAGGGCATTGGGCCGGCAATGGCTCCGACGCTGAAATTCGAGTTCTCAATTATATTGCCGGGGCATGGTTCTTCACACAGGACGGTTACATCAAACGAGCACGATGAAACATTTCCACAGTTATCAGTAGCCGTATAAGTGATTGTAGAAACGCCTGTGTTAAAAGTCAACCCACTTGCATCGTTTTGGCCGGTGGCAGAAGTAGCTCCGGTTACTTGGTATTGAATCTGAGGTGTTGAACAATTATCGGTAGCCGAAAGCAAGTGGAGGTTATTTATGGTCGCAGTGCAAGAATCTGGATTTGTCGAAGAGACTACCAGATCGGAAGGGCACACAATCACCGGCGGCACCCCCTCGATGGTTTGTATTTCAGTGGCACAAGTACTCGTGTTGCCACACCAATCCGTCACAGTGAGTATAATCGAAAAAACACCGCAGCCTTGCACCGTCGCCGGGCTTACACTCATAGATTGTATCTGGCAGTTGTCGAAAGAGCCGGCGTTGATCATCGCCACCGTGACAGGCAGGGTGCAATTGGCATTCAATTCGTAGCCTTGTCCGGGCTGGCAAAGGGCTGTGGGCGGAATATTGTCGGTGATATTGATGGTTTGGGTAGCAACCGCCACCGTTCCGTCGGCGCAGGTGATGGATACGCAGAAATCATGCGAGCCGCAGGACAGTATCCGATCAATCGTGGCGGTGGATTCACCGCTGCACCACTGGTAGCTGAAGGGCTGAAGCCCCGAACCGACGGCGGTCAATTGCACATGGCCGCAGTTGTCAATATAGTTTACGGTAATAGATGCCTCGCATGGCAGGCTGCACGCCTCCGCCTGCTGCCAGGTAACCAAACTACTCGCCACATCCATGCCCGGCAGTGCATCTGTAAAATCAATGTTCAGGCAGCACGGGCCGTTGAAGGTTAGCGCAGTGTTTGTCACAGTTGTTGTGCTGGTTTGGGTCATGCAGGTGTTCATTTCCAGATCGCTCACCGACATAAAGGCGCGCTCTTCTGTAGTGTTTCGCCCGTCGCAAAAGGCCATGCCTGCCGGTACGGGCCATGCAGTACCCCCTGTGTAAGAGGTTTCATTCACTTGCAGATACTGCATCCATTGCAAAACAGGCCCATTGACGCCATCCTGAAATTTGAGCACTACGCCCCGATTAAAACCTTCCACCGTTGCGCTGCCGCTCACAAAGATGCTGCTGCCCGAAGTCCATACGTTGCGGATGGCCGTTAGGCCGGGCAGGCTGACTTGCCAAAGTGTGATGAGGTCGGGGTCGAATTTCATCAGCCGGGTTGAAAAGGAAGGGAACTGAAAACCGGCGGCAATAAAATTACTGCCGGCTTGCGCCACATCCGCAAAGGTCATCTGAATACCCTCGGGCGATACTCCGCCGATAATGGCGCCCGCATTGTCGGCCCGGAAGATGGCGCCACTGGTACCCCAATTGCCGGCCAGCAGCAAGTCGCCGTTGGGCAGCGCTTCCATATCGCGCACAAACTCGTCATCTGTGGAGCCAAATGCACCTGAATATATTTTTTTCCATCCTATGTTGCCGGCCTCGCTCACGGTGAGTAGCACCACGTCGTCCCAATTGAGCACCGCGCTTGGTTCTTGTTGAAAACCAAGCACATAATATGGAGATGCTGCATTGTTGGGCACTGGATTTCGAACCACCCGATTGAAGGACTCTCGCCCGGTTGCATTATAATTTCTCAGCCAGTTGAACGTGCCGGCAGGCGTGATGACGCCCATCAGACTTTGGCTGTTGACATCCAACGGCAGGGTATGTCCTACCAGAAACAGGTTGCCGGAAGGCGTCAGCACCGCGTCATTCCATTGCGAGGCCACGTCTAAGCGGCGCGTCCACAGCAATTGCCCGGTAGAGTTGATGCGAGATACCGTAGCGCGGGGTTGTTGCCCGGCCGTCGCCTCTGCCTGTCCCAGTACATAGTAATCCGAGCCATGCGGAATGACTTTGCTGAAAGACTCGTCCAGTGCTGTACCGTACTGGCGCTGAAATTGGGCTTGTAAAGGCTGAAACGCCGGGAAGATAGAGATGATGGCCGTGATGCTTACGGCGCAAGTGTAGCGTAAGTTCATAGTATCGAGGGTTGTAAGTGAAACACAAATAATGGCAAATGTAATAATATAATTTATGATTCAAAAAAAATAATAACTCTAAAAACATTTCTACAACCAAAGTTATAGAATTTTAATAAAACGGAAAAGCCGGCCGCCTGCCCATTCCGACAGCCCGACCGGCCAACCCAACTAGAATTATACAGTTGTTTGGTGTTACTTCACTTTGCCATACACCCAGCCGATGACGCCGCCGGCCAATGCCCCGCAAATCGTGTTGCCGATCACATCAATGGGCAGCCAGCTCAAAGTGTAGGCATTGAATGTGCTGTAGGTGAAAAGCCCATACCATAGTACCATCAGCAAAGTGACCCATCCTCCGGCAATGAGGCCGCCTTTGAATGTACTTACGCCGAAACGGTACAGTAAAACAGCCAGAAGCAGGCCCTGTACCAAGCTGGCCACAATCATCGCCCACATGGGCGCATCTTCCATGGACTTCACACAGGCGGAATTTTCAGCATACCATTTTTCAGCCATAGAGCCGAGCAATCCCATGAAAATAGCCATGGCAGCAACAGTGCCGGTTACCGCGCCGGCGAGCGTTCCGAAAAGAATCTTTTTTCCCATTGTTTTGAAAAATTGTAGTTGGTGATGAGAATTGGTGTGAAAATCATTTACAAAGGTTCGGGCGCGCCCTCGAATTTTTGATGCTTCCCCTGCAGCTTGCCGAAGAACAAAGCGATGGGAAAAATCATCTTTTTTACGAAGCCCGGAATATCGAGCATATCGAATTCCGAACGGTAGCGGCCCAACAGAAAGGCTCCGTCGAAAGCGCCTGGCTGCTTGCCCCCGTTTTCTTTCATCGAATCGTAAATGCCGGTGAGGAAGTACTCGAAATTGTGTGCGGGTTTTACCCAGCCGGAGCAGATGAGCGGCTCTGTGCCGGCATTCCAGAAACGGTGGGGAATACCGGCTTCAAATACCGCTGTTTCGCCAGGCCCTACTGATAAAGGCGCTTGCCCGAGTATCTCGATGCCCATTGTGCCTTGTACTACCGTGAGGCTTTCGGCTTGCTTGTGATGGACGTGCATCGGAGGGCCGCAGTTGGGCGCTACTTCGTTTTCTACTTCCAGCCAGTCGCCGGTCGGGTCTTGTACCAAACGTTTAAAGGTAAGCCGTTCGCCGGCGCCGTTTTCGATGGTGTGCGGATATTGAAAATGCATGGTTGATGAGCGTTTTGAGTGAATGGAAAAAATATTTAGTGGGTGATTTTTAAACTGTTTCGCCACAGGTAAAATCCCAGCCATATAGCCCACAAAGGCGCAGCAAAGAGGTAGAAATTCAACCCGATACCAGATACAAGTTCTGATTGAAATATATAACCAAGCACATCTGTCAAGGCTGCCAGTCCGAGCAACTGTGTGAATAAAGCCAGCCCTTTGTGCGCCGGGCGCATGAGCCGGCCCATGCCGAGCCACCAGATGGCAGCCAGGGTCATAGAAAACAGGTTCCAGATTCCACTCATAACCTCGTTGTTGAGGTTGGCAAAAGTTTGTGCAGCGACTGCTTTGTCTGCTTCGCTGCCGACCCGATAGGCATCGTACAACGGCTCTGTAGCGCCGGCCAGCATGGCAGCGCCCGTAGCCCCGATGAAAATGAATCCTATGCCGCACAAGCTGAACAATTGGCTTTGCAACGGCGCCTGTGCCGAAAGCCAACGGTGCAACACCAGCAGTGCCGGCGCCAGCGGCAGGTAGTAACCGAAAATATCGAGTATCCAGCCCCAACGGAGGGCAGTGGATGGATCCGGCTCGAAGGCAATGGCTTTCATTGGATTGAAGGCGATGTCGAAATCCCAGTTGAACGCAACGAAAATGAGGGTGATGCTCACTAAAGCTACCGGCCCGGAAAGCAGGGCAATGAGGCCCGCTGTCTTGATGAATGTGGTTTCTGTTTTCATAATAGTTGGTGGTTGTGATTATTTTGAAGATGTAGGTAAAACTGCCGCCTGCTCTATCGCCGGCACGGTTTGCAGATAGGCCCAAATGGCGTCTATTTCCTGCTCATTGAGGGGGGCGAACCTCGGCATGTTCGGCTTGAGAATTGTGCCATCGGGGCGCTGACCAGTGCGGACGGCGGCTGAAAACTGCTCTTTGGTCCAGGTGCCGATGCCGTAGTCTTTGCTGGGCGTGATGTTGGCGGAAGCCACCAGATTGAAATCGTGGTCGGGTACGGGATTACTACCCCCCATGAAATTGGGTGATTTTTCCGGGGTAATCAAGTCAAAGGTTTCAAAGCTGGCAGAATGGCATACGCCGCACTCGTAAATATCGGTGGCCAAATACCGGCCATAAGCCACCTGGTCGGTCATAGGAGGCGCCGATTTGGGCTGACCATCGTAGGGCAGCGGTTTGAATACGCCGAACTTGATGAGGGCCTTGACCAAAAAAGAATTCAGATATTCAGGTGCAGGGTGCTCCACTTCGGAAGGCTGCATCATGGGCGCGTCTGAACGGAGGTATGCAATGACGGCGCCGAGTTCTTCGTCCGACATCTGGGGATGACACATCATGTAGCCCACCACGCGGCCCTCGCGGTTGATGCCGGTTCGGACGAGGTAAGCCAGTTCTCCGTCAGAATAGCGGCTCATGGCGCCTTTAGTGGGGTGTTGGGTGATGTTGCTCGTCCACATTTCGCCAAAAGGGTCGGTAGCCTGACTGAACAGCCGTCCGCTCATTTTGCCGTCCTCACCCAGATGGCAGTGGGCGCATACCAATTCGGCCACTTTTTTGCCCCGCTCCAGGGTGGCGGAATCGGTGGGTATCACTACCTGTGGGGGCTTTACTTCGTACACGGGCATGGGCGTGAGCTTTACCCAGGCAGCTATAAGTGCAATAATGAGCGCAAGCGCTGCGAGGAGGAATCCGAAAATTTTGAGAGCCTTTTTCATAAGAATAGAATTTTAAGGTGAAAGACTTTTATCGTTCGGGAGCATAAGTGTCGTGCCGGGCCATCAGTGCGAAGACCTTGCCCATGTCGGAGGGCGGCCAGGAAGGCTCGTTTTGCACGAGTTCCTCCATATCGAGAAAATACTGCTCGAAACCGCCGGGGCTAAACCAGATGAGGAACTTTGCTTCAGCATCGAGTGCATTTTTGAACGTGTGGACGGCCATAGGCGGCACTACCACCAAAGTGCCCTTGGGCGCATCAATGGTTTGCCCGTCCAATGTGAATTGGAGCGCGCCTTCAAGCACATAAAATACCTCCTGCATTTTTTTGTGGTAGTGTGGCGGTGGGCTGATGGGAGAGGGCGGCAGGTGGTATTCGATCATGGACCACAGGCCATTGGTTTGTTCTGTCTTCGCTTTGAAGTAAATGTTCACGCCGTAGGCGCTCAACACAGGCCCCTGATCCGGCAGCGACACAATAGGATGTAATGTGTTCATAATTCTAATTGGCATTGGTGACTAAGGGAAAGCATGAGTTCGCTTTCAAAACACGATGCAAAATTGGCCCCTGGCGAGGCGGAGGGGTTAGCAATTTTGTCGCAAAGACTTGCAGATTTGTCGCAAATGCCTAATTTAGAGGCAGTTTTCACCTAATGCCTCCTCGCCATGCTGAAAAAACACATCATCGGAACGGGATTTATCCTCTGCGTTCTTGCCGGAACCGGCGCACAAACAGTCACGCTGGACAGCCTGCGCGGGGTGTACCTGGCTTCAAAATCCGACTCGGCATTTTGGTACAATTCCTGCCTGCTGGGGGCGGTATTTTTTAGAAGCGACTTGGATTCGGCCTTGCTGTATTCCGAGATTTCTTTGGATTATGCCCGAAAAGCCGGCAAGCCCAATATGATCGCCTCCTCCCAGCTCACCATCGGAGCCGTTTACCAGTACAAAGACGAGCGCGAAAAAGCCATAGAATGGTATCTCAAGGCTTATGAAACCAGTAAAGCGGGGAAACAACAACGCACCGAAGCAGTGGCACTGGGCAATATCGGCCTGCTGTATGCAGAACTGGAAAATACCGACAAAGCCGTATATTACCTCAAACAGTCTTTGGCGGTCATGCTTCAAATCAAAGACACCGTCGGTATTGCACGATCTTATGCCAACATCGGGTTCAATTATTTTCAGCAAAAATCGCTCGACTCGGCTATGGTATATTTCAAAAAAGAAGTGGAATGGGCCACGCTGGCCGACGACTGGAACATGCAGGGCGCGGGGTTGAACAATATCGGCTCGGTACTTCTGGAGCGCAACCAACTCGCTCAGGCCCGGCAATATTTCCTCCAATCGCTCGAAATTCGTGAAAAAAACAACGACCAACAGGGCTTGGTGAATGTACTCGACAATTTGGGTGAAACCCTCGTAAAAGAAGGCAAAGTGAGCGCAGCCATTCCTTACCTCGAGCGCAGCATGGCCATTGCGCGCCAACTGGGCGGCTGGGCCAATCGCATCAACCCTGCCGGGCACCTGGCCAATGCTTATGCCCTGACAGGCGAGCACCGCCGGGCTTACGAAATACAAAAAGAACTCATCACGGCCAAAGATTCTGTTTTTCAGGAAGAGAAACAGGATCGCACCGACGAGTTGGAGGCCCGCTTTCGCAACCAGCTTCAGGCCGCCGAGTTGGCACAGAAACAGTTGGACCTCGAACGGCAGACTGGCCAGAAAAGGCTGATTCTATTCGGTGCTTTGGCCGTGGTTTTAGGACTTGTCGCGCTGTTCCAATTTTTCCGAAGCCGCCTGCGCCTCCGCAGAAAAGAAGCCGAATTGGCCGCCCAACTCGAACATGCCGAAGCCGAAAATCTGCGCGAACTCAACAGCGTGAAGTCTGCTTTTTTTGCCAATATCAGCCATGAATTTCGCACGCCGCTCACCCTCATTCTCGGCCCGTTGGAGCAAATGATGGCTGGCGCTTTCAAAGGAGATTTTCAAAAATACTATCGCATCATGCACCGCAACGGCAAGCGATTGCTCGATTTGGTCAATCAATTGCTGGATTTGTCGAAACTCGAAAGCGGCAAAATGAGGCTTTCGGCGGCCCGGGGTGACCTCGCTCAGGTAGTGAGCGCTGTGGCCCAGTCGTTTGAGAGTCTGGCCGATAAAAAGCTGATACAATTGCAGATAACCCTGCCCGAATCGCCCGTCAGTGGATTTTTCGACCGGGATAAGGTGGAGAAAATTGTGGCCAATCTCGTTTCCAATGCCTTCAAATTTACCCCCGACAATGGCCGGATTCACATATCCGTCGCCCCCGATGCCTCTATTGCTGTACAAGACACCGGCATAGGCATTCCGGCAGAACAAATCCCACACCTGTTCGAGCGTTTTTACCATTCTTCTTCCTCCGACATTCAAAGCGGCAGCGGCCTCGGTCTGGCGCTCACCAAAGAGCTGGCAGAACTACATGGCGGAGGCATCGAGGTGGAAAGCAAAGAAGAACAGGGAACGACGTTTGTAGTAAAAATCAGAACCGACGAGGCGTTCTTCCAACCCGGCGAAATCGTGGAAACTCCGCAACAATCAGGTATAGAAACTCAAATGCCGTTGCCTGCCGCCGCCAAGCCTGCGCCGTCTTCAACCCGACTTGCGCTACAAGCCAACCAACCCGTCCTGCTCATCGTGGAAGACAATGCCGATGTGCGCGCTTACATCAAGGATCAGTTTGAGGGATCGTACCAGATTTGGGAGGCCGAAAACGGGCGCATCGGGCTGGAAATGGCTCAGAAAAAAACGCCCGATCTCATTATTTCAGATGTTATGATGCCCGAAATGAGCGGCATGGAGCTTTGCAGCAGGCTCAAAACCGATGAAAAAACCAGCCACATTCCCGTCATCATGCTCACTGCCCGCGCAGAGCAGACCGACAAAGTGGAGGGGTTGCAAACTGGCGCCGACGACTACCTGCCCAAACCGTTCGATGCCTTAGAACTCACCGTACGCGTGGCCAACCTCATCGAGCAGCGGCGCAGACTTCAGGCGCACTACCGCCAGGCGCTTTCTCCTTTTGCCCCCGCAGCGGTAGAGGTCCCCGGTATGGATGCTGTGTTTTTGAGCCGCGTGCGCGAAGTGGTGGAGGCCAATCTGGAAGATGAAAATTTCAGCGTGGTAGAACTCGGCGCACAAATCGGAATGAGCCGCAGCCAATTGCATCGCAAACTCAGCGCACTCACGGGGTTTTCGCCCAATGAAGTCATCCGAAATATGCGCTTGGAGCGGGCGAAACAACTCCTCGAAAAAAAGGCGGCTACCGTTTCAGAAGCGGCTTATGGCTGCGGATTCAGCAGTCCGGGGTACTTTTCCAAGTGTTTCAAAGACTACTTTGGGGTACTGCCCGGCGAGGTCTGAGGTCCAGTTCCGTCACCTCGTCAGCACAATATAATCTCTGAGCAGGGTGCGCAAAAAGGCCACCGGATCGCGGGGGAGTTCCTGTATGTCAAGTATTTGGGCAATGTGTTGTGCTGCTTTGAGGGCCGCCTGTCGGTGGGCGGTGTTGGGGTGTTTTTGGTTGCGCGACACAATACTCTTCACTACCAGCATGTCCTGTTCACTTAGGCTGCGCACCTGCGGGTAATGGGGTTCATATTTTTCAAGCGAGTCAATGCGCAGAATGTCTTCCAATCGGAAACGGCTTGCATTGCGCGTTCTGATGACGGTGGTATTGGCGGTGAGATCGCCCAGACGCTGCCCTTTGGCCGAAGAACTGATGACAATGGCCGCCAGCACGCCAAGCGAGAGGAGGGTGTCCACCAAATGAAAAGCAGCCCGCAGCATGTAGTCTGTCAGTTCAGGTTCTTTGCCGTCCAATCTGACCACTTGTATGTTCATGGCTTTTTTGCCCCAGGACTGCCCGTTGGCCAACACTTCCGATGCAAATTGATACAACATGAACCCGGTGACAGGTGATACCAGATAGAAGATCACCATGAAGAGTTCGGAACCAACACCCCCCAAAAGGCCGGGCAGAAACAACGCCAAAAAGAAAATCACAAAAAAGAAAAATGCAAACACGATGAGCAGGTCTATAAAGACAGCCAGGCCGCGCTCTCGCAGCGATGCCGTTTCGTACTCGATGGTGACGTTTTGGGCCGTTCGTATTTCTATGGTTCGCATGGCACAAAAATATCTGTGTTTATGGTATTTTCAAAATAATCCTATATTTGGGGCAAATAAATCACGATTACCTAAGTTTTTCAACAGCCCGACCGGCCCCTTATGCGCGAGACAAACTTTATACGGCAAAACAGGGAAAAGTGGAAGCAGTTTGAGCAAATCCTCGACGGCCAAAACAAAGACGCTGAGAAGCTCAACGAGTTGTTCGTTCAGGTAACGGACGACCTCTCGTTTTCACGCACCTTTTACCCCAACCGCTCCGTGCGGGTCTATCTCAACGGGCTGGCACAGCGCGCATTCTCGCTCATTTATAAAAACCGCCGCACCCACCGCAATCGCTTCCTCCATTTCTGGACGGAAGAACTGCCGCAACTGATGTGGGAAGCCCGCCGCGAACTGGCGCTTTCTTTCGGCATATTTGCACTCTCCATGCTCATCGGCGCCCTGTCGTCGGCTATGGACAGCGAGTTTGTCAATGTCATTCTCAGCGAGGAATATGTGGAAATGACGAAGCGCAACATTGAATCCGGCGATCCTATGGCGGTGTATAAAGGCCGGGGGCAGTTGAGCATGTCAATGGGCATCACCGTCAACAATCTTATGGTGGCCTTTCTCACCTTTGCCACCGGCGCGTTTTTTACGCTGGGTTCCATCGTGGTACTCATCCGAAACGGCATCATGGTGGGAGCGTTTCAATACTTTTTCATCGAGCGAGGTCTGTTTTGGGAGTCCTTTCTCACAATATGGATACACGGCACCCTCGAAATATCGGCCATCATCATTGCCGGCGCAGCGGGCATCACGGTGGGCAAAGGTTTGGTGTTTCCCGGGGCCTACCGCCGTATGCAGGCATTCCAACGCTCTGCCCGGCGCGGCCTCAAAATCATGGTCGGCATAGCACCCATCATCATATTGGCAGGCTTCATCGAAGGCTTCCTCACCCGCTTCACCGAAACGCCCGATGTGGTGCGAGGCGCATTCATTGCGGCCTGTTTCGCGTTCGTCATTTTTTATTTTGTGTGGTACCCCTGGTCCAAGGCTGTCAAGGGTTTCACTTCACCTGTACGCGACGCCCAGATACCGCCCGACAGCAATCTGCTTATTGATATGAATGTCATCAAGTCGAACGGTGATATTTTTTCAGAAACCTTCACTCTGGCCAAGAAAAATGCGGGAAGGCTGTTCATCGGCAGCCTCGTGGTCGCACTGGCGTATGCCGCTGTGGCGTTCCCTCTCGCCGGCAAGGCCCCGGCTGCGGTATTCCAGTTTCCACAGGGTTTCATGGCCATGTTGTACAAAGTGTCGGGCTTTTTCCGGCAGGCCGATCTGCTGTTTCTGCCTTTGGTCGGAATCGCAGCCATGCTGGCCTGGTCGCTGATTGCTTTCAGATGGGTGGACAAAGAAACCGGCCTTGCGCGCAAGCTCAGGTTTACCGACATACTCATGCCCCTGCCCGGCGTGTTGTTGGTATGGCTCCTGTTTTTCAGCAACGACTGGTACACCTGGCTATTGTTGTTGTTCGCGGCGCAAATGGCTCTGCTTTGGGCCTATACCGCCTACCGGGAGCGCATGGATCCCATTCGGGCCATAGGGCGCATGTTCGAGGTCATGGGTGGCCAATATGGGCGTACGCTGGGTTTGTCTTTGATGATGCTGTTGGTGAGCGTGCTGTTTTTTGCCGTCACCGATTCTGCCCTGCTTTGGATGTACTTGGATGTATTGACCTGGGTAGTCAACTTGCCCGAAGCGAGTATGCAACAGTTTTCGGCAGTGTTGCTCACGGTGTTGCATGTTTTCATCATCGGCTTCCTTTTTGTGTTGTACGCATCGGGTTGCGCCCTGCTCTACCACAGTCTGTTGGAAATGCACGAGGCTCCGGCCCTGTTGCGCAGAATACAAAACATAGGTATTACCTCCAATATACGAGGACTTGAGAAAGAATAAGTGAAATGAAAAAACACCGGCTGATATGGCTTCTTGTGTGTGCGGCGCCGCTGTGGTTGTTCGCGCAGGCTCCGCCGCAGATAGAGGAGTATCCTGTCGAAGAAACTTACGACATGGAGGAAGTCGTCGTGTCGAGCAGCACGCCGTCCGACAAGCTCAGGGAGGAAAATGTGCGGATGGAAAAATTGGACCGCGAGGCCTGGCAAAAGGCAACCGAGGGTTTGGACTATTCGGGCAGCCGGGAAAAGAAAAAAAGAGACCTGAACGGCAATGGAAGCGGCGGCGGCAAGGATCGGGAGGGAGGCGGCAAACGGCGCAAAAACAGCGGCATTTTCTCCTCAGATTCCGGTTTTTTCAACAGCGATGTGGGCATTACAATACTCAAAATATTGGTCATTATCATTGCAGCGGTAGCGCTCTTTTTTCTCATTCGCAGCCTGATGGGGCTTCGCGGCCCGCGCAATCGCAAGCTCAAAACAGCCGAATTGCTGGGGCTTGATATAGCGGAAATCGAAGACCGCTTTCAGGAACTCAATCTCGACGACTACATCCGTCAGGCCATCGAACGCGGCGATTACCCGCTGGCAGTGAGGCTCTACTATCTGGCGGCCCTCAAAGCGCTCTCTGCCCGCGAACTGATTCAGTGGAAGAAAGATAAAACCAACCTGAGCTATCTGCTGGAACTGCGCGGCCAACCGCAATTGCCGGCTTTTCAGGAAATTACCCATATTTTCGAGTGGGTGTGGTACGGGCAGGGCGGCATAGATCGCCAGGAGTTTGAACGGGTGCAGCCCAAAATGAAGGGCTTTTTGGAGGGGATGGGGTAGGGCGTGTTATTGTCAAAAAGTAAAATAACGAACAGTCTTATTTTACTTTAAGGGCAAAAAGTAAAATAAGAAATAGATCAATCGCATCTTCGGATTTCGCCCGTATCTGTCTGTTTTTGAAGAACATTTGTAAAATTTTGTCATCGCCGTGGATCGTCGCAAAATCATTATGATCGTTACCATCACCGCCGTCATTGCGGGGCTGGCCTTGCTTTTTTGGAAGCAATGGAAGCGGCCGGTGTCGTGGAACGAACATTATGCGGCCCAAAGCAAAGACCCCTACGGCGCTTACGTAGCCTTCCAAACGCTCAAAGGCAGCACGGATAAAAAGAATTTCAAAACGCTGTCCGACAGCTTGTCAGGCAAACTGCCCATTGACAGTTCGCAGAATGCCCGCTATATTTTCATCGGCAAAACCATGTACCTGAGCAAGAGCAGTCTGGATGCGCTCATCGAATTTGTGGCCGCCGGCAACGATGCCTTCATCTCGGCCAACCACCTGCCTTATGCGCTGCTGGAGGAAATTTACCCCAACTACTGCGAAACCGATCAGGAAACCGATTATTACTACGGCTCCGGCTGGGAGGGGTTTTCCTATACCGAGGATTCTTTGGTGCGCCTCAATCTGGCTCATCCCGACCTGCAACTGAAAAAAGACGTGCCTTACCGGCGGAAATACTACCAGCGTTTTGTGAAGGGCAACTGGGGCTTTATGGAGGAACGCCACTTTTTGTGCCATCAGGAAGGCGCCATGACGGCCCTGGGCCACCTCAACGGCAGCTTGGTCAATTATGCCCGCATCCCTTATGAAGAAGGCCATTTCTACATACACAGCACCCCTTTGGCTTTTACCAACTACCACCTGTTGCGAAGCGAAGCATTGAACTACGCCGAGCGGGCTTTTTCGCACCTGAGAACCGGGCCGGTATATTGGGACGAGGGCAGCAAAAACCCGCGGTCAAACGCCTTGGATACTACGCCGCCGTCGCGCAGTTTGTCTTCCGATAGTCCTTTGCAATACATCCTGTCGCAGCCGCCATTGGCTTATGCCTGGTACTTATTGCTGCTGTTGGGAGTGCTGTATCTGTTGGTGCGATCCCGCCGCCGGCAGCGCATTGTGCCCGTGCTGGAATCGAATGCCAATACCTCGCTGGAGTTTGTGTCCACTATCGGGCGGCTGTATTTTCTGCAAAACGACCACAAGCAATTGTGCCTTCAGAAAATGCGGCTTTTCCAGCAATTCATACGCGAGCGCTACGGCCTGCAATCGCGCGAAAGCGACGAAATCTTTTTGGCCAAATTGGCTGCCAAATCAGAAGTGCCGCGCGAACTCATTGACAAATTGTTTCTCATTTACTACAATATTCAATCTTCCAACATCGTGACCGAATACACGCTGGCGCAATTGCACGGCCTGATCGAGGAATTTCATCGCACCTGTAAGTGAATGCAGTTGTTTTTTAATATCCTCCAAAGCCACAAGCTGTAAGCTCATAGCCATTAGCTTGTTCTTTGTTCAGAAATTAGATTTTCCGCTTGGGGAATTTTCTAAATACGCTTTTGAAAATGAATTCTTTTACTTTTGGAAGTCTAAGCTAACAGCCAGAAGCTAAGGGCTGGTAGCTAAAGGAAACTCTCCATACAAACAATGTAACTTATGACCACCGACGACATGAACCTGCCCGAAGATGCCGGGCTGCCCACCCCCGAAGAAATGGTGCCTGCCAATTTGGATAACTGGCAACGCAAACGATTGGATCTCAGCCGCATAGCGTCCGGCGTGCAGCGCATTCGCGAAGAATTGGCCAAAGTCATTGTGGGCCAATACGACGGCATAGACATGATGCTGGCCGCTATCTTTTCCGGCGGACACATCTTGGTAGAAGGCGTGCCCGGCATTGCCAAAACCCTGATGGCCAAGCTGTTGGCCCGCACGCTGAACACGGGATTTTCGCGCATTCAGTTTACGCCCGACCTCATGCCCAGCGATGTGATCGGTACCACCGTGTTCAATGTCAAAACCTCTGAGTTCTCGTTCAACAAGGGGCCTGTTTTTTCCAATATCGTTCTCATTGACGAGATCAACCGCGCCCCGGCCAAGACCCAGGCGGCCCTCTTTGAGGTGATGGAAGAATACCAGGTGACGGTGGACGGCCAAACCTACCCCATGCAGTTTCCTTTCTTTGTGATGGCTACCCAAAACCCCATTGAACAGGAAGGCACCTATAAGCTGCCCGAAGCCCAATTGGACCGCTTTTTGGTGCGCATCATCCTCGATTATCCCGGCCTGGGCGAAGAAAAAACCATTTTGCGCCGCTTCCAAAACGATTTCAACATCAGCCTCCGCGATTCGGTGAAGCCGGTTTTGTCGCCCGAAGACATCCGCGCTTGTCGCGAATTGGTGCAGCAGATTTACATCAAGGAAGAACTGTTGGACTACATCGCCACCATCGTGCATCATACCCGCAACAACGGCGACCTCTTCCTCGGCGCATCGCCGCGCGCATCGCTGGCCATTATGAAAATGTCGAAAGCATTTGCCGCCATTCAGGGCCGCGACTTCGTGACGCCCGACGACATCCGCTATGTGGCCTGGCCGGTGCTCAACCACCGCATCATTCTCACGCCGGAGCGCGAAATGGAGGGCTTCACCACCAAAAACGTCATAGACGATATCATTTCCAAAATAGAAGTGCCCCGATAAGGGCCGGCCATTATGAGAACCATCTTTCTGCACCAACGCTTTTTCGCCTCGCTGGGCCTGCTGGCAGCCTTGTTTGTACTCGGTTTTGCCCTGCCGCCGCTGTTTTTTATAGCGCAGGCCTTGTTGGTGGTATGGGTGGCGGTGCTGGCTTTAGATGCCTGGTTGCTGTACAACGGCAGCTTCGAACTCAACGGGCATCGCCGGCTGCCGGCGGTGTTCTCATTGGGCGACCCCAATCCGGTATATGTACACTTGGAAAACAGGTCTTCCATTCCGTTGCGCTGCCAGGTGATAGACGAATTGCCGAAGCAGTTTCAGATACGAGATTTTGTGCAACATGTCTCGCTCCGCCCCGATGAGGCGCAGGAAATCCGATACGAACTGACGCCCGTCGTGCGCGGCGAGTACGGCTTCGGCGCCCTCAACTTGTTTGCCACCTCGCCCATCGGCCTGCTGGAACGGCGCGTGCGCATAGAAGCCGAGGCGGTGATTCCGGTTTTTCCGTCCATCATTCAGATGAAAAAATACGAACTGCGCGCTTTCGACCGCATGGCGCAGTTCAACGGCCTCAAACGCATGCGCCGCATCGGCCACAGCTACGAGTTTGAGCAGATTAAAAACTATGTGCGCGGCGACGATTACCGCTCCATCAACTGGAAGGCCAGCAGCCGCCGGGCCGAACTGATGGTGAACCAATACGAAGACGAGCGCGCACAGCAGGTGTATTGCATCATTGACAAAAGCCGGGCCATGCGCCTGCCTTTCGAGGGACTGAGCCTGATGGATTACGCCATCAACACGAGCTTGGTCATTTCCAACATTGCCTTGCAAAAACACGACCGCGCGGGCTTGGTCACTTTTTCCGACAAAATAGGCGCCGCCATCAAAGCCGACAGCCGCAGCGGCCAGCTCAACAAAATCCTCCACGCCCTGTACCGCGAGAAGGAACGCCCGCTGGAATCGAACTATGAGCTGTTGTTTCAGGCCACACGCAAGCTCATTTCGGGGCGCAGTTTGTTGCTGTTGTTTACCAATTTCGAGAGCAGCTATGCTTTAGATCGCGTGCTGCCGCTGCTGCGCCGCATCAACAACATGCACCTGTTGGTGGTGGTGTTTTTTGAAAATACGGAAATCCGCGCCCTCACCCGGCAACCCGCCGAAACTACCGAGGATATCTACCGGCAAACCATCGCCGAACAGTTTCTGGCAGAGAAATCTCAAATGGTGAACAAGCTGCGACAGTTCGGCATTCAAGCTGTACTCACCCGCCCCGAAGACCTCTCCATCAATACCATCAATAAGTATTTGGAACTGAAGTCGAGAGGCTTGATTTGAAAGCGGAGGCAATTTTTGTACCCTGCCTTTTCCTAAAAATTAGTTAAAGCATAACTTTGGCACGATTATCGCGTAAGTTTTTTCTGTTCTGTGGTATCTTTTTTTTCCTGCGATGCGTTGTATTGGGCGTTGCAACTGTCTTTCGACTTTAAAAAAACGCGATGACAATGATGAAAAATCCATTTAGACAAACATTCGAGACCATGAAGAGAAGTCACATCATGCTGTCTTTGGTGGCCATCGGCCTGTTGGTAGCGGCATTTTTTCCCAAAAACCAGCACCAGCCCGAAAAAGACGCATTGCTGATTCGTTCCGTGTTGACGCATCTGGAGCAACTGCATTACCACCCTAAGACGCTCAACGACGATTTTTCGCAAAAACTTTACGATACCTACCTCGAAAGGTTGGATTTCGGTAAGCGATTCCTCACTCAAAAAGATGTAACCAAACTTGCGCCTTATCGCTCTCACCTTGATGACGATCTCCGTGCCGGCAACATCGAATTTTTTGATCTTTCGGTGGACTTGCTCAATGCAGGCGTTCAGAAAGTGAGCGAATACTATAAAGAAATCCTTGATAAGCCTTTTAATTTTGAAAACAATCAGGGAGTAGCTGCAGCCAAACCCGGCAAAGGCAACCCGGTGAGCACGCCTGCCAATGCTCCGCTTATTGAGTTGGACGGCAAAAAAAGAAGCTTTGCCGCCTCCGAAGAAGAGTTGTACAACTACTGGGAAAAATACCTTCAATACGAGGTGATGACCCGCCTGTCCGACAAGCTCGACGATCAGGAAGAAAAAGGCGAGGCTGCCGACAAGAAAAGCATCAAAGAATTAGAAGCGGAAGCCCGCGCCGAAACGCTCAAGTCTATGAATCAGTGGTTTGAGCGTATGCAAAAAGTAAAGCGCGCGGAACGCTTCGGCTATTTCCTCAATGCACTGACCAATCTTTTCGATCCGCATACCGACTATCTGGCGCCCATTGATAAGCAAAACTTCAACATCCGCTTCTCCGGTCGTCTCGAAGGCATCGGCGCACAACTACAAACGGACGGGGATTTTACCAAGGTGATTCTCGTAGTAGTGGGCGGCCCTGCCTGGAAGCAAAAAGAATTGGAAGAAGGAGACATCATTACCAAAGTGGCGCAGGGCAATAATACTCCGGTGGATGTAGCTGGTATGGACATCAACGAAGTGGTGTCTATGGTGCGCGGCGAAAAAGGTACCGAAGTGCGCCTTACGGTGAAGAAAAAAGACGGCTCTGTAAAAATCATCCCCATCGTGCGCGACATCGTCATCATGGAGGAAGGTTTTGCCAAGTCGCTCCTGCTTGACGGCGCTGTGGAAGGCGAAAAAATAGGCTACATTTACCTGCCGCGTTTTTATGCCGATTTTGAAAATGCCGATGGACGCTTCTGCGCCCCCGACGTAGCTCAGGAACTGGAAAAGCTGAAAAAACAAAACGTCAACGCCATCATCCTCGACCTGCGCGACAACGGCGGCGGCTCGCTCCGCGACGTGGTGAAAATGTCGGGTTTTTTCATCGAAAAAGGCCCCATTGTACAGGTTAAATCGCGCAACCAGGCCCCCGAAGTACTCACCGATACCGACCCGCGCGTGCAATACGACGGCCCGCTCGTGGTGATGGTGAACTCCATGAGCGCCTCCGCCTCTGAAATTCTGGCTGCCGCATTGCAGGATTATGGCCGCGCCGTTATCGTGGGCAGCAAATCCACGTTCGGCAAAGGCACGGTGCAGCGCTTTTACAACCTCGATCAGTCCATCAACGGCTTCAATGAGATGAAACCGCTGGGCGAGGTGAAAGTCACCACCCAGAAATTTTATCGCATCAACGGCGGCTCTACGCAGTTGCGCGGCGTCGTACCCGACATCATCCTACCCGACGGGTATCATTTTATCAAAACAGGGGAAAAAGAAGAAGACTACCCGATGGAATGGAGCGAACTGCCCGCCGTAGCCTACAAGCAAAACGTATATAGCCTCGACAAGCTCAAGGAAATAAAGGCGCGCAGCAATGCCCGCATGGAAAAAAGCGAGCTGTTTGGACAGATATACGGCAATGCCCGCCGCTTTGAACAACAAAGAGAGCAGACGGCCTACCCGCTCAACCTGGAAGCCTACCGCGTGATGATGAAAGACCGGCAGACGGCCTCCAAACAATTTGAGAACTTGTTCAAAGATGTGGTCAATAAAGGCGTGGCCAATCTCGAAACAGACATGCCGGCTCTCCTCGCCGACGAATCCAAAAAAGCGCGCAACGATGATTTTGTAGCCTCCGTTCAAAAGGATATTTACATCCGCGAGACGCTCAACATCATCCACGATATGATTTCACTGAAATAAATTTTCGGGCGGGCGCCGGAGGTAAGGGGCGATAAAAAAATAAAG
>DDUV01000112.1:1757-10560 GCA_002344975.1 Saprospiraceae bacterium UBA2329 | reverse complement strand
GCGATTCTTCACGAACCATTGTATGAGGTTGCACATTTAATGTTATTGAGTTTAAGTTGCTTGCTAAAATTGAGACTATCCTCAGCATCTATTAACTCATCATCTCCTTTTGCAAAATTTTCAGGCAAGCAAAGCACTTGATATTGCAGAAGCATCTCCGCTCCTATGTTCTCGCTTTTGGCTTCTAAAAGCGCAAGTTCAAGCAAATCTTTATTAGTCATTTTTTATTTTTTTAATTTCTGACAACGTTACTACTGCCGACGTGCCGACGCTTAGGAGGCATGATAGGCAGTAGATTGTTGGCAGCGTATGTTTTAATCATCCTGCTTGTTGAATATGAATTTCACAATCCTTTTTACTGCTTTTTGTGTTGCCGTGTCAATGTCTTCCTTTGTCCAGGTATCTTTTGGGTAGGAGGTTAGTGATAAAGCGATTGCATATCTGCTATCCTTGTAACCTGATTTGCTAATAATAGAGTTCTGTTTTTTTGTCTTAAACCACTCATTGCTTATTGACTTATTTATATCTTCTTCAAGCAGTATCTTATTTCCAAGTTTGTTTACAGTTCCATTAAATTCTTCCTTGTCAGTAATTCCTGCGTCTTGTTGTATTGTAGTTATGTTACGACCACTTGCAGGCATTATATGTTCAATATTTACGTTTTCTGCAAAATCAAACTTAACCCCTTTGCTTTTTGAATAAATATATTCGTTTAGAAAGACAAGTAGATTTTTATCGTATTCAATAATCGAATCTTCTATGCTTTTTTCATTCCAGTTATTAGCGATGTGCTCGTTAAAACTATTCTTTATTGCTTCTATTGAAACATTTTTATCAACGAATTTAATATTTTCGCTAAATAGGAATGTTTTAAACTTAGAACTTGAATAACCAAAATCACTTAATTCTAAAACTGTAAATAATCTCAATAAGCACTCGCATACTTCCGAAACTATTTCTTCTGAAATTTCTGTTGTTTCGTAGCGGAACAAGTATCCTGATAAAAAAAGCTTAGCATTTTCATTACACCTTAAAAGCAATTTTACAGCAGGGTAATCTTTTACGTCATTCCAAATTTTTGTGATTTTAGACAAGTTGCCGCATAATACTATTGGTTCTCTTAAAAGTTCTTTTTTTATGTCTGTATAATATCGTCTTAAGCCTGGGGTTGTTACATCTACCGATTCATTGCCATCTTCTTTAATGCTAATGTATTCCTTGTTTATGGAACGGTTAATATACATAAATTGCTGTAAAACACCGTCAATGTCTATAATTCTTCGAGTACTTAATTCATTTGCCAGTTTGTTTATTTGCTCCCACTGTTCGTTAAATATTGCTTTATTATCACCTGCATTAGAGTAAAGTTGTGCCGAAATTATATCTGCATCTGAAAGCGGCATACCTGTCGAGTTGAGCGAATTAAACATTGTAATTGCTTGTTCTACTTGCCAACTGCGAATTTCTATGACTTGACAGTTTTGTAAAAAAATTGTTGCGAATTGATTAATCTGCGATTCTGACTTTTCTCCCAACTTACTGAAGAAAAATTTGAAATTGCGAAAATGATTGGTGTATTTATTGTCTTTCTGTTTGCGTGGAATTTTATGGACATTTTGTTCAGATGTTCTATAATCTATCGCTTCAATAATTTTCTTTACTTCATCCGAATACAGTTCGTTGATAGACTTATTTTCTAGTATCAAAATGTTTTGGGTTTTTGTATAGTCTTTTAGCATTGAAGGTATTTCTTCATCTTCAGCTTTATACAGAATAGCCATTACTTTATTTCTTTTGGCTTTAAGTCCAGCTTTTAGAGCTTCTGATTCTTCATCTTCAGGAACTCTAGTAATAGCTTCATTTAATCTTATCAATAACGCTTTAAGTAGCAGAAAAAAAGTCGTGGTGCGTTGTTGCCCATCAATCAAACTAAATTTATCAGTTACGGAACAATCTACAATGATTGTCCCGAAGAAATATGGGTCGCTTGCATTGGAAGCAATAAATGCTTCAATGTCTTGCCACAATTTGTCGCATTGAGTTATGTCCCACGAGTATCCACGTTGATATTCTGGAATTACAAAATTTTCAGGCTTTTTCAGTTTAAGGTACTCACTGATTAATTTTAGCGTAGGTTCAATGTTTTTTGCCATTTCGTTACTTTAATTTTTCTCGTTTAATTTCTTCCGTTCACTTGCTGCCAACTTGTTGTTTGTCGAACTTCCCTGCCATAGCCTCACTGTCGTCAATCCCTCATCAGGAAGTTGTATAGACGAACCCAAGGCGAAGTTCATGTTTTACTTGGTCACAGGTTCGTTAATATCCGCTATGGGCGCATCCGCCCGGCTACCTTCTTCCCAACCTCAATAGAAACTTCCTGCATTCAGCTTTTCCACAGGATTCCATTCTGAATTCGGTTGTGCAAATCTAATAGAAGATTGGCAAAAATCCAACGGCACTTCAAGGAAAAATGTTTTTTTTACAAACTGAGTTTGTCAAACAAAAATCCCTCTCGCCGAAATGCCATCTTCCTGTTTACCACATTCCGGCGATCAAAGCGCTCCGGCCCCGCATTGCGTGAGGGGGCCGAAGAGAGGAACGACCTTGGGAGGACGACCGAGGCACCCGACGCCGCTTATGATTTTACCCGTGCGGCGGCACGCCCCCCTCACCCCTCACATACTCACATACTCACATACTCACCCACTCACCCCTGACTAACCTCACCTACTCACCCCTCACCTACTCACCCCTGACTAACTTCAGCACCTGCACCCCGCCGCGCACATCCCATATTTTTACCCAATACAAGCCCGCAGGCAGTTGGGCTACCGGCACCTCGTTGCTACCCTGAGCCGAGCTTAGCAGGCGGCCCGAGAGGTCGTACAAGCTCCAGCGCTCTATGCTGTCATCGTGCAGAATGTAGGCGGTTTCGGTGGCCGGATTGGGGAAAAGGATGGCCCGGCTGCCGCCTGACTGCGGCTCCTCCGCGCTCACCATGATGGCCGTGCCGCTCAGACTCATGTTGTTGAACGTGACCCGGTTGCCCTCGTCGGCGCCGAGGTTGTTGCCGCCGAAACGCAGGCGGATTTTCAGTTCCGGGTTGTTGTTGGCTGCCGGCACATTGGAAAAATCTACTGCCAACAACTGATAATCATCGCTGAGCGGGAGGGAGGAAATGCTCAGTCCGCTGTTGCTCCACATACCCGTATCGTCGGTCGAGTAGTCCACGAGGATGCGCTCGGCGGCGGCTTCGTTTTTGGCGGCCCACTGCATTCGGATGCGCTCAAACCCCTCGGTGGAGGCGGTGAAGAGCAGCGTGTTTTCGCCGCCGTTGGCCGTAAAGGGCTGCTTGATCTGTATGCCGCGCATGTTGGCCTGCTCGAAGGGCTGGTTGTTGTTGCCCTGCGGGACGTAATTGATGGCGGTGGGACTGTTTCTGCGCTCCATCGAGGCTTTGCGCCACAGAGGATGCCCCTCCGAAAACGGGTACCCGGCCAAGGCGGATTGGAAACGCAGATGCGCACCCGGGTGAACGCTGAAAGTGGGCAATATGCTTTCCAAAGGCGTGTCGTTGGGCAGCGCATTGCCGAAAAACCAGAAATGGATGAGATCAGCGGGCGCTTCGGGTTCAAAATGCGCGGTCAGTTGCGTGGCGCCGCTCATGTTGATTTGTATCTCGGCATTGGTGCTGCCCGATGCGCCCGACCAATGGCTGAACCGGTAACCGGGCTGTGGTATGGCCCGCGCTGTGACGGGTACGCCGGGGAAGTACTTGCCGGTCCAGGGGTAGGGCAGGGGCGGCACGCCGGTGGTGGAGGGCGCAATGTCTATGCTGTTGAGGCGGATGTGCCCGGCGGCGGCATCCGAGACGTGGAGCGTGAGCTCGGCGGGGGCGGCGAGGCCGAACTTGCCGCGCAGGTGCTGGAACTGAAAACCGGGGCGCTGCGCCGCGAAATTGCGCAACACCTGCACGTTGTTGTTCCACTCGGACACAGAAGTGGGGCGGCGCCAGCGGGCGCTGTGCTCGGCCATTTCGGGACTGAGTTGGTCGCTGATGGAGTTGATGGCCGATGTGAGGTGCGCCGAACTGAAGGCCGTGTTGAGCAAATCGCAGTATCTGTTGATGAATTGCAGTCGGAAAGCACTGTTGTCCAATAGTTTGCGCAGCAGCAGCGTGGACCAGGAGGGATTGGGCCAGCCCGGCCCGGAAGGCTCGGTGGCGAAGTTGAGCGTGTTGTGCGCGGCGCCGTCTTCGAGGCCGGGCACATAAAAAAACGGCAGATCGAAGCCGAAATCGGTGTCGAGGATCATCCAGCGCCAGCGACCGTCGCGCAGGCCGGCGGCAGGTGCAAAATCGTTGCGCAGGTAGCGCCAGTAGAGGGCGTTGTTGCCGGGCCAGTCGGTGTTTTTGACAAAAATATGCGTCAGTTGGAAATCCATAAAACTCTCCACGTCCATGCGTTGCAGCACCTGCTGGTAATTGGCCGCGTTTTGGAGGTTGTTGTTGGTCACAAAATTCACCAAAGCGTCGTAATGCGCCTTGCCGTCGGGATTGCCCCATTTGGGCAGGGCGTTGTTTTCCAGCACGGTCAGCTCGTTTTCCGGGATGCCGTATTTGGTTTCAAAATAGTGCTCGTCGTATTTGTCGCGGATGTTGTGAATGCCCCAGTATTCGCCGTTGATGAAGAGTATGGAAGGCCGGTAATACTGTGTTTCCACGCGAAATTGTTTGGCCAAGGACTGAAACAGGCCGTCGCGAAAGACGGTAAAGTCCCAGTCGTTGCCGGAATTGCGGAGCAGGAAACGCTTGAAGCGGTCGAGGTTTTTGTCGGGAAACAATTGATAATCAAGTTCCTCCGAGCCGTACTCCGAACGCATGACGATGCGGAATGATTTGCGCGGGCGACTGCGGGTGGTGTTGCCGTTGAGTTGGATGCCGACGTTTTCTTTGAAGGCCAATTGACCGTTGTTTTCAAAAAAAGTGAGATGCGCGGGCCGCTCCCAGCCGTCCTGAAACATGTTGTTGAAGAAGCCCGGCACATAGATGCCGATTTCCGGGTCGAAGAGGTTTTTGTTGTCGGTGCTAAGTGAAAAAACGGGCAGCGAGTAGCGGGTTTCGGCGGCAGGGTCCACGATGTAAGTGAAAGTTTGCACGGGGCCGTCGGGCGCATCGGGATGAAAGGCCCTGGCGCGTATCACATTGATTTTGAACACTTCACCTGCGGGCGGCTGCCAGCCTTCGAAGAACGGCGGGCCGGGATCGGGGTTGCCGTTGGTGGGAATGAGGGAGATAACGTTGTCTTGTCCGATGCGACTTTCCACGAAAAGCGGCGACTGGTACAGCGGCGAGGCGGCGCTGGGTTCGGAGCCGTTGAACGTGTATCGAATGACGGCGCCGGGATCGGGCGAAGTGAGGCTCAGTTGGATGTCCTGGTTGTAAAAACCGTCGGGATGCGAGGCTTGGACGGGGCGCAGCAACCTGCTGTAACCCGGCCCGGTATTGGCAGCGCCGGGCGTGGGATTGACCAAGTAGGCCCATTGTTCGTCGCCGTTGGGGAGGCGTCCGTAGGCAATGCCGGTGCGTTGTTCGAGGATGGGAAGCGAGTCCAAGCGTTGTCCATCGGGGCGGGTGAGGATGACCGTTTCGTTGCCGGCAGATATTTTGAAATTGGTATGTACCGGGCCAGAAGCCGGTCTTCTGTTTTTGTCGGAAGCCCAGACCAGGAGGTAGCTGTTGGGGGCGATGCTGCGCTGCGGGAAGGTCCATTTGAACAGGCTGTCGGGGTCGTCGCTGAGGCCGTAACCGCTGAGATCGAGCACGGTGTTGCCGGCGTTGAACAGTTCTATCCAATCCTCAAAATCACCGTCTTCATCCGACACTGTGGCGGCGTTGGAGGCCATGACTTCGTTGATCACCAAGCTAAAAACAGGGTCGTCCTGTACCTGCCCCCACTTGTTGTTGAACACGGTGTTGGAACTGCCCATGATGCCGAGGCGGTTGGGATCGCCGCTCCATTCGCCGAGGTCCCAGGTGGGGGTTTGGTTGGCCGTGAGGAAGTATTTATACACATATCCGCCGGCTTGTACATTCGGCACGGTGAGGGTGTAAAAGCCGTCGAGATCGGGGTCGCTCAGCTTCATGGCGGGTACGCTGCCCGGCATGGGCCAGGCGGGAAAGGAGCCGATGCCGGCGCTGAAATCCTGGCGGGAACCTGACACAAATACTTCATGCACAGCGGGATTGAAGCCGGCGGCGTTGTTCATGTTCACGCGGAATGTGAGGTTGTTTTGGGCGGTCAGCAGGTTGGAAAAGACCAACACAACTGCGATAAAAAAGGCGGTCATTGTTTTCATAAAAATCGGGTGTTGAAGATTGCCGGTTGCAAGAATACGAAATTGCAGGTATTCCTGAGGGGATAATGTCGGCTTCTGACTACGAGCAGTGGAAATCATATAAATCATAAAGATCAGCGTCAAAAATAGGGCAGGGCTTCTGACGCTGAGAGACGCAGGTTTTTATGATCGTAATGCCCCGCCTGCGCAAGGTTCTACCTTGTGCAGACTATCTTGCGGGTTCTACCCGCCGACATTCACCACTGAAGATGATGGTACCAGCGACTAAAGTCGCCGGTTGGCTTTGGGCGACTGAAGTCGCCGGTACCGGAGCGTACCGTGGCTTCTCTCCGGGCAGCGGAAATCATACAAATCATAAAAAATCAGCGTCAAAAACAAGGCACGATTTACAGATTTCCTTTTCACCTGATTCAATAGTGGGAAAAATTCTACCTTAGTGCCTCGAAAAGTGCGGTCATGTGGAATAAAAAAACAAAATACGCGCTCAAAGCGCTTTCGTATATCGGCAGCAGATACGACTCCGACAAGCGGGTATTGAGCAAAGAAATTGCTGAAAAACATGGCATTTCCGTCAAGTTTCTCGAAGCTATCCTGTTGGAACTGCGCAATGCAGGCATCCTCAGCAGCCGAAAAGGCAAAGGCGGCGGCTACTACTTGCTCAAGCCGCCGGCTGAAATTCCGCTCAGCAAAATCATTCGCCTCACCGACGGACCTATTTCTGTGTTGCCTTGTACCAGCTTGTTTTTTTATGAACGCTGCTCCGATTGTCCGGCTGAGGGCAATTGCAAAATCAGGGAAACCGGTATTGCTATCCGGGATTGTACGCTGGCTATTTTGGATTCTAAAACGCTGGCGGATGTGATTTCGGAGACGGAGGTGTAGCGGTAGGCGGTGGGCAGTGGGCGGTACATGGGGCATAGGGCCACAGAATCTTGAACACGAACCCGAAAATTTTTTAACGCGAATTGGAGCGAAGGGCGCGAAATTCCGCGAATGCGAGGTAAACGAGTGTGTATAACAGATTGCACACTCGAAAAATCAGAAATTTGAAATCCGAATGGAATCTATCTCAAAAAACCAGAACACCTTTACAACGGTACAGTCCATCGCATCCGAAGAGCAAGCGCCGGAGCTGTGGCTGGCCGAATTGTGCACGGCATTTCCCGGCGAGGTCGTATTTACTACCTCTTTGGGGATTGAAGATCAAGTGATTACACACATATTGGCCACGCATAAAATCCCGGTGCGCATCGTCACGCTCGACACCGGGCGGCTCTTCGGCGAATCATACGAACTGATACAGCGCACCATGACACGCTGCAAAATCAACATCGAACTGTTCTTTCCAGATACGGCTCAGGTGGAGCAATTGGTGGCCTCTCAGGGCATCAACGGTTTTTACGACAGCGTAGAAAACCGCAAGCGCTGCTGCCAGGTGCGTAAGGTAGAGCCGCTGCGCCGGGCTTTGTCGGGCGCCGCTGTGTGGGTCACCGGCATCCGGAAAGAACAAAGTGAAAACCGCAGCGATTTCCCCATCGCCGAGTGGGACGAGCAGCATCAGGCAGCCAAAGTTCATCCCTTATTGCATTGGACGGAAGAGCAGGTGTGGGCCTATATCCGGGAGCACAGCGTGCCCTATAATCTGCTGCACGACAAGGGGTTCCCCAGCATCGGCTGCGCACCGTGTACCCGCGCGGTGCAGCCGGGCGAGCACGCCCGCGCCGGTCGTTGGTGGTGGGAGCAGGGCGCGCAGGAGTGCGGGCTGCATCAGGCGAAAAAGTGAGTGTGGGCTTGGCTCCCGTAGCATAGTGAAGGGGTGACTCAGCTAAGCTATAACCCTGTAGTCACCCCTTCACTATGCGTAAACCGCCCTACCGCTTCACCGGGTTCATGTCGGCAAAGTAGATCAGATTCCACTCGCCGCCGACCAAGGCAAAGCGCCGGATCATGGCAAACTGGCCTCTGTTGTGCAGAATGGTTTCTTCCACTACATCCGTAGCGATAACGCGGAACGACTGTTTGAATTCGCTGTCTTTGAAATTGAATGGCTTGTGTATTTTCCAGTTTTCCTGCGTCCAGCGGAAATTGGGGTCGGCGGCGCTTTCCTCGTCGGCGAAAGAAGGTATGCCCGTTATGGGAAAAGCAATGTGCTCCATCTGATAGAGGCTGTCCTGGTGGAATTGTTCGTAAAAGGATTCAAAATCTCCGCCCGATCCGGCATTGGCAGCGCTGCGTTTGCACGACATGGCCTGCATCGTCAGCAGCATCAGTCCGGCCAATAAAAGAAAATTCAACTTCATTGCTTTAGTTTGTGTGAAACAACTGCGGCGAAAGTACCGCTACTCACACAAAACGCGACTGCGGGGGGCGTATTTTTTGAGTCTAACGCTTTTCAAAGCCTCTTTAGTAGTGGGGCAAAAATAAAGTGTTCATTTTCTTTAGGCCA
>DDUV01000112.1:0-1426 GCA_002344975.1 Saprospiraceae bacterium UBA2329 | reverse complement strand
CCTTGCCCCCATTCCCGTGATCTGCGCCATGATTTCGGTGATCTGCTGCTCGGCCATGATTTCATCGTCGTCTTCGGCCAATTCGCCTACCTGCAATTTGGGATTGGTCAGTTCAAACTCGCTTTCATCGTATTCGTACAGCGACCACTTGCCCCATTTGTATTCCAGAGCGGTGAGGCTTTCCACCCAATCGCCTGAATTGAGGTAGTTGACCTCCTTGTCGTCCACGTTTACTTTGCGAATGGTGGGTCGGTGGATGTGGCCGCAGATCACATAATCGTAGTCGTCTTCGGCGGCCAATTGGATGGCGGTTTCTTCAAAATCGCTCACGAATTTCACTGCTTCTTTTACCCTGTATTTTACCTTTTGGGCAAACGACATCCAGCTCATTCCCAAGCTCATGCGTATTTTGTTAATCCAGCGATTGATGAGGATGAGCAGGTCGTAGCCTTTGCCGCCGAGGCGCGCGATGAACGGCGAGTAACGAATGAAAACGTCGAAAACGTCTCCGTGAAAAATCCAGTAGGTTTTGTCTTTGAGTTTCAGTAGCAACTTGTCGCGCAGGTGGATGTTGCCGGAGGAAAAGTCTGAAAACCGGCGCAGTGCATCGTCGTGGTTGCCGGTGATGTAATAGACTTTGACGCCTTTGGCGGCCATTTTGAGAATGCGCTGAATGACTTCGAGGTGTTCTTTGGGGAAGTAACGTTTGCTGAACTGCCACATATCAATAAAGTCACCGTTGAGGATGAGCGTGCCTGTTTTGATGCTTTTCAGGTAGTTGAGCAGTTCCTTGGCGTGGCAGCCATAAGTGCCGAGGTGTACGTCGGAGAGGATGACAATGTCGAGTTCGCGCTTCATGCAGACAGGTTGCGGTAGTTGGTATCCGTAAATTGGCTGCAAGGTAGAAGTGCCGTGTAAAGTCTGTGTTAAAACCGAATTATCATATTATTAATGTTGGTTTCGGGTTTCGGGTTGCATCCGCCGTACCACGCCTGTGGCGTGGGAAGGTGGGTTCGAGGTTTCGGGTTGGAACGACTGCTGGCTACAGGCTGCTGGCTACAGGCTGCTGGCACTGGCGGCTGTTAGCTTCAAAGCGCGAGTTGCTGATGGGAGCGGGGTTGGGGTTTCGGGGTCCCTCTCGTTCGCGGGATTTCGCGTGTTTCGCCAAAATTCGCGCTGCGCCACGACGGAGGCGTGGTTAAAAATTTTGGCGTTCCGGCAGGAACGGGCTTTGTTCGAGGTTTTGGGTTTGAGGTTTTCGGGTTCAAAGTTCCGCGTTCCGGGTTTTCGACGCTGAAAGACGCTGGTTTTTATGATCGTTATGTCTCTCTCCGAGCAGCGAAAATCTTACAAATCATAAAGATCAGCGTCGGAAATAAAGCGGGTTCGAGGTTTTGGGGTGCTCACACACTCACCCCTCACCCAC
>DDUV01000103.1 GCA_002344975.1 Saprospiraceae bacterium UBA2329 | reverse complement strand
GTGGCATTCCCCACAGGGTTGTTGAAAACCAAAATACTGATGTCGGCTGTGGCGGTACATCCTTGCGCGGTGGTAGCCGTCACGGAAAAGTCGGATTGCGGGGCTGCCAAATCCACCGGCATGGGGGTACCCGATGCGCCGTTGCTCCATTGGTATTGGGAAAACGCCCCGCCCACAGGAAACAGCACCGTCACATCGCCGTCGCAGCCCGTGAGTGGACCTGAGATGGACAGAGGAGGCACCGGATGCACATCTACCGTAACGAAAGCGATGGTGGTACAACCGGAGGCATTGGTGGCCGTCACTGTGTAAGTGGTTGTTTGTGTGGGATTTACGGTGATAGAACTGCCGCTTTGGCCGGTATCCCACACATAGCTGACCGCCCCGGTAGCCGTCAGCGTAGCGGGTTGGCCGGGGCAAACGGTTGCAGGCGATGCCGTAGCATTGGCGGCAGCCGGATTAAACACTACGGTAGTGCTCGCCGGCGGGGCTGGGCAGCCGTTGACAGTAACTACTAAATTGTAAGTGCCGTCCTGTGTAGCGTTGGTGGGGTTTTGTTGGTTGGAACTAAAGCCTCCGGGGCCGCTCCATTGATACATCACCGGGCCTGGAGCGCCGCTCCATGAGTAGTTTCCAAACAGGGAAATAGGGGAGCCGGGGCAGTAAGGTCCGCCGTTGTCGGCAATGGCTTGTGGAGGATCGCCGTCGTTGATGACGACCAATTCGGAACGCTGGCAGCCGGATTCAACATTGACCGCCAAAACAGAATAGGTGCCGGGGGGAAGGTTGGAGGCCGTTATCGGGCCGACTATGCCGTTGGCCTGAAAAACAACCTGCCCCATACTGTTGAAAAGGAAGAAGTTGTAAGGTTTGCCCGTCGTGCTGCCCTCCATGGTGATGGTGCCGTCGGATACGCCGGGGCAGCGGGTAGGAGTGTCGGTTACGAAGGGGTTGCCGTCGTCGCAGCAAACAGCCGAGGCGAGGAAGTTGTATTGGTTGCCGGAGTTGCAGCCCACCTGATTCCAGGAGCCGGAGTCTCCGTCAGATAATACGTTGACGATAACACTGAGGCTGTTTCCGGTGGTATTGGGGGGGCAATTTCCCACCGTAATAGACCAGCAAAACGTAACGGAAGGGTTGGCGGCGCCACCGATATTGGCACAGCCGTTGTTGCCATCGCCCCAGTTATTGCCGGGGTTGCCGTCGTTGGGGGTGCCGCCGCAGCCCAATCCGGCTGCCGAATCATAGGCAAACCCCGGCCCGAAAGTTTGTCCGGTGGCACAACTGACCCAGCCATCGTACCAGTTCCAGGAACCTTGGCCGTCGCAGGAAGGCGGAGGAGTGGGGCTGAAAGAATTTAGATCCCAGCCTGGCCCAAACTCCACCTCCAACGCATGCAACCACTCAATGGTGCCGGTCACGTTCCACTGGGTGATGGTGTAGCAAAAACTGACGGTTTGTCCCGAGTTGTAGGTGCCGTTGAGCGGGGGAGGAAAGGCAACAAAATTGGCCGATTGCAGACACGGGTTGCAATCCCGCGAACTGGTCATGGTGAGGGTGAAGTTGGCCTGATCGCCGATGGCCCCACCCGAAATGAGCATATAATATTGCTGGTTGGGCACTACCGGCAGCGTCAGGGTCAGCGGCGCAGGCCCGCGCGCACATTCCACGGCAGTGAGGAAAGAGCAGTTGTTGCCGGTGAAAATGACGATATTGGGAGACGACAAGCCCGCTCCCACCGTGATGGACATAATATTACTGTTGGGCACAAACGAGAACCACACCTCATCGGCCGGGGCGCTGGTTTGGTTGCCTATGGAGCAGTTGCTGAAAGTAGGGTAGGGCGTGGTAGGGGTGGCATTTACGTTGGTCACATTGAAGGTATTCGTGACCGGTGTGGAGTTGGGGCAAGCCGAAGGTGTGCCAAGTGGGAGTGGGATAGCGCCGCCGCATTCGTCGTTGGGAGGCTGAGCCAAAGCTAATGTTACGCAAAGGAGAAAGAGAAAAGTAAGTGTTGATTTCATGTTGTCGCTGTTTGTAGCTTACTTATAGTGTAGTGTTACAAAGGTACGAATCGCAGCGAGAAAGCTGCCTGAGCCGCGCGCTGCCCGACAAAAAAAATGCTATTTTATAAAAAGGGCTAACTTTGCTTTGTGAATAAATACATACCATGAGACGCTTGATTTTAATAGCTTTTTTGATCTCGGCCCCTGCTGTGGCGCAACTCCAGATATATCTGCTCAATGCTTCTTTTGAAGGAGAACCGCAAGATGCCACTGTACCTTCGGGCTGGATTCCCTGCCAGGCCGGCACCACCCCCGATATATTGCCCGGCGTGTGGGGAGTCTATCAGGAGCCTGTGCACGGCGACACTTACATGGGCCTCATTACCCGCGAAAACGGCACCTGGGAGAGTGTGGGCCAACGCCTGAAAACGGCGCTCTCGCCAGGGCAGTGTTTCGCTATGTCCTTGTCGTTGGCGCATTCCAATACCTACGCCGGCTACAAACTGCCGCTCAAACTGCGCATCTGGGGCGGCGCCGAACGCTGCGAGCAAGATCAACTGCTGTGGGAATCTCCGCTCATAGAGCACCGCGAATGGAAGACGTATCGCTTCGATTTTGTGCCCCGCGCCTCCATTCAGTACCTCATTATTGAGGCGTTTCATCAGGAGGGCAATTTTTCTTACCGGGGCAATATCCTCATAGACCGGCTTTCTGCCATTAAAAAGTGCATCCGCGCCTGAGTCCTGGGCAATCGTTTTTTTATTACTTCCGTTAAATGTTTTGAAATTATTCTGGGAAAACCCTATTTTTCCAGTTCAAATATGGAATAGTATGAAAATCTCCTCATTCCTGCTTTTTGCAGCCACTGTATTGCTCGCTCCCACAAGGCTTTTGGCCCAGGATTGCAATACTTTCATTGAGAAAGAACTGACGGTAGGCGGTTTGCATTTGTTGCGCACCATTCCGCTCACAATGGTGATACGCGGCACCTACACTTACAGCATTCAAATCATCAACGACGAAAAAGGGCTGCGCGCCAAAGTCATCTCTCGTGCAGGAGTGGAGTTCAATCAGGACGATGAGATTATTTTTATGGATGTGAACTCGTTGCGCAAAGGTTATCGCTTTATGGAAATGGGCGAGATGAAAGAAGAAGGTGGAATCCCCGAATACCACAACTTCCTGCAAATCAACTTGGATGCCATACAGTGGTTCTCCGAAGTGGACATCAATACCATTTATATTAAAAACAATCTGTCGAAGGAAATGCGGAAGTTTACGGTGAACCCCAACCGCATGGCCGATTTTCGCATGTTGGCTTCTTGCTTCGACCAACGCCTCAACAAAACCAATGTGGTCAATGTGACGAATGCCGAACGGGATTACACCAAACCGGGCGCCAATGATACCGGCTTGTTGACGGCCAAACCTGAAACGCCCACTCCGGGAAAACCTGCTGCTACTCCCGGGAAACCTGCTGTCAATACTCCCGCTGCCGCATCTGGCTCGGACGCCGAATTGGACGCTTTGCGCCGCGATTTGGCCGCCACCAAAGAGCAGATTCGCAAAGAAATAGCCCTCGAAAAAGAAAAGGCCCAGCGATATCGGCAGCAATTGCAGGACGAATTGTCTTTAGACCGTGAAAATGCGGCCCGCCAAAAGAAACAGTATGCCGACGAGGTGCTCGATGCCCGCCAAAAAGCGCAGGCACAAATGGAGGAGTCGAAACGCGCGCTGGCCGATTCGATTCGATTGGCCCGTGCCAATGCCGGTTCGCAAATTGAAAAAATCAACCTCGAAGTACAAGAATCCCGCCAGCGCGCTGCCGAAGCCGTCCAAAAAGCGCAGTTGGAATCAGCCAAAGAAGTAGCCGCCGCTCGCGATAAAGCCGCTGCGGAGGTGAAAACCCTCAAGGACAAAATGGAGCAGGCCAAATTGCAATACACCGACGAAATTGCCTCGGCCCGCGAAAACTCGAACCGGGAATTGGAGCGCATCCGGCAGGAATCTTCCGATCAGGTGCGGCAGGCCCGCGAAGCTGCACAGCAGCAATCAAGCGCCACGATGGAGCAGGTGGCCGAAAGCCGCGAAACTGCATCGGCGCTCATTTTGCGCACCAAAGAAGAGGCCGCCGCCGAGATAGCCCGCACGCGTGAAAATGCTGTATTGGAAAAAGAACGCATTGCCGTTGAAGTAGCAGAATCCCGCAGAAAAGGCGCCGAGGAAATCGCCCTGGCCCGGCAAAACGCAGCCGCTGAAACCGCGGCAATTGCCGAACGCACCTCGACCGAAAAAGAAGCCGCCGCCCGCGAAGTGGCCGAAACGCGCCAACGCGCCGCCGAACAGGTGGCTCAGATTAAAAAGCAAGTAGCTGAAGAGGAACAAAAAGGGCAGCAACAAACCGAAGCCGCCCGGCAGGAGGCCGCACAATCGGTGGCAGAGGCGCGTAGGCAGGCTGCCCTGAGTATTGAGGAAATCAACCGGCAGGAAGCTGCGAAAATAGCAGAGGCGCGCCAAAAGAGCGAGGCCGAACGCAAAACCATTGCCGATGAAGTGGCTGCCGCTCGCCAACGTGCCTTGGACGAAATTAAAAAAATACAGGAAGAAAGCGCCCACGCCATGGCCGAAACAAAGGCCGCCGAAACCAAAATGCGTGAGCAGTCGGCACAGGAGGTAGCTGCTGCCCGCCAACGCGCCGCTGATGAAGTGAAAGCCGCTCAGGCAAAAGCAGCCGCACAGGTAGCCGAAATTGAATCCAAGTTGGAAAACTCGCGGCAACAATACACTCAGGAGGTGGGCAACGCTCAAAAAACGGCTCAGGAACGCTTGGCTCAAATACAAAAAGAAGCC
>DDUV01000041.1 GCA_002344975.1 Saprospiraceae bacterium UBA2329 | reverse complement strand
AAGTGTCTTATCTAATCCTTTGGCCTAAAGAAAATGAACATTTATTTTTGCCCCACTACAAAGGCTCTGATAAAAATCATTACATCTGCCATGAAATTCGTCATTGTCTGCCGGGCAAAAACCCGCCATCATTGCAGAAAATTTTGACATCATGACAATGGCTGCTGCTACCGATACTGAAACGCTCATTTCCCGGCTCGAAGACATTCTGCAATTTGTAGAATCCCGGGAAGCTGATTTTGCTGATCTGATACAACAAGTTCAGCCCCATTACCGCGACAGCGCCCGCAACTTAGTGCATTACATGGCCCTACGTTCGTTCGACCTGCGCCCCATTCAGGAAGAACTTTCCATGATGAGCATATCCTCGCTGGGGCACTCCGAGGGTTACACGCTTACCAATTTGAAAAAAATTCTCCACCTGCTGCGGCTTGTGGAAGGGCTGAGGGATTACGGTGTGCAGGAAGACTTCCACTCGCCGCTGAATTACTACCGAAGCAAGGAGCAATTGCAGGAAAATACCCTCCAATTGTTTGGCGCACATCCAGGGCACAACAGCACCCGCATCATGGTGACCATGCCCAGAGAAGCTGCCTACGACTACGATCTGGTTCGATCTCTGCTCAAAAGCGGCATGAACATAGCCCGCATCAATACCAGCCACGAAGAGCCGGCCGAGTGGGAGGCCATGATCCGGCACATCCGCAGAGCTGAGGCAGATTTAGGATACAATTGTTTGGTTTATATGGATTTATCCGGCCCTAAACTACGAACAGAACAACTCGACCCCGCACATACCATCAGTGAATCCCGCAAAGGAGACTACCTTTTGTTGCGTCAGGGCGACCGAATCTCGGTGGTCAGGCAACTGCCGGAGCGCCTGCCGATGAGTGAAACAGCCGCCAATACCTTTCTCAGCATCTCCCTGCCTCAGGTTTTTGAAGATGTACAACCGGATCAACGCATTTTTTTTGACGATGGAAAAATCAGGGCCAAAATCACAGAAGTGCATCCTGATTCTTTTGAAGTTGAAATCACCTATGCGGGCATAAACGGCGCCAAACTCCGCGCCGACAAAGGCATCAACCTGCCCGATACGCACCTTCGCCTGCCCTCGCTCACAGAGGAGGACCACGATCATTTGGCGTTCATGGCGAGGCAAGCTGATATTGTGGGATATTCTTTTGTCAGAACTCCCGAAGATGTGGAGCAGTTGCAGTCGGAACTCGCCAAATTGGGAAGAGAGGACATGGGCATTATACTCAAAATCGAGACCAAAGAAGCCTTTGAAAACCTGCCCAAAATGTTGCTCACGGCCATGCGCAGCCCCAAAACCGGCGTGATGATAGCGCGCGGCGATCTGGCCGTGGAAATGGGGTTTGAACGCATCGCCGAAGTACAGGAAGAAATTCTGTGGATTTGCGAATCGGCTCATATTCCGGGGATATGGGCTACGCAGGTTTTGGAAAAATTAGCATCCAAAGGCATTGCTACCCGCGCTGAAATCACCGATGCGGCCATGTCGGCACGGGCAGAATGCGTGATGCTGAACAAAGGTCCGTACATCGTGGATGCAGTAGCCACACTCGACGACATCATCGGCCGTATGGCCAGCCACCAGTTCAAACGCATGAGCAATCTGCGCCCGCTACAGGTGGCCAATCAATTCATCAATAATAGAAGCTGAGGGGCGCTTATTCAGGCAATCGGAAACGCCTGTGTTTTACAATATTCAGATGCAACCAATAGGTCATTCCGATGGCCAAAATGATTTCCAGCAACAATAAACGGTGCAAGCCCAGTGAATAATGGAAGGAGAATGCCAGCACCGTAAACAGCATCTGTACGAACACCAACAAAGCCGTAGCCTGTAGATGCGTCATCCCAAAATCAATGAGCATGTGGTGTATGTGCCGGCGATCGGGGTGAAACGGCGAATGCCCCCGAAATATCCTCGTGATAAAAACTCTGAGTGTATCAAATAGAGGCAGCATCATAATGCCTATGGCAACAGCGGGCGTTCCGGCAAATTTGTAAGGATGCCCATCCTCTAAAGCGTAATTGAAATTGATAAACCGAATGCTCATGATAGCGCATACCAAGCCAATAAACAGAGAGCCTGTATCGCCCATGAAAATACGCGCCGGGCTGTAATTGAATCTCAAAAATGCCGCTACGGCTCCCGCAGATGCAAAGGCTACCGTACTCAACTCCACATGCCCCGTGAGATAAAACCAGACGCCAAAAGTGACCATAATGATGGCGCCCACACTCCCGGCCAGCCCATCTATTCCATCCAATAAATTGAAAGCATTGACGATGACGATGATGGTAAAAAAAGATAATAAAATGAATACAAGTCCTCCCAACTCGTCGTGAAACCCTAATAAGCCATACATGCCTTCCAAGCGAATATCAGAGCGAAATATCAGGATGGCTGCCGCCAATAACTGGGCGATCATTTTTTTGCCGGGCGACACCGGCGAAATGTCATCCTTGACGCCGATGAGAAAAAGGATCAGAAAAGCGCCGAGGATATACTGTAAATTGGCAAAGTCTTTAAAAGGCGTCCAGAGTACGATAGAGAAAACAGCGCCGGCAAAAATGGCCACTCCTCCCAACGATGGCGTAGCAACTTTATGAGAACTGCGCTCGCCGGGTATATCAAACAGGTGCTTCGTCCTGGCTATTTCAATAATAGGAGGAATGGCAAAAAAGGTGAGCGCAAAGGCTGTTATAAAACTGATGGCCGGCAAATGCATTTCTCATGGGAGGATTGTGGGGGCTAAGGTACGTTTTTCATGGCTATTACTGCCAACATTCTTCCCGTTATTCCTTTTTCGGCCCGGTGCGAAAAAAAATCTGCCACACAAGATGCTGTGGAATAAGGCGACACTTCGATATTTTGATTTTGAACGCCTTGAGCGAGCAATTGTGCTTTGTTGGCGGCTTTTAAATCCAACTGAAATTTCCCTTTCTCTGCGTTCCATTCAGCAAACTCAGCATCGAAATGCCGGGCCACATCTTCGTCCACCTCATAATCGCAACGATCAATGCAGGTTCCGATAAAGGTTTGGCAATCATATCCCCGTGTGCCGAATAGGGTCTCCATTTTCTGAAGAGTTTTGGCTACTATCTGCAAAACCGTGCCTTTCCACCCCGCATGAACCGCCGCAATAGCCTGATTGACAGGATCGTAAATAAGGATGGGCGTGCAATCGGCAACCGTTACATTGAGGAGAAGGTCTTTTTTAGTTGTAACCAAAGCGTCGTAGCCATCGTAACGTCCCGGCGCCTGAACGTGCAAAACAGCATCGCCATGCACCTGATGAGCTGAGGCTGTTTGCGCTGCGTCGAAGCCAAGTGCTGCAAAAAAACGGCGGCGATTTTCTGCCACGGCCTGCGGATCATCGGCGGTGCTGATGCCCAGATTGAGCGACGCATATGCGCCTTCGCTCACTCCGCCGTGCCGGGTACTTTGGCCCGCCACAACATCAGGGAGATGGGCCAACAAGATGGAAGGCTTGAAAGCAATGTCTAACATGAGAAATTGGTTTTCAACCGGGGGGATGCAAATCACTGCTCTTTGGTCATTTCAGACGGTTGAATAAACAAGTGTTTGAAAAATGCGTCGTGGCTTTGCGTGACGGGCTTTTCCATGTAGTCTGATTATTATCAGGACAAAGCTTTGTCCTTAGGTGGCAGACTCGCATGAAACTCCTCAAAAATGCGCCGGGTGTAATTGTCCAACAATTCCAATACCCGCTCTCTGCGATCCGAGGTGATGATCAAGCCAATGTGTTGATCCTTTTTCAGACGCCATACTAATTCAGCATCCTGAAATGAACTGTAATCAGGATGGGTATATCGAGAGAGAGAGACCACCAATCCGGCATAAAGGTTCTTGGCAGTCGGCATGGTATAGCTGCCGCCGGAGGCTTGTGCGTACTCCACTTTGGCCCACTCTGCCCACAAATTGATTCCAGAAGAATACTCTACCATTTCTGAAATATGCGCGCCGCCTACTCGGCAGGATGTCTCCAAAAAGTAAAATTTCCCATCCTCGTGGCAACGAATGAACTCCGTATGCGAAGCACTGTATCGCATCCCGAAAGCGTCCATCACTTGCGAGGTAAGTTGCTGCAATGCTTTATCTTCTTCGCCTCCGAATTCTACCGTATGCGTTCTGAACACACCCCCGCCCTGTGCCACATCCAAAGGCGGAGCCAGATAACGGGATACCCGGCAGAAAAGCGTTTGGCCTTCATTGCTGATGGCGTCGGCGTGATACACGTCGCCGGGTTTGAACTGCTCAATCAAAAACAAATGCCGCTCAGAACCTATTTCATGCAATACCTGCCAGGCATCGTGCGCATGGTGTACCTTTTTGATGCCTATGGCCGAAGCCTCAGAGCGCGGTTTGATAACCCAGGGACCAGGAACGGTACCGAGATAATGATTCACCTCCTCATCGTTAAAAACTGCGCTGAATGCGGGCACCGGAATGCCGGCTTCCTGAGCGCGCATACGCATGGCCAATTTGTCGCGGAAGTACTTGGCCGTCGTCTGTCCCATACCGGGAATGCGAAACTCCTCGCGCAGGAAAGCAGCTTTTTCTACATCAAAATCATCTAATGATACTACCCGGTCTATCTTGCGGGAACGCATTACATACGCCAATCCTTCCCGGAGCATGTCCATGTTCTCAGGCGAGTTGTTGTCGTGTTCGAGATAGAAAAATTCGTCTATACTTTCGCGGGGCCATGCCTCATGTTCCAGCGATTTTTTGGTAATAACCAACACATTGGCGCCCAGCATTTTGGCGGTTCGGATGAAGTCTGCTCCTTTAAAAAAAGTAGCTACGCAAAGAAAAGTAAACGGTTTGGACATGGCTCTAAGCGATTTTTTATGATGGAGAAAAAGAGGAAAAATATTCCAACAAAAGGCGGACGCCGTAGGCAGTGGCACTTTTTTGAGAACTGAATTCAGAGTCTTGCAGCGCAACGCCGGCAATATCCAAGTGCGCCCAGCGAGGATGATTGTCTATAAAAACCTCCAAAAACTTGGCTGCCGAAATAGCCCCCGCCACCGGGCGTATGCCCAGATTGCGCACATCGGCTACATCCGACTTGATTTCATCTTTATAAGCATCCCACAACGGAAAACGCCAGAGCCGTTCGCCGCATCGTTCGCCGGCCTGCATGAGTTCGTTGGCCAGCGCATCGTCATTGCTGAACAACCCGCCTGCATGGTAACCCATAGCCCGAACGGTAGCCCCGGTGAGCGTGGCCAAGTCTATCAACACGTCTGGTTTGTAATGCTTGACGGCATAAAATAACCCATCGGCTAAAACTAAGCGGCCCTCTGCATCTGTATCAATGACTTCAATGGTTTTGCCGCTGTATGAGCCGATCACATCGCTGGGGCGCATGGAGTGAGCATCCACGCTGTTTTCAGTGGCGGGCACTACTCCGATGATTTGCACAGGAAGTTTCAACCTCGCGGCCGCTTCTACTGCTCCCATAACGGCTGCCGCCCCTCCCATGTCGCTCTTCATAAGATACATATTGGCGGAGGGTTTGATGGAAAGGCCGCCGGTATCAAAGGTGACGCCTTTGCCAACCAACGCAATTTTTGCTACCGGCTTTTCCGGACAATATTGCGCCACGATGAGACATGGCGGATGCGCGCTTCCCTGATTTACAGCGAGTAACGCATGAAAACCGAGCGCTTGCAATTGATTTTTGCCCAGTATGTCCACCGTATAATTGTACCACTGCGCCGATTCTTCCGCCCAGGCAGCCATATCACCCGGCAACTTTTTGTTGGCGGGCGCATTCACCAGATCAAATATGCGGCTTTGCGTGTCGGCAACGATTCTGCCGCGAAGAGCAGCTTGTTGTAAAGATTTCGATTCAACGCCGTTAATGCAGATATTACACTTGGCTTCCGGCTTTGACAGAGGGTGTTCTTCGCCATTGCTCGTTTTAAATTTTCCAATCCGGTATGCACTGAGCGCCAGACCATTAACGGCGGCTTCTACCACATTTTCCGGCTTATCGGGCATGTTGGCGTACAAAAAACTCACTGCAAGATCGGAAGACAGCCTTTGGCGAAATTTGTGGCCAAAGCTGCGAAATGCTTTCAATACTTCGGGAAAACCGGGATTGGCGCCCAAGCCCAGCAAAAACAAACGCTGTTCGCCCTTGTACATGGGCCATACTTCGTTCCAGTCGGCTTTAAATTGCCCAGGTTCAGGAATGCCGGTAACGTTTTCACGACGGCATAAGTCCAATACCTCGCTCAGGTTGTGGTGTTGCGTTACGGGTATAACGACCACATATTCATGGTGGTCAGGTTGGTGGGTGATGGCAATCTCCATGCGCTCTCTAATGCTTTCAACTAAGTAATAAACAATACCGGAAATGCTGCAAGTTATGCAGATTTCCGACTTCGACAAATATCACTGAAAGAAAAGCCATTCGACCGCTTTGGGAAACTCCTCTCCCCAGCGGGCTTCGTTGTGTCCTCCTTTGGGGTCAATGGCTAAGTTAAAGTCCACGTTGGCAGAAAAACCCTGCTTTTCCATGGCGGCTACAAACCGTTTGATGTTGGGTACTACATTGGCGCCCTCATTTTCACCGCCATATAAATATATGCGGGAAGCAAATTGCTCGGTGAACGTAAGCGCCTGAAAATGAATATTGGGCACTACCCACAATGAAGGCGAAAAAATCATCAGGCGGCTATACACCTCAGGGTACATAAGACCTGCGTAAATGCTGATAAGACCTCCCATAGAACTGCCACCGATACCGGTGTGTTCGCGGTCGGGCAAGGTTCTGAATTCCTTATCCACAAAAGGCTTGAGTGTGTCGGCCAAAAAACGGACATATTTTTTGCCGTCGCCGCTGCCAAGACGCGTACGCATAGAGGGCGTAAACTCGGCAATACGCTCACTTTCAGCATGATCTATTGAAACAACAATGATATCGCCTTGCCCCTTTTCGCTCATCATGGCTAATTTTTTGTCCACCGCCCAATTGCCGAAAGGCGCATAATCATCAAACAAATTCTGCCCGTCCTGCAAATAGAGTACCGGATACCTTCGGTCGGTTTCGTAATAATCATGCGGCAGCAACGCAGCGATCCGACGGGTTTTAATGAGTTGCGGAATTTCAAATGCCTCGTCAATCACCTTGATACGGGGCAATAATTCCGGCTTGTAATACAGCGCCTGACTGCGCCAACGCGGCACCTGCACGGCAATGCGCCCGGCCTGCGGATTGGCTTTTCTGTTGTGAGGCGTTTTGCCGAATTCATCCAACTCCTCGTTTTCCCAAGCGCCCCGAACAAACTTATACTCCACCAACTCAGGCAAATGCAAGTCTGGCGGAAAAGAGAATTCATACTTACCGTGTTCCAGCTTGCGCATGAGAAAACGTTTGTCGGGAACGAGCCAATTATTGAAATTGCCTGTGAGGAATACTGGTAATTCACTGTCTTCGGATGTTGACAGTTCGATGGTCAGGTTGGCTTGCCTTTGAGTTGTACTTTCTATCATATCGCTCCGTTCGTTCGTCATCCGTCGCTATCGGTCATCGGGCGGCAATCGCGACGCAAAGATAGCAATCTTAGATTAAAAAAACGGGATTGCTTCCTGTAAATCCATCACAATCTATTTTGATACCTTTGTGCCCTCAAATCAACAAAATGCAATCCAACACAGGCTCCTCGCGGCTCATCATTGCTGCGTTTGCAGTGGTTTATATCGTGTGGGGGTCCACTTATTTGGTCAATTACTTTGCCATTCAAACCCTGCCGCCCTTTATCATGTCGGGTTTGCGATTCATGGTTGCAGGCTCCATACTCTATTTAGCCGGGCGCCTGATGGGGCAACCCGCAGGAAGCGCCTTGCACTGGCGCAATGCACTATGGGCCGGGGTACTCCTGCTGGGCGTGGGCACCGGCGGTGTCGTATGGGCCATGCAATGGGTGGACACGGGCATTGCGGCGCTGATAGTGGCTTTCGAGCCGCTGTTGGTAGTGCTGTTGCTCTGGATCATGCGGGGCAAAAAACCGGCGGGCCGCAGCATAGCCGGGGTGGGCATCGGAGTGGCGGGCATGGCCTTGCTGGTGCTGCAAGACACACTCATCGCCGACAGGAATACGGCATTGGGCGTGCTGGTCATTTTTATCGGCATCCTGTCCTGGGGCTATGCGGCCATCTGGGTGGGACGCGCCAAACTGCCTGCATCCTCCATGCAAACGGCGGCCATACAAATGCTTGGCGGTGGCGCCGCACTGATGTTGTTCAGCTTAGTCGTAGGCGAATGGACTGATTTTCAGTGGAGTCAGGTGAGCGCGAAATCATGGCTGGCCTGGCTGTACTTGGTGGGATTCGGCTCTATTCTGGCCTTTTCTGCCTTCAATTATCTCCTGGCCCGGGTGTCGCCGGAAAAAGTGGTAACTACCAATTATGTCAATCCGGTAGTGGCCCTGCTACTGGGCTGGGGCCTGAACGGCGAAGTCATTTCGCTGCAATCATTGGCGGCTTCGATACTGCTGTTGGCCGGGGTGTTTTTTATTGTTTCCAGAAAAAAAGACGAAGCGCCGGCTCATTAAAACATCTCTAAACCGGCACCCTCGAAGCTCATTTTAAACGGTATCATCATCGTTGAGGCGGCGCGTCTCCTTACGCTCCAATGGGCGGCTCTCCAATTCTTCAAAATCCACCAAATCGCCTTCCTCTATACGGCGCTGGTTTTCAATATACTTATCTACTTTGCGCTTCATGATCGCTTTGATGAACATGTAGGCAATCGGCACTGGCGCAAAAACCACCGACAGCGCAATGGCGGCGATACCGAGCGGCGTGTTGCGCTTTACCAATTTGCCTAAAGTCTGTATGTACTCTTTCACCACGTTGATATCTATAATCAGCGTAGCAATCAGCAGCAGCGGGGCTACATAGTATAGCAGCGTGAAGAGCCATTGTGTCAGTTTGAACAGCCCGTAAAAAATGGCGACCATGATAAGGATGCCGATGACCAAATTGACGGGATTGGTTTTGCCCAAATCGAATCTTGCCCGAAAACTCATAATTGCATTGAATTTATTACAGGCGAATATACAGCCTTTCTTCCAAAAAAGTTGGATTCCTTTCGACCAATGGTGTGCGCCTGCTGCCGAGCGAAAGGAAAAAACATAACTTTGCCGAACAAGCATCCTTTTATGAAAGCATTTATTCTGGCCGATAAAGAAAAAGTCGAGTTTCGGGAAGACATGCCGAAACCTGTTGCTCAGGCCGACGAGGTTTTGGTGCAAATACGCGCCGCCGCCCTCAATCATCGCGACGTATGGATTTCAAAGGGCCTGTATCCGGGCATTGTTTTTCCCTCCATTTTGGGTTCCGACGGTGCCGGCATCTGCGAAGGCCGCGAGGTCGTCATCAATCCGAGCATCGGCTGGGGCGCCAATCCTGCCATACAAGCCAAAGATTATCAAATACTTGGAATGCCCCGATACGGCACGTTGGCTGAATGGAGCGCCATTCCGGCAGCTCAGATTTACGACAAACCGGCACACTTGAGCATGGAGGAAGCCACAGCCATTCCGCTCGCCGGCTTGACGGCCTACCGGGCTGTGTTCAGCAAGGGCCAACTCACAGCAGGCCAAAAAGTGCTCGTCACCGGCATCGGCGGCGGGGTGGCGCTGTGGGCCATGCAGTTGGCGTTGGCCGGCGGCGCAGAGGTATATGTCACTTCGGGCCACGATGCAAAACTGCACAAAGCCAAAGTATTAGGTGCTCATGGCGGCGTCAATTACCGGGAATCCGACTGGGCCAAAACGCTGCGACAACAGGCAGGCAGCTTCGATCTCGTCATTGATGGCGCGGGCGGAGAAGGGCTTGCACAGGTCTTGGGCTGCTGTGCGCCGGGCGCCCGGGTGGTGGTGTATGGCGGAGGTCGCGGCGCTGTGCCGCAGCTCAGTCCACAGTTGTTGTTTTGGAAACAAATCTCCATACTCGGCACCTCCATGGGAACCGATGCCGAGTTTGCGGCCCTGTTGGAAATGGTTTCCCGTTGCCAAATCAAACCTGTAGTGGACAGCGTGTTCGCATTGGAAGACACGGCTGCGGCTTTCGCCCGAATGGCTGCCGGCGAGCAGTTCGGCAAAATCGTCATCCGCACCTCATGAAGCGCATCGGCCTCCTTTCAGATACACATTCCTGGCTCGATCCGCTTGTGTTTCAGTATTTTGAATCCTGCGATGAAATCTGGCACGCCGGCGACATCGGCAATGTACAAGTGGCCGACGAATTAGAAGCGTTCAGGCCATTCAGAGCTGTATATGGCAATATTGACGGAGCGCCCCTGCGCGCTCGCTACCCGGAAGATCTGCGTTTTACCTGTGAAGGGGTGGAGGTTTTTATGACCCACATCGGCGGCTACCCCGGCAAGTACCACCCGCGCATCCGGCCCTTGCTGAAGGCCGCTACGCCGAGGTTGTTCATTTGCGGACACTCTCATATCCTTAAAGTCATACCCGACAAAGAGTTGGGGCTGCTCCACATCAACCCCGGCGCCTGTGGCATAGAGGGCTTTCATAAAGTAAAAACCATTGTCCGTTTTTCATTGGATGCCGGCCGGATTTTCGATCTGGAAGTGGTGGAATTGGGGGCGCGGGGAAGGGGCGGGTGAATTATAATACACCCTCCACAACCCCCCTCGCCACCTCTGCCGCTCCCCTACCCTCGCCCAATGCCTTGATGAACGCGCTGCCGATGATGGCGCCTTGTGCATAGCGGCAGGCCGTCTGAAAGCTGTCCTTGTCGGAAATGCCGAAGCCGATGAGTCTGGGCTGTGGCAGGTTCATCGCCGCAATGCGTTCAAAATAAGCAACTTGAGACTCGCTGATGCCGGCTTTGGCACCCGTAATGGACGCGCTGGAAACCATGTAAACGAAGCCCGAAGACAGCCGCGCAATATCCTGAATGCGAGATTCGGGCGTCTGCGGGGTAATCAAAAAACTGAACACCAAACCCAGCGCTTCCGCCTTGCTTTTGAAACTCGCCTCGTACTCATGCAGCGGCAAATCGGGGATGATGAGGCCGTCTATACCAGTTTCGGCGCAGCGCTTCAAAAAGCGGTCTTCGCCGTACTGCATAACCGGATTGAGGTAGCCCATCCACACCAAAGGAACCTGCGTGCGGCGGCGGATTTCCTCCACTTGTTCAAACAGCAATTCCATGGTCATGCCGTTGGCGATGGCCTGCTCGCTGCTTTGTTGGATGGTGGTTCCGTCGGCCAAAGGATCGGAGTATGGCATCCCCAGTTCGATGATGTCGGCGCCGGCCGCGGCCAATGCCTGAGCGATATCGGCGGTGTCGTACAATGCAGGGTACCCCGCCGTGAAATAGATATTGAGCAGATTTTTTTTGCCGGATGCGAAGAGCGCTGTGATGCGATTGGTGTTCATAAAATTGATTTACAAGACATTAGGCAATAACAAAGTAAAAAAGAACATCAGCCCGAAATATGCACCGTGCTGAATCCATTGCCGCTTTTCCTTACCTGAATCTGAGCGCCGATGCGTTCTTTCATTTCTTTGACGTGGGAGATAACCCCAATGGTTTTGCCGGCAGCCTGTAGGTTTTCGAGGGTGGAAACGGCCAGATCGAGGCTATTTTCATCCAGAGTGCCGAAGCCCTCGTCAATGAATAAGGAGCGGATGGCGGCGTTGCGGCCCGCCAGATCGGACAGGCCCAGCGCCAGTGCCAGACTGACCAAAAAGCTCTCGCCGCCGGAAAGGGTATTGACCGAGCGGCGGTTGTCGGCCTGAAAGGTGTCCACCATTTCGAGTTCGAGATTGTCGTCGCTCCTGCGGTGCAGGATGTACCTGCCGCTGAGGCGTTGGAGGTGTTCATTGGCCAGCCCGACCAATTTGCGCAGGGTAAGCCCTTGCGCGAAAACGCGGAATTTTTTGCCGTCGGCAGCGCCGATGAGTTCGTCCAAACGCGCCCAACGGCGGTGCTCGGCGGCTTGCGCTTCGAGGCGATGCTGTAAATCGGCGGCTTCGGCCCGGCGCTGCGCATCCTGATCGAGGATGACTTGCAGAGCGCCCCATTGCTGTTGCTGCGTCTCGATCTGCGCCCGCAGGGCGGCCAGCGCCACGTCGAGTTCTGCCTCGGAGGGCGCATCGGGGAAGCGGTCGAATTCCTGTGTCAGCGTTTGCTCCGTATCGCGGGCGGCGATCTGCAACTCTGCGGCGCGGCGTTCCAATTCGGCCCTGCGCTGTTCGATGAGGAGGGCTTCTTCGGGCGGCAACAGAGCGGCGCGAAGGGCGGCGGCGTGGTCAAAACCGGCAGCACGGGCGGCGGCTTCGAGTTTGTCGCGGAGATCGGCGGCGGATTGCGTGGCCAATTGCACATCGGAGCTTCGGCCGGCAAGCGTGGCGGCGGCGGCGGCACATTCCGCTTCGGCGGGAGAGAGCCGTTCCCTCGCCTCACGGGCAGCAGTTTCGGCCTGTTGAAGGCGCTCGCGCTCCTCATCGCGGAGGCGGCGCGGGTCTTGTCCCACAGGGATAAGGCCGCGCTGTTCCTTCAGTTGGGTCAATGCTGCACCCTGGCGGTCGGCGGCGGCCTGTAGTTCCATCAGGCGCTGTGCTGATGCCTGTGCGAGTTGGTTGTTTTGCCGTATTTCCTGCTCCAGCAGGGCTTTCCGGGTAATCCCTTCGGCCAGTTGCTTTTGGGTATCGGAGTAGCGCGTTTGTTGCCGGCGCAGTTGTTCGATGTCTTCTTTGGAAGGATATTCCTGAAAATGGATACCATACAAACGCAACAGCCCGCGCAATTCTTCGCCAAGAGCAATGAACTGATCGCGGCGTTCGCCGAGGCGTTCTTCTGCGGCGCGGAGTTGTTCCTGTGCCAAAATGAGTTCGCGGGCTTTGGCCTCCAAGCGCGGCGCAAAGGCTGCTTTTTCGGCCTCGGCGGCATCCATGAGCTTGCCTAATTCCAACAACTGATCGCGGTTGCGCTTTTTCTGCTCAATGATTTGATCGGCATCCCGGAGGCGCTGTTGCAGTGCCGCACCGGGCGACAGGGCATAGTCGGAGGCATCGGTGTGCTTGGCTAAGCCGGCAATGCGTTCCTCGTATTCCATGATCCGTTCAAAATGCGCGGCAATGTGCCCGCTGAGTTCGTGCATGTCTCCGCCGGAAAGCTGGTGAATCCGGGCGGTGATATCCGATTGGCGCTTCATCAGTTTCCGGTACTGCCCGGCCAGCAATTCGTACTGCCCTTTGACGCTTTCCAACTCTGCTTTGGCCTGATCCACAAAAGGTTTGAAGGGCTTTTCCCGGAAAGGGTGAACGGTGGAAAAGCAAAGCGGGCATTGCTCGCCTTCCTGCAATTGGAGGCGGTCTTTTTCATAATTGGCCACCAATTGCTGCTGCTCATAGACGGTCTGTTTGAACTCCAGATTCTGCCTGACCGCGTCCAAAGCATCCAGCAGGGTCATCATTTCCTTGTTGATGTCCAACTCTTCGTATTGCAAGCCATTGAGTTGATCTTCGTAAGCATTCAGTTCTCCCAACAGTTTTTGGTATGCTTCGTAGAGTTGCGAAAGTTGCTCCAAATGGCTCTTGCTGTTTTGCAGGTGTTCGATTTCAACGGAGGCCGACTGCAACAACTCTGCGCGGGTAGTGGGCGTATTTTCGGGCAAGAGGGCTTTAAAATCGGCGCGCAGTTGCTCCAAACGTTCATTGAGCGTCTTTTCTTCTGTTTCCAAATGCGCATTTTCGGTCAGGAATCCGTCGCGGGCGGCCCTGGCCTCGTCCACATTTTTTTCAGAACGGCTGCGCTCTTTGAAGGCATTGCGCAGTTCTTCAATTTTGTCTTCGATGAGGGGCAGTTGTTCGGCCAGTGATTCTGCCACGGCATTGTCGGCCAGCCATTGCTCGTATTCAGCCAATGCCCTCCGCACGCCGTCGAGTTCCTGTTCGGCCTTCTGGAGCGATTGCTGAAAGTTAAACAGGCGTTCATTTTCAGAATGAACCTCCTGCCCGGCCTTTTGGAGCGCTTCGGTTTGGCGGGCTATTTGCGCATCCGTTTCGATGGCTTGTTCAAAGAGCGGCTCGCGTTCGAGGAAACTCTTTTTTTGGACGTTCCAATCCGAATCGGTTGTTGCAGCCAGCGCCCGTATTTGCTCCAGCAGCGCTTGCTTTGTTTCCAAAACTTGCTGAAAACGAGCCTCTTCTCCTTGCAAAACGGCCAACCGGGCTTCGGCTTCGTCGGCGCGCTCTATGTGCGATTGCTGTGCTGCGGCACGGCGGTGCAGTTCTAAGCGTTCCAATTGAGGCAGGGCGGCCTGCCGGGCGGCGTCCAACTGAGAGAGAGACTGCCGGGCAGCATCTAATTTTTGTTGCAAGGATTTCAATTGGCGGCGCCATTGGAGTTGCTCGTTGGTCTGATCGGCATTTTTTTTGAGATCGGCCGAAAGGCGGCGGGTTTCCTCCAAGCGGGCCAGCAGTTCGTCGCGCTCTTCATCGGGCAACACGCGCAGGCTGTCCAATTCGAGCCTAAGCTGGCGCAGGCGTTCTTCCTCTGCTTTTTTTCGTTGGAAGGCCGCTTTGGAGAGTTCGGAATACACTTCTGTGCCCGTGATGCGCTCTAATAATTCGCTGCGTTCCTGTTCGCCGGCGCGCAGAAAGGCGGCAAAATCGCCCTGAGAGAGCAACACGGAGCGACAAAAACGGTCGTAATCCAAGCCGGTGATCTGCTCGATGCGTTGGTCGGAATCGCCTTTTTTTTGAGCCAGAATGTCGAACTCGCCGGTTTCGGGATTGTAACGAGATAGTTCTCGCACCGGCCCCAGCAGGTTGCCGTCTTCTTTGCGATGCGCCCGCCAGATACTCCATTTGGAGCGATAAATGCCGTCGCCGGCCTCAAATTCCACCTCGGCGAGGCTCTCCACTGCGCCAAACGACATGACTTCTTTGACGTCTTTGTTGCGATGCACCCGGCCGTAGAGCGCCAGGGTGATGGCGTCGAGGATGGTGGTTTTGCCCGCGCCCGTGTCGCCGGTGATGGCAAACAGGCCCACATTGGACAAAGGCGGCGCGCAGAGGTCTATGCTGGTTTTGATGCGCAGCGAGTTAAGGTTTTGTATGCTGATCTTCCTGATTTTCATGGCAATACCTCCTGTTGTTGCATCCAGCTTCTCAGTTCGGCGAAGGTGGTTTTCAGTTCGTTCAGTTCTTCGTCGTTCATGGCAAAAGCCCGGCAGCGTTGCTCAAACACCTCCTCCGGCGCGAGGGAATCGAGGTCAAACGCGGCGGAGAGTGCATCGGCGGCGGCAGCAGGCCGATGGAGCCTGATTTTGAGAATTTCCAAATCCATGCCCTGCGCCAGTTCGTGCAGACGGGTGTCCAACTGCGGAATGAACTGCTCGGCGTGTACGATGATGTCCACCCAGGAGCTGAGGTCGCGGTCGGGTTTGCTGCCGAATTTCAGCAGGTCGGCCTCCACTTTTTCCAAGCTCCCCTCAATGGTTTTAAGTCTTCTGAAAACCGGCAGCGGCAAAGGCTTCACTTCCAGCAACTTATCGCCCTCGAACGAAACCAACAGGGCAGCCTTATCGTCTTTGGTTTCGCTGAAACTGAGCGGAATGGGCGAGCCGGAGTACCACACATGCGGCAGCCCGCCCACCGATTGCAGGCGATGCAGGTGGCCGAGGGCTACATACGCGAAGATGCCGGGAAAGTGCCGGGCGTCTATGTTGTCGGTATTGCCGATGTAGATATTGTCTTGTTTTTCGGAGGCGGAAGCGCCGGCAGCGTAGAGGTGGCCGGTGGCGATGATGGGTATATTTTGCCCGCGATAGCGCTCGCAATACTCTCCAACCTGTTGATAATGCTGGAGAATGGCGGTTTTGATTTGCTCCACGCGATCTGCGGCGGTTTCGCCGGAAACGGAGGCGCGGATATCGCCGTCGCGGAGGAAAGGCACAGCAGCTACTACGGCTTCGAGGCGGTCCTGGTCGTCGCGCAGTTCTACGATTTCATCCTCTATGTTTCCGGTAGCGGCGCCGACAACGTGTACCCGGAGGGCGCGCAGCAGGTCGCGGGGCGCATTGAGCATGGAGGGCGAGTCGTGGTTGCCGCCGGTGATGACGATGTGGCGGCAGCAGGAACTCTTGAGCATCCGGGTGAGGAAATCGTAGTACAAACGGCGGGCATAATGCGGCGGATTGCCGATATCGAACACATCTCCGGCGATGATGAGGGCATCGGCCTGCTCAGATTCCACTAATTCTACCATGCGCAGCAGAGCGCGTCGGTGCTCATCTTCGCGATCGTTGGAGAGGAACTTTTGGCCCAGGTGCCAGTCGGAGGTGTGGAGGAACTTCATGCAGTTTTTAGTAGAAAGTGCCGGGCAAAGGTAGCAATATCAAAACCAAAGCCAAACAACTCTGTTTCACTCCAAAATCACAAATGAATGATCGCACGTTTGGAGCAGGCGGGCAAACAGTATAAGGTAGGCGACCAAACCATCACGGCGCTTCAACCTACCTCGATGGACATCCATGAGGGCGAGTTGCTGCTCATCATAGGCCCGTCGGGATCGGGAAAAACCACGCTGCTGTCTTTGCTGGGCTGCGTCATCTATCCGTCGCAGGGGCGGCTGTGGGTGGACGGTATGGAGATCAATCGGCTCAAAGACAGCCAACTGGCCAAACTTCGCCTCAACACCATTGGTTTTGTTTTCCAAAATTTCAACCTGCTGGCGCCGCTCAGCGCGGAAGACAATGTGATGATGCCTTTGCGCCTGCAAGGCGTACCCTCCGGCGAGGCGCGGCGGCGTGCCCGCGAAGCGCTCGAATTTGTAGGTATGAGCGACCGCGCCCGCAACCTGCCCAAACAACTTTCGGGCGGACAACAACAGCGCATCGCCATAGCCAGAGCTTTGGTGACCAACCCCAAACTGTTGCTCTGCGACGAGCCTACCGCTTCATTGGACAAAGACTCTCTGAGCGTGGTCATGGACGAACTGCGAAGTCTGGCCGATTCCGGCAAATCGGTCTGTGTCGTCACCCACGACCCGCGCCTCAAACCTTATGCGCATCGCATTGTGGAGGTGAATAACGGGGTGGTGAGCGCTGTGCGTGAGGGGGCCGAAGGTAGTGACGACCAAAGGAGGAGCGACTGATGCACCCGACGGTGCATTGGATGCTACCGGAGCACCGGCACGCCCAAAAAATCTATAAAAACCGTAATAACCTGACATGAGATACCTCCTTCCAATGCTGGCCATAGCGCTGTTTCTGCAAAGTTGCGGGCCGGCTGAAGATCAAAAGGCCGCTGCCGCTGAAGAAGCCGCCGTGCGCCCGGATACGCCCTTGGTAGTGCGCGAAATTGTAGGCATAGCGCGCATAGAGCCGCCTGAAAAAATTATTTCCATCAATGCTCAAACGGCCGGATATGTGCGCGAAATCAGGTTTGGGGAAGGCTCGCGGGTGCAAAAAGGCGATGTGCTCCTCCTGTTGGACAATGAGGTGGAGCAGGCGCAACTGCGGCAAGCGCAGAGCAAACTACAGACCCAACGCGCCGCCATAACTGCTGCCGAGGCATCGCTGGAATCGCTGCGCGTGAAGCGGAATAACGCCCGCAATACGCTGGAGCGCAACCAGAAATTGGCCGCCGGCAATGCCCTGACGGCCCAGCAATTGGACGACAGCCGCTTTGCTGCCGATGAGTTGGACAAGCAAGTGAGCGCCCAACAGGCCGCCGTGGCACAGCAGCAAAGCCGCCTCAAAGAATTGGAAGCCGACCTGGCCTACTACCAAACGCTGCTGCAACAACGCACGCTGACGGCCCCCATGACCGGCACGTTTTTATCGTCGGGCATCAAGCCGGGGCAGTACATCACCAACAGCAGCGTGCTGGGGGAATTAGCCGCCGACGGGCCGTATCAGGCTGTGACAGAGGTGGACGAGTTGTTTGCCGGGCGGGTGCAGTTGGGGCAGCGGGCTTTGGTGCGTTTGCAAGGCTCGACGGAGCCATTGGCTACGGGCAAGGTGGTGTATGTGGCGCCGTTTCTCCGGCAAAAATCACTTTTTTCGGACAGCCCGGATAACCTGGAAGACCGCCGCGTGCGCGAGGTGAGGGTGCAGTTGGACAAACAGGATAATATCCTGATCGGCAGCCGCGTGGAGTGTGTGATAGATGTGCAGGAGTGAGGGGTGAGGGGTGAGGAGTGAGGGGTGAGGAGTGAGGGGTGAGGGGTGAGGAGTGAGGAGTGAGGAGTGAGGAGTGAGGGGTGAGGGGTGAGGAGTGAGGAGTGGAGGGGTGGAGGGGTGGAGCGGTGGGCAGTGGGCAGTAGGCGGTTCCAATCCGAAATCCGGAATCTTGAATCCGGAATCCGAAATAAATATAGAAACATCAGCCATGTTTAAAACAGCGCTTCGATTTTTGATATTCGACAAAGCCAAGAGCATAGGCGCATTGGCGGGCGTCATCATTTCCGTGTTCCTCATCGGGCAGCAGGTGGGCTTGTTGTTTTTCTTCTTTGATGCGATGGGGGCGCTGGCCATCAATAATCAGGACTATATCTGGGTGACCGACAACAAGACCAAAAACGTGAACGCGCTGTCGCCTTTAGACATGCGCGTGGGTCGGCAACTCGCGGGCATCACCGGAGTGGAGCAGGTGTATCCTATTGTGGTGACTGCCGGAGCAGCCAAGTTTGCCAACGGAAAATCGGGCGGCCTCACCCTTATCGGGGTGCAATACCCTGAGTTTGCGGGCGGCCCCTGGCGATTGGAGGGCGCGTCTAAAAACGTATTGCTCACGGAAGGCGCCGTCGTCACCGACTATTTCGACCGGGCCGGCCTGGGTGAAGTGAACGTGGGCGACTACTTCGAGATCAACGGCAAAAAGGTTTTTCTGGCGGCCAACACCAAAGGAGTACGCTCATTTGCAGGCACTTATGCCTTTACGACCATAGACAGGGCGCGGTACCTAGGCAATTTCCCCACTACGCAGGCGAGCGCATTTTTGATCAAATGGGAGCCGGGAGTTTCGGCGGCGCAGGTCATTGCCAATATCAATGCAAGCCCCATTTTCGGCATTCGCGCCTGGGATGCCGATGAATTGTCGAAGTCGTCCATCAATGAGTTGCTGGGTTCCAGCGGCATTGCGTTTTCGCTGGGTTCGCTCATCGTTTTTGCGCTCATTGTGGGGTTTGTCATCATCGGACTCACGCTGTACTCTGCGGCCATTGACCGCATTCGGGACTACGGCACACTGAAAGCCATCGGCGCCAATAACTGGTATGTGCGTCGCCTCATTCTCACACAGGCGCTGCTCATTGCGGTGGCGGGTTTTGGGCTGGGGTATGTGTTGGTGCTGGGATTCAAGCAGGGCATTGCGCAGGCGGGTACGCTGTTTGAGTTTCCGATTTGGGCGCCGCCGGCCTTTCTGGCCATTACGTTGTTCATTGCGTTTTTCGGAGCGGGCTTTGCCATCCGGCGGATTGTATCGTTGGAGCCTTCGGCGGTGTTCAGAGGGTAGGGCCTGTGGGAACGGCTCCTGGCCTTTACAAGCCTCAAGCCACTGATTCTGGGTTTTATCAGAGAAAAATTAAAACATGATGCCATATCGTTTTCTGCTGTTGTTTTTTGTGCTGATGAGTGCTGCGTACTTGCCTGCTCAAACTCCTTTGACGCTGGAAAAAGCCATCGAGTTAGCCATGCAGCGCGACTGGGACCTCAAAAATGCCCGCCTCAACACAGTGTTGACGGAGAATGCCCTGCAAAAGGTGCAGGCACAACGCACGCCAGTGGTGACCGGAAGCGGCGACCTTCGGTACAACCCGATTTTGCAAACCGTCGTCATCCCCGGCGCGGCATTCGGACAGCCTGGCGGCGAGGATCAAAAAGTGCGCTTCGGCACCAATTTCAGTCTGTTGCTGGGCGTGGATGCATCCTACAAGCTCATTGATCCCACTTATCTCACTCGTACTCAGTTGGAACTGATGCGCGCATCGGGCAACAAACTGACCGAACGCGTTGTGGAACAAGACCTGAAATCAGAGGTAGCCGCGGCTTATTATGAACTGGCATTGCAATCGGCCCAGGAGGTCCTGGCAGCCCAACGCCTGTCTCGTGCCCGCGACCTGCTGGCCGTGATGAAAACGCGCGCGGAGGCCGGCGCCGCATTGCCTGTAGATGTGCAAAAAAGCGAATTAGACCTGCTCAATGCCGAGGCTTTAAGGGTACAAAGCCGGAACCAAAAGGACCGCAGCAGGCTACAATTGGCAAGCCTGTCGGGAATACAGCCGGAAGATATTTTACTGCCTGACAATATCCTGAATATCAGTTCAAAAGAATTGGAATTAGCTGTTGTAAACGTCTCCGAGGTGAATGAGCGACCAGAGTTGTTGGAAATCAACCAACGCATCAACATCAATGCTTTGGAGTTGAAATTGGCCGACCAAAGCTACCGCCCGTCTTTGGATGCCTTTGCCAACGCGTCCATGCAACACCTCAGCAACGATTTGGCCCTGTGGCAACGCTGGTTCCCCTTTGCTTTTGTGGGATTGCGGGCCAATTTGCCTATTTACGACGGCAAAATCCGTCAGCGCAACAAAGAGGGCATCGGGTTGCAAATGCAAATACAGCAAAACAACATGGCCGCCCTGCGCGAGGAACTGACATTGGAAATGCAAAGTGCCGCCATAGAACTTCGGAATGCCGCCACGACGCTCCAATATGCAGAAAGTGCGTTGAACACATCGCAGTCTATTTTGCAAACCGATCAGACGCGATTCCGCGAGGGCGCACTATTATTCAGCGAGTTGCGCAACACGGAATTTGCACTCCGGGAGGCAGAAGCCGCTTATCTCAGCGCTGCGCATCAGTGGTTGACAGTGCAGCTACGCCGGCTGCGAGCCGGCGGGAAGTTGTAGGTACATCCCCGTCTTATTTGATTCCGTACTTATCCAACAGGTACACCAAAGAAGCGATGGTGGCCGTGCCCAATTCAAGCTCCCGCTTGTTCACACCGTCCATATTGTCAATGGGCGTGTGGTGAAAATCGAAATAGCGCTGTGAATCGGGTTCAAAACCGATGAGTACTCCTTTTTGGCTCTTCAGCGGCCCGATGTCGGCGCCCGAACCTCCCTTACGAATATACAAACCGTAGGCTTCCAGCAAGGGCAGCCACGCGCTGATTTGTTTGAATTTGTCGGCAAATACCGTTTCCTCGGCGTCCACCGTAAACCCGCGAGGCGTGAACCCTCCCCTATCCGACTCAATGGCCGCCAGGTGAAATTCCCCCTTTTCGTTAGATACCTTAGCGTAGGTTCTGCCGCCCACCAAGCCGTTTTCTTCATTGGCAAAAAGCACGCATCTAAGGGTTCTTTTAGGCTGATAACCAACTCTTTGCAAGACCCGAAGTACATCCATTGCGTGTACGCAGCCCGCGCCGTCGTCGTGTGCGCCGCCTGCCACATCCCAGGAATCGAGGTGGCCGCCCACCAAGATGATCTCATCCGGAAATTCGCTGCCCCGGATTTCACCGATTACGTTGTGGGTGATCTGTTCGGGCAGCATCCGGCTGGTGGAGCGCATATACACCCGGGCCGTTTCTTCTTTCAAAATGCTGCTCAGTAGTTCCGCATCCGCCGTGCTGATGGCAATGGCCGGAATGGGCTTCACATCGGGCGTATAACTCATGGCGCCGGTGTGAGGAATGGTGTCTATCCGATTGGTCATAGAGCGCACCAAGATGCCCACCGCGCCATACTTACCGGCCCGCGCCGCGCCTGCGCCCCGCTGATCTACGGCGCCGCCATAGGCTGCAAAAGTGTTGGTCAGACGCGGGTCCATCGGGCGATTGTAAAAAACGATTTTGCCCTCCACGCCCTTGCGCCCCAGGCTGTCCACCTCGTTGAGGCTGCGCACTTCGATCACTTCGGCGGTCAGCCCCTGCGGCCCGGTGCCGATGGAGTTGCCCAGAGCCAGACAACGCAAATCCACGCTGCCCATTTTTTTAGAATTGACAATGCGGACCTGCTCCTTATCGCCGCGCACCCAGTAGGGCACTTTACATTCCTGAAGCCAGACCTTGCTCAAACCCAACGTATCCAGTACAAAGCGCGTGTAATCTACTGCCGCCGCAGCCGCCGGAGAACCTGCCAGACGACCGGGAGCAACGCGGCACAGATCACTGAGCCATTCGTAACAGCGCCCGTCGGACAGGGCCTGATCGTGTATCTTTTTGATAAATAAGGCATCTGTGTCGGTTTCGCTCTTTTGAGCCAACGCATTACCACCCCAGAGGAGGGCCAAAGCTCCGATGAACAAAAGTTTTTTCATTTTAAAAGTCTTTATGTCGTACCGGGCGAAGATAGTATTTTTGCGCACTATGATGCCGCAACTCTTCCATATTGACACCGTTTTGCTCAGCCAACACACGGTCATCCGCCGCTTTCGCGAGAACGACGGAGAGGCTTTTTACGAACTGTTGGACAACAATCGTTCCCGAATCGAGGAATTGCTCGCGCTCTCCGCCTCAGACATCGGCAGCAAAGAAGACTGTGAGGCATTTGTGCGCCGCAAACTTTCCAACTGGCTGCTTCAGCAATCTTATGCTTTCGGCGTATGGCACACAGACGGCGCCAAGCCCATCGGCTACGTCGAATTGTTCAAAATAGATTGGTCTGTGCCAAAATCGTGCATCGTATTTTTTGTGGATAAGGAATACGAGAGCAAAGGCATTATGACGGAAGTGATCCGTGAAATCGGGCGTTATGCGTTTTCACAACTCAATATGGAGCGCATAGAGTTATTCACCGCCAGCGACAATTTTCCGGCGCAGCGGCTGGCCCGCAAATGTGGTTTCCGCCGCGAAGGCGACCTGCGCGCATTCTTCCGCAGGCCCAGCGGAGAATTGGTGGACGTCATGCTTCTCGCCGTCACGCGCTGAAAACGGTCATGGCTCAACACAACGACACCGGCCAGGCAGGCGAAGAACTCGCTGCGCAATTCCTTGAACAACAAGGCTTTCAAATACTCCATCGCAACTGGCGCTTTGGCCGGGCCGAGGTGGACATTGTAGCCATGGACGGCCCTGCGCTGGTGCTTGTAGAGGTCAAAGCCCGCAGTTCCGACCATTTCGGCAGGCCGGAGGACTTCGTTTCCGCCAAAAAGCAGCGTTTTCTGGCGGAAGCCGCTTCCAGATATATGGAAATGTACGGCCACGATTGGGAGATTCGCTTCGATGTGGTGGCGGTGCTGTTCAACCCGGAAACAGAAATCACTCATTTCCGGGACGCCTTTTTTCCTGAATGGGGATGACCCGAATCTTGATGAATAAAGCGTACCTTTGCACCGATTTTGAAATCGCCTGCCACATGCAAGACAAACTCGAAGCCTTCGGAAGGCTGCTCACCATCATGGACACCCTGCGCGAACAGTGCCCCTGGGACCGCAAACAAACCCTGCAAAGCCTGCGCAATCTCACCATTGAGGAAACGTACGAACTGGCGGATGCCATCCTCGACGATAACCTCAACGACATCAAGGAAGAGATCGGCGACATTCTGCTGCACATGGTTTTTTATGCCAAAATAGCCGACGAAAAAGGCGCATTCCACATCGGCGACGCTATCCATGCCGTTTGCGACAAGCTTATTGCCCGCCACCCGCATATCTACGGAGACGTGCAGGTGAAAGACGAAGAAGAGGTGAAGAAAAACTGGGAGCAACTCAAACTCCGCGAGGGCAAAAAGTCTGTCCTTCAAGGTGTTCCGCGCTCTTTGCCGGCCATGATAAAGGCATACCGGATGCAAGAGAAAACCAAACAAGTGGGTTTTGAATGGGAGAACAGCGAGCAGGTTTGGGAAAAGGTAGAAGAGGAAATCTCTGAATTTCGCGAGGCTATGCAAACTGGAATGTCTCAGGAAAAACGGGAAGAGGAGTTTGGCGATGTCATTTTTTCATTGATCAATTATGCTCGTTTTCAAGGCATTGACCCTGAAACGGCTCTGGAACGGGTCAACAATAAATTCAAAAAACGCTTTGAGTACATCGAGGCCCACGCGCCTACCGACTTGCGCAATATGACGCTGGCCGAAATGGACGCGCTGTGGAACGAGGCCAAAACCGCATTTAACTCCTAAGCGTTTATTTTCCTTTGACAAAAAAATACAGCTACATGAAAAAGATAGAGTTGGAAATTGTAGGCCTGTCCGGCAGCGTATCTCAATCCAACAATTTTGCCGTCATTCTCGGAGAAATCGAAGGCGACCGCAAACTTCCCATCGTCATCGGAAATTTTGAAGCGCAGGCCATTGCAGTGGCCATCGAACGCATGCACCAGCCCAGGCCCATGACGCACGATCTTTTCAAAAACTTCATGGACATCTTTCACATTGATCTCCAGGAAGTTATCATCAACAATCTTACAGACGGTATCTTTTTCGCCCGCATGGTGTGCCAAAGAGACGGCGAACTCTACGAAATAGATGCCCGCACCTCCGACGCATTAGCGTTGGCCGCCCGTTTCCATTGCCCCATCCACACCTACGAGTTCATCATGGAAACTGCGGGCATCATTCTGGAAGAAGAGGAGCCGCAGCCTCGCGCCCGCAAATCGGGAGGCCGCAGCAGCCGGCGCAAATCGGGAGGGCTGTCTTCCTACCCTATCGAGGGCTTGCAAAAAATGCTGGAGGATATGTTGAGCAGCGAAGACTACGAGCGGGCCGCCCTCATTCGGGATGAGATCAAAAGACGGCAGGAGGAAGAGGCCAAATAATAACAAAGAGGCCCGACTTTTCACCAAAGCCGGGCCTCTTTTCTTCTTGGAGGAAACAAACCTCACTTCACCAGGTCAAACTTGTATTGCAGGCGCACGATAGCGGGCATTTCCGTCACCGGATCGGTATAATCGAGGAAGATGTCCACGTCAATGACTTCGGATTTCTCCTTCTCCGTGCTGTCGAATACCACATGGATGATGCCCTTTTCGCCCGGCTTCACCGGCTTTTCAGGATACTGAACAGTGGTGCAGTCGCAGGCCGAAACCAATGAGATGACGATGTCGGTGGCGCCTTTATTGGTAAATTCATAGGCGTACTCGCGCTTTTCGCCCTTTTTCACCGAGCCGAAATCAACAAACTTCTCCTTGAACTCCATCACCGGAGCGCTGCTCTGGGCGGGCTTCGGCGCAGCGGCGGGCTGAGACTGTTTGTTGGGCGCTGTTTTGGTAGTAGGCTCCACCTTGCGCAAGCGCGTACTCTTGATGATGATGCTTGTTGGGCCTTTCACAATCTTGAACTCTGTACGGCGATTGAGCGCGTGTGCGGCCTCTTTTTGCTCTTCGGAAGCCAGTTTGTCAATGTATTCCGGAGTGAGTACATCGCCTTCTTTGAGGAAATTGCTCTGAGCAGCAGCTTTGGCGCTGACCGTTTGCGGAACCGTCTCCCCGTAGCCAACAGCGTTGATTCGCTCTCTGGTAATGCCCTTGCGCATCAGCCAGCGGCGCGCCGATTCAGCACGGCGTTGGGAGAGGTCTTTATTGTAGGCGTCATTACCCCGGTTATCTGTATGCGAGCCTAATTCAATCACCATATCGGGATACTCCGTCATCAATTCAAACACTACCTGAAGATCAGGCTCTGATTCCGGCTTGATGACATCCTTGTCGAAGTCGTACAGGATATTCTCCAACACAATCGGCTTTTCCTGCGTGATGGTATCGTATTCCGGCACCGGCGGCGGCACCGGCTTGGCTTTGAGGTAGAAACGATGCTCGAAGGTTTTGTTTTCCTTCAGGTTGGCCGTTGTGATGGTGGTAGAATCGGGGTGATAGCCCTCTTTGCTCACCACAATTTTGTAGGGCATATCCAGCGCCAGCGGGAACTCATAACGGTTGCCGTTGGCATTGGTACGGCTGTCTATCTTGCCAGGTTTTTCGTTTTGCATTTCGATGAGACCGATGGAAGTGCCGTTGAGTGGCTTTTTGGCATCGTCAAAAACGCCGACTACCAGATTGGCCGAAATGCGGGCGATTTCAAAGGCATAAATATCGTCGCAGCAGGTTTTACTCCGAAGCGAGCGCCCGCCTGCGCGGTTCGAAGTGAGGAATCCTTTATATCCCTCTGCATCCAGGCTCAAAGACTGATCGTCCACGCTGGTGTTATAGCCTGCGCCCATATTGGCCGGCGCGCTCCAGGAGGTGCCGTCCCAAACGGTAAAGAACAAGTCATAACCGCCGAAAGTGGGGTGCCCGTCGGAGCTGAAATACAAAGTTCCGTCGCGGAAAAATGGCGTCTCTTCATTGCCCGGCGTGTTGATTTTATCACCCAGATTGACGGGAGCGCCGTATTCACCATCACCAGTGCGGGTGGCGTAGTACAGGTCGAAGCCGCCAAAGCCGCCCGGCATATTGGAAGAAAAATACAATACCTCGCGGCCAAACAACTCTCCCACTGCCGGGTGCTTGGCAATGTAGTTGCCGTTGATACCTTTCACCTCATTGGCAGCGCCATCTGTACCGGCGGCCACATATATTTTGGCGTCGGAAATCACATTGCCTTCCAGCACGCCCTGCGTGATGTAAACTCGGTTATCTTTTGGAGAAAAAGCTACATTGATGATTTGCGCATCGGGACGGTTGATTTTTTCACCCAAGGGTTCCGGTTTTTTCCAGCCGCGATCTCCCTTGCCCGACTTGAATACCTGAGCAAACCGAAGCAGGTTTTTTTCATCCACCACCACTATTTCTTTGTTGTTGAAACCTACGAAATAGAGGTCGCCGCCGGGGCCGTAAGCCGGCGAGTATTCAGAGTTGGGGGTATTGACTTCGCGGCCTGCATTTTCCAATTTAACTCCCTTGCCTATGGTACCGTCGGAGTTGGCAATGCCGAGTTCCATCGCCATTTCAGCGCCGGAAATTTCATTGCGAATCAAGGTGCGCAAAGAGTCTTTGGTCGCCGTTTCCAATACTTTTTGAAACTCAGGAATGGCCTCTTCGTACTTGCCGTTGTACTTGAGCGAACGAGCATAGAAATAGCGCTTGGCGGCAAATTCGTTGGTTTTATCGGCCCGAAAAATGCGGGCATAGTAGCGCTCGGCTTTTACAAAGTCGCGGACTAAGTAGTTGAGGTCGGCCAAAATGGGCAGGAAGGTTTTGTCTTCGCGCTCTTCGTAGGCTTCTTCAAATTTGGTAATGGCATTGTAATAATCCTTTTCGGCCAATTTTTCGTAAGCCAACTCAACGATTTTGTCGTAATTGGACTTCCGAATGGGTTGCGCCCAAAGCTGTTGGGCAGAAACAATGGAACAAAAAGCGATGAAAAGAAATAAGCGTTTCATGTAGTGGAACGATTGACTGTGAAAAGAAACGTTCATAAAGGAACTGGTGTATTTGGAAAACAACATTAAAAACGCGGGCAGAAAATGACCGGTTTCACATCGGGCTTTTTATACATTTTGAGTATGTACCAAGCCGATACTTCAAAGCCGCCCACTGTTTTGCTCACAGGCGCCAATGAAGATACGTTCATGTCGTAGCTGGCTGCCACTTTCAGGTCTTCGTAATCCATGCCGATGAGTACCTGAAACGCATCGCCCAAACGATAGCCCGCGCCCAGATTGATGCGTACATCTTTTTTGATGTTGTACCCGGCCCAAGCCTGTGCCACGCCTTCGAAGGCGCCCGCGGTGGACTGAAACAGCACTGTAGGCATTAGATCCCACTTTTCATTCAGCGGCGTAATGTATTGAGCATGAGCGGCTAAACGAAGCGGACGACGTGTGCCGGGGTCGTTGCGACCTGTAGAATCGCTCATGGAGTAGCGGGGAGCATTGATGTGTGCCGCCGAAACGCCGATCTCCAAAGATTGCTTGTCTGCAAGCTTAGTGCGGAACAACAAGCCCGCGTTGATATCTGTGTAGTTGATGTTCGGACGGATAGCGCCACGATCAGCGCTAATACCAGTAAAACTCTGAGTATTAACATCATAAGCATCCTCAAAGCGCGTATAAGGGCTTGCGCCGTTCACTTTGCGCTGCACTCTGGCGCCTTGAAGGCCGATGGTAAAAACCGATTTATCGCCGACAGCAGCATGGTAAGCCAATGAAAGACCTGATATGGTAGTCTCCAGATCAAATCGGCCGGCCTCGTCCGTGACATTGATCGCGCCGACGCCCACCCAGTCTTTTTTTCCAAAGCCGCGAATGATGGGAGCGTCTAAATACACGCCCGGAGTTTTAAAACCTTTCGCAATAACATTGGACCATTGATCGCGGTAAATGCCCCCGATTCTGGCCGTGCCTTCATACGCGCCGGTGAGTGCGGGATTGAGCGTCAAAGGCGACATATTGAACAGCGTGTAGTGAATGTCCTGTGCGTCTATTGCATTGATCCACAAGGCGCTGAGGCAAAAGGCTAAGAGTCGAAAATGCTTCATAAATGTTTGGTTTGTGTTTCTTGGAGGCGAAATATAGAGCTTTTCTCAAACTTTCACCTAAAGATTGAAAATTTGGGGTGTTCTTTAAAATTTTTTTGCGTCGCTTTGTCTGCAAACAAACAGGCTGCGGAGAAGCGCTAAAACCTCCCGCAGCCTGATCGAATAATAATAGATTGACTTATTTAGCCTTCACTACCTGAACCAATCTGGTAGCTTTTCCGCTCATCACTGCCACATGGTAAGTGCCTCGTTTCCAAGTAGTAGTATCTAAGTTCAGTTCGGTAACAGGCGCAAACCAGTTGTAATATACCGTCCGGCCGGCGGCGTCCGTCACTCGCACAGCATCAAAAGCAGATTCGGACTTGATCAAAACGACCCCCAAAGCAGGATTGGGACTCACCCGAACGCCTTGATTCACCTTCACCGGATTGGATACTGCGTTGATGATGTCTATGTCGGATAAATATCGTGGGAAAATCTGGTAGCCTTCCGTGTAGGGCGACGAACTGTCGAACTGCCCGCCGATTCCCGTCAGGTTGAAAGTGCCGGCAGGAGCGGGTGTGCCGAAAATATTACTGGTGGATACGATGCGAATCTGGAAGGTGTTGGTTCCGTTGGTGGCGTCCACGTTGAACCCGGTGCCGGCATTCGTCCATTGAGCAGGGTCCACCAAAGTCAGGTTTTCAATGCGAACCAATTGAGATTCCGTGCTTTCGTCCAATTGAGTGACGGTGGTAGCCGGAATGAGCGGGTTGCTCTGCGCTACTACGATCACAGTGTCGGGGAGAATTTGCGTCAGACCGTTGAACTGCGTGATGCGGCCCCGAATGATGATCTCGTTGCTTTCTTCCACCTGATAACCGAAATCGGCGGTAGTGCTGAACACTGCAATGCCGTCGTTCTGATCGTCAATCATGGTAAACTGTAATCCCGTTGTTCTCAGGTTGATGCCATATACCGTACCCTGCAACTGACAGCGCACATTGAGCGAGTCGGTCACGCCATTCGCATTGTTGGTCGTCACAACTCCGATTTCGTAAGGCGGGTAAGAAACAGGCATCGGAGGCGCGCAATTATTGGCTGCGCCGGGAGTAGCCAGCACTTCTATGCCATTGATAAAGAAGCCGGTAGGAGCGACGGAGGCCGCCCAATTGGCGCCGTTGCTGTTGTCGGAGGCCGGATTGCAGAGTTGTACCGAAGGGCCGCCGCCGTTGGCCGATGCAGGCCAGGGCATGGCTGTGGCAGAATAGCGCACGGTGTCCATGATGGCGTCGGTGTTGTTGACCAAAGTAATCAACTCGCCGGTGTTGTTGAGCGCCTGCCCGGTATTCCACTGAAAGGCCGGCACATTGAAGGCCATGCGGAATTTGGCGGAATCAATGGCTACTATGACATAGCCGCCGACCGGGAGCGTGTAGTTGGGAAATGTAAAAGTGACGCCGGTAGTGAGCCGGTAACCCTCCATTTGGACAGGCATATCGCCGGCGTTGAAGATTTCCAGAAATTCGTAATCGTCGGTTCCCGGATTGTTGTACATAAACTCGTTGATGACCAACACACTTTCCGGAATAACAGTGGTTTCCAGTGCCTTATTCGCCATAAAACGACATGCGGGAGCATCCTCCCAGTTGGTTTGGGCAGCAAAGGCCGGCCATGCGGCCATTGCCAGGATGATGAGAGCAAAGATTTTTTTCATGGTTGTTCTTTTTTTGGAATCGGCATAAATGTAGGTAAACTTAGAGAAATGGGCAAAAAAAAGAACCTCCCGAAATGGCAGAAATCAAAATGATCACCGCATCGGGAGGTTCTGAGTGTTTGAAATTGAAGATATTATGGCAATAATTTCAATGCCTTAACATCCCAAACAAATTAGAAAATATAGCGCAAACCCAACTGCATGCTCCATGTAGAAGCCGTACTGATGGAATTGACGAAAGTGCTGTCCAGTAGCTGATTGCTCACGCGCGGCATGGTAAAAGTCGCTGTGCCGTCAGCTGCTACCGTAGGAGTCAGAATAGAACCGTTGGGATAAGCCACGTTTTGTACAATACCCCACTTAGAGTTAATGAGGTTTCCGACGTTGAGAATATCGAGGCTCAACTGCAACGTATTGCGCTGGCCTTTAATATCTGTGTAAATATCTTGCAGCAGGCGGAAATCCCATTGGTTTCTCCAGGGACGGAGGGCGCCGTTGCGCTCGGCATACTTACCCTTGTTGGCATTCAGGTACTCATCCTGTTCGATGTACTTGAAGAAAGCCTCGCTCTGCTGTTGAGCAGTGAAACCAGTCACGTTGGTGAATGTGATGTCGGACGGGCTGTTGGGAATAAAGATCAGGTCGCCGTTGATGCCGTCGCGGTTGAAGTCGGCAGAATAGCGGTAAGAGAAACGACCCTGATGGCTTCCTTCGAAGAACAAAGAAACTGTAGTAGCCAACATCTTCAAGTACTCAATGCGATAAGAAAGCGCACCCATCACACGGTGAGGCACGGCAAATTGAGAAGGCGCTAAATCCAGATCGTTGTGGCCTCTTACCGACAAGTTGTTGGACCATGCGGAAGCAGCCTGTGATCCCGGATTGCTGGTCACTTCATTCGCTTCGGTATAAGTATAAGCTACGTTGGCAAACAAACCCTTGCTGAATTCCTTCGAGATAGAAGCCGTCAGCGCCAGAGAATTTCCACGGTCAGTATTGGACAATACCATTGCTTCGCTCATTGAGGCATTAACACGGCGGGTAGCATTGTTGGCGCCGAAGAACGGACGGGTATCCAAGCCGTTGTATGCATTCATTGTTCCAACAGGAGCTTTTTGGTTAGCATTGTATTGGTAAATAGCAACCAAGTCTTTTGTGTACAAGCCTTCCAAAGAGAGTACCAGCCCCTTGGGCAATTGAACATCAAAAGCGAGATTGGAGCGCCAAACCTGCGGCATTTTGAAGTCTTCGTCAATAGCAGCAATAGAGCCAGGAGCAGTAGTACCTGCATTTTGCGGGAAGTTGCCCACATAGGCGCTTGGATCGGCATTGAATGATGTAATGCCCGCTGCAGAAACAGCAGAACCTACCAGTTCAATCGTGTTTTGCAGCATACCGGAGTTGGTAGGCTGGTTGGTAAACCAAACAAAAGGCACACGACCAGTGAAGATGCCCGTACCGCCTCTCAACTGAATCTTTCTGTCGCCGGAGATGTCATAATAAAAGCCTACACGTGGAGAGATCAGCGGACGCACTTTAGGCCAGTTGCCTACGTCCAACTTATTGTTTTCATTTCCAGCTTCGTCTGCAAAGTTCAGTGCAGAAACAGCAGGATTGGAAATCAAGTCATTCAAATACAGCGGGAGGTCAACGCGAACACCGCCGGTAAGCTTAAAGCGATCGCTGAAACGATACTCATCCTGAAGGTAAAGACCAGCCAAACCGAAGCTCAGTTCTGCATAGGGGTCTTCGCCGCCAGGCAGGAACGAGTAGGTAATTGCAAATGCAGAAGGAGTCTGATTAGCCAGGAATTGCTGCAAAGAATCATAGCGATAATAGCTGGTGCCGTAACGCTGGAATGAGTTGCCGAAAGTCAGGTAATCGAAACTGGCGCCGGCAGTGATATTGTGTTTGCCAAGATTGATGGACACGTTGTCGGTAATAGTCGTAACTTTGTTGATAACGTCGTTTTTCCATGAGAACAACTCATACCCAAAACTGAGATAAGAGTCTCCATCTTTCTTAATGTCCACAAACGGGAACGGAGTAGATTTGGACGTGCGCTTGTCCTGAATGCGTGTATAAGTGACCAACAACTGGTTGGAAATCTTATTGCCGAACTTGGAATTCAATTCGGCAGCCAGCGAACGTACGCTGTTCTCAAAACCATAATTGGCATTTTCAAAAGCAAAAGAGTTCAAGCTGACGCGATTGGACGAAGAGCGCGGGTTGGGAGCACTGGTGCCGTTGACTACCTGATCGTCGGTAGCAATCATTTGGTTGTACCTCAAAGAAAATTTGTGGTTGTCGTTGATGTTCCAGTCCAAACGGGCAAGTGCTTTAAAATTGGCCGTTGTGAAGTTGTTCGCATAGTTTTCAATGGCGCCGGGATCATAACCATAAGTGTCCTGCAGGAAACTGCTCACACGGGTCATGTCGGCTACGGTAGTTCTCGAAACGTTGGGACCGGATCTTCCGGGAGCGCTCGGAACAATATTGATACCTGGCCGAACATTGTCTTCGTATTCTCCATTCACAAAAAAGAACAGTTTGTCCTTGATGATCGGGCCGGCAAGGCGGGCGCCGATAGTTTTGGATGCAGATTCAGCCAAGGCGGGCAATGTATCAGAAGCTACTTTCGTGCCAATAAAATTCTGATTGCGGAAGAAGTAGTACGCTGAGCCGTGCAAGGTATTGGTACCTGCACGGGTAACTGCATTGATACCTGCTCCAGTAAAGCTGGTTTGGCGAACGTCGTAAGGAGCCACGTTTACCTGAATTTCTTCAATGGCATCAAGAGAAATCGGCTGCGAACCACCACCAGGCAAAGAAGCGCTGCTCAGGCCAAAGTTGTTGTTGAAGTTAGCGCCGTCAATCTGCACATTGTTGTAGCGTCCGTCCCGACCAGCAAAACCGTTGCCCGCCTGTGCCTGAGGAGTAAGGCGAACAAAGTCGTTGATACTTCTTGAAATCGTCGGCAATGTGTTGATCTGCGCAGAGTTGATGTTCGTAGCCGCGCCGGTTCTGTTGGAATTCAAAATGTTGCTCCTTGTTGCATACACCTCAATTCCGGTGAGATCAACCGCCGTCTCACTAAGAGTCCGATCCAATGCGTAAGTCTGCCCCAACAACAACGTGATGTTTTCGGCAACAGAAGCTGCATATCCCGTGTAGGACACTTCGACTTTGTATGGCCCGCCACTTCTCATACTGGAAATGTAGTATGTGCCGTCAACCCCTGTGGTTGTGCCATACCGCGTACCGGATGGAACGTGTGTTGCCAAAACCGTAGCGCCGATGAGCGCTTCGCCTTTGTCGTCGGTAATTTTACCCCCCATCGAAGAGGTGGTAACCTGAGCATGAGCCTGCGTGGAAAAGCCCACAAGCATGGCAACCGTCAAAGCGATACCGAGTACCCCTCTGACTGCGTTCTGTAGAATGCTTCTCATAAAATGGATTTTTGTTAAAGAGAGAAAGTGTTAACGTTTCTTAACAAGTGCAAAGGTAAGCAGAGATTGTAAACCGAATATGAATTTTTCACGTTTTCACTCCAGCCTTTGGAAATCCAGCTCGTTTACACACCGCCTCCCCCCTGTATTTTCGTTGAATCAGTCACCAATTGGTATAAAATGAAACGCGTCCTCCTCCTTACTGTCATTGCTTTTGCAGCTATTCTCCACGCCCATGCTCAGTTGCCCGATGCCGACTCCAGCCTGATTGCCTTTTTGCGCAAGGGGCCGCATATCAGCGCGCACCGGGGCGGCATGAATTTCGCGGCTTACCCCGAAAACTGCCTCGAAACTTTTGAGCATCTGCTTTCCCAAATACCCGCCATCATTGAATTGGACGTGGAAATGACTGCCGACAGCGTACTCATCATCCTGCATGACAATACGCTGCACCGCACCACTACCGGAGCAGGCGCAGTGGCGGCCCATACCTGGGAACAAGTGAAAGACTTGAAGCTCAAAAACAGAGATAGTACCGATACCGGATTCTCGATCCCTCTGCTGGCAGATGCGCTGGAATGGGCTGCCCGGCGCGGCGCCATTTTCACCATAGACGTGAAGCGGAATGTGCCTTTTGAAAAAGTCATTCAACAGGTGGAAAGGTACAAAATGGAGCGCCAATCCGTCATCATTACTTACACAGCGGCAGATGCGCTGCAAGTATATACCCTCAAACCCGACATCCTCATCTCCGCCAATATGCGCAGTGTAGAAGAAGCCGACCGCGTGTTGGGTACCGGCATACCTGCCGACCGTCTCGTTGCTTTTGTGGGTACCCGCGAGCCAAGCCCCGAACTGTACGACAAGCTCAAAGCACTGAATATTCCCACCATATTGGGTACTATGGGCAACTTAGACAACATGGCCCTGGCAAAAGGCAATCGGGTTTATCTGGAGTTCATTGCTCGTGGCGCTGTGATATTGTCCACCGACCGACCGGTGGAGGCCTGGCAGGCGATTATGGAGGGGGAGTAATGTCAAATCAATTTATCTTCCACTCTGATGCCCAATGATTTCAAGCGAGTGATATACTCCAACGGCTCCACAAAATCGGCTTGCAACCACACACCGGGGCGCTTGTTTTCTGCCTCAAAATATTGTTCCAGACAAGCGACTACCGGCGCGGCGGTCATTATATATGCGTCTTCATGAAAAAGTGTGATGGTTCCCTCTCGCCTTGTATTTCCTTCATAACCAACACAATCAGCAGCCAACATGATGCCATACGGCGGCTTCGTCTGGTTGATTCCCCACCGAAACAAGCTGGCGGCATATTTCCAGAAGCCTTTCGGCAGATACTTCAACATCATCATCACAACAGGTAAAATAAGATAATCGGTGATCGGATTGAAGCCGCCGACAAAAAATCCGGTTTCCCGCAAACCCGGCAGCAACTTCGGCAAAGCTTCCATTTCAGGCAGGTGCATCGGCATACAATTTTGTTTGCCGAACGGCGGGCCGAAATTGTAGGAAAAATACTCCATTGAACCGGTCTTCTGCCATTTTCCGTCGCGGCAGCATTCGGTTCGGTAGTCTGAAAATTCGCCCATAAACTCCTCCCAAGTTTCTTTTGACAACTCGAAGCTCCTCCAATTTACCTTCATGGCACTGTAAATATTGGCTTTTTCAAGACGCTCCATTTTCAAAGCCGCATACCGCACCAAAGCGCCCGGCACTCCGGGGTGAAAGCCGCCGTCTGTGATGTAACAAATACCCGCTGTTTTTAATTGCTCGGCATACTTTTCCAGAACCCTGTGTTTTGCAGAGGTTGAGAGTTGAGTGTCCAATCCATCTTTGCCGGTTTGGAGCAATGCCTGAATGAATGTTTCCATCAGCAGCGGCGTGCCGGAAGCATTGACGACAAAATCTGCCTCCGAAACCAATCGGAACAAATGGGCGCTGTCCAGAATATCCAGACGGGCAGCCTGAACTCCTCTTTCGGGAAATACCGCCCGAAGAGCGTCTGCGCATTGCCGTGCGCGCTCCTCGTTTCTGCCTGCAATGACAATGTTTGTATCGCTACGAGCCTGCAACAGTAATTGAGCGATTTGACGTCCGGCATTTCCGTATCCGCCGATGATGAGTATTTGTTTCATGGCCCCTATGTTTAATACTGCAAATAAGAAGAAACCTTGTCCGATAAGCAATGACAAATATTATCAAAGAGAAACATTTCTAAATTTGCGGCCAGATGAGCAAAAACATCCCATCTTCATTTTCCTTCATTCCGTCAGAGCTACTGCTGTTCGGAGTTTTTGCATGTATCGTACTGGCATCGGTTTTCGGGGCTGTTTATACCGAAATGTACTTTCTGGCGGGCTTTCCGGCGGTGCTGTTGCTGGGATATCTGGCGGTGGTTGATTTTAGAAAAATCTATTATCTGCTGCTTTTTTCTATTCCGCTCTCAACGGAGGTAGTGCTCCCCAACGGTTTTGGCACCGACCTGCCCACCGAGCCGCTCACCGTGGGGCTGATGTTGCTGTTTCTGTTGTTCTGGTTTCGGCATCGGAGCGCGGTGAAGGCCGATTTTCTGAAGCATCCGGTCACATTGTTGTTGCTGTTGCATTGGGGTTGGATGGTGGTTCCCATGCTCAGTTCTGCCGATCCGTTTATTTCGCTCAAATTTTTCCTTGCCAAAAGCTGGTACATCGTCACCTTTTACTTTCTCACCGGCTATATGATACGGGATGCAGAAGACGTGCGCCGTTTCTTTTGGGCGGTCTTCATTACGCTGATACTGACGGTAGTAGTGGTATTGATACGGCACTCCACTTATGGTTTTTCTTTTGAGGATGTTTATCGGGTGCTCTCTCCGTTTTATCGCAATCATGTGTCGTATGCGGCCATCATGGCGGTGTTTATTCCATTTGTGTGGTTTGTGCGGCAATGGTATCCCGCCAAGAGCCTCGTATATATCATCATCGCAGCATCCACTGTTATTTTATTGATCGCCATACAGTTGTCTTACACGCGTGCAGCCATGGGAGCCGTATTATTGTCGGTGGCAGCGTATTGGGTTATCCGTTTAAAGTTGATAAAACCGGCTATTTTGATTGCGGCAGTGGTAGTAGTGGCCGGCTTGGGTTGGATGAGTTCACAAAACACCTATTTAGACTTTGCCCCGCAATACGAAAAAACCATCAGCCATACCCGCTTCGACAACCTGTTGGAGGCCACTGCGCAGGGCGAAGATATTTCCACTATGGAGCGTTTTTACCGCTGGATTGCAGGCTTTTACATGGTGGGCGAACGGCCGCTGACGGGATTCGGGCCGGGCAATTTTCTGGAGCAATACAAAGCATATACCGTTTCGAGTTTTCGCACTTATGTGAGCCACAATCCCGAACAATCGGGCATACACTGCTACTATCTGATGATTTCTGTGGAGCAAGGGCTGCCCGGACTGCTGTTTTTCCTGCTGATGTCTTTTGCCGCGCTGGTCTATGGCGAGCAACTGTACCACAGGGTTCGGGACCGGCAAACCCGGCAGGCGGTGATGGCAACCATGCTGTCGTTTATCTCCATTCTTATACTTTGCGTCATCAACGATTTGATTGAAACCGACAAAATCGGATCGTTTTTCTTTATTAATATGGCCATGTTGGTACAATTGGATATTACCGACCGGCGACAAAACGCCCTGAAAAACGATGCTGCCTGAAGACAAACGCCCACTCTTGCTCGCATTAGATCAAGCCGCTGCACTGGCAGAAAGCTCCAAGTGGGCGCGCCTGTTGCACCGCCCGTTTCGCTATCTGAGCGCCATTGCTTTTCGCCACCTTCTTTATCCGCTGCTCAAACGGCCCTGGAACCGGCAATGCCTCACCTTTTTCGGAGTCCCGATGGGGGTACAATTGCCTGCCGGGATGGATTTGTTTTTGCTGGGCTGCAAAACCCATGATTCCGAATTGAGGCTGGCTCGTTTTTTTATACGCTTCCTTCAAAAAGGCGATTACGTTGCGGATGTGGGGGCGCATTTTGGTTATTTTTCTTTGCTGGCGGCTCATCTCGTCGGGCCGGAGGGGCGCATTTGGTCGTTTGAACCCGGCAGCGCTACCCATGCGGCACTCCGAAACAATGCACAGGTTTTCAGGCAGATAGAAGCGCATCGGCTGTTGGTGGGCACCATTGACGGCTCCTGCGATTTCTGGGAATTTCCCACGCTTTTTTCGGAATACAATACGACCCGCCCCGATTCAGTGCCCGATCATTTGCAAGGTCGAAAAACTACATTGACCTCTACCCGTTTGGACACGTTTTTCGCAGCGTGTCAAGCCATTCCCCGTTTTATCAAAATAGACGTGGAAGGCGCAGAGCACGAGGTATTGCAGGGGCTGAAAGGCATGTTTCTTCAAGGGGTTTTTCCTGTGGTTGCGATGGAATTTCTCGGCGGTCCGGGGCATCGTCAGGCGGTGCAATGGATGCTGGAGCATGGCTATCGGGTGTTCGTGCCTGATGCTGCCGGCGAGCTACAAGCTTGTGAACATTGGGATACCTGGCTTGCCGACCGCAAAACGGATTCTGATAATTTTGTATTTGTGAGGTAAAAATTCCTGCCCGCTCTCCCCTACCCTGTTCAGCTATCAAGATTCGCCAAGCGAGGTCTATTCCATATCTGCCTGGGCAGTTTTTTTGAAACAACAACACTTTCTGGCTGGAAAATTTTGTCTGAGTAAGTGAACCTGATGCTATGCCGAGAAAACAACCTGCAGGGCGTTATCAACGGCGGAGCAAAGCCAGCGGAATGAGGAAATGAGGCGTTCGGATCAGTACTTCGGGGGTCCAGGCCAAGAAGGTTTGGGGCCACCAGGGCAGGTCAAAATGTACATACGCCGCCCATCGAGCGAGCGTGGTGAGCAATCCCCAGAGCACCATATAGATGAGCGCAGCTTTTTGCCATCGGGGAAATGGGAGCAAAATCAATAAGGCTGCCGCCCAATCCAATGCACCCGCCACCGTAAGAATATGCCCTGCGGTGCTTTGCGAGACGTGCAAAATGCTCATCGTCATTTCGATGAAACTGCCGGGGCGCGGCGCTATGTTCAGCGCATACAAGCCATGCGCGGCGAAAGTAACGGCGGCCACTATGCGCAGGCCCCACACAACACGCGTTTGGATTTTCGCCGACAGCCAGACTGCCAAAAACAGCGGGGCGCCCCATTGCAGGGCATATTCGGGCATCTGCACCCAAAAAAATATTTTGTCGAAACCGTAGAGGATGGAGAACAACAACACAAGGAGAAAGCCGAAGAGCAGAAAAGGAGCCGCCAGTCGGGGCTTGGCTTGGGCGATCCATGCGGACACAGCCGCCAGTGAGAGGGCCAGGCCCATCCCCCACTCTACCCCGCTCCAAAAACGGGATGTGGCCGGAGATGCGAGATAGGCTTCCCAGGACATACCGGACAAGCTGCCCACTGCGCCACGCAGCCATTGTTCGTTCCAAAACAGTACGGACAGCGGCGATTGGCCGGTCCAGGATAGCCAGGCGTATCCGGCTAAGGTGAGGAAAGCGGCGGTTTGCAGCAGGAACAGGAAGCTGTGTTGGCGTGATAGCGTGCGCATGATGTGCAAAGAACGCAGGAGAGGAAAATGTGGTTGTGTTTAGTGAGGCCATGCGCCAGGGGCAGTAGCGGTACCGGCTGCGGGGGAGATAGAGGGAGAGCAGCAGCCGGTAAGAGCGAATGACCCGACGGCCCGCCTGTGGCTACCCTCCTTTGGAGGGGCTGGGGGAGGTTGGAGAGTGGCCGGGGCGCCCAAATCAACAAAAGTCTTTACATTTACCGCATTATGGACACCTTGAAAAAAATAGGCCTGTGGACAGGCCCGGCCCTGATGGCCCTGATGCTGCTGCTGCCGAAACCGGAGGCGCTGCAACCCGAAGCTTGGAAAGTGCTGGCGATGGCCGTGCTGATGATTGTATGGTGGGTGACGGAGGCGGTGCCGATTCCGGTGACCTCGCTGCTGCCCATTGTTTGCCTGCCGTTGCTGGGAGTGGGCAGTGTGAAGGAATCTGCGGCGCCGTATTCCAACCCGGTGGTGTTTTTGTTCATGGGCGGTTTTATGGTGGCGCTGGCGATGGAGAAGTGGAACCTGCACCGGCGCATTGCCTTGAATATCATACGATTGACGGGAACGAATGCCAATGGTATTTTGCTGGGTTTTATGCTGGCCACCGGCTTTTTGAGCATGTGGATCAGCAATACGGCTACGGCGGTGATGATGCTGCCCATTGCGGTATCGGTGATTGATTTGCTGACGAAAAATATGGGGGAGCGCAACGACCCGCGCATTCGCAATTTTGCATTGGCCATGATGCTGGGCATAGCTTATTGTGCCAGCATAGGCGGGATGGCTACCATCATAGGTACGCCGCCCAATGTGGTGCTGAAGGGCTTTGTGCGCGACCAGTACGATTACGAAATAGGGTTTGGGCAGTGGATGCTGGCGGGCTTTCCGTTTGCGATGCTGTTGTTGTTTATCACTTATTTTATATTGGTCAAAATATTGTACCCCAATAAATTAGGCAGGTTTGAAGGCGGGCGGGAGCTCATCCGGCAGGAACTGAATGAATTGGGCCGGATGAGCAAAGGCGAAGTGGGCGCATTGGCGGTCTTTGCGGGAACGGCGCTGCTGTGGATGTTCGGCGGCCTGCTGAACAAGGCCATTCCCGGTCTGAAACTGTCGGACGAAGGCATCGCCCTGATGGGGGCAACGACGCTGTTTTTGTACCCACTTGATTTCGGAAAAGGAAAATTTTTGTTGGACTGGCGCGATACGCAGCACCTGCCCTGGGGCATTTTGCTGTTGTTCGGCGGCGGGCTGAGCTTGGCAGATGCGCTGGCCAAAACGGGCATCATCGGGCTGATCGGCCATCAGTTTGCTGGTTTGGAAAGCGTTGGTTTTCTGCTGATTCTGGGGCTGACGGCAGTGTCGTTGTACCTCACGGAGGTGATGTCGAATGTGGCTTTGGTGACGATCTTTTTGCCGGTGGTGGGCGGCGTGGCGGCGGGCGCGGGCATTGATCCGATTTTGGTGCTGATGCCGGTGACGCTGGCGGCGAGTTGTGCTTTTATGCTGCCGATGTCCACTCCGCCGAATGCTATTGTGTTTGCGAGCGGACATATCAAAATAGCGCAGATGGTGCGGGCTGGGTTTTGGCTCAATATCATTGCCATATTATTGATTGCGGCCTTGGTGGAGCCGATGGTGCAGTTGATTTTTTCGGATTGGCTGGGAGGGAAGTGAGCGGTAGGCGGTAGCCGCGCCGTGGCGCGGTAAGCGCGAGGGAACGCGAAATTTTTGAACGCGAATTTTAGCGAAGGGCGCGAATTTCCGCGAATGCGAGGGGAAATCCGAAACCTTGAATCCGAAACAACTCTCCTACCACTCACCGCAGGATTCCTACCATTCACCGCATTATCTTGTATGTTCACCGCAAAAAATTTTAAAAACTACACGACACGAGTATGAGCTTGTAGCTTTGTAGCGTTCCGTCAGCGCTTGATTTTTTAATATTTTTGCTCCTAAATGATGAACAAACTATCCGATAAGCGATTACTTTTGGGGCAAAGCAATAAAATGCCTCCCTTACTAACATGAGTCTTTTTCCTCCATGCCTACAGAAACTACATCCATATCCATACTTATTGTAGAGGACGATGCCTCCTTTGCATTAGAGCTGGAAATGTTGATACAAGACATCGGCTATCAGGTAGCCGGAGTAGCGGACAGCGCCGCATCAGCATTGGAAGAGATTTACTCCAAGCGGGTAGATTTCATTCTGATGGATGTTGACATAAAAGGTAAAATGACCGGATTAGAGCTGGGCAAGAAGATACGTCCGATAAAAATTCCCATCCTGTACATCACCAGTTTTGGCACTAAGGAGCACTACGAGGAGGCCCAAAAATCGAATATTGTGGGTTACCTCGTCAAGCCTATTGACAAATACACCTTGCAGACGGCCATTTCTTTGGCAGTCGGACAGTTGTTTGCCGCTCTGAAGGACGGCAAACAACTGTCCGCCGATGAGTTCCTGTTTGAGGAATACCTGTTTTTAAAAAAAGACAGTGTGTATCATAAAGTAGCCGAGCGCGATATTATGCTGGTGGAAGGCTCGGACGACTATGTAAAAATCCGCCTCTTCGACGGGCGCTCGTTCATACTGCGCAAGACATTGCAGATCATGGAGCGCGCCCTGTCGGAGGCCCTCTTTATCCGCGTACACCGCAGCTACCTGATAAACGTGACCGCCATAGAACAATTAGATACCCAAGACAACTTGCTTTTGGTGGGCGACACAGCGATACCGCTGAGCAGGAAACGAAGGCTGGAATTGGAAAAACTGATCAGAAAAGTAGAATAACCCGCATCCAATTTTGTACTTCATCTTCAATCCTATAATCATGTCTAACAATTATACCCGCCGACTTTGGCTCCTTGGTACCGCTTGGCTGCTGTGTAACATACTGCACGCTCAAGACTTAGAGCGCTTGGAAAAATTGGCGGACAAAGCCCGCACGCAGCAAGAGCGTTTGGATGCCATGAAAACGCTCATTGATTCCAGTTATGTGGTGGATTTGGCCCGCACCGCCACTTATGTGGAGCAGATGCGCGATATGGCCCGACGCGCCGGATCGGACTATCACCTGGGTTTTGTGGAGGAAAAACAGGGGATGCTGTCTTACCGAGGCTCCCGTTTGGATTCGGCCAGGGTGCAGTATAACCGCTCCTATGAGTACTACCAAAAAGCAGGGCGCCAGGAGGAGGCCTTGTTGGCCTATACGCGCATTGGCATCATGTACTCGATAGAGGGGCGCTTTGCTGATGCGGCCAGAATATACGCCAACGTGAAGGCGCGGGCTGGAGGGATGACCAAGGTGGCCGGTTTTTTGTACAACCAGTTGGGGACGCTATATACATACAAAGCCAATCCCGATTCAGCAGGGTACTACTATACCCAAGCAGTTGAGCAATATAAGTTGTTAAATGACACGGTGGGGTACCTGCGCCCTATGTATAACCATGCATGGATGTTAGCTACCAACAGCAGGGAAAAAGAAGCCAAAACGATGGCTTATACCGTCCTAGAACTGCAAGAACGAATGAAGGCCTGGGAGGATGCCAGCTATACCTACGGGCTGTTGGTTAATCTGTTGGTGGGTGAAGGGGACTATGAAAACGCGCTGATTTATGCGGAAAAAAACTACAACTACGTTAAAATTGAAAAAAACAGCCGCAAAATGATGGGGGCGCTGGCGGCGTTGGCGCAAATAAAAAGCGCAAGTGACAACCCGGCTGCGAGTATCCCTTATCTGGAAGAAGCCCTAACTTATGCAGAAAAGTCGAACGAGCGGGAAGCCAAGGAGATAGCTTTGCTGGAACTGGGGCAAACCTACCTCGCCATGAGGAAATTTGACAAAGCAAAAGAATATTTGACCGCCTGTCTTGCCCTGACGGAAGATAAGCGCGAAAGCTATCTTGCACCAACAGCCATGGCGCATTTAGGGCAAGCCTACTACCAGACTGACCAGTTGAAAGAAGCCAAACAATGGCTATATCAGGCTTTAGACCTCTTGGAACAAAATCAAGTTACTAGAGATTTGCCCATGGTTTATGGTATTCTCGCCAGTGTCCATCTGACGGAAAAGCAGCCAAGGTTGGCTATTCAAATGGCGGAAAAAGCATACGGCATGGCGCAAGAAATGGGCGACAACAAAACATGGTTCCTGGAGATGACCAGCACCCTGTACCAAGCCCACAAAGATGTTGGAGACTACAAAGCCGCCCTCCAATACCACGAACAATACAAGCAACTGAGCGACACCCTCTACAATGTAGCGAAAGTGAAAGCAGAGGCCAAACAACTCAAAGACTTCGAGTTTAAATTGGAGAAGGAAACCATCACCTTAGAGCAACAAGCCAGAGAAGACAAACTCAAAGCCAAGGCCCGGCAAAACGCCCTGATAGCGGGCTTCATCGGCTTGCTGGCTTTGGTCAGTTTTGCCTTTTTTGCCAACCTGCGCAGGCAGCAAGCCCGCATCCGCGCCCAAAACGAGGCGCTGACGAACCTCAACGCCACCAAAGACCGCATCTTTGCCATCATCGGCCACGATATGCGCAAACCCGCCCTGGCTTTCCGGGGCATGACCCAAAAGATCAACTACCTGCTCCAGAAACAGGACTACGCCCGCCTCACCGCTTTGGGCAATCAATTGGAAGAAAGCGCCTACTCGCTGAACACCGTCACCGACAACCTCCTCAACTGGGCATTGCTGCAAAAAAACATCGTGGGCTACCAGCCTCAATCGGTGGTATTGCAACAGGTGGCCGAGGAACTCCAGTCCATTTTTGCCACCGCCGCCCGCAACAAAAACATCCGCCTCAGCATCCTCCCCGATGAAGGGCCGCAGCAGGTATTCGCCGATCCGCTGGCCTTGCGCACCATTCTCCGCAACCTCATTGACAATGCCATCAAATACACACCCGAAGGCGGCGTCGTCAATGTTACAGCTACCTCGGACGGCGAGTGGGTCAACATCGGCGTTCAGGACTCCGGCATCGGCATTCCCGAAGCAGAGCAGAAAAACCTCTTCATGCTACGGAACGACAAAAGCCGCGAAGGCACCGCCGGCGAAAAAGGCACCGGCCTGGGGCTGCATCTGGCTCACGAGTTGGCCAAAATCAACAAGGGCGCTCTGGCCCTGAACACGCGCATAGCACAGGGTACGAGCTTTGAGTTGAGGTTGCCGCGAGCGGCCGAGGCGCCGGCTCAGTGAAGGCGGGACGAGTGGGCGGTAGGCGGTGGGCGCGCCGTGGCGCGATAAGCGCGAGAAAGCCCGAAACTTTGAACCCGCTTTATTTCCGACGCTGATCTTTATGATTTTTATGATTGGCGCTGCTCGGTGAGGGACATAACGATCATAATAAGCTGTGTCTTCCAGCGTCGAAAAAACCGCAAGCCGCCCGTTCCTGCCGGAACGCCAAAATCTCTTTAACGCGAATCAACGCGAAACACGCGAAATCCCGCGAACGCGGAACCAGTAGGCGGTCGGCGGTGCGCGGCTTGCAGCTTGTAGCCAGCAGCTTGAGGCCGTTCCCACCCGAAATTCCCATGCACTTCACCGCAGGATTTTGTCATCTCACCGCGCTTTTCCTACCATTCACCTCAAAGTTGCCAAAAAATTTGGCGATAGGGATGCGGCGACCATAACTTTACAGGGATTTTCAGCGGTTTTTAGGGCTGTCTGTTTCATGTTTTATCACCTCAGACGATTGGGTTTTTACCGCAGAACCGCCTAAAAAAACGGTTCCATCACGGTACACAGCAAGGCATCTTTCAAAGGTGGCGCAGGCATCGCCGTGTCTTTATGTAAAGGTGGCCAAAATGTGTCGGCGGTATGGTTTTATCGGTCTGAGGCAGCCTTGAAAGCGCTACAACAATACGCAACTTAACAAATCATTCATTTATTCACCAAACATTACATTTCTCATGGAAAAAGTATTGCTTTTATTACGGCCTAACCCATCGGCAAGTGCCGACGGGCGTCTGCCCCCCAAACATCAGGGCCGTGCGCGGCACAAGGTCCTGTCCTTAGTCCAAAGCGGCGGCCCGAAAGAGGCCCTACGGCCCAACGGCAAGGTTTTCAATGCTTATTTTTTAATTCAACAATTCGCTTCTAACATGAAAAACTTCTTCTCTCGGCCCTCAAAGGCCACCACATTGGCCTGGTTTTTCCTGGCATTTTTTGCTCATTTTTCTGTCTATCTGCAAGCCCAGTCCCGTACTGAGTATCCCGTTCCGGTCAACAATGTCGTACCGGGCGGCAGCATAACGACGGCTGCGGGTAAGCCTTCTCCGACGAGCCCGGTGCCGCCCATTCAGATGAATGGCGATAGCCGGAGTACAACGCTGCCTGCCCAAAACTTCAGCATGAAATCTACAGCATGTTCCGGCACAGCAAATATTCCGCCTAATGGAAATCTTGTAGTAAATGGTATAAATGTGAGCTCTGTATCCACCGGTGATGTTAATTCTTATACTTTTCCGTTTAGTAGTTGTGGTTTCGCTACCAGTCCAGGATCTTTATGGTTGGGTAGCGGTGATGCGTCTTTTTCAACAACGCTAACCTTTTCTACGCCGGTAAATAGTTTGGTTATTATTATAAATGGATCAAATACAGGTGAGCGTTTTTTATTCACAAGTACAAATTCTTTAACTGTTACGGATTTAGGATCTTGTGGTTATACTGTGGTCGGACAAGAAGCCATATGTATTTCTGATGGTATTCCCACTGAAGGTAGCGGTGGGGCATTCCAAATTTCGGCAGCAGCTCCTTACACTCAATTAACAATATCTGGTATTGGATCTCAAAATGGATCATTGCTTGCTGCATGTACGACAACTATTGCGCCTCCTACACCAACCTGCACAGGCGTGACAGGCGGTACCGGGCCGGATGATGACTTTGACGGCGATGGTATTTGCAACAAAGATGATCTGGATAGCGACAATGACGGCATCTTGGATACAAATGAGTGCGGAACATCTGCAGGGTCGGGAGCGACGGCGGGAAGTATCACAGAAATAATATCCCAGCAGCAGTATGTCCAGGTACTTGACGGACTCAATATTACCTACACCGCTACGGCCGGGACTGTGAGTCCTTTTACGGAAAATGTCGGTGGTTCAAATACGCTGTATGCAACAGGAACCCCTATCTCCTATCTGTCGCCCAATCCGGGTTCGACGATAAGGATGGATTTCAGCACGCCTACCAAAATAGCATTTGGTATAACAGATATAGATCAGGCCAACGAGAACTATATGATTACGGTATATGATGAGAACAACAACGTAGTGCCTAACCCCGGAACCTATGTTTCTTCCATGTTCGCGGGAACATCGGGTACTTACCCCAATGGAGTACCCGCAAATTACAATGATTTGGGTACCAATTTGAGCATCATTTCCAATCCTACGAGCGTAACCCTTGTATCGGGTTCAGTCAATGATGCAACATTCGTTCGGGCCAATTCCTATGTACTGGATTTCACCGCAGCCCCTTTTGAGGTTTCAAGAATTGACATATCGCATATTGGAACTACAGGGTCTCCTGCGATATTGATCGCCAACATTGGCGGCGGCGGAGTGGGCAACTGCCCTGATACGGATGGAGATAACTTCACGAACCGATTTGACACAGACTCCGACGGCGACGGCTGTTTCGATGCCATCGAAGGCGGCGGCAACTTTACATCTGTCAATGTAAATGCCAACGGCATGTTGACCGGCGGAGTAGATGCCAACGGCGTCCCCATCGCAGCCACTGCAAGCGGCCAGTCTATTGGAAGCAGCCAAAACAATGCGGTACAGGGCACCGATTGCTGCCCCAGCCTCGCCAATACGCCGGGCAATGTAGTTATCAACAACGGCATCTGTGGCCCAAGCTGCCAGCCGGTAGGCGCAAGCATCTCTGCGCCGATAATTGGCTGCCCCGGCGGTAGCTCCATACAGTACTCGGTGAACAATGGCGCCTGGACGACCACCCTGCCGGCATATGCCGACGGCCTGACCATCAGGACTCGCTGCGTATGCGACAGCAGTCCTTCAACCGTCAGCCCGGTATCATCAGGCGCGACCACCAATGCGACCAATTGCTTGGACAATACGCCGCCCACGGCCATCTGCTCCAACGCTTCGGTTACCTTCAATGGCCAAGAGAGCATCGCATTGAATGCCAATACTTTAGTGACTGCTAACGATAACTGCGGTATTCAGAGCATCATGCTGAGTACTTCGAGCATCACCTGCCAGCAGTTGGGCCAAACGGTACCCGTTACCGTTACCGTAAGAGACCTGAGCAACAATACAGCTACTTGTACCTCCAACATCACAGTAGGCGGCCTGCCCTGCGGCTGGAGCCAAAACCCTGATTGCGTGGGCTGTACCAACGGCAACAGCGTTTCCTACAATCCGCCCAGCGGCGTTTTCACGGTTACGAGCGTAAACTGCTTCTACGGGCCAAGCTTCACTCACGATAGTAAGGCTTTTGCGCAGCGTACCCTGTGCGGCAACGGCAGCATCACAGCTTTGGTTACCGACATCAGTTCGATCTCCACCGGCTGGGCGGGCATCGTGATGCGCGAAAACAAAGACCCCAACGCCAAAAAGGCGCAGTTGATGACCAATCTGAGCAATTTGAGCCGCCGCGAGTTCCGCACTGCTACCAACGGGCAGGCATATCCGCAGCAGTTCCCAAGCCAAAACCGCTACTGGCTGCGCATTACGCGTACGGGCAATCAGTTTGTGATGTATGTTTCTCCCAACGGAACAAGCTGGTTTGTTGTAGGCTCGCAAAACATCGTGATGCCGTCTTGCATCCTCATGGGCTTGGTCGTCACCAACTATACGCCTGTCAGCACCGTGACGGCAAGCTTCTCTAATGTGAGCTTTACGGGCGGCAACAGCGGCCTTGGCTCGCCCTTCGCCCCTGACGTCTTCACCCCTCTCCACTCACCCCTCACCCCTGATTTCGATGTGTTTCCCAACCCGACGAGCGGCGACCTGAATGTGAATCTGTCGCAGTACATCGGTCGCAGTGTGCGCATTGAAACGTACAGCCTCGAAGGCAAGCTGCTGCAATTTACTGAATTGGACGAAGTGCAACATACGCCGGAACGCCTTGATATGAAAGGCTTGCAAACCGGTATGTACTTGGTGAAAGTGAAATCTGCCGGACTGCCGGACGCCACGAAACGCGTGGTGGTACAGAAATGAGTTAGATGATTTGTTATCAGTTAGTGTCGGCCGGGGCTTTTTGCTCCGGCCATTTTTCAAAACCAAGCCCCGATAAAATCGTATTGGAGGATTATAGTTTTTCATGAGAGAGGAGCCGGGGTCTTGTACCTCGGCTCTTTTTTTGTTTGGAGGCTCGGGTTTCATCCGCCGTAGCCTTGGCGA
>DDUV01000048.1 GCA_002344975.1 Saprospiraceae bacterium UBA2329 | reverse complement strand
GCGCGGCGCTGTTTCCCGGCGAGGTGCGTTGGTTCTCGGATCGCCCGGACGGTTGTCGGCAGGAGCCGGTTCAGGCAGGCGTTCGGTGAGGCGCGGGTATTTGGTCGTGTTTTGAACGGCGTATTCCCTTTGCGGAATTTCCCGGCCCGGATTGTTTCTGTTAAAACGCTCCCTTTCGTCTTCCATTCTGCCGAATTCGCGGAAGCGGTCCACCCTGCCGTTTCGGTCCCTGAGCCACACATCGCCCACGACTGCATAATTGCGGCGGCGCCAGCGATCTACACCGATAACGATGCCGCAGGAAGAGCGACGATAACCATAGTAGTAGTCCACATACAGGCCGGCGAGGTACGGGTAGTTATATACATGAATGGGACGGCGGTAGTACCAGTTGACAAAGTAGTAAGACGGAAAATCGAACACGACAATGCCGCCGCCGGGACGAACATAGAAACCCCAGTCGTACCAATACGGGCGCGGTCTCCAGCGGGGAGCAGAATACCAATAAGGATAGCCGAACCAGTAAGGATACGGATGGTAATAATGGCGCTCGGTGACGACGTAGGGCGGGCGCTCTACGGGAGCGTAGTTGTAGGAGGCGTCGTCATAGCCATATTCGCGGGCGTAGGTTTGGGCGCTCTGCTCCAATTCGCGACGCGCTTCAGGGTTGGCCTCTACGCTTTGTTTCCAGGCATCGAGGTCTTTGGCGCGCTGGCGGGCAGCATCGAGGCTGATGCGGTCGGCCTGCTGCAACATCCAGTACGGATCGCGATTGTAGAGGTCGCCCAATTGCACGGTGGTGCGCATGTTCTCGGTCATCACCTCCATTGCCTCCGGTTCGTTCACCAAAGCGCGCAAAGCAGCGGCGGTCCGTTCGGGGTAATTACTCAGGAAATTGCGAAAAGCGGCATCCGATTCTCTTTGGAGATTGTCAACGCGGGCCAACAAGCCAAACTGCTCATCGCTCATGGCAATGGCCGGTTCGCGGGCCTCGGCGGGGTATTCCTCTAAAAGGCGAATGATGGCATTGCGCGAGCCGCGGGCTTCTCCCACCAAGCGCTCAATGAGGCCCGGATAGCGGGTGAGGTCCCATACTTGCTGCTGTACGCGTTCGGGATAAGTTTCCATCAAAGAGCGAAACGCCGTCTGCGAGCGGGATTGCAGGGTTTGCATTCTGATGAGCGCTTCGGGGTGTTTGGAGGCTTCCAGAATGTGCTGTCGTGTTTCCTCCGGGTAGAGCATGAGGGTTTCCACATTGGCGCGGTCTTCCTCCAGCAATTGCTCCAACAGTTGTTCGCGGGTTTGTGCCATGCTTTGGGTAGCGGCCCATAAAGCAAAAATGGCGATGAGCATTCGTTTCATAGTTTCTTGGGTTGATGAATGATGAAAAGCCGGGGCATCTTCTCCCCCGACGATACGAATATACGGTAATCGGAGGCGAAAATGAAATGACTTTCGCTGAAATGCCTTGTTTTTAACAGACTTTAACCGGGGGTAACGAAGTGTTAACTATGATTGCGAACGGAATGCCGGCTATGATTTTATCACCAATGATTGCTGCACAAATGTACCATCTTCCTGACGGGCAATGACGAAGTACAAGCCGGAAGGAAGGCGGGTCAGGTTGGCCGAAAACTGATACGTCCCCGCAGGCAGATTTTGAAGCAACACCTTCTGCCCCTGATCGGAAAAGATCAACAGTTCTATCGGGTATTGATGCATGTTTTTAAACTCCAGATTAATCATCCCTCTGCCGGGATTGGGATATACTTTTATATTTTTTTGAACATCGGTCAAACCGACTACGGTCTTGGCTTCGGCATCTTCAACCACACGAGGCGTTGGGGTGATTCCACTCAGATTATCAGATAATTTAGGAATGAATAAACTCAAGGATTTGCTGCACCCCGGAAACTGAGATACGCTTACCATGATCGTGTAATTGCCCGTGCACAGGTTGTTTACAACTACATCTCCTTCCACATCGGTAAGCGTAAACCCTGTCTCAGGAATCAAAATGCCAAATGGTCCCGCATCGCCGTTCAATCTCAGAGTGACACTGCCTGTGCAATTGCCGAGACTTGAACCTGTAACGGCAATAACGGCAAATTCTGCGCGCAGCGAAACGGCGCTTAAAGCCAGCAGCAAAACGAAAATGTATTTCATGGCAATCACTTTTGAATTATAACCTGATGATGGCAACACCCGACATATTCGAGTATTCACCGTTCTTAAATTTGACCTGTATTTTATAAAAATATTTTTGGCCGGGTTCAATATGCCTGTCAATAATACCCGATCTCGAAGCACTGCTGGGCAGCAAATCCAAAGTTGCAACGTGCATCAAAGAATAATAAGGCCCTTCGTTGTGAGACCTGTAAACTATGACTTTTTCAATTTCGAAAGGGTAATTGTTGAGCCAGTTCAAGTTGACGATTCCCTGCGAATACTGCGCATTTAAATCAAATGAAAATTCGGAGGTGAATTTCTTTTTTAACGGCGACTCTCTCACTGCTACCTCATTGGAAGCTGTTTCCAAGCCTGCATCATCTATCGCTATTATTCTGTAAGCATACACCGTGCCGGGTTCTTCTTCCAAAACATGAGCAGCGATTTTATCCGTTGAGGTGCGCGATTTCGCTCTGGATTCGACGACATCCCATGCATTTTCCGCCCCTGATATCCTTCTTTCAATCCGGTAAGAAACGACATCTTTACTCGAACTGTTGACCCAACTCAGACCTCCGTCTGCATCCGGCGAATAGCGCAGCAAAGGCGGAGCCGGCGGCACAAAATCGGGACGGGCCAAAGATAAAATATCGGAAAAAGGAGAGATATTTCCTCTGTAATCAACGGCTTTCAGTCGGTAAAAAATCGAATCCGATAAAGTAATGGCCGGTATCGTATCAAAAAATGTTGTCTCAACCAAGTGCCCGGCAGTGGTGAGGTGCGCAAACTCCTCTCTGCGGCCATTGGAGCGATAAACATAATATCCTGATAAATCGCTTTCCGTATTGGCAGCCCAGGTTAATTGTACCAGCATGGTAGAGTCTGTAAGAGAATCAATAGTGCCTGTCAATTGCAGCGGAATGGCGGGCGGAATGCTGTCTATTCTTTGGCCCAGACCCAGCGGAGAAGGGTGAATATAGCCGTGAATATCGGTTATTTCTACCTGATAATAATTGACGTTATTGGCTTGAAAATCCCTGTAAGTACGCTCCTGCAAGCCCAACGAAGTCGTAGTCAAACGCTGGGCCTCTCCGGGCACATCTTCATAGCGCACTATATGAATCGCCGTGATACTGTCGGCGACGGCTTCGTTTATGGCCCAACGAATTTGAAAACTGCTGTCGGCCATTTCGAGTACCTCGGTGATGCGCGGAAAAACGAGCAAGGGATCGGGTACGCTCCTGCCGGAAACAATGGCGGAAGGCGGCCCGGTTTCTCCAAAACAAGTATGCCCGCGCACCCTGAATTGATACTCCGGCACTATCTGGCTGATGCTGTCTTTGTAAATGATTTTGTTCTGAAAGGATTCGGGCAGATCATCCGCTTCCAGATACACAAAGGGCTTTTCATTCATAGGCTGGAAGGTAGCGCCCATGTCTTCAGAATACTCGATGGTATAGTTTGTATAAAATGACTCAATGCCGATTTTGCTCCAGGAAAGGAAAAAATGCTCTTTGGCAAATTCCGCCTCTACCTGCTCCGGTATGGGAAGGGCAGGTATGTCGGCCGGATTGATGGCGGCAGAGTAAAAAGAATAGTGTTCCGAATTGACCATCAGCACCTTATATTCATAAATAAAGCCGGGATTTATGGTGGTGTCAACAAATGAAAGCCCCATTTGACGAGCGGCATCGGAAGAAATATCGGATACCAGCAACACAAAATTGAAGCGATTTTGCCGGTCTTCTTCGGCGGTGTATGCGTCCTGTGCTCTGAGTGTATCAGAATAAACGGACTGACTGAAATCATAACACAAGGCGCGCGCCAGAGCGATGTAATCGTCGTTGTTCGGGTTTTGCCATGCCGACTCGGAAACAGGATAGATTGTATCTGATACAAACGACTGAAAAACCGTTCCGCTCAGCGTATCTGTTGCTTTTCTGTAAACGCGGTAGCCCTTTTGCATACCTGTTCGCCAGGATTCGTAGTTGGGCGGCGTCCAGCGGACGGCCGCAACCGAATCGGACAATGCGCGGGCTTTGACGCCTATGTAGGCCGATTGCGCACCCGCCTGAACGCCGAACAGCATCGGCAAAATGCAAAAAACGATATATCGGACGAATTTTTTCATTGCTGGGTGTATTGCAGGTTAAATGTTCGGCTTGATGGAGAAGAATTGGGGCGTTGGTATTTGAACACAACCGGGTATTGGCTCATGCCATACGAAGGTTGTGTGTTGATAGCTCTTGGAGAGAAGGGCGAGACAAAAGAAAATGGTGTAGCATTGCAAGGATCAGTGTGAGGGTCAGGCGGTGCAGCACTGCTTACTAATGGGCTAAAATTATAGAATTGCTGATAACAAGAATTACTGCTATACAAAGTACTAAGCGATTGATTGGACAATGTAATTCGGGTATTTAAATCAGGATGAGAATCGCCACAAAAGGCTTCACGGACGAAGGAATTAGTTAAATCTAAAATACCTCCCATGTTTTTTGCCAAATCGGACAATTTATCAAAATCATTTTTGACGACTGAGCGAATATAATACCTGATTCGGGGGGTAATCTGGTGTATCTGCAACAAATTGTCATCTCTATTCTCATGCAGTGAACCATAATTATCCTCACTAACCAAAAATGGATTGGACGAGTTTTGAACCAGCAAAACGCCGTTTACGGGAAATGGCTCAATAGCGCTGCGCTTAATGCCCCATAAATCATAATCAAGATTTGCAGTGCTGAAATTGCATTCTGTATTTTGGTACATGAATGAAAATTGATGCATCCAGAGGGTATTGTCTAAATCTGCTCTCAGCGACAATAAATTATCCGGCAAGCCCGAAATACCGTTGGTTTCTTCCTCTCCGAAAGGCTCCAACAAGCCGTTGATATTCGCGTCGTCATATCTATTGGTGGGAGTAATACTCCCCATCGTCACCGCATTCATCTTATCCGCAAAGGTGCCGTATTTGCTCACTCTAAAATACCAGGTAAGCACTTCCTCATCGCCCACCAGCAGTTTTGCTTCATAAGCGCCGCCACCCGGCAATGTCGGCAGGTCGTACGTTACGGTATTGTCGGCGGAGTTGTAAACCGCCGGAGTTTCGTCCTGTACGCCGCCGAGCCTGACTTTGGCGGCTACGCCCTGTGGGAATAAATAATCCTGTCCGGTTTTCAGTCGGATCATATTCTGCACATTTTCGCCCTGGTAATAATTGAATTGCCCATTGGCCGGCCATGCCAGGGCTATGTTGTCGAGAGGAATTTGCCGGAGCGCTTCACCCGTTACGAATGTATCGTTTTTCACTTCGGTTTCAATAGGTGCAGTTACCCCTGACCGAAATAACCCCGCTGTGACGGAAAGAACATATTGCGTGTTGGGTGCAAACATTTCATCTGGCTGGAAGGTCATGGAATAATGGCCATTGCTGAAAACCTGTTGGCCGCTGACGAGCGTATCTCCATTTTTACGCAGCTCAAAAGAAATAATCCGCACCTGATAGCTCCGTGTCTCACCTTCTTCTTCCAATTGCACAATATTGTCAACCGGGTAATTAAAATCAACCACGGGCTGCTGATACACCGCTACGCCTGTGGCCATATTGATGGGCGAAACACCGCTGATGATTTCATATTCCAGCGAAGGGCTGCCGCCGCCTTCGGTTTCACATTCAAAGCCGAATTGGAGCGGGAAGCGGAACTGCCCTTTTTTCAAGCCTCCCAATACACTGTATCTGCCCGCTACCGCGCCCCGGCCATAAGTAGGATTGGGGCCTTTGATCTGAATAGCGGCTGCCAATGCTGCATTCAAAACGGTGAAACCCAGCACCTTCAGATTGCCTTCCACATACGCCCAAGCCTGGCCGGCTGCATACCAGCCATTGATACCCAATGGCTTATCATCATTATTGACACATGTTATGTTTTGATATTTCTGGAGCATGATGTCAAAGCCCACGTCCAGAATGAATGATGCGCTTAATATGCCAATGAGATTGACTTTGTTTTCAACCACCAGATTCATACCGAATGCGAAACCTCGTCCACTGGCTCTTTCGGACTCACTTTGAAGAATATTCCCCAATCCTACCAATTGTTCAACCCGTGGTGGCAAACCCGGGAATGGCAATATGCTGGTGCCTATATTGAAATAAGTTTGTGCCATTACCCTCACTGCTCCTCCTGCCTGTTCGTCTCCTTTTGACAAATCCATCAACAAACTGATGGGAGTATATGGGAACGGCGCATTGGGAATCCGTCCAGGAACACCCACCCAGATGTGCCAGTCATCTCTTGAAAAGAGCATATCTATACCGCCGGCGTAGTGCAGTTGCGTACATTCCGTAGCGCCGATGTATAATTCAGAAAATGCGCCCGTAGTCCCAAGCATATCCGGTGTGATGGTAGTCCCTCCTTTGATATTGTCCATGTTTACAAACACCATCGCCTTTGCTACAAATTTGCCCCCTTGGCCGTTATTCGCCTCCGAACTGGTATATTCCATAACAACTTTAATAGAAATCCCTTCGCAGCTTGGCCCTTCCCAACTGATGGGCGCCATGATATTGGCATAACCCGCCAATCGAATGCGTTGAAGTCCACCTGTACGCGCAAATTCAAAATTGAGCATCATATTGGCATTGAAGGCTTCTTCCTTTCCGCTTGTCGCAATGACTACAGCAAAGTTTATGCCCAAAGCAATGGTGGAATCGGGCACATATTTGGTGCCTGATAAACTGACACCGAGTTTGGATCGAATAAAGTTTTCGTATGCGTCGTTACTTGCCAAATCATCGGGATCATAGTCTGTATTATTGGGATTAGTCTGGTTTTCGGGAATATTCTGGTTAAGGTTTTGCTGCCGCATGTTCACATATACGCCGCCGCCCAGCCCACGGATATCAATTCCGCCAAGAATGATCGTTTCGGAAGGAATCCTCACCATGATGTCCACAAAGAAATAGCGATAATCATCCACAGCGCCGAACAAGCCCATCGCTTCAATTTTGGTCTCTCCGAGCTTTTTGGTTTGCAGGCTCATTTTGCCTTGAAAGCCCTTTCCGTACAGGGGAATATCTTCAAAAAAGATGACATACCCCTCAAATGCCACGTTCGGCGTGTTCACATCTATAAACAAAGCGTCCACCTTGAACTCCTTGTAGCGCCATCGCTGACGCCCGTTGGCGCCGGTTACAATTTCGCCCCGAATACGAAAGCCCCCGTCGGCGCTCACGCCATTGGTATCGGTTCCCAAATTAATGCTGCCGATAAAGCGCAAATCCACAATACCGGGCTGATCGGGTCTGGAAGCGAGGCCGATATTGGACACGGTCATATTAAAGCCGCCCATGTCAACGGCAATAGTGTCAACTCCCCAGGTTCCGACATGGTGAATAAAAGGAGATTTATTGCCGATGGTGAAGTTCTGAAACGCCACCTCGGGCACGCGCAATCGCAGGCCATTGCCTCCCGATGTGGTATCGCCGTTCATCTGCGAGTCTATGGAAAGCGTACCATGCAATTTCGCTCTAATGTCGAATCCGTTCTGATCGCTGTACGCGATGCTGAGCGTGGAAGCCGGGGCCAACGCTACCCTGGCGCGCAACATCTTGCTGTAATACACGCGTTCCTCAGCATTGGCAATGGTAAATTTATAGGTATTGTCCAAGCGGTCGAACAGCGCATGATACATAATGCCGGCCGTATCGCTGGGGATGCTGTCGTTGCTGCCGCTGAACAATGGAATTTCCACCACGCCGCCGAAGTCAACCCCGACCAATCTGTTGCGATGAAAATGCACCTGTAGCGAATCCACCGAATACGCCCAGCCGTCTGCATTGCCTTCGGAAAGGGGCAGCAGGGGCCGAATGGCAACGTACCCGCTGAATCCGTTTTGGTCTATGACGAGATCGTAGGCGGAAATGGTGCGGGATACCGCCCCCTGAGCAGAGCCGGAAAACATACGTCCGGGCAGAGTCACATCAAATCGTTGGATGTACACGCCTTTCCAGGCATTTATCATTTCATCTGGTAAATCGGGACTGTAATCGGCGACCGGAAACCGGACCGCTGAATCATTGCGCATTTCGCTGAAGTCGAAAACGGCGGTATTCATTCGCCAGATGATATCGGGTTTATCAGGTTGTGCAAAAGGCGTTGGGATGTTCACTGAGGCGATGATGTTGTTCAGGCCATCGGTTCCACCTATTTCCAGGTCGGCCTGTACCAATCTGTCGGGTATAGGACTAAAGACACCGGCACTGTCGCGCATGGGAATGATGACATCCCGGCTGAAGGCGAGGGCTGCGTCTATGTTAAATTCGCGCAGACCGTCGCAATCGAATGCAGCGAAAGTGCCCCGGCCGGAGACGAAGTCGTTGTTGACAATGACTGCTTTTTTGAAACGGAGGTAGCCCTTTTTTTCCATGATGGGAATGTCGAAGTCTCCCAACAGGCCAAGCGAACCTATATGTATGCCGCCTCTGCGGGTAAAAACGATATCGGGCGCGGCGAGGAACAGCGGCTGGGACATATCGGCGGTTTTCACCTCTACATACACGGTAAGTTCGGCGTGGGTGGGGTACAGCGAAATGCGTTCAATGGCGGCGGTAAATTGCGTGCCGTCATTCATAACTTTATCTATACCTACGGGCAATTTGACCAAGCTGCGGCCGTCAAACTGGCTTACAAAATTGCCGATGCGTTTGACTTCGGCCAATACCTGCCGGGCTTTTGATATGGCCGCTGACGCGTCTTGAAACATTTGCGCCTTGCTGTTGCGGGCGGTATCCACCGAAAACATGCCGTCCAATTCCATGTATTCGCCGTTCAGCCAGGCTTCTACCTGAGAGGGGCTTGCCTCGGCTACGGCGAAGTGGTAGGACTTGTGGCCAATTGCGGGGGTTGCGGGAATAGTTAATTTGTGTTGCCGGTTCGACAGCGAATCGGCTCCGGTAAAAGTATAAGCTATCGCCGATTCCTGAATCACGATAAATATCAAGGCTATAAGGCACAATAGTCTCATAACGACGGTTTATAGTCATGAAAAAATGGAGTCTTTCATCATAGATGCCGCATAACAAAACATCTAAACGGCGTTCATGATATCCGCTGTTTATGGTTGTATTTTCACGAGTTTACCTCCGGGCATCCATGTACCGGAATGGTTTCTAAAGTGATAAAAATATGTGCCGGACGGCAGTTGAGGCGATAAATCAATGACATTGAGGCCATGCTGAATGGGCTGACGGGCGATCAGTTCTCCGAAAAGATTTCGTATCAAAATCTCCCCGTTCGCATCGTGTTTCCAATCCAATCGCAATTGATCGCCCGAAAAAGGCTGTGGAAAAATGAGGTGGTCTGGAGTTGTAGCGCTAAGATTTCGGGTATTAGAGGTACTTATCGTCAGGTTTTCATAAAAATACAACCCGACTCTTGAGTCTGCTCTGATGTATGCGACGAGGATATCGAGGTCGCCGTCATTGTCATAATCGTAAATAGTGGGTCTGCGAGGAACCGGTACATTGAGCAATTGCTCATAACCGCCGGTACTGTTGTAAGCCCCGGTTGAAGGATTACGGTGAACTATTGAAAAAGGCAATCCTCCCTGAACGCCGGACAGCAACAACTCGGCATGGCCGTCCATATTGAAATCTGCGAAAATACCATTTTGGGGAGAAGGCGATGTCACTACGGATGTGAACGTGTTGTTCGTATTTCGTATGATGTTGAAATTGTTGTTTTTCCAAAAAACAATGTCCACATCCCCATCTCTGTCAAAATCAACTACCTGAAAATTAGCATTCAGATCATTTCTCAGAACAGGAGTGGGAATACCGGTGAACGTGCCGTCTTCCTGCTGTTCGAACACCGTAATTTTTTCTGTTGCTTTATAGGGGAAAGTTACGATGTCCGGTTTTCCATCGCCGGTCATATCGCGGATAATCGGGAGCGGATAGAAAAATGACCACCCATAAGTATTGGAAAATGAGGTCATGGGAATCGTGAAGGACCCGTTGCCAGGATTTAATCCCACCAAAAAGTTAGAATTGGTACCACCGATAATATCAATATGGTTATCGGCATTCACTTTTCCCACAGCCAGAAAATCAAGAAATTGGGGCCATTCCCTGAGATACCGTCCTTCTGATGGAGAGTACCAAAGTATTGCGTTATCTACTAAGACTTCCACTTTTCCGTCCCCGTTGATGTCGGCCAGTGCAATGTGTTCGTATGAAGCGAGAAGGTTCCACTCGGATAAATCATGAGCCTGCGACGTAAGCCGGCCTGTACCGTCATTGCTCCAGATGGAAATACTGGGGTGGGGCGGAGTAAACATGGGCACATATATGACCACATCCGCATCTCCATCTCCGTCAATGTCTCCCAGATGGGTAGTAAATTGAACACCGGGGGTGGAAAACCCCTCCCAAATCTCCACCGGCGGGGCGAAAATGTTCTGGCTGTTGAGCGGGGTAGAGAATGCTGCCAGAAGGAGGCACACGAAAAAAGGTACAATGCGCTGCATAATGATGAAGTTTTTAGTTTCGCGACCAAAAGTAGAGGGGGGCGGTATCAATAATTGAGAGTAGGAATTTTTTTTCTAATTTTTTTTGGCGGCGGGCATCTGAGGTAAGGGGCGATCATAAAAACGCTGCGTATAACCTCGCTATCATTTATCTTTGCCACCATGAAACGATTCTTCAATACCACCGGGCTGTGCAGCCCGAAAGATCATTACATGGTCAATCCCTTTCGGGATATATACGATGACATCTTACGGCTCATCGAAGCCAAGCAGTACTTCCTCATCCATGCGCCCCGGCAAACGGGCAAAACCACTTTTTTGCACTCGCTGGCGCACCGGCTCAACCGGGAGGGAAAGTATATATCAGTGGTTTGTTCGCTGGAGTCCGCAGGCTATCCAAGTATCACGGTAGAAAAGGCCAACAAAGTGTTTGTCAACTCTTTATACAGCATGGCCCGGTTTATGTTGGAAGAATCATTGTGGCCGCCCGACCCCAAAGGTATGGAGCCGGAAGAGTCGCTGCTGAAAAACTACATCTCCAATTGGTGCCTGACATTGCCCAAGCCTTTGATTTTGCTCCTTGATGAAGTAGATGCCCTGTACGACGACGTACTGATCTCCACCCTGCGCCAACTCCGCGACGGCTTCCAGTCGCGCCCCTCCGGCTTTCCGCAATCCGTTGCCTTAGTGGGTCTGCGCGACATCCGCGAGTACCGCCTGCGCGCCCGTGCCGACAACCCGTCTATTGGGGCCGGGTCGCCGTTCAATGTCAAAGCCAAATCGTTTTTTTTGCCGGTCTTCAGCATTGAGGAAGTAAGAGGATTATTGCAGCAACACGCCGACGACACCGGGCAGGTTTTTACAGAGGAGGTACTTCAAAAACTGTACGAATTTTCAGGAGGCCAACCCTGGCTCACCAATGCATTAGCTAATGAAATAGTTGTGGAAATACTGAAAGAAGACTACTCCCGCGCCATCACGCCCGATATGGTGGAAGACGCCAAAGAGCGCCTCATCGCACAGCGGCAAACGCACTTGGACAGTCTGGCCGATAAGATACAGGAAGAACGTGTGCGACGGGTGTTGCTGGGAATTATTACAGGAGAGGCGCCGGCCTTCGATGGATGGGATGATTCCGTTCGATATTGCCGCGATCTGGGCATCATTTCTTATGGCAACCCCATACAGTTTGCCAATCCCATTTACAGGGAGATCATTACCCGAATCATCAACAGCGGTTTCGCCGACAATATCAATCAGGACATCGCCCAAACCTCTTGGTATCTAAACCCCGACGGATCGCTCAATATGGACAAGCTCTTGGACGCTTTTGTCACCTTCTATCGCCGGCATTCCGAATCCTGGCTGGAGCGCTTTCAGTACAAAGAAGCCGGCCACCAACTGCTGCTCATGGCTTTTTTGCAACGCGTCATCAACGGAGGCGGACGCATAGAACGAGAAATGGCCATCGGCAACGGGCGAACGGACTTAGCTGTTTTTTGGAAAGAGCAGGTCATTCCCATCGAACTGAAAATGCACCACGATAAATGGTCGCAGCCCGAAGGCATAGAGCAATTAGGCCGCTACATGGACAAGCTGGGCCAAAAGCAGGGCTACTTCATTCTCTTTGAAAAGAAGTCATCCGAAGAGCTGCCCTGGGAAACCCGCATCCGCCGGGAAGTGCACGAGGTGGACGGCAAAGAAGTGATTTTACTGGGGATGTGACCCCGCATCCCCTTAGAACTTCCGGTTAAAATCCAACTCGAAGTCTTCCGTGTAATAATAACGCTGGTGGGTTCGGCAAAAAGCGACCGGCGCCCCGAATTCCTTCAAAATTTCAATGTGCCGGAATAAGGAGGGCGGAGAAATTCCCAATTTACGGGCCAATTCATCCGGAGTTCCTGTGGCTTTGCGCAAAATCAGCAAATGCAGCCGACGTAAGGAGTCGATTCGTTCTTTGAAATTCATAATTTGTTAGAACTTAAAAGTGTGTAAATGAAATCATTCGCGTTTTACGATATGAGGCGTTGAGTTCGGAGTTTATGAAGCAATACTTCACTACACCGGGCTGAAATAATAAACACATTGATGAAAAAAGCGACAACAAATCGCCTTTTCACTATGCAAAAGAAAAAACTTAAAAGATTGAAGTAAGGTGCTGCAAAAATAATACGTCTGAAAATAATATGCAAATCTTTTTTTCCTAACTCTCAATTTTTGATACCTGCACCCCCTAAGTTTGCTCCGTTTCTTATTCGATACACACCAGAAAAAAACTGAATATGTTGTTGCGTTCTGTCAGCCGGTTATTTGTATGCCTTGTTTTGCCTTTACAGGCAATGGCCCTGCACGCCTCTCCATCAAACGATTGCTGGAATGTGGCGATGTCTGAAAGTTTCAGCCCTTCCAACTACAACAATTTCTCCAACCTGCCCCATATTGCCAACAACGGCTTCTCGCGGGCGGAATATGGCAGTTCGGGCGCATTTTCGGATGTCTGCGCCTTGGTTCCGGGCATGAACAATGTACATTATTTCGGGTTGAAAGTGACGTTGGAAGCCGGCTACAACTACCGCCTGAAATGGGCAGGCAAATCGGGCGGCTTTGCCAAATCCGTGCAGGTGCATTTCGGCGCTTCAACAACGAGTACGGAGGTTGTCGGCAATTCGCACACCATGCCGCTGCTCAATCCAAGTATGCCTGCCCCGGCATTCACTTCGCAATCATTCACTCCGCCCTCCAACGGCCAATACTACGTCCTGCTCAAACTTGCTCCCGGAAGCATCGGTTCCGGCAGCCTCCGATTTGACGATCTGGTATTGGAGCGCAGTTGTTCCGTCATTGCCCCTCCGGCAGTGTTTTTTACTACCCAGGATGCCGAAGCTGCCGAGGGCGGCTCGGTAGAAATCTGCGTCGGCATACAGACGCCTTATATATATCATGCCACTCAGGTACAGGTGGCCGCAGCGGGGCCGGTACAGCCTCACCTGGCTTCATTTTCCACTCAAACCCTCACATTTCCGGCAGGAAGCGCACAAAACCGGTGTTTTACATTTTTCATTCCGGCCAACAACGAACCCGACGGCGATTTCAGCTACCGATTTGTCCTTCAAAACCCCTCCTCTTCGGGCGGCAATCCCTACACCGCCCAGCCTGACACGCTCATACTGAGTGTAAAAGACGACATATTGCAAAACAACTGCGCCAACTGGAATCCGGGCACTATATACAACTTAGACACCGACATGCCCGGCAACTGGCAACATGGCGCCCCCAGCAGCCTGAGTACCGATTGGGCCGATTACGCCGGAGACTATGCCTATAAGACAGACTATTCCACTGCCGCTTATATAGCCATTCCTTTTCAACTCAGCCCCTTGTTTTCCTACCGCCTCCAATGGAAAGGGCGCGCTCAAAACACAGCCGGCCCGGCCATCCCCGAAATTTTGCTGATGCGGGGTACTGCTCCCAACTCCGGCGTATTGATGCCCGTTGCCCAACAGGCCGACGGCGCATGGGGGATTTACACCGGCGAAGCCTTCGAGGTGGCAACTGCGGGCACTTATTACCTGACCATCAAAGGCGGCGGCACGTTTTTTAATCTGAAAACCGACCTTTATATAGACGATATTGTGCTGCAGCGCGTATGCAAAACCACCTCTGTGGCTTTTTCCTCCATCACGCCCCAAATCGTGGAAGGCGATGAAGGCGCCCTGTTCAGGGTTTGCCTCGACATTATTACGCCCTCTCCACACCGGGCCACTACGGTTGCTCTGGCTTTCAACAACGAAACCTCGCCGCATTTTTCCAGCGCGCCCTCCCCTGTCTTAGTCACTTTTCCGGCAGGTTCTTCTGAAAGGCAATGCGTGGACATTCCTTCCGCACTCTGGCCCGGCGACGACCCGCGCTCGCAATACAGCCTGCACATTCAGTCGGTGACCGGCGGCATTTATCCTGTCGTCGGGCCGGATACCGAACGCACCCTGCGCGTGAGGGACGCCAACACCTGCTGGAGTACCGTACAACAGCAGAACTTCTCTGCGGCAGATCAAAACCTGAGCAATGTTTCGGGATGGGTGGCCAACAACGGGGCTGCCCGAAGTGGTTACGGCGCTACCGGTCAGGAGTTCGACTACTGCGCCGCCATGACCATGACGCCCGGCAGCTATGCAGGATTTCAACAATGGTTGGAAAGCGGCAAACAGTACCGCGTAAGGTGGAATCTGAAAGTGGATGCCAAAAAGCCCGCCTCCGTTTTTCTGAGCCTCGGCACACAAGCCGGTATCGGAAACAAAGTAGGCGTTGCCGTTTCCATTGCGCCTTCCGGCAACCAACAACCCGGCATAGAATTTACCTCCGAATACTTCACCGTACCCGCCAACGGCAACTATTTTCTCCTCCTGAATGCCGAAAGTGGGGCGAACCCCATCGTCCGCTTCGACGATTTCAGGCTCGAAGCCCGTTGCCCCGACACAGAGGTCTTTTTCCAGCAGAGCCTGGTGGAAACGGCTGAAGGTAATGCGCTGTTGGTCTGCGTCCAAATTGCCAACCCCTCCCCAAGCAGCCCCACTACGGTGGAGGTAAGCTTTGAGGGCCTGCAAAGCCCGCATTTCAACGGCGTACCTGCCACCCGAACCGTCACCTTCCCGGCCGGCAGTTCCACCCCGCAATGCCTGCTGTTTCCCACCACTGCCAACGGTCAATACGACGGCGGCGCCGTAGAGTACATACTGCGGCTGCAAAACATTACCGGTAACGGCGCCCGTATAGCCCAGCCCGACCGCGCCACCCTGCGCGTGCTGGACGATGTGAGCCTCGAAAACTGTTTCTGGGCCGGCCCCGACCGCCAAATATGCCTGGGGCAAAGCACCCAACTCGGCCTGCCCGGCGCCGCCATGCCCGCCCATTGCAGCGCTGCGCCTTTCTGTTTCCGCTGGGAGCCCGCCTCCCTCATCCTCAACGGCGGGCAATACGATGCCCGGCCTTTTGTAGCGCCCCAACAGGATACCTGGTTTGTGATTTATATGACCGACGGCCACGGCAACCTCCACTCCGACAGTGTATTGGTGCAGGTTACCGCCTCCTTGCAGGCTTCCATCACCGGACATGAGACGCCCGTCTGCTCCGGCGGCGCGCGCACGCTTCAGGTGCAAACCAGCGGCGGCGCAGGCAGCCTCAGCTACCAGTGGCAACACAGCATGGACGGCGGCGCATCCTGGGCCGTCATTGCCGGCGTCACGGGCAGCGTTTATACCTCGCCCTTCCTCAGCGCCTCCCGCATGTACCGGGTAGCCGCAGGCAGCAGCGGATGCGGCAGCGTCGTCACAGCGCCCGCTACGGTGCAGGTACTCCCCGACCCCAGCCTGAGCATCTCAGCCTCGGCCGCTTCGGTTTGTTTGGGCGGATTCAGTCTTTTGAGCGCAAGCCCTGCCAACGGTACCGGCGCCTGCACCACGCAATGGCAGAGCAGTTCTTCGGCTTCCGGCCCCTGGAACAACATCGCCGGCGCTACCGGAAACAGCCTTGCCCCTTCTACCCTTGTGCCGGGCATCCGGTATTTCCGCGCTTCCTACACCTGTTCGGGCGGCGGCTGCGATGTGGCGTTTTCCAATGTCGTTTCCGTCACGGTTGTACCCGGCCCCTCTATCAGCACACAGCCTGCCGGCGCTACCATCTGCTCCGGCAGCACGCGCACCCTGGACGTGGCCGCCACCGGAGGCACGCCCGCCCTGAGCTACCAATGGCAAAGCAGCCCCAACGGCACGACCTGGTCCACCCATTTTGGCGATACGCAATCGAGCCTGACGACCCCGCCGCTGACAAGCAATACCTACTACCGCGTAGCAGTGAGCGCAAGCGGCAGCGGCTGCGACACGGTGTATTCGCAAGCGGCCTTAGTGCAGGTCATTGCCCTGCCCGACTGGTCCATAGCCCCCGCGCAGGCGGTACTCTGCCCCGACACCTCGCTGATACTCAGCGTGCCCGATGCGCAGGGCGTCTCGTTTTTGTGGCCCGACGGCTCCACTGCGCCCCAATGGGAGGTGCAGCAGCCCGGCGCCTACAGCGTCGTACTCACCCATAATATATATGGCTGCTCCGATACGCTCTCGACAAACGTAAGCGCCGCCCCCGTCTGGACCCAAAGCATAGAGGCTTCTTCCGATTTCCTTTGTGATGAAGTAAGGGACATTAAACTGAACGTGAACGGAACTTCCGGCGGCAGCTATTCCTACGCCTGGTCGGGCGGGAGCCTTACAGAACAACAGATACTTACCACCACCGGCGTCTATTACCTCACCCTCACCGACGATGCCACCGGATGCAGCACCGTGCTGAGCCGCGTTGTGCAAAACAGTGATTCCGACATTGCGCTGCGCATAGAAGCGCCCCATACCCTCCTGTGCCGCGACGGCGAAATGACCCTGCGCGCCGTACTCGACGGTCTGCACGAAAGCCTGCGCGAAAGGGTGCGCTTGGAATGGTGGCACGACGGCTCGGAGCAGGTTACCACCGACATTCGAACGCCCGACCGATACGGTGTGACGGCTTTCTTCGGCGAACACTGCCGGCAAGAGACCATGATTGAAATCCTCCAGGCCCCCGATCTGGAAGTCCGCATACAATCCCCGGAAGGTACGAAGCACGCCTGCCCGGAAAGCCCGCTGCTACTGCAAGCCGTAGTCTCCGACAGTACGCTGGTAGCCGCGTATCACTGGAGCGGTGGGGCCGATACGCCCGAAGCCGTGTTTACCGAAAGCGGCCCATACACCCTCCTCGTCACCGATGTAAACGGATGTGTGTGGGAAGACCGCTTCGATGTGAAGTCCTGTCCTACCATTGTATTTTTTGATACCCTGCGCGTGCAGGTGAAGGCCGAAGAAACGGCGGAACTGTGCCTGCGCCTGATCAACCCCTCGCAGGAAAACGCCACTACGGTGGAAGTAGTCATCGAGGGCAGTCCGGCGCCGTATTTCGGCGAGGCGGAGGCCCTGCGCAGCGTGGAGTTTGCGCCCGGCGAGACCCGTCAATGCCTCAGCTACCTGCCACCCCGCGTAGAAGAAGCCGACAGCATCACCCTCTACACCCTGCGCCTGCAAAACGCAGCCGGCGGACACCAGGCCGCCATCGGCGAAGCCCGGCAGGCTGAACTCCTCATCGAGGCCGGCATCCGCTGCCGCGTACAACAGGACTCTGCCGCCGTCAACTGTGCCCTCACCGATACCACCTCCATCCACAACGGCGTGCCCCTCATCAGCACCCTCAAAAAGGACGACAGCTTCTGGGCAGGGGATTTTGAGGTGAAGGTGACCCAGGCCAACGGCAACGGCACTTTCAACGGCAAGGGCATCATCACTGTGCCGTACCTCCAACAAGCGCAGATCAATGTCATTCTCAAAGACGTGCGCGTCAACGAAGAGTGCCAGATGGTGGCCGGGGAGGTGAAGGTGGAGGGCGTGGGCGCGGCCATCCTCAGCGAGGAATTGGCCAATGCGCTGAATGATTTGCTGGGTACCTTGGACGGGATTGACAACGTGCTGGGGCATCTGCAAAACGCCATGAACGTCATTAGCACGGTCGTCAACAGTTCCAGCGCGGTTTCCAGCGTGCTGGGCAGCAATTGGAATGTTTTACAAGGCGCAGGCCCGATTTATAACGAGTACCCTTATCTGCCCGATTCACTGGCGCAGCACATCAACAACGCCGTCCTCTGCTACCTGACCAACCCGCCCGACGTCTGCAATCAGGTGCTTGCAGGCAACATTCAACAAATCATTCAGGCCATTCAGGACTTGTTTGAGGCAGATTACGCCGTCCGTTTTTTGCCATACAGCCCCACCACTTTCGGGTTCGATACGCTGGCGTATCAGGCCATGCACGAAAAATACAACTTCTTTCAAATCGCCGGAGAGCGCTATTTCGCGCCCTGGGCTTCCGTAGCGGTGCAGGCCGGAGATACGGTGACCATCAACATTCCGCACGATCAGCTTCCTGAAGACCTCAGCTTTGAGGACAACCGAAGAAATCCGGTGGAAATGATCGTACAGGACAACAAAGTGTTGCTGCCCATTCGCGGCGCTGCCGAGGAAGGCGTTCATCAATTGTATGCCGTGCAACTCAAAACCGATTCAAGTGGGAATCCTGTCAAAAAATACGCCGGGAAACTCAATATCCTGACTTACCCCCGCAAAACCATTCGCGTAGAATTGGTGCCTGTCAATCAGTCTGTTGTAGTGACCGACAGCCTCAGAAGCCGCGCCCGGAGAGCTTTGCAGGTCGTTTATGAACCCGCCGTTGTTCAAATAGAAGTCAGCGCCGGCGAGCATTTGTCGTTGCCTTCCCTCGGCGAAAGCCTTGATACTACGGGAACCGGTATCTTTGCAGCCTACAACCCGGAGATGAGAGCGCTCACAGAGGCCGTCAAAAATCGCAGCGGATTCAGCAACGAGACCTATTATATCATGCTGGTGACGCAATTTGACGATGCGGCACAGCTTGGCTTTATGCCCAAGGGACGCAAATTCGGCTTCGTGGCCCTGCAACCCCACTCCGACGAAGCGCAACTCATCCGCACCATAGCGCACGAACTGGGGCACGGCACGGCGGTTCTCAACCATACCTGGGAGGACTTTACGAGCCTCCCAAGCGGCCAAACCGACAATCTGATGGATTATGGAAGCGGTACCCGCCTGCACAAATACCAGTGGGAACGCATCCAGCATCCGCCCCTGCACCTGGCGCAATTGGATGAGGAGGAAGAGGGAGCCGGGTTTGTTATCAGCAAATATTTTGAAAATGCTGCCCTTCATTACGAACACTCTGATGCCGCCCCGGATGCTAAAAAAACCTATTTCACTCCTGCCGGTGATTTATTCACCTTGCCTGCAAGAGCAGTCTGTGCTTTTTTAAAGTCGGCCTCGAATGCTTCGAGATGGCCCGCCGGATGCTTGATAGGATTTGTTATTGACGGCAAGGTTTATTCCGCATATTGGTATAAGAACACCGAAAAATTTACCGGGTACAAAAACAATGTAAATGAGCCATACTACCCAAATCTTACGCCCGATGCAACAAACAACGTAGTAGAAGTACATGCCGCAAAACTTGACGCTTGCACAGCTCAATTATTAAGAGGAACATTTTCCGGTTTCGATGTCTGGACACAAAGCAACGAAGGAAAGTCAATATCGACTGGACTGCCCTTAGATCAAATGGATGCAATTGCAACATCAATTTGGTATAGCCCTTTATGCTCTCATCAAGAATGGCTGGCGCAGAATGAAGCTTGCCGGCTACATTATCAAGGTCATCCATACCTTGCACCGGGAGCCAACGACCCTGTATCCCGCTATGTTAAAGCCAATCCTTGCGTCCTCAACTCATTGGGATGGTATGATTTCAAGGCGCCTCTGCCGTTTGGCGATTCAACCTATCAGCAATTAGGAGATCAAGTTGGATTTGCATTGGGCTTGTTAACTGTCGGTATAGTGGCTGCCCCTGTTGTTCTGGCAAGCATCTTTGAAGCTGGAGTTCCGGCTTCAACGGCTGCTGTTACCACTTTTGAATTGCGCCGGCGTGCTGTAGATGCCTCTACGGCCTGGGCTTTGGACGTCGCTGTTCAGGCTTCGCTGAATTATTTCTGGCCTTCGCCGGAGGAAGAAATCGACAGAATAGAAGCATTTAGAAGAGTACATTGGCCATCGTCTATGCTGACTGCTGCCGAAGCGGCTATCCATTTCAATGGATACGAAAGTGAAATCGCCGCGATCAGCAACTGTGTAGCCGGCGGCTTTTGGAATGAAAGCGGCCAATTAAGAGATGAATTTTCATGGCAATCCTGTTTCTATTCATCTGCGGCGGCGGTCATCACGCATGGCATTCTCAATGTTGACCCGCATAAACTACCGTTATTCAAAAAATTCCCCACCGCCCTTGCCCGCCTTAAAGCCCTGCCCAAGCCGGCACTGGTCAGAGGTTACCGCAGGCTCCTTACCCAATTCCCCTCTGCTGCCGGCTCTTTGGACTTGTGGGCACTGCATCGCTTTCTGAAAACCAACCTCAACAAAGACGACATTGCCGCCTTGTTCGACCTGCCGGCCAATGCTCCCGAACTAAGCGCCATAGCCCAAAACCTGAACTTCCCCCACAACGCGCAGGTACACACCGTACTCGGTGAAGGCAACTGGTGGTACCAACTCTCCAAAACTTTTCCCGATAATCCCCTAAAACGCGCTCAATTGTTGCAGGATATTTCGGGAAATGCTAATTTTGCTCGCGACTTAAAAGAAAGTCCAGCGTTGGTGAGCGCGTGGGAGGTGTTGCATCCTCATCCAAACAGAACCAGCATCCCTGTTCTGAATAGAAGAGTAGAATTTGATGAGCTACCACCTTATTGGAGAAAGGAAAATCCATTTAACAATCAGGATATGTTTGATCCTAATACGGGAGGATATACTGTATCCCATACTGGTCACAATGACTATCCTCATGAGTATGCCATGGCTAATGCCATCGCAAAAAACAATAAGGTGGTAAAACTGCGAGATGAAAGCACTCCCGATCCCGCGTTTGGCAATAAGACCCCTGATGCAGAAATAGATGGAGTTGTTCATGACTTCAAAAACTTTGATTCCCCTAATAATGTGAACGGTAAAGTTTACAATCATATAATATCTGCAGGGTCAAGAAGTAATGCTCCAGGAGTAATATTTAATCTTCAAGGTAATTCAGCTTCGCTTGCCGATGTGAATAGAGGATTACAAGGTGTAAGAGATTTAATAGACAACACTGGTGAAATACCAGTTGGAATGGCCGATCATATTGGTCTTATTCGTTCAGACGGTTCAGTTTCATTCTTAACTAAAAATGACATTATCAGTGGAGCCAATTTTTAAAGATTCTTTATTCAACAGCAACAATGGAGTAGTCCAGGACTGTGTAATCTTTAAGAAGTCAAGTGAATTATTCTTTGAGATTCCAAAGAATCGAACTTTGGAGAATTCATTTTTTCATTTTGGACTTATATTTGATTCTTCGCATTATTTAAAGAACGATAATTGGGAAGGTATATTCAAGCCTATTAAAGCGTTATATAGAGGAATAATTAGCCCCGAAGAGATTGTTTCGATACAATTAGGAAAAACCTCAAATAATGAATATGACGAAGCAGAAGCAGATAAGCATGATCCTTATTACTGGAGAATAACTAAAGCCATAGAATATAAAAGGCCAGATTGGGCTTTATATATGTTTGCTGGAAATGTCCAAGGCTTGTTCAATGGGAATAGAATCTCGGAAGATAGACTATTACAATATTTGAGATTATTCCCAGAAGAATTTATTTCGATTCACAAGGAAAGATTGCAATATGCCTTTAATTATTTTGATGAAAGAGGATATTTGTTGGCACTTGACAAAGCTCCGAAATTGATAAAAATTGGAAAAGGACTTTATGATGAAATCTTAGCTGTTGGGGTTAATTAAGGTGCAATCGCCCTTGCCCGCCTTAAAGCCATGCCCAAGCCGGTATTGGTCAGAGGTTACCGCAGGCTCCTTACCCAATTCCCGGACATCGCCGGCTCTTTGGATTTGTGGAAACTCCACCGCTTATTAAAGCCCAACCTTGATAAAGACGACATTGCCGCCTTGTTTGACCTGCCGGCCAATGCTCCCGAACTAAGCGCCATAGCCCAAAACCTGAACTTCCCCCACAACGCGCAGGTACACACCGTACTCGGTGAAGGCAACTGGTGGTACCAACTCTCCAAAACTTTTCCCGATAATCCCCTAAAACGCGCTCAATTGTTGCAGGATATTTCGGGAAATGCTAATTTTGCAGGAGCTTTGAAAGCAAGGCCGGAGTTGGTTGGGGCGTGGGAAAGGATGATCAGCGCTCCTACATCACGGGTTGACATTCCTATTTTGAGTTCAGTGTCCATAGCTATCAATCGTGGAATAAAAGGGTGTAATTCAAAATGTCGCATC
>DDUV01000027.1:68472-109603 GCA_002344975.1 Saprospiraceae bacterium UBA2329 | reverse complement strand
TGGGGTTCACCAGTTGCTTACGGTGCAATAGAGGTAGTCGCCGGGAGGCAGATTCAGTACAGCGGGTTCGGGTACGGTTGTTTTGTCAAAACTAAAATCGGGAGCGAGTTCTGAACCGGGCTTGTCTGACTTGACGAGCGGATAAAAACAATGTGCGGCCCATCCGTCGTCGGGGTCATTCGGGATGCCGTAACCGGAGGGGAACGCATGGACGAATTGAGCGGTACCGAATAGCTGGTCCCAGATGGAGAGCATATTGCCGTAGTTTCCGTTGGGGTTGCCTATGCCGTCCACTTTCGATACGGCGTGGTGCTGATGGTGAAATGCCGGTGTGATGAAAATGCGCTCCAAGCCCCTGAGTACCGGCATCAACACTTTGTTTTTGTGAAAAAATGAATCCCAAGTGGCCAGGCTGTGCGAAGAAATGACAATGGCCTGCTTGAGTACGATCCCTACCGCCATAGGCGCTGCTCCGCCGAGAAACGCAAATACACCCAACCACCACACATTGGGCATGAGCATGTAAAAGTAGATGCTCTCGCGGTAAGACACCAACAAACCCATTTCAGTGGCCGTGTGGTGCGCGCGATGCCACTTCCACAGCCATTTGTACTCGTGCGAAGAGCGATGATACCAATACTGAAGGAAATCATCTACCAGCAAAAACATGGGCAAAAGTATCCAAAACGACAGCCCGCTCAGCGCGCCTTCCCCGGCAGGCGCCAACCATTTCAGAGCAGACATGGCAATGAAAACTACCGCCGGCTTGGTGATGACCATCAGAAAGAAGGTGTTGACTACCTCTACCATCAGGTCGTTCTTAGTGCGTTTGGTGGCTGCGTAATAACCCAGCGCGGTTTCAATAAGCCCGAAAAAGACGAGGATGCCGACGACGAAAAACATGTGCTTGTCGGCGATGAACTGAATGATTGGATGATCCATAAAAGCTGTTGTTTATTTCACGAGGGGCAAAAATATCAAGTTCGTGAAGCGGTACATCTCCATTGCGGGCACGGCAAGCGCATCGTTATCAAAGGTTAATTTTTTGGGGCATCATTTTTTACATAGCCGGGAGTTCCGGCTCGTCCGCCCTGTTTTTGTATTTATCGTAAATCCTTTTCCGTATGCGAGACAAGGACACCGGGGTGATGCCCAAGAAATTGGCAATGTGCTTGTTGAAGGCGCTTTGAAAAAATGCGGGATTCTGTTCGAGCAGCGTCAGATATCGCTGTTCGGGCTGCTTGGTGGCCATCTCATCCACTCTGCTTTGCAAGATGAGGATGTTTTCTTTCAAGATATTGACGTAGAGGCGGCCAAAATCTGGGTGGTTCTGTGCCAATGTTTCAAAAGCCTCAAAGGAGAAAACCAGTAATTTACAGGCGCTGATGGCTTCAAAGCCATACCTGCCTGGAGCAGCTTCCATGAGTTGGTTTACACTGAGATTAAAACTGCCCTCCATGCGCAGCATCAGGTTACGTTCCTTGTTGTTTTCTCCGGTCAATATCCCTCGTACAAAGCCCTCCAGCACATAAAAGGCAGTGCGTTGGGTGGAGCCTGCCGGTAGAATGATCTCCTTTTTTTTGACGGCCCTGTATTCGCAAATGTTCAAAAAAGCAGCCAGGCTTTCATCGCCGAGAGTGGGAAATCGCTTGCGCAACAATGATTGGAGCGACTGTTTGTTCATTGAGTATTATTGTTGTGCAGGTCTTTTGACATTCCTGTATAGCGAACGGGCGTCAATCGTACTCCGCTTGCTCCACCACCACCTCCTTCCCCTCCACCGCAATGGCCAATCGCAGGATGTCCGTCACGCCGTGAGCGGTGAGTTCCGTATCGTATTTTTTATCTGACACCTGAGTGCGGTCGGCGACAATGGATGAAAAAATTTTATTGCAAAGATACGAAATCTTACAGGACGCGCAGGAAGTTGAGAACCTCCGGCAGGCATACAAAAAATGCCCGCCATCCAAAGACGACGGGCATTCTGAAAAAGAAAAAGCTATGAAAGTTCTTACCTCGCGTCCCAGTTGATTTCGGAGGTACGGCGAGCTACCTGCGTAAAGATATTGCCGCGGTCGCGCAGGTCCACATAAGTGTTGTTCAGGCGATTGGTGCGGCGTAGGTCAATCCAGCGGTGGCCGCCCTCTGCCCACAGCGAGTAGCGACGCTGGAACAAAATCTCGTTCAGCAGCGCATCCTGTGTGGTGGCGCCTGTGTAGTTGCCCACGCCCCAGGTGTTGCGGATGGTGTTGATGGCAGAAACGGCGTTGGCGGTGTTGTTGGTCAAGAGGCTGGCCTCAGCATAAATCAGAATCAACTCTTCATTGCGGATAAACTTGAAGGCCGTTGTATTGCTTGGCCAGCGGGCATCCTGATACTCGCCGAGCAGGAGATTGCCGCCTGCATCCCGAATGGCCGGGTTCTGAGCCGGATTGTTGGTTCTGCGGGCCACTTTGCTCAGGCGGCGGTCGCCGGGCAGCGCGTCCTCTACCCAATCGGGATGGCAAATTAAAATGGTGCTGGTGGGCAGATCAATCGGATAGTACAGCGGATTAAGGGCGTCGGGAGAGATGCCGAAAGGATGCGCCGGGCCGATGTCCATTTTTTCAAAGGTTACATCCGTAACGTTCAAATCCATAAAGGAACCGTTGAGGGTATTGAGGGCGCCGGAGTAGTCCTTGGCATACAAAGCCGCTCTGGCTGCAATGGCCCGGTTGACCTGCGCCATTTTATCGGGGGTATTAAAGCCCGCAAAACCACTCGTCAGGTTGAAACTGAACGTACTGCCGGCAGCCAGGAGGTCGGTATGACCTTCATTGAGAATAACGCCGATGGCGCGAATGGCCTGGTCGAACGGCAGGGTTGGCCCTGGATTGAGCGGGTCTTCCACATCTATGCGGATGCCGTTTTCGTACTGTTGCATCAGGGGCCACAGCAGTTGGAATCCTTTGATGGTTTTTGCAAAACCGATATACCCTTTGCGTTCTGCATCGGTGAGGGCTGTGCTGTTTTCAGCGGCCCTGATGAGTACATTAGCCTGTTTTACAGCCAGATATGGATTGACATAGGTTCCGCCGGAACTAAAAAAATCGGGATACGTTTGCGCGATGCTCAAGCCTAACCATTCGTTGGCAAAACGTGGATCGGAGCCGAAATACGCCCACACCTCGCGGCCAAACACGCCGAACATCTCTACGGCATTTTGTACATAACCCCTGTGGCGGGCTTCCAGGCCGGTTACCAACACCTGCAATTCAGGTTTTTTGGCATCATTGAGGGCACTACCCAAAGACGGGTTGTTGGGATCTGTGACCAGATCAATTTCGCAGGCGCCGAGCGTCAACAATAGGACGACGGAGAGCGCGGATATGATTTTTTGAAATATTGACTTCATGTGCTGATTGCTTTTTTGGTGAGATTAGAAATCGAATTTGAGATGGAAAAACAGACGGCGCGAGCTGGGATACGGCGTCACCTCGATGGCCGAAGAAACGGGCTGTGAACCAAAATTGGACACTTCCGGATCGTAGCTGCCGTAGTTGGTCCACAGCAGGATATTGTTGCCCGACACGCCTATTTTTGCGCGCGAAATGCCCTTGCCCAGCAAGTCTTTGGGCAAGGTGTAATACAGGGCTACCTCCCGCAACTTGATGTAATCGGTCTTCTCAATCCAAACACCGGTATTGCCGCCCGACCAAGCGGTGAGACGCCGGAGGCCGTCGGGTGTTCCATCGCCGTCGCTGTCGTTGCTCCATCCGTTGGTGGTGCCGCCGTCATCCCACAGCAGGGCGGAAAGGTTGATGGACTCGCCGCCTTTCTGGTAATGGAAAAGCCAGTTCAGGTCGAAGTTTTTGAGGAAAGTGATGGAGTTGAGCCATGACATCTGAAAGTCGGGCTGGCGGTCGCCATACACGGTGCGTCCGCTGGTTTGCGGGCTGTTGGCCACTACCGGGTTGCCTACGATGGTCGTGGGCGAATACCCTTCCGAAATCAGGTAAGTACCCAAAGACGCCCCGAAACCGCCGGTAGTGAACACCGGAATATCTAAGCGGGTGATGACAGAGCGGTTTTGCCAGTACATGAGTTTGGTGTACCAGTTGAACTTAGATGTGCGCACGGGCGTAGCGCCGATACCCAATTCGATACCTTTGTTCTCAAGGTCGGCGGCATTGGTGGCAATGGCGAGGATACCCGTAGATTCAGCCGGTTGAAGGTCGAGGATGAGGTTTTTCACACCTTTGTTGTAATAGGTGGCCTCGATGGTGATGCGGTTTTTGAGAAAAGCAGCATCCAAGCCAAACTCCAGTTCCTCTGCTGTCTCCGGCGTAAGGTTGGGGTCCACACCGCGAGTGCCCACTTGCCCGCCGGTGAGGCCGCCGATGATTTGCGGCGCCAGCGATTCAAACGTTACGCCGAAATTGGGCAAACCGCCGGTCTGGCCGTAAGCTGCGCGCAATTTGAATTGATTGACAATACCCACATTCCAAAAATCAAAATTGGCCAGATTGAGCGCCAAAGATGCTTTCGGAAAGGCGTAATACTTGTCTTGCTGCGCATTGAGCGTGGATTTGTCCAAGCGAATGCCCACAGAGGCCGTGATGCGGTCTTGCCAGTTGAGGTCCTGTTGTGCTACGAGGCCCACGTCGGTTACGGTTGAATTCACCTGCCCCTGAATGGCTTGTACTCTGGCCCAGGTGAGATTGGTTTGGCCGCCGTTGAGACCCCGGCCGCGAGTGAGCAGGAAGTTGGATTGCTGGTCTAAGCGGCTGATGCCGATGGCCGTATTGGAGTTGACGGAACCCAGATCGGCGTTGTAAATAAGGAAAGCCTGGAGGTTCGTATTGAGATTATCCTGTGCGCCCCACATCACGTCGCCGGCTTGGTTGCCCTGTGCGCGCTGGTGCTGGAGCACTTCCGGGAAATGGACGATGGTGTTGGAACTCAGGTAGTCCACGCCGCCGTTGACGCGCAGTTTGAGAAAAGAGGAGGTATTTTGAAGAATATCCCATTCAACGGTGCCTGCAGAGATGAAGCGATCCACCTTCTGGTTGTTGGTACCGAGGTCGCGGATGGCCACCGGGTTGTCGTTGAAGTATGGATTGTTGGGATAGTTGCCGGTAGCATCAGGCAGGAGGTCGGCGTAGCTGGGCGTATAGGCCAGGGCGTAACCGATACTGCCGCCGGTGTTGTTTTGGTTACCGGTGAAGCCGCGGTCATTGTTGGAGCGCGTGTAGTTGTTGCTGACTGAAATTTTGAGGCGATTGCCTAATTTTTGGTCCAAATTGGCGCGCATGGTGTAGCGCTCGAAGCCTGTGTTTTTGATGATTCCATCCTCTGAGAGTACGCCGCCGGAAGCGAAGAATTGCGTTTTGTCATTGCCGCCGCTGATGCTCAACTGCGTGTTGGACAACAGGGCGTTCTCGCCATAGAAGAACTCCTCCCAGTTGGTATTTTCCCTGCCGGCTTGTTTGGCTGCCTGAAAGCGTTGCAGTTCCAATTGCTGGCGGGCGCCGGAGAAGAAATTGGTGATTTTGGCTTCATTCCAAGTGTCGAAGTTTTGGAAATTCTGGCCTTGCCCCATACCGAGGTCTTGGGAAAGGCTGACTTTTGTTTTGCCTGCCGCACCCCGTTTGGTAGTGATGATGATAACGCCCGAATTGGCCCGCGTACCATAAATGGCGGCTGCGGAAGGGCCTTTCAAAACCTCTATTTTTTCAATATCGTCGGGGTTAATATCGGCAATGCGGTTGGCTGCATCGTCCTGAGTGGCTACACTGGCGCCGCCGCTGGCCCCATTGACCTGCGTACGACCGTTGCGGATGGTGGAGTTGTCCACATACACGCCGTCAATGATGTACAGCGGCTGCGAGGAGCCTGCGCCGAGGGTGGAAACACCGCGCAACTGTACGTTGACGCCGCCGCCGGGCGCACCGCTGTTGGAAGACATGTTGACGCCGGGAATTTTCCCAAACAGCGCATTGTCAAGCGTTTGTGGATTGGTGGCGCCCACAAGTTCATCGCCGGTGATAGAGGTCACGGCGTTGCCTGAGTTGGCTCGTTTGACCCCCGATGCCAGACCGGTAACGAGTACCTCATCGAGGCGGGCCACGTCGTCTTCCAACACAATGGCCATGGCTGTGTTGTCGGCAGTGAGCTGCACGGTTTTGCTGCGATAGCCGGTGTAGGTTACCTCAATGGTGGCGGATTTGCCGGGCACTTCCAATGAAAAACTGCCATCCACATCAGTGATGGTACCTGTGGTGGTGCCCTTCACTATGAGGGAAGCGCCGATGAGTGGTTCGCCGGCTGCATCCTTGACGGTGCCTGCCACGCGCATCTGTGCCAAAAGGGTTGCTGAAAAGCAAATCAACCCGATAAAAACGAGGTTGACCCTGAGTAAGGTTTGCTTCATAAAATCACGAGTTTTTAGTGAGGAAATGATAATGAATCTAAAGTCGGCTCAAAAATGGCGATAATATTCGCAAGTTAATGCAAAGTTCTCAACAAAATTTTGAGGTATATTTCCTAACGAATAAGGCGAAAATTCGCGGCCTGCCGACGAAAATTGATTCGGTGCGCAGAAGCAGTTTAGAACCAGCTATTTTTGTTGTGAAACCAGTTCGGCAATACTTTATGAAAAGAAGCATCCTACCTCGAAAATCGGCAGTGCGCAATTGGCTCTTGTTCCTCATCGCCGCCGCCGGCAGTTGGCACACTTACGGGCAAACGACCATTGAGGGCCGCATACTGAGCGATGACTCCAAAGCACCTCTGGCTTATGCAACCATTTATAATAAAACCACCGGAAAAGGCGCTATCAGCGACGAACTGGGGCATTTTCAGATAACGGTAACATCAGCGCAGGATGAAGTGGTGGCGTCTTATGTCGGTTACCTGAAACAGCGCATTGAACTACAGACCGGCAAAGTAAAATACGAAGTGAAACTGAGAGAAAATCCAGCCATGCTGGGAGAAGTAGAAGTGGTAGGAACATGGGAGGCTGACTGGTTCGATTTGCTCAACGCTTGCCGGAAACGCCAATCTAAAATAATCAAACCATCGAAGGCTTACTTCGAGCTGCATTCCACATTGGATAATGCTCAGATAGAGCTGGTGGAAGGCTATTTTAATGCAGAAATTCAGAGCTATGATCTCATTGGATTAGAGATGAAAGCCGGCCGGCTGGCGGTTCAAGCCTCCGGAGAGCGGCTTTTTGTGTCTATGGAAAGCTCTCGTGCCGTCACGATGCACCGGCTTTTTGAGATAAGCGATGTATTCCCCGACAGTCCCCTGCTCCTAAACAGAAAGCAACTGAAAATTCAATATTCCATAAGTATGTCCAAGCGGTTCGTAAACGAAAATGCCGATACCGTCATCGTATTGGATTTTGTACCCAAAAAATCTCAAGGCCGGCTCTTTTCAGGCGAAATCTGGATCAATGCCTCCCGCAAAAATATTCTAAAAATTGAGCAACATTGCGCCGCTGCACAACGCTATCCCTTCAGGCCGCTGTTCCCTCACGATTCTATTCGCAACATAGATATTTCAATCACTAAAACCTTCAGAGAACAAGGCTCGGAGGCTTTTTTCAATCATGTAGATTTTTCTTACACAGTTGACTATCAGGATCGCAAATCGCAGAAATACCAGGTTCATACACAGGCTGTTTTGTATGCTTACGCTCCGGATGAGGTTTTTGATTTGCCGGAATTTCATTTCAGCAGCGACAGCATAGGCGACTATCGCAAAATCAATGCTTTTCCTTACAACGACTTTTTTTGGACGCACCACGAAGAACCCAAAGTCAGCGATCTCCGGCAGGACAATGAGCGTTTTTTTCAATCTCCGGCATCCATTACCAACAAGGCGCTCTTCACCGCCAGAAACATCTTCGAGGGCGGCGCCAAGTTGTTACAATATCCTTTTGTGGCATGGTCTGAACAACGCATTCATTTCCGGGAATTTGAAGATGGCTCCGTAGCTTCAAAATCCTTTAATAATCAGGCATTTACTTCCGATTTGTACCGGCTGGGAGTAAAAATATTCATGGATGTCAATTCATTCGGGGATTCCACCAATATGCTTACGGCTACTATTTTTGATCCTTATGAAAGCAGATACCGCTTGCCACAAACACCTGTTGCCCTGTGTTTTATAAACATTTACTTCGATCTCATGGAAATAGAACGGCGCGATCTTATCCTTGAAATTGCGGCCTCCCAGAAGCATATTTCCGAAATAAAACAGGCTTATCGGCAACATCAGGAGCATTGGTCTGCTTTGAGCCGGCGGTATTTCAATGAAGTACAACGAGGTGAAAACCTCGAAAATCTGGAATCGTGGAATCAACGGGTGGTCGCGCATCTCGGCATTGACAACATGGCAATTTTGGGATTGAAACCATCCGAGAAGTAGGCAGGCTTTCTCGCCTTCAAAAATCCCGCTATATTTGCAGCGAAATTATATTTCAAAATAACATGCCACCGCCGGCTGTTTCAAAACTTCAATGCGCCATGCAATACCAGCCACAACTCGACTTCCTCCTCCGCCAGGCCCGAAAAGCCGCCGACATCATGCGCCTCCGCTTTCGCGGCGATTTTCAGGTGTATATCAAACCCGACGGATCTAAAGTAACCGACGTGGACCTTGAAATATCTAAAATGTGGCAGGCTGATCGCGCCGCCGAGTTTCCTGAATCCGGCCTGTACAGCGAGGAATCGCCCGACAAGACCATCCTTCCCGGCAAAGATTATTTTGTGGTGGATGAGTTGGACGGCACCAGCTATTTCGCCGACGGCCAACACGGCTTTTCGCATCAGGCGGCCTATTTCGTACCGGGCGAAGGCTTGGTTATTGGGGTCTTGGCGTATCCTTTGGATGATATTTTGCTGTATGCCGTGCACGGCGAGGGGGTCTATTTAGAACAAAACGGCCAAACGGAGCGCATCGAACCGGTGAGGCCCAAAGGCAAAGACGAACTATTTTTTGGGCACCCGGCTCGCTACAAAGGAGAAAAATATTACGACTTGCTGACTGCATTGGGCATACCGCCACAACGAATCCTGCAAACCAATGCCATGCGAACTCTGCAAATGGCTCGCCGCGAATTGGACGTCAATATCTTTCTCATGCGAAAAATTGATGCATGGGATTGGGCCGGCGAAAAGGTCATCGTGGAAGAATTGGGCCTGAATCACAGCTATCTGGATGGCGCTCCTATTCATTTCGGGCAGCCGCCCCGCGAGGATAATCCCGGCTATCTGCTGTGCCCCAAGGAGTATGTGGAATGGTTGGCTCGGTAAGCGGTTTTCAGGGGTGAGGGGTGAGTGTGTGAGGGGTGAGCAACCCGAAACCTTGAACCTGAAACGCGCCTTCGCCAAGGCTTCGGCCGGATGAAACGCGAAACCAGTGGGCGGTAGCTAAGCGCGACTGCACACCGCATACTGCATTCCGCTCCTCCCCTACCCCATCTTGCTGCGTTTCACTAAATACGATTGCAAAACTGTACGGAAACCCCGGCTGATGTCGGCTTCTATGAAGTCAATTTTGTATTGGAGGCATTTGAATTTGAGCTGCTGCATGAAGTTGTCCACCTGCTCTACATAGTGCTGTTTGACCTGTTTGGGTTGCAGGCGCAGGCGTTCGCCACTTTCCATATCAATGAACAGATAAGGCCGGTTTTCGAACTCGAAGTCCAATTCTTTCGACTTATCGGTGACGTGGAAAAGGATGACCTCGTGTTTGTTGTGCTTGAGGTGCTGGAGCGCCGCGAAGAGATGGTCATTGTCTTCCATTTGCTCAAACATATCACTGAAAATAACAACCAACGAGCGGCGGTGGATGCTCTCGGCCACCTCGTGCAAAGCCTTGGCGGCAGCCGTATTTTTGTTGCCTGTCGGATTGTTGATAAACTGGTGCAAGTGCGTGAGCATGAGGCGATAATGCGTGGTGCTGCTCTTGCATTGGGTATGTAGTCGCACACTTTCGTCAAACAGGGTAATGCCGAAAGCGTCGCGTTGTTTTTGCAACAAATTCATCAGCGCGGCAGCCGCCAAAGCCGAGAATCGAGCTTTGTTGATATACGCGCCACCCGTTTTTACATCTGCCTCATCGGGGAAGTACATAGACGAGGAGGCGTCCATCACGATCTGGCAACGGAGGTTGGTTTCTTCCTCGAAGCGCTTGGTAAACAACTTGTCGGTGCGAGCATACACTTTCCAGTCTATGTTGCGGGTACTTTCGCCCTGATTGTACAGGCGATGCTCGGCAAATTCGACGGAGAAACCGTGAAAGGGACTTTTGTGCAGGCCGATGATGAAACCTTCCACCACCTGCCGGGCCAGCATTTCGAGGTTGCCGAGGTCTTTGACCTCCAAGTTGTCTAATAAATCCATGACTTACAGAAGTTTAAAAACTGAATCAGCCCTTGTTCAGAGGAGAATCCTCCCAACAAGGGCTGAAAGCACGACTTTGTCGCAGAAAGAATCAGAGCGCAGCCTCAATTTTGTCGGCCAGTGCTTTTTTGCTGGTAGTTCCGACGTGACGGTCCACTACCTCGCCGTTTTTGAGCACCAAAATGGTGGGTATGCTGCGGATGTTGTATTTGTAAGACACGTCCGGGTTGTGGTCCACGTCGAGTTTGCCCACTTTCACTTTGCCGTCATACTCTTTTGCAAGTTCTTCAATAACGGGCGCAATTGCACGGCAGGGGCCGCACCATTCTGCCCAGAAATCAACGACGGCCACGCCTTCTTTGTCTAAAACTTCTTCTTTGAAGTTTGCATCGGTGAATTGAAAAGCCATTTGTAAAGCTGTTTGATTGATATGGATAAAAAACTTGGGTAATAACACCGCCTGTTTGACTTGGGTTGTGAAAAAATTGCATAAAAGTTTGCCCCGGCTGTCGTGGCGGTAACAGTATGGAAGTTTATCTTACCGAAGCGTTACCGGCTTACTCAGATCAAAATCTGCCTGAAAGCGGGGTTTGCCGTCTCGTTCCAAGATGTAGCTAAAAACCTTGCCGTCCTCGCTGAGACGGAGCCGCCAAACGTTGGTCGCTGCGGCAGGAATGAGGCCCACCGTGAAGGCGTCGGCGGGGAAATTTTGCTGCCGGGCCGAACCAAGCGCATCGGCCAAGCCGCCGTAATTGGTCACTTCGTCGGGAGTGCCGTCTTCGTGCCGGTGGTCGTGTTTGAAGAGCAGGCCCTCCCCGATGGGCGTCAGTATCCAGGTGCGGGATTTGTCTTCGCCTACCCAAAACGGGATGCGCCATTCCTTGGGGCCGCACTGCTGCACGAGCATGAGGAGGCGGGCGTCTTTGAAGGGGGGCGCGGGTTCGGCAGGAAAAACAACTACGCCTTCAAAAGTCTGGCCGCACAGGGCGGAGATGTTTTTGAGGAATGCCTTTTGGTCGCGCCGTTGAGCGGCCTCCGAACCGGGTATGCGCGGGCTGCAATGAGACAGCAAAATGGCTGCCGACAGGAGTGTGAAGAATCGAATCATGGTGTGGTTTTGGGTGCAATGTAGTGATTCTTGCCGATAGGTGTGTAGCTTGTGCGCCAGGGGCAGCAGCGGTATGCCGCAGAGGGCAAAGAGCACAGAGCAGAGAGCCCCTGCGGTATAAAAGCGGATGACCCGCCCGCCATTTGACTACCCTGCAACTACGAGACTGCGAGTGGCGGGGGCGCCCTGAAAATTTTCACGACTATTTTTACCTTTGCCGGTATGAATCAAGCGACCGAGCTGCAAATCGTGAATTTCCTGCGGGACCGGCTACCGGAATTGCGCGGGCTGTGGCTGTTTGGAAGCAGAGCCGACGGCGCCTACCGTGCGGACAGCGACTACGACCTGGCTTTTTTGACCGATTGGCCGTCAAAAGTATCTGATATGCAGCGGTTTGAATGGATCTGCGCCCTGGCGGAATTACTGGGCAATGAGGTGGATTTGGTGGACTTGCACCAGGTGCCCACCGATTTTCGATTCATCATCGTTTCTACCGGAAGGCGCATTTTCAGCAGCGACGACTACCTGTGCGATACTTTTGAAATGACGAGTTTTTCGATGTACCAGTACTTGGAGGAGGCGCGCCGGGAAATCATTCACGAAATAAAAAAACGGGGGAGCGTGTATGGCTGACAGCGTAATCATCAACAAAGCGGCGAGCATAGAGCGCTGCCTGAAACGCATTGCCGAGGACTATGTCGGGCATGAGGCGGCTTTTGAAACAGAATACATCCGGCAGGATGCTGTATTGCTGAATTTGCAACGCGCCTGCGAACAAAGTATAGATTTGGCCAACCACCTTGTAAAACTGAAAGCGCTGGGTGTGCCGCAGAACACCCGCGAAGCCTTTATTTTGTTGGAAAAAGCCGGCCTGATAGACGCACCGCTTGCCCGTGCAATGGAACACATGGTAGGGTTTCGGAACATTGCGGTACACGAGTATGCCCGGCTGAATCTGAGCGTTGTGCGCGCCATCATCGAAAAGCACACCGCTGATTTCCGACGTTTCGTCTCCATCGCCCTCACTTTTGCCTGAAAATTATGAACAAGCGCATCTCCCTCTATTCGTTGCTCATCTGCATGGCTTTTTTGCTTGCGGTCGGCGGCATTTATTACCCCAAATGGAACAAGGGCCAAACCGAGGCCACCATCAGTTGGGACGTGTCGGGGTATTATTTTTACCTGCCGGCCGTGTTCATTTACAAAGACATCCATCAGGTGGCTTTCCGCGATTCCATCCACCAGAAATACCGCCCCGCCGATGCGCCCTATCAGGCATTTCAGCACCCATCGGGCAATTATGTGATGAAATACTCCTGCGGTCTGGCGGTGCAATACCTGCCCTTTTTTCTCATCGCGCATGCACTGGCGCCGGCGTTGGGCTACCCCGCCGACGGCTTCTCGCTGCCGTATCAGGCGGCCATCAGTTGGGGGAGTTTGTTGGTGGCATTTCTGGGTTTGTGGCTGCTGCGCCGCAACCTGTTGCGCCATTTCAGCGACGAGGCTACGGCCATCACGCTGCTGCTCATTGTGTTCGGAACCAATTACTTAGACTACTCCGCCATCAACGGCGCCATGACCCACAACTACCTCTTCACCCTCTACGCGGCATTGGTGGCGGTGACGGCCTCGTGGTACGAACGCCCTACCCTGCTCAAAGCCTTAGGCATCGGTTTTGTCGTTGGCTTGGCGGCCCTCACGCGACCTACCGAAATCCTGACGGCGCTCATCCCGCTGCTCTGGGGCGTGGCCAATGCCGAGGATTTGCAGAAGCGCCTCGGCCTGTGGAAAAAACATGGGCTGCAAATGGCCGGCGCGGTTGTAGTTTGCGGACTGATGGGCAGCTTTCAACTGTTGTATTGGAAAATGGCAAGCGGCGACTGGATCGTGTATAGCTATGAAGATCAAGGCTTTAGCTGGCTGAAACCGCATATAGACCGGGGCGTGTTCAGTTTCCGGGCGGGCTGGTTGGTTTATACGCCCATGATGGCATTTGCCGTGCTGGGATTTGTGTGGTTGTACAAAAAGCACGCCGCTTTGTTTCCGGCCATTCTCGTGTTTTTCCTGCTGTTTTTGTACGTCACTTTCGCCTGGGACATCTGGTGGTACGGCGGCAGTCTGGGCCAACGCGCCATGGTGCAAAGCTATGCGGTGCTGGCCTTTCCGCTGGCGGCCTTTGTGGAGTGGCTCAAAGACCGCAAGACCTTGCGCTACGTTGTTTTTGCCATTTTCGTGCTGTTCAGTTATTACAATCTCTGGCTCACGCATCAAGCGCACAAGGGCGGTATGCTGGAGCCGGGTTTTATGACCAAAGCCTACTGGAAACGCATTGTGCTGCGCTACGATCTGCCGGTGGAAACGCGCAAACTGCTCGATACCGACCGCGACTACGGCAATCGCCGCCGCAATGTGCAGGTGATTTACGAAAACAATTTTGAAACCGCCGAACTCTGGGCCGATTGCCCCATTCCGCCCATCGAGGGGAGCCGCTCGGCCTGTATCGGCGGGGGACGGCAGTTCACCGAGCCGTTTGGGTTTGAATTGCCGGCCAATGGTTCGCGCAAACTGCGGGCTGTCGTCACGGTGCGCTCGCTCAACAAAGAGTGGGACACCTGGAAGATGGCCCAGCTTATTGTGCGCGTCAAAAACAACGACGAGGCGGTGCATGAGCGCGCCATTCGGGTGTTCAGGCTGCTGAACGACAACGAAACGAAGGAGATTTATTTGGATCTGCGGCTGCCGGACCGGCCCTTCAACCGGGCAGAAGTGTTTTTCTGGAATGCCGACAGCGACAAGCCTCTGGCGATAGATCAGTTGAGGGTGGAGCGGTTTGATTGATATAGGCACACAGAACCATAGCAACTGCGCTATGTGATCTATGTGCCTATTGTGTTTAAAAACAAATCCCGCAGGAATCAAAGTGGCGGGAAATTCAATTCTAAAAATTCAAGCCCAGCCGCACAAAGAACCGGCGCCCGTTGCCGCCCATTTGCACCGCATCCCAAGGGCCGCCCGTTTCGTTGTTGAAAGCCCAGCCGGAAGCTACCGGTACAAAGCCCAGATCGGGGTGAACGTTGAGGATATTGTCCACGCCGAAATTCAGGGAAATGCTCTTGGACGCCTGCCAGCCGATGTAAAGATCGGGTACCAACTTGCCGCCATAGATGTAGCGGTCTTCCACATAAATATTCTCGTCGGCATCCGTGGGCACCATCGGATTGATGCCCAGACCGTCTTCGCCATAGCCCAGCAATTCAATCTTGCCGAAGTAGTTGAGGCGCGCACCCAGCGTAAATTTCTCAATGCCGTACTCCACCGTACCGTTGATTTTAACAGGCGGAGCGGAAGCCAGAATAAAGGCTTGTTCGCGGTCGCTGAGGAAGGTAGCGCGGTGCTCCGGCGTGTCGTTGAGCAAAGTGGGCACGTTGATTTGGTCAATCGTCATTTGCTGGAAATTGGCGGCAGCCAGCACTCTGAAATGGCCGTTGGAGCGGCGCTTGTTGTAATCCAACACGATGTCAATACCGCGATTGGTGGTGTTCACCGCATTGGCAAAAAACTGCGCCAGACTGACGCGCAGATTCTGCAAAGCTGCCGTAAATACTGGGTTCAAGGTGCCGTCTTCTGCATCAAACTGGCCGGAAAGCACCACGCGGTCTTTCACTTTCACCTGATAGGCATCCAAGGTGATGGAAAACTCGCGCACAGGCTTGAACGTGAAACCCAGATTGGCGTTGAACGAGCGCTCCTGCTTCAGTTCGGGAATACCGGCAGCTTTGGTGATGGCGTTGGCATTGGGCGCAATTTTCACCTCGGCAATCTGGCCGCCCTGCACGGTGGTGAAGGTAGAGCTGAAGTTGATCTGCTGCAAAGACGGCGCGCGGAAACCGGTGCTGACCGAGCCTCTCAGGTTGAATTTGGGCGACAGTCTCATCCGGCTCGACAACTTGTAATTGGCAGTCAAGCCAAAATCGCTGTAGTTTTCGATACGAACAGCGCCCCCCAGCAACCAGGCATCGGTCAGGTCCAATTCCACATCGCCATACACCCCGATACAGGAGCGGTTGGCATTGGCCTCGTCGGAGGGTTGATAGCCGGGGAAGCCCTGCGCGCCGGAGGCTTTGTCGGGGTCGTAATTGCGATACGAGGCTTCTTCGCCGGCAAAGAGTTGGTAGTTTTCCAGCCTGGCCTCTGCACCGAAAGCAAAGTTGGCGCCCTGCAAAATGGAGGCCACTTCTTTGCTGAAGTTGAGGTTCACGCTGTTTTGCAGGAAACTGAACCCGCCGTCGTCAAAGGAAGTCTTATCAGGCCCCAAGCCTGCATTGAAAGTGCCTTCGCCGAAGAAGTGGAAGTTGTTGCGCCCCAGCGTATTGCTGAAATCCCAGTTCCAGCCCGAGGCGCTGATGCCTTTGAGACCGGCGGCCACGGAGAAGTCGGAAATTTCGGTGCGAATACGTGGATTGTAGTACTGTTCGCCGCCCGAATCGGTAAAAATGATGCCCGGCGCCGGTATGATTTCACCGTCGGATTTGGTAGGAAAGCGCTCCGGCCGAGCCGAGAAATTGCGCGTAAAGGCGTAAGCGTCAGAGTTTTTTGAGTTGTAACCACCGAAGGCGTAAAAGGTCATTCGGTCGTTTTCTTTAACAGGCGCTTCCAGATTGAACATGCCGCCCAGCCCGCGCATGGAGCCGTCGCCGTGCGCCCTGCGGTAGATGCTTTCGGGCAACACGCCGTCTAATTCCTGTCGGAAAGTCTTGGCCAGATCGGCGTATTGCAAGCCTACATTGACAAAACCGCCTTTTTTACCCAAAGGCAGGCCGTAGTTGACGTTGGCGGTGTAAGCCGCGCCGTCCAATTTGTTGCCGTGCACATACAGGCCCAGATCGTGTTTGTAGGCCGGATTGTATTTCGGGTCGTGATAAACGGAAAAGCCAAGATCGGCATTGAGGAAACCGGTGTCGCGGCGCAGAATGATGTTGACCACGCCGGCAATGGCATCCGAGCCGTATTGAGCGGAAGCGCCGTCGCGCAATACCTCGATGCGCTCTACCGAAGCGGCGGGAATGGCGTTGAGGTCGGTGCCGGAATTGCCCCTGCCACGGGTGCCGAATACGGCCACGAAGGCCGTCTGATGCCTGCGTTTGCCGTTGACCAACACGAGTGTTTGGTCGGGGCCGAGACCGCGCAAAGTAGCCAAGTCCACATGATCGCCGCCGTCGGAGCCGGATTGTTTGTTGTAATTAAAAGAGGGCGCGCTGTAATTCATCATGGAGGTGACATCAAAACGGGCGGTGCTCATGCTAGCCTGCCGTATGTTGATGACGTCCACGGGGGCCATGGTTTCGGTTTGCGCCCGGTTGCTGCGCCGGGAACCCAACACGACCACCTGATCGAGCAGGCTGACGTCGGGGAGGAGCTTTACATCCAATGTTTTTTGATTGCCGGCCTTGATTTCCTGTGTAACAAAGCCCAGCATACTAAAGGTAATGACCGCATTGGGGCCGCTGTGTGTGAGGCTGTACTTGCCGTCGAGATCGGTGGAAGTGCCGAAGTCGGTGCCGCGTTCGTACACGGCTACTCCGATGAGCGGTTCGCCTTTTTCGTCGGTGACTTTGCCCTGCAATGTGCCCTGAGCGATCATTGGCAAGGCCATTGCCCAAAAGAGCAAAATGGTAATTGTCTTTTTCATGGTGAGTGTGCAATTTAAGTTTGAAAAAGACACAAAGAACGTCAATTTTCAAACGCAATAACACAGCCCGCGAAAAATTACTTCAATCGGTCTATACGCAAATCCTCCATCGCCTTTTCCAACTCGGCCAGTTCTACGTTTCTGCCGGTAATGTCCACCACAAAACGATTGGAATAAATGACGCTGTAGCTGCCCGATCTGCTGGCCTTGTTATAGTGAATAAATGCAGGCTGATTGAGGTATAAGGTGGAGCGCATCACCTCATTTTCATCGTCGCCGTTCATAGCCATAGTGGACCACTTGGCCAATTGCGGAATCACATCGGCATTGTCGCCCACATCCTGAATGGCGACGGAAAACCTGCGATCCTGCACATTGTAAGAAGCGCTGGCACTGCTGATCATGCCGCCGGCCATTTTGTAATTTTCCCCATTGGCGGTTTGGCGGCCGGTGCCGGCAATGATGTCGGGGAAGAGCGGCACCAAGGCGTTGAAATCGTAAGCGCCGTTGCCGATGCGGGCAGCGCTGGTGTCAATGTCCACCAAAGGCGCGGGCGGCACAAACTTTACATTGGGGTCGTTGGTAACAGCCGCCGTATCAGCAGCCTCGCTGTCCGATTTGGAGGTCTTATCATTCACACAGCCCGCTACGAGCAGGACAGCAGAAAACATCAGCAAAACAAGATTTTTCATAAATGCCGGATTTTGGGGCGCAAAATTACACGCCGGAATGATTTTTTTAAAACTATTTGGAAAGAAACCCCGCCATATCTGCCTCGAGCGAGCGTTGCGGGCTTTCGATGATGCGGCCCAATTCTACGCCGTCTTTTTTGACAATAAAGGTGGGCACATACTCGATGTTTTTGCCTTTTTCCTCGCCGCCGGGGCTGGTTTTGCGGCGGTCGGGATGGTCGTCTACAGCGATGATGACCACGCGTTTTTCGCTGATGCCGAGTTGGTCCAAGATTTTATAAAACCGCGGCACTTCGCGTTGGCTGTCGGAACACCAGGTGCCCATAAAAATCTCGATGTCCACTTTTTTCAAATCGGCTTCCCTGCCCGCTAATGCCCCCGCATTGACCGTGTAGCCATTGTACTCGGCATTGAACCAGGCGGCATAAGAACCCTCCGATAATGCCTTGCGGCTGATGCGGCCCAAGAGCATGGGATCGCCGTCAACGGAAACGGATGTGATCGGAGCGGCAGGGGCGGCAGGCTGCTGAGCGGTTTTGCAAGAAAACAGGGAGACCGCCAAAAGGGCCGCCGAAACGATGGATAAAAACTTCATGGTATCTGATTTTGAGGGGGCAAAGTTAGCATTTTGTTTTCACTGACCGGCTGCCTACTTTTGCCGCATGAATCTGAGCGATGTACTCCTGCTGGGCGATCCGCGATTGTACGAGGTGTGCGAACCGGTACAGCGACACGAACTGCCCGATCTGCAACCCGCTATTGCCGACATGGCCGCTATTGTGCTGGAATTCAGGGCCAAATACGGCGCCGGGAGGGCCATTGCCGCGCCTCAAATCGGCCTGATGAAGCGCCTCGTGGTGATGAATGTGGAGCGCCCGGTGGTATTTTTCAATCCGGAACTCTTCGACCTCAGCGAGGAAATGATGGAGTTGTGGGACGACTGTATGAGCTTTCCGAACCTGTTGGTAAAACTGCGCCGGCACCGGCGTTGCAAAATGCGTTTCATGGACGCCGACTGGCAGCCGCAGCTCTGGTCTCTGGAAGACGACCTTTCGGAACTGATGCAGCACGAGATTGACCACTTGGACGGCATTCTGGCTACGCAACGGGCTGTGGATGAGCGGGCGCTGAAGTTGGTGGTTCGTAGTATAAAGCAAATCGAATTTAGAAGTACTTCAATCGTCTCAACTAAGTAAACATTAAATATAACATCAAAATGAAAGTATCCAATCTGCTTGTATCTATCAGTTTTTTCATGACAGCATACTTACTGTATCCTACGCAGGTACTATCACAAAAAGATACGCTAATACTTCTGGCTTGTAGTGATTCTATTCATGAAATTGATATTTTCAGTCAATTTGATTTCACAGATGTGGATGGGGACGGAGTGGAAGAAATGGTCGTTTTGCACAAGCTTACCCAACGATTGGTTGTATATAGATACACCATTTCCCCGCTGGGGCTACCTATGTTTTCCATTATAGTTGAGGAGAAACTCAACAAGCCACTCTATTTTGATATCTGCGATTGGAATCAGGACGGAATTGAAGACATTATTGTAAGTGAGATGAGTTCTTCGAGGGATCAGGCTGTTATTACTTTCATTCCCAAAAACCAGATTTTTTCATTCTCTACCATGAAGCAAAGTGTTAAAACTCAATTTGAGTTGGGAGCCAGTGAAAGTTTTAGTTTCTTCAAATTCATTGACTTAAATAATGACGGAAAATTGGATTTTGTAGGAAAACTTATATATTATATTCACGAAACTACAGATTTTGACATCGAAAAGCCATTGATTACTAAGTATCAATATGTGTATAGCGAAACCACCAAACAGTTGATATTTACAGATTTCGATGGTGATAAGGATATAGACTTATTGGCACCTAATCCTAGTTATGGTGATCATCTTTGGCTCGAAAATATAGATGGCTCAATTGTGAGTACGAAGCCGCATATTTTCCTTAAGAACATCGGGAATATGGAGTTTAACTCCGGAGATATTGATAACGATGGGGATGACGATCTCATTTACTTAACAGACTGCTTTTGTGATAAAGATCACAAATTGTACGTTTTTGATTCGATTCCCAAAGACCATAGTGATTTGAGAGAATGCCTTATGGCTGTATTTTATATAGGAAAGGCACAATTTAAGGATTCAGCAGAATTCATCTTTGAATTTCCACCTTATGCTAACTCACTGGATGTGGCTGATTTTGACAATGACGGTCTCTATGAATTGATACTTACAAATGATGTAGTACCTAAGGAAATATTCAAATATAATCCCAGCACTAATGATTTGGAGTCACTCCATTATGTTTCCCACCTTCATGATCCCGTTTATTTACCCTACGATTATTTCAAGGATGACAGATTAACCTTTGGTTGGCAACAAAGGTTTGAACGGGATATTGATGGCGATGGAAAAATAGAAAAATTTCTTCTTTACTTTACACTTTTGTATCTCATCAAATAAATATTGGCACAAAATCCGGATTTTAAGTTTTATTTCAGAATAATTTTCTTAATACAAAGTTAACCATCATGAGAAACATCTCCTTTACCATAGCACTGTCGGCACTGCTGTTGCAAGCCTGCCAACCCGCCAACTCCGACTACCAACAACAAGCCGCCAACCCGGAGCACTACCACCGCTCGATGAAGCAACTGACGGATGTGATCGTTCACGACATTTTCTCGCCGCCGGTGGCTGCCCGCATTTACAGCTATGCCAACGCCGCCGGGTACGAAGCCGCACACGCCGGCAAGCTCAGCTTGGCCAACAGGCTCAACGGGCTGAACGGCACGCCCCAACCACAGCCCGGCCAGGAGTATTGCCTGCCTTTGGCGAGTGTGCAAGCCTTCCTCACAGTGGGCAAAGCGCTCATTTTTTCGGAGGAAAAAATGGACTCTTTCCAAAATCAAATATTGGCCGAGTACAAAAAAATGGGCATACCGACGCAGGTGTACAACCGCTCTGTTCAATACGGCGATGAAGTGGCCAAGCATATACTGGCATGGGCCGCCACCGACAACTACAAACAAAGCCGCACTTTTCCCAAGTACTCCATTTCGCCCGACCCCGCCGTCTGGCAACCCACGCCGCCTGCCTACATGGACGGCATTGAGCCGCACTGGAACACCATACGGACCTTCCTGCTGGATTCCGCCGCGCAGTTCGCGCCGCCGCCGCCCACGCCGTTCGACCTCACTCCCGGCAGTCCTTTCCACAAAGAACTCATGGAGGTGTATCAGGCGCTGGATGCTCCCGACCGCCCTGAACGTGAGGCCATTGCGCAGTTTTGGGATTGCAATCCCTACAAAACCAATCAGGTGGGCCACGTTATGTTTGCCACCAAAAAAATAACGCCCGGCGGCCACTGGATGAACATTGCCGGACTGGCAGCGCGCAAGGCAGGCAGCGATTTCGAGCAGACTACGCGCGCCTACGCCTTCACTGCCGTCACTTTGCACGATGCTTTTGTCAGTTGTTGGGATGAGAAATACCGCAGCAAGCTCGTTCGCCCCGAAACCGTCATCAACCGCAGTTTGGACGAAAACTGGTTGCCGCTGCTGCAAACGCCGCCCTTCCCGGAATATACCAGCGGGCACAGCGTGGCCAGTTCCTCGGCTGCCGTTGTGTTGACGGCGCTTTTCGGCGACAACTTCGCCTTTGACGACGACACCGAAAACGAATACGGGCTGCCCACGCGCTCCTTCCGCTCTTTTGCACACGCCGCCGATGAGGCTTCCATGAGCCGTATGTATGGGGGCATCCACTACCGACCGGCCATTGTCAACGGCGTAGAGCAGGGTGGCCAAATAGGCAAGCTGGCGGTATCGAAATTGCCGCTGAGCGCCCAAACGGGTATGAAATAATCAATTGGTAAACCTTTTAGCACGCTCCGCGTTGTGCTTGCGGAAGTAATTTTAGGCTCATGAATCTGAAAGAAAAAGCAAAGCTCATCATCTACCGTTTCCGCGAACGCGGTCTCGAAATTTTCCTCGTTCCCGACGAAAATCAATGGACGCTGCCCGAAGGCCCGCTGGCCGAGCAGACCGCCCAGGTGATGATGCAGGAAGACCGCCTGATCGAATTGGACCCCGTTCACAAAGCCGACGGCGAAACCGAACAGGCCTGGGCCGTAGAGGGCGACTGGCACGACATCCCCTCGCTCAAAGCCATGCTGTACGAGGATGCCGTGGCGCTGAAGGAAAAATTGGAAACGATGGAGCAAGGTTCTTTTGTGGCCATCAAAGAAGCCTTCAAAAAGGCCATGCCGCACCAGTATCAGTTTCTCAAGGAGCTGAAGGAGGTGCTTTTGGATAGAAATTTGACGAAGAATATGTGAGGGGGTTCTCGCTCACAGTAAACACTTCACCCCAACATGCGCTTCAAGGCTCCGGCCACTTCCTGCCAGGCCTCGTCCTTATCCGGCCAGCGACTGATGGGCGTGAGGCGGCCCTTGAGTTGCGGAACTGCCTGTAAACCAGACCACTCCGTTTCCTGAAAATCATTATCGGTGAGCATAACGCACAGCACTTGTGCGCCCGCCGCGTAACGCGCCGCCACCAACGGAAGTTCTTGTTCCCAGATAAAGTCGGAAGCCCAGAACTCCGGACTCAGCAGCAGCACAATGATGTCGGCCTCGCCCAATTTGTTTTCAATTTCCTTTTTCCACTCTGCGCCGGGCAGGATTCCCTGATCGTACCAGAAATTGATTTTGCCTGTTTTGGCCTGCACCGCCAATGCCGTTTTTAGGCGTTTGGCGTCTTCAATCTTGTCGTGGGAGTAGGAAAGGAAGACTTTTTTGGGGGTGGATTGGGAGCTTTTATCCTTCTTATCCGGTGTAGCGGGAACATTCACATCCTTCCCAAAAACCTCTTCCAATAAGCTTTTGATATCCACGTCGTGGTACGGGCGATTGTCGCAGGGCGTTTTCGTCCGGCCATTTTCGAGAAACTCGATGAGTTTTTCATAATCGTGGTAATGCGGCGCCTGAAGTATCCGGCAGGCAGGACAATTGCAGGGAATCAACTTTTGTACCCGCAGCCGGGGAAATGAAGCATGAATTCTGTCTAAATGAATGGTAGCCTGGGTAGTGAGTTCGCGGCGGCGTTTGCCGATACTCCGCACCACAATCTCCCGGTTTCCGTAGGTTTCCGTTATCAGTGCGTAGCTGTCGCCCTGCTGAAGTATCGTACCCTCGCGCCAGATGAATTTTTGTCCGTGTGCAATGAGTTGATGCACTTCCACGGCCAAGCGGGCAAAAATACCGCGCGGCATGAAGTCGTAGCTGTAGCGCAAGGCCGGGGCATGACTCAGTTCATCGGGGTGAAGGGAAGGGATGGATGCTGCGTAATCGGGTTGTGCGAACGGCAGCAGTTCGGGCATGATGTAGTCATCTGTTTCACCAACGCGATAGCAGAGTTTGAAGCGGAGCATGAGCGCGAGCAGTTGTTCCTGCTTATCCACATACATTTCATCATGCCATATTTGCCCGATGTCTCGTTTGTTGAAAAAACCAGAGCGGTCGCCGGCGTTGACCAAGGGACTGTCATAAGTTTTGAAAACGGCGTCTGTGGCCCAGGTCATGCGCAAAATGACGGTTTCCCGCAATGCGCCATCGTCCTGAAAATGAAGGATGGCACCCAGATCGTGCAGGTAAGCGCTGAGTTGAAGCTGGCTTTTTCGGTCTTTGTCGTTCAGCCCATAAGCGGCACAAACGGTATAATAGCGATCCAGAGAGATGTAATTTATATTTTCGGCTTCGCGTATCCGTTCGAGTTCGTTGCGAACATGAAACCAGGACAGCGGAAGCGACTGCGTTACATGCTCCAGTTCGCAGATGCGGTTGGTGAGGGTGTTGATCACTTTTTGGGTGTCGGCGGTATTGACGGCGGCAGCATTCTCAGATTTATCATATTCGCCCAAGGTATCCAGGTTGGCGGCGAGCATTTCCCGCAGGAAATCGAATCGCGCCCGCATACCGCCGAGATTGGGGTACGGCGGGCGGCCATCTGTTTTGTTCACCACGATGTACAGCGGACTGCCGTCACCGTAGAGTTCTGCCATTTGCAGCCAATAGTTGAAGTCGGTATTTTGCTTGCGGTTGTCGGCCAGCACGACATACAGCGATCGCTTGGTGAGAAAGAAGCGATGGGTGCCGTGATAAATCTGCTGCCCGCCGAAATCCCAGAGGTGGATATCAAATGCCTGATCTCCCTCGCCGATGCGCAGGGTTTCCACCGCTATACCGCGCGTACTTTCGTCTTTTCCCGGAAGCGGACTGTCTATTTTCTTCATTTTCAGGGCCAGAGTTGTCTTGCCCGCACCGCTTTCGCCGAGCAACAAGAGCTTGGCTTCGCGCAAAAACCTGACGCCTTCGAGCCGTTTTTTGAAATACCCCGCTATCGCATACCTCCCCTGCGCCACGATTTCCGGCGGCGGTGTGGCCAAGTTTTCGTTGCCGTACAACCACAGGTGTTCGAGTTGCGCTACGGCTTCGGCGGGCGGAGCGAACTCCCGGAGTTGATTGTTGCTGAGATCCAAATACCGCAAGCCGCGCATGGCCGGCGGCAGTTCAAAGGCGGTGAGCTTGTTGTCGCGGAGGTTGAGGGCCTGCAAGTGCGCGGCCTCTGCTCCGATCTCCGCGAGTATTTGCCGCCATATCTCGTCATCCAAGCCGGCGCCCGCCAGATTGAGTCCGGCCAAATGACCCTCGTGCCACAGGTAGCACAGCGGGGCTTCCTTGCGGATGGGCATCACGCGGGATACGGGATCGAAGCCGTAAGCCGCCGCGGCTTGCAGCGTTTTGCCGGGCAGCAGGGCTTCGATGCGGGCGATGATGGGTGCTTGCATTTGTAGTATTTGGCGTTTTCAGGTGACATCTAACGCCGCCCCAAGGCGCGGAAGGTGTCATCTGAAAACATGATGAGTATTTCTTCTCCCTTGCGGCGAGATGACACCTCCCGCCTTTCAGGTGACATCTAACGCCGCCCCAAGGCGCGGAAGGTGTCATCTGAAAACATGATGAGTATTTCTTCTCCCTTGCGGCGAGATGACACCTCCCGCCTCTGGTGGATGCCCGGCGGGCGGTAGATGTCACCTCGCCGCTCGCCGGAAGGCGGAAAAGCCCGCTCGCCCCCGGCTTCGCTTGGCTTTCCCTCCTTCCGGCTCGCTTACCGGCCGGCCAGCTTTAGCTCCAGGGCAGCACCGGAAAGGCAGGCCACCGAAGCTAAGGGACGAGGGCCACGCGGAAGCCGCAGGCGTCGCCGCGGTAGCCCGGGCTGAAGCTGCCCCGGTACGACACACGACAGTCCCCGGCGAAGTCGCCCCACGAGCCGCCGCGGAGCACGCGGAACGAGCCCCGCTGCGGGCTGTCCACCCAGGCGCTGCCGTCCGTCGGAGCGCCCTTATAATCGGCGTGCCAATCGTCCGCGCACCATTCCCAAACATTCCCGCTCATGTCGTGAATACCCAACTCGTTCGCCTTTATATGACCGACAGGATGTGTGCGACAGTTGTTCTTTTCAATTTTTTTCCGGTCCCATTCACCCGACAAAGGCTTATCCCCGGAATTCTCCCAATACCACCCCACTTCATCCAGCTTATTGCTACCGGCATACTCGTATCCCTTCGACAGCCGCCCGCCCCGGGCCGCGTACTCCCACTCCGCCTCACTTGGCAAACGGAAATGCCGGCCAGGAAACCGTTCATTCAGTTTTTGAATAAATGCTTTTACATCATCCCAATTGACGCTTTCCACGGGCAGGTCGTCGCCTTTGAAACGAGAGGGATTGTTCCCCATGATCTCCCGCCATTGTTTTTGCGTCACGGGGTATTTGCCGATCTCGAAATCGGGCACCGTGACCGTATGCTCGCCGCCGAACTGGAAGGGGCCTCCTTCCACGGGTACCATTTCTATAAACGCCTGAACAGCTTCTTCCCGGCGCTTTTGTTCTTCCTTTTCTTTGGCTTGGCGCTGAGCCTCCTCTTTCCTGTGGCGCTCCTCGCGTTCTTTGGCCTCGGCAGCAATGCGGGCGGCTTCGGCTTCGCGCTCGGCCGCTTCCTTGCGTTTTTGTTCGGCGGCTTCGGCAGCGCGTTTTTTGTGTTCGGCTTCGGCGGCTTTGCGCTTTTCTTCGGCGGTCCGGCGGGCGACCTCCAAGCGCTCGGCGGCTTCTATTTCAGCCTGTATGGTTTCGATGGCCTCTTCGGCCTCGGCGCGATGCAGAGAGAAAGCATCGTCCTGTAGGTAGCTTTCGTACAGTTCTATTTGGTGCTGCGGGTCATCGCTTCGTGTGGCGTCTTCCGAGATTTTTTTCCAAAAGGCTTCGTCTCGGCGGCGGAGGGCGCGTGCTGCCTTTTCGGCGGCTTCCTGCCGTTGCCGGTCTTCCTCTTCTGCTTTGCGGGCGCGCTCGGCAGCGGCTTTTTCCTTTTCGAGGTGGGCGTGGATTTCCTGGATGAGTTTGTGCAGTTCTTCACACACATTGGTCCAGGCGCTGTCCCGGCTCAACCAGGCAGCTACGCCCTGAATCCGGCCATTGTCGCCGCGAGGCAATAATTGAATTTCAGCAATATCGGGGTTCAATTTCCACATACAATCGCGCACCAACACCGGAACGAAGCGGGCGCTGCCGGCGCGCTTTTTTTCTATGGCCGTTTTCAATTCTTTTTTGCGAATGAACTCAGAACTCAGGGCATCGGCGCTCACCAACATGATGACCAAATGCGCCGCTTCCAACTCCTGCTCAATGCGCTTTTCCCAATCCTCGCCGGGCAGCAGATCGGAGTCCACCCACTTCTCTATCAGCCTGTTTTCCACAAACAGGTGCAGGTGGTTGAGCAACTCATCCTTGAACGCTGCGTCGGCGCGGGCATAGATGATGAAGGTCTTAAGCGGAGTAGCGGTCATAGTCCTGCAAAAGTAGGGTATTGTGGAAAATATGGAAGAATTTTGTTTGAGCGAAAATATCTGCTGGGACTCCCTTCCGCGACCCAGCCGGAACAGTATTCCGGCAGACATTCCTGCTCACTCCCCGGCCGGCTTTAGCTCCAGGGCAGCACCGGATAGGTAGGCCACCGAAACTAAGGGAAGAGAACTACGCGGAAACCGAAGTCGCCGTTGCGGTTGACCGGGTCGCTGATGATCCGGTACGACACGCGACAGCGCACGGCGCTGTTGCTCCACGAGCCGCCGCGGAGCACGCGGCGCGATCCTCTCTCCGGGCTATCCACCCACGCGCTGCCGTCAGTAGGGGCACCATTATAATCGCTATGCCAATCGTCCGCGCACCACTCCCACACATTCCCGCTCATATCGTACAGGCCCAGCGCATTGGGCAGCAGCAGGCCCACATCGCGGGTTGCGTCGCCACTGTTTTCATCGTACCAGCCCACCTGCTGCAACACCTCACTCCCTGCGTAGCGGAAGTCTTCTTCCTTCCAAAACGGGCCGCCACGAGCGGCATATTCCCACTCCGCTTCGGTGGGCAGGCGGTATCGGCCTCCGGTAGTTTCCTGCAGCCGGGGCAGAAATTGTTCAGTGATGTCGTTCCAGGAAACTGTTTCCACCGGCCGACGCGGGCCTTTGAAACGGGAAGGGTTTTCTCTCATCACCGCCTCCCAGAGGTCTTGCGTCACGGGAAAGCGGCCGATGTAAAAATCGTCTAAACGCACGCGGTGGGCGGGCTTTTCCCGGTCTTGCGCTTCCGTGTCTGCCTCATCGGCGCCCATGAGGAATTCGCCGCCGGGAACGTGCATCAGGCGGTAGGGCGGTATGCCGGGCAGGGCAATGTCTATGTAGGGTAAGGCCATATAATCATTTTTTTCTTTTCTCCTGCGTAGTGAAGGGGTGACTACGGTAGCATTGCAGGGACAAGTCACCCCTTCACTCAACTCCCCCCTCACCACTCAAACCACCCGCTCACCATCTCCCCGATGCCGTCCTTGCCCGAAAGGTGCTGAAACTCATTGGTATGCACATCGTAGCGGTAGTCTTTGGCCCATTCCTGATGGTGGGTGCAGAGGGCTTCTATCGCGTCCAAGATGTAGTCCATTTCCTCGTTGGAAGTGGTGGGGTGGATGGAGAGGCGAATCCAGCCGGGCTTGGCAGATAAGTCGCCGTGGTTGATTTTTTCCGTGATGGACTTGGAATCCTGCTTCGATACATGCAGCAGGTAGTGCCCGTAAGTGCCGGCGCAGGAGCAGCCGCCGCGCACCTGTATGCCGAAGCGGTCGTTGAGCAGTTTCACGCCGAGGTTGTAATGCAGACCGTCAACATAAAAAGAGATGACGCCCAATCGGCGCCGCACATGATCGGCCAAAACGTGCAGGTTTTGCAGGCGGTCGAACTTGGCCCAGAGGCGCTCCAGCAGTTCCTCCTCGCGGCGCTGCATGTTGGCCACGCCCATCTGTTCTTTCAGTTGGATGGCCATTGCCACCCGGATGGTTTGTAAAAAAGCCGGCGTGCCGCCGTCCTCGCGGGCCTCGATTTCGTCAATGTATTTGTGCTCGCCCCAGGGATTGGTCCAGTCCACCGTGCCGCCGCCGGGACTGTCGGGAATGCGGATTTTGTACAATTGGGGGTCAAAAATGAGTACGCCCGATGAGCCGGGACCGCCGAGAAACTTATGCGGCGAAAAATAAATGGCGTCCAAATGCCGGGCCTCGTCTTCGGGCCGCATGTCAATGTCTATGTACGGCGCCGAGCAGGCAAAATCCACAAAACACAGGCCGCCGTGCCGGTGCATGAGCGCGGCAATATCGTGGTAAGGCGTGGCAATGCCCGTCACGTTGGAACAGGAGGTCACCGCCGCGATTTTGGTTTCCCGGTCGGCGTATTGTTGTACCACCGCTTCAAAGCGCGCCAGGTCAACGAGGCCATCCGCATCGGGTTCCACCACCACCACATCGGCGATGGTTTCGAGCCAGGAAGTCTGATTGGAATGGTGCTCCATGTGGGTCACAAAAATGACGGGGCGCTCCTGTTCCGACAGTTTCAGCAGGTGCTGAAAGCGCTCGTGTACTTTGAGGCCCAGAATGCGCTGGAATTTATTGACCACGCCCGTCATGCCCGAACTCGTGGCGATGAGTACGTCTTTTTCATGGGCGCGCACATGGTGTTTGATGATGTGTTTGGCGTGGTGGTAAGCCTGGGTCATGCTGGAGCCGGTCACGGTGGTTTCGGTATGCGTATTGCCTACCAAAGGCGCTACCTGATGCAACATGATGTCTTCGATGGGGCCGTACATGCGCCCGCTCGCTGTCCAGTCGGCATAAATGATCTTTTTTTCGCCATAAGGCGTTTCAAACTGCCGGTGGATGCCGATGATGCTTTCGCGAAAGGGCTGAAACCATTTTTCGAGCGATTCCGGCGCAAAGGTCTTTTTGGTAAGGGTGGGTATTTCCATGTTTGCAAAGATTTCGGATTCAAGATTTCGGATTCTCTGGTAGGAGCGGCTGCCGGCCACAAGCCTCAAGCTGCTGGCTGCTGGCCTCAAGCTGCTGGCTGCGTTCACCGCGCTTTCGCGGAAATTCGCGCCCTTCGCCTAAATTCGCGTTAAAAAAATTCGCGTTTCGCGTTCAAGGTTTCATCCGCCAAAGCCTTGGCGAAGGTGGGGTTGGAACCGCCGACTGCCAGCTGAACACTCTACGCTCAGCGCCGCCTACCGCACACTGAAAACCGCCTACCCCCTACGACCGCCAAAGTTACTCATTCTCTCCATTATGAAACCGCAAAAGAACACAAGCCATCAATACCTGACGCTGTACAAACCCTACGGCATGCTCTCGCAATTCACTGCCGAAGCGCCCGGACAAAGCACCCTGGCCGACTGGCAGCCGCCTTTGCCGAAAGGCGTTTACCCCGTTGGCCGTTTGGACAAAGACAGCGAGGGCCTGCTGCTGCTCACCGATGATGCACGCCTCAACGAGCGCCTGCTGCATCCCCGTTTCGGGCATCGGCGTACCTACCGCGTACAGGTGGAGGGCATTCCTACAACGGAGGCTTTGGAAGGCTTGCGACACGGCGTTTCCATCAAAACCGATAAAGGCGTTTACACCACGCTGCCTGCCGAAGTTGCGTTGCTGACCGAAGCGCCGAAAGTGCCGGAGCGCGTTCCTCCGGTGAGGTTCCGGGCCGCCATTCCTACCTCCTGGCTCGACATCACGCTCACCGAGGGCAAAAACCGGCAGGTGCGCAAAATGTGTGCCGCCGTGGGATTTCCGGTGCTGCGCCTCATCCGCATTCGCATGGAGGAGCTGGAATTGGGCGGTTTGCTTCCCGGAGAGCAGAAAAGTTGGGAGCGGGAGGAGATTTGGAGGCTGTTGAAAATGTAGGGTGTAGCTGCGAGCGATTGGGGCCTATTTATTTCAAACCACTTATCTTTGCCGCATGAAAAAAATAGTCATCTTATCGGGCGCCGGCATGAGCGCCGAAAGCGGTATCCGCACCTTCCGCGATGCGGACGGGCTGTGGGAACAACATGACGTGATGGAAGTAGCCTCCATTGACGGCTGGCGACGCAACCCCGAACTCGTGCTGCGATTTTACAACCAGCGCCGCCGGCAACTCAAGGAAGTATTGCCCAACGCCGGGCACCTCGCTCTCACCCGCCTCGAAGCTGCTTACGACGTGCATATTGTGACCCAAAATGTGGATGACCTGCACGAGCGCGCCGGCAGCAGCAACATCCTGCACCTGCACGGCGAATTGAACAAAGTACGCAGCACCGGGAAGACTTCATTGGTGTACGAGTGGCAGGATGACCTCCAAATGGGCGACCTGTGCGAGAGCGGACACCAGCTCCGGCCGCACATCGTTTGGTTTGGCGAAATGGTGCCCCTGATGGATAAGGCCGTAGAAATTCTGACCAAAGCCGACATCGTCATCATCATCGGTACTTCCATGCAGGTATATCCCGCCGCGGGTCTCATTGCTTATGCGCGCCCTTCGGCAGCCATTTATTATATTGATCCTCAGCCATCTATCAATTACGAACTGAGCGACCGCCGGCGCCTGGAGGTTATTTCCGACCGGGCCGCTGCTGCTGTGCCGGTATTGGTGGAGCGATTATTGGCGGAAGCCGGAGAGTAATTTGACAAATGAAAAAACCTTTGTATTTTTGCGCTTGCTATTGAACGGCACACACATAAGAACCAGCCTTGGGGGATTTTTTTATTAAGACAGGCTGAACGACATACAAGATTTACTCACACAGAGCCGATTTGTTATGAGAAAACATGTACACCACCTTATCGCCATTGCGGCGATATGCCTTTGGGCATCTGCCTCCTACGCTCAGGATGCAAAAATCCGCAGAGCAGAAGAAGCCTTCAAACTCCTTCGCTACAAAGAAGCCATTCAGTTGTACGAGGAAGTGCTGGCCAAAAAAGAAGACCTTCAGGTGCGGCTCAGCCTGGCCTTGGCTTATCGCAAACTGCAGGACTACGAACGCGCCGCCGCCACTTTTTCCAAAATCAAAGACTGGTCGAACATCTCGCCGGATTACATGCTGCAATACGGCTGCGTGCTGGTGCGCTCCGAGTCCTGCGAGGATGCTCAATCCTGGTTCGATGCCTATTTGGCGCGCAATCCGCACGATTCCCGCGCGCCGATGTTTCGCAATGCCTGCGCCGCCATGCAACAATTGATGGTATGCAATGAGGGCTTGTACGAGGTCTTCCCCATGCCTTTCAACACGGAACAGAGCGAAATGGCGCCCATGATTTACGGCAACCAATTGGTTTTTGCTTCCGACCGCAACGCCGAGCAGGGGCCGTTCCTCGATCTTTTTTCAGCCGACCGGTTCGACAGCACTGCACAGGCACAGGTCTTTGCGCCCGAACTCAATACCCGCCTGCACGAGGCCACAGCCTTTTTCAACAGCAGCGGCAACCAGGTTTTTTTCACCCGCAGCCGCGCCGGCAACAAAAACCTCACCGACAGCCGCATTGTCCATCTGGAGATCATGACCGCCCAAAAATCGGGAGACCAATGGACCGATGTGCAGGCCATACCGCTCACCGATCCGGCTTATTCGGCAGCACACCCCTTCCTGACGGCCAATGGAAGGCGGCTCTATTTTTCATCGGATATGCCCGGAGGATTTGGCGGCAAAGACCTCTATTATTCTGAAAAAACGAGCATCGGCTGGGGAATGCCCATCAACCTCGGCCCGGAAATCAACACCCGCGGCGATGAAATTTTCCCCTTTATCGGGCCGGATAATCGCCTGTATTTCAGCTCAGACGGGCATCCGGGGCTGGGCGGGCAAGACATCATGGTATCAACTTTGCAACCCAGCGGCAACTGGACCAACGGAGAAAATATAGGCACTCCTTTCAACTCGCAGTACGACGACTTTTCCTTCATTCTGGCCCCCGACGGACTGACAGGCTACTTCGCTTCCTCGCGGCCCGGCGGCGCAGGCCGGGATGATATTTACGGATTCAAACTACTGTATCGCCAACTGAGTCTGGCGTTCCAAAACAGCGTCACCGGCGAGGCCATCGAAGAGGCAAGCGTCAAAACCCGCTGCGACATGCTGCCCAACCATTCCCTGCGCGTGCCGGTGTATGCCTGCTGCAACCTCACGGTTTCGGCGCCCGGCTACGATGATGCTGCGGTGGAAATTTGCGGAGAAGATACCCGTGTGGACTACTCGCGCCCCTACCCTGTTGCCTTGCAGCCTGAGCGAAAATATACCCTGCGGGGCACGGCTACCGACGGCTACACGGGCGCGCCTTTGTCGAACGCCGTAGTGCTCATTTTTGAAGCCGGCAACTATTTCAATTCCGTCGTTTCAGGCGCAGATGGAGCATTTATGTACGAACTGCCCAAAAACAAGTGCTATACCTTCAAAGTGGAAAAAGGCGATTATTTCTCCCGTAGCCTTGCCGATACCATTTGCACCACAGGAAAAACTTTTGATTTCAGCCTGCAATCAGCGCTGCAACCGTTCCGGGCCAACTCCTCGCGGACGGGTTCCGGCCCTGCCAAAGGCGTGTTCATTCCCGGCATTCCTACCGGCGACGACCGCGAAGCGCCCTTCGTACTTCAAATTTATTACGACCTGCACAGCACCCGTTTCCGCGACGACAACCTGCCCGAAATGGAGCGCTTGCTGCGTTTGTTGCAAGACAATCCCAATATTTCGGTGGAAATCAGTTCGCATACAGATACGCGCGGAGAAGCCGACTTCAACCTGCGCTTATCGCAAAAACGCGCCGAATTGGTGGTGGAATGGCTGATTGCCAAAGGCATAGACGGTCGCAGGCTGATGGCCAAAGGATACGGCGAGGCCCGTCCGGTGAATCAATGCTTAGACGGCGTGACCTGCCCGGAGGCCGAGCACCAACTGAACCGGCGCACAGAGTTCAGAGTATTGGGCAATCGTTGATAACTTATCTTTTTGTGTCGGATTCTAAGTATCTTTGCGCTCCTACATCCGATCAACAAAGATGCTGATACACGAATTTCAGAAGCGCGTGCGCTACGGCGAGACCGACCAAATGGGCTACCTCTACTACGGCAACTATGCCCAGTACTACGAGATAGGCCGCGTAGAAATGTTGCGCGCATCGGGGCTGACCTACCGCGAAATGGAGCAGGAGCGCGGCGTGCTGATGCCGGTAGTATCCTTGCAAATGCGCTATGTGCGACCGGCTTACTACGACGAATTGCTGACGATACGCACCACGCTGCGCCGGTTGCCGGAAAAATTCATCACTTTCGAGGTCGAAATTTTCAACGAAAACCGCAAGTTGGTCAACGGCGGCTCGGTGCGGCTGTGTTTTGTGGATGCAAAAAGCGGCAAAACCATCGCAGCGCCTGAATTCCTACTTGAAAAACTGAGAGCGCATTTTGAAAAAGCCCCAACTACCTGATATCGAGCAATGGAAGCGCCGCCTGATGCGTGCCAGGTGGATGCGAAAATTGTTGGTGTGGGCCAAGCGCCGCTCACTGCCGGGGTTTTCGCGTGTGCCCATTTATGATGTGGTGGTTTTTACAACCAATGAAATACAGCGTTTCGACTTGTTTTTGCGGGCCAATGCCATTGCGTACAGCTTCTTTCTGGCTTTGTTTCCGGCGCTCATTTCCCTTTTTACATTGCTGCCTCATCTCCGCAAGTACTTCCTGCACTACCTGCCCAACGAGGGCGATCATTTCGAGGATGTGCTTCAGCATGAAATTCAGCAGATTGTGCCGGGCGATGTGGGGCTGCACATATCAAATTTTATAGAAGACCTGACCACCAATCCCAGGGTAGGTTTGTTGTCTTTCGGTTTTTTTCTGGCCCTGTTTTTTGCCTCCAATGGTATGTTGGCTCTCATGCAGGGTTTTGAAAAATCGTACGCCCGCACCTTCATCAAACGCAATGCGCTCAGCAAACGGGGCATCGCGTCCATGCTCACTTTTCTGTTGGCGTTTTTGTTGCTGGCATCGGTGGTGCTCATCATTCTGGGCAACCAGATCATCCACGCGGCAGGCGCCTGGACCGGCTGGAACCGCGTGACGGAGTGGAGCATTTCCATCCTTCGCTGGCTCACTATTGTGTCGGTTTATTATTTCGGCATCGCCATTATTTACAGGTTCGGCGCGGCCGTGCGACGCAAATTCCGGTGGTTCTCGCCGGGCGCCACGCTGGCCACTATTTTGTGCCTGCTCACCTCGCTGATTTTTTCTTTTTATGTGGATAATTTTGGCAATTACAACAAGCTCTACGGCAGTTTCGGCACCATCATTGTGACGATGCTGTGGCTCCAACTCAATGCACTGGGGCTGCTCATCGGGTTTGAACTCAACGCGGGCATTGCCATCAACAGAGATTTAAAACAAGCCCGGGAAGACGAACGATGAAAAAAAACGCGAACTTTGCCCCTACAACCTAAAATTCATTATCTGCCATGTGCCAACTATTCTTGTACAAATTCCGTGCTCCCATTCCCGAATCTGTGCGAAATTCGCCCTGGCTCTGGATTGGGCTGGCAGCGGTGGTCATAGGAAGTCTGGTATATCACAATTTTTTCAGAAAAACACGAGTCTCGCCCGCTCCAACGCACCCCGCAGCTTCCGGCAGCCTGATTTCCTACACAGAGAATGGACGCAGCGGGCAGGTGCATTACCGCAGCCATGAGGCTCGTTTTTCGATGTACTATGAACTGGGCGGCGGCGAAACAGTAGCGGGCATTTTTATTCCCGATGCAGAAAGCTGGGAAACTGCCACTTCTCTTCCTTTATTTCGCCGGGAAGAAGTGTTAGAAAGCATTGGTCGCCAAGTGGTTACAGACAAAACCGGCGGACGCGGTCATTTTAAAATAGAGGGATACTGGCTCCAGATTTATCATTAAAATCCAAAACACCATGCTCGGAAACATCCTCCTCGTCTTCATCACCCTGGCCCTCATTGCCTTCGTTCAGCTCACCTCCTCGCCCGCGCCCGGCGGAGACAGAGGCGTCGGCTACGCTTTTGCCATGATCCTATACGGCGGCGCATTGTTTCTGTTCAGCGGCTTATTGGCCTGGTATGCCGGCAAAAACGGCCTGTTCAACTGGGCGCCTTTAGCTCCTCAAAATCGCAATCTGCTCATTTTTACGGGCTGGTTGGCGTTTTTCTTTGCCGTTACACTCAGCGGCATGTTTCGCAGCGAATGGCACCCTGGCGAGTTGCCGCAATTTCTCAAATGGTTAGCCGATGCACAGGCTGCTGTCTGGCTGCCCCTCTTGGTACTCGTGCCGCTGGCGGTATTCATCAACTCGGAAAAACAGGTGGCAGCGCCTGAACTTTGGGTCAAAATTCCTTTCCTCGCCGGCATGGGCATTTGCGCGATCATCGGGCTGACCATGCTGTTCGGGTGGTTTCGGGCTTCTGCCAGACAAAACGCCGAACAGGCTGAGTATCATCAACAACGGGAGCAATCTCAGCATCAACACCATTTAGACAAAATAGCCGCGCACCAGCCGGAAGACCCATTGGTAAACATCCTCTCGCTCACCGGGCGCTACCACGACGCCGATGTGCGCAATGCCGCCGTAGAAAAAGTAAAATCACGCCCCGACTGGGAAGCCGAACTCATTCGCCTGCTCAATGATACTGAGTGGCAATCGTATGTGTATCAGTTCATTGACGGCAATGAGGTGCCGCATCCCGAACTTTTCGTCGAACCCATCAACCGCAGTATCCGCCGGACAGCCGCCGAGATTCGCAGCCGCATTACCGACGCCAACGATCTTCAGGACTGGCATTTCGAGCATTTCAGCATCGAGCGCTTGTTGCGCGCCATAGACGAGCAGTTTTCCAAAGTGCCCGGCGCCGATTTCCGGCCCGCCATGCTCGAACTGCTTGCAGCTTTGAAAACACCCAAACCGGAACGTTTTAAAAAAGTAGAATTCACCCTCACGCCGATTGTGGAATACTGGCTAAGGGGTAATAAAAAATAAAGTGTTCATTTTCGTCAAAGGTGACTATACAGTCGCCCTGCAAAAAGCCGCTAGCCGCGAGCTTTGAGTCACGAGTTTGATTTCCCAAAATAAAAAAAGGGCCTTTTTTCAAGATGAGATTTTGAAATTCTCCCAAATGAAAAATCTAATTTTTCATCGAATAAACAAACTCATAGCTCGTGACTCATAGCTCGTAGCTTTTGGAGGCCCGCTGAATAGTAACGAAAAAACGCTGACCGGAAGCACAATGAATCGCTTCGTTCAAATAATCGTTTGGTGTGCGGCCCTTGCTCATTCGATGCAAGCCGCCCCGTTTGACTTCGGACGCCAACAACCCGCGTATTGGATAGAGCAATCGCGTACCTTATTGGCCGCCGGCCGCTATGACGAAGCTTCCCAATCGGCTCAACAGGCTTTGGTACTCCTGCAACGCCCGCCCCGCGCCGACTATCCCGCTACGGCAGAGGCATTGGTTTTACTCGGCAATGTTTTTCTGGAAACAGGCCAACCCGACGGCGCCTGGCAGCAGTATCTGATCGCATGGCAATTGGCGCTCAGGCATTGTGGCCCCTCCCACCCCGCTACCGCCGATGCGCTCAACGGCATGGGCGACTGCCACTATCGCAGGAGTGAATTGGCGCAAGCCGGGCAATATTTCCGGCAGGTTTTGAAGATTCGCACCCAGTTTTTCGGAATGCAACACGAAAAAACAGCCTCGGCACTCAACAACATAGGCAATTGCCTGGCCTCCGAAGCCCGCTATGCCGAAGCCATCGAAATGCACCGTGCTGCCTGGCGCATTCGCCAAGCCGTATTACCGCCCCGGCATCCTGAAATTGCCGTCAGTCTCAGCAATTTGGGCAACTGTGCGTATCTGGCCGGCCGCCCCGATTCGGCCTGGCACTACTATCAGGAAGCCTTGCTCATTCGCCGGGAACGATGGGGCGAACAACATCCCAAAACCGCCCTGTTGCACAACAGCATCGGCAATTGCCTCATGGCCATGCACCGCCCCGATGAAGCTTTGGAACATTTTCAAACGGCGCTCCAAAACACCATCTATGCTTTGGGAACACAACACCCCACCGTGGCTACGATACGCGAAAACCTGGGGGATTTGTACTTCGACAGAGGCGATTTTATGGTGGCGCTCGATCATTTTCGCAGGGCTTACGATATTCATTCTCAAGTATTTGGAGAACCTTCCGTGCCCGCCATGACCCTGTGGCACAAGATAGGCCGCTGCCGGCAGTATCAAGGCGAATACGGCCTGGCATTGGAGCATCACCTCGCTGCGCTGCCGCCCCTCGAAGCGTCATTGGGCACGCTGCACCCGACCCTCGGCGCGCTGCACAACAGCATCGGCAATTGCTATGCCGCCCTGCACAACTACCCCGCCGCGCTTCGGCACTATGGCGTGGCGCAGTCCGTTTTTTATGCACAAATGCCCGCCGCTTCATCCGATCTGGCGACTACGCTCAACAATACCGGCGCCGCGCTCCTGAGTTCAGGCCGGGCCGCCGACGCGCTGACGTTTTTTGAAAAAACCAAGCCCTACCTCGCTGCCGACGATCACGCTGCGCAGGCTACTTTTTTTCAAAACAAAGCCGCCGCCTCCATTCGCCTGCAACGCTACGATCTGGCCACAAAATGGCTCAAGGATGCTGCGCCGCACATCGCCGGGCTGCCGGTCGGCGAGCAAAATGCGCGGAGACTCCGTCAGGGCGAGCTTTATACCCGAATTGCGCTGCAACGCAACGAGGCTGCCGACTTGAGAAGCGCCGCCGATTCACTCTATGCAGCCTTGCTTCAGGCGGGTCTGTACCGAACTGCCTTAGACGATGCGCGGGCCAGGCAGGTGGCTTACGCCCGCATGTTGCCCACCATTCGAGTGGCGATGCAGGCGTTTTTTCAACTGTATCAACAGCATGATAATCAAGGCTTTTTGCTCCGTGCTTTCCAGTTGGCCGAAGCCGACAAAAGCCTGCAATGGTCGGAAATTTCGCAACGGGAGTGGCTGGGCGAAAGTGCGCCGCTGCCCGATTCTTTGCGGCAACGCTTGCGCCGGATTCATGCAGATATACATCGTTTGGAAAAAGAACGGCTCCTGAGCACCGACCCGGCTCAGCAACACCGGGCAGACCTCCAATTGGCCGAACTCAGAGAGCAATGGCGGCATTGGACCCGTAACAATGAAGGGGCTGCCCATCTGGGGCTGGGCGATCCCGACGGCAGTGCTGCGACGGATGTAGCCGAGCTGCAAAAGCGGCTGCTCCGGCCTCAACAGGCCCTCATCAAGTACTTTGACGCCGACAGTCTGTGGCTTGTTTTTGTCATCACCCCGGAACAATTCAAGGGTCTGGCGTTTCGCAAAAGTGCTGATTTTCAACAAAAAACAACGGCATTCAGACAAAGCGTGTACGAATACATCGGCGCGCCCATGCTCGTGGCCGACAGCTTGGCCAAACGTTATGCCCTCTTGGCTGCCGACCTCTACCGGGAACTGTTGTCGCCATTGGATGCCTCGCCGGCCGCCGCCCAAAAAGAATGGGTGCTGATGCCCGACGGCGCCGCCTGCTACCTGCCATTTGAGGCATTGCTGAGCAAGATGCCGGAGGATGCCGGTCTGTTCAAAAAGCATGCTTATTTGCTGAAAAAGCACACCATTTCCTACGCCTATTCGGCGGCGCACTGGGCCATGCTGGAGGCCGCGCCGGTAGAGAAAAGACTGCGCAACATGGCCGCTTTTGCCCCTGATTTTAAAGCACATCCATCAGGGTTGCCTCCCTTGCGCTATGGAGCCGAGGAGGCACGCCGGGCAACGGCATTGCTGGGCGGACGGCTTTTTGAGGGCCGCCGTGCCCGTTCGGATGTATTTTTGGAGGAGGCCGGGCGCTACCGGATATTGTTGCAGGCCACGCATGGCCGGGCCGGGCGCAGCATCGGCGATATGTCGTACCTCGCGTTTCATCACGAGCCGGGCGATACCGCGGCGCCGGTGGTGTATTCCCGCGATTTGTATGCCCGCCATATTCCGGCAGAATTGGTGGTGCTGAGCGCCTGCGAAACGTCAGTGGGCGAATATCGCGCAGGCGAGGGAGTGGTGAGCATTGCCAAAGGCTTTTTTCATGCCGGGGCGCGCAGTGTGGTGGCTACTTTGTGGTCTGTGGACGACGCCCGCCATGCCGATCTGATGCTGAAGTTTTTGAAAAACATCAGTACGGGCGAGCGAAAAGACGCTGCATTACAAAAAGCCAAATTGGATTACATTTCACAACACCCTCACGATGAGGCACATCCGGCGTATTGGGCGGCAGCTACGGCCTGGGGCAATGTAAGACCTGTAACAAAAAGAAGCTGGTGGCGGTTGGGAAAGTAAAAACAGAATCATTATGTTTATCCAATGGCACAAAATTGAAGGACACAGCAATCGTCGGAACCGGCGGTATTATTACTGGAATCGGATGGCCTTCACCGGACTGATGCGGGAAACCAAAAACGAAGGCAAAATCAGAAAAAGAAGGATGACGAACAGCGTACCTGCGTTGAGCGCCAGCACAGAGAGCCATTGCACGTCCACCGGGGCTTCGGAGAGGTAGTAATTCTCTTCATCCAAACGAATGAACCGGAATTGTTTTTGCAAAAAACACAGTCCCAACCCAATGACATTGCCCCAAAACAGCCCCAGCCCCACGATGTAAGCGGCGTAGTACAGAAAAATGCGGCGAATGCTGCGGTCGGCGGCGCCGAGGGCCTTGAGCATACCGATCATGTTGGTGCGTTCCAGGATGAGGATGAGCAGGGCGGTGATCATATTGATGAGGGCCACCACGATCATCATGGCAAGGATGACGACCTCGTTAATATCCTGTAATTCAAGCCATTCAAAAATTTCAGGGAGTTTTTCCCGGATGGTTTCGGCGTAGAGTTCGTTGGAGAGTTGGTTGTAATAAACGTAATCGGCGACGGCATTGAGGTCGTCGAGGTTGTCCACAAACACCTCAAAACCGCCCACCTGATCTTCGCTCCAGCCCAAGAGTTGCTGCACCTGACGGAGGTCGGCCAGCGCGAAAACCTTGTCGTATTCTTCGAGGCCGGTTTTGTAAATCCCTTTGACAGTAAAGCGGCGTTTGAGCTGCTCGCCCTGCTCCACGAAGTGAATGATGAATCGGTCGCCGATGCTTACGCGGAGCCGGTCGGCGGTTTGTTTGGAGATAATGATGTCGGAAGAAGGCATCGTATCGGCGAGGTCAAGCGGCTCGCCCTCAATGAGATAGCGCTGCACAAAGCTCCAGTCGAAATCGGCGCCGATGCCTTTGATGATGATGCCCTCAATCTCGCTTTTCGACTTGATGATGCCGGGCTTGAGGGCATAGGTTTGTATGTGTCGGACGCCGCCTTTGGTGCTGCGCTGAAAGCCCATATCCATGTAATCAATCCGGCGCAGGGTGTCCAAATGCGGATAAAACGACTGATCTTTGGAGACGGGCCGGGTTTCGAGGAAGCCGGTACCGATGTCTGTGTTGGAAATATGGATATGGCCCCAAAAACCAAAAACCTTGCTGCTGATCTCTTTTTTAAAACCGGAAATCAAGGCGGAAGAAACGATCATCACGGCAACGCTCAACGCTACGGCCACTACGGCAATGCGTATGATGAGCCGGGAGAAGGACTTGCGACCGGCTCCGGCTACTTTGCGCGCTATGAAGAGTTCTGTGTTCAAGATTTTGGATTCAAAATTCAAGATTTCGGATTCCGGATTTCGGATTTCGGATTCCCGATTTCGGATTCCCGAT
>DDUV01000027.1:26781-68191 GCA_002344975.1 Saprospiraceae bacterium UBA2329 | reverse complement strand
TTCCCGATTTCGGATTCCCGATTCAGGATTTCGGATTCCGCCTGACGATAAACTGTGAAGCAGATTTACTTGCAGATGAACTGCGAAGCAGATTACTTGTCTAGTACGAGAAAATCCCAGGCATTGAGTTTGAGGCTCATACCGGGCGTAATGGCCGTGCTGCTGTTGGCAAAAATATTGGAATAACTGCCGGCCAAGCGCTTGTCTTTCAGCACGATGTCTTGTGGATCCGGACTGAGATTGAGGATGACCACCACGCGCTGATCGCCTTTTTCGCGCAGGTAAGCCAGCACTTTTTTAGAGTCTCCGACCGGAATGATGACCGGTTCTCCGCCAGCCGCGCCGTTCCAGAGCGCTTTGTTGCGATGCTTCAGATCGAGCAGACTGCGATAGAAAGGTTCATAAGCGGGCAGGTTGTCCCAAAGGATGGTATCTTTTTCAAAAAACGCCAATCGCTTGCTCAGCCCTGCTTCCTGACCGGAGTAAATGAGCGGCATTCCATCGAAAGTGAAAGCCAGTACCGCCATCGTTTTGACGGCCTCGCCCATGCGTTCAAATTCGGTGCCGTTCCAGGAGTTTTCATCGTGGTTGGTGATGAACTGCATGTGGTAGCCCTTGCGGAATTTGGCGCGGTCTTCAGTTAACCAGACAGCTACATCGGAGGCATTTTTTTCGCCTTTGGCAATCTCGTTCATCAGGTGGTGAAAACTCCAGCCGTAAGACATGGCAAAGTGCGCGTCGTTGCGATGCGGCGGGTGTTCGGCTTCGGCCAGCATGAAGAGGTCGGATTTGGCCTGACGGAGTTGAGCCGTGGCGTCTTTCCAAAAATCGTCGGGCACCTCGCCGGCTACGTCACAGCGGAATCCGTCAACGCCTACCTCTTTGATCCAGAAGAGCATATCTCCGATCATGGCCTTGCGCATATCGGCATTGTCATAATTGAGATCGGCCACATCGGTCCAGCCCCAGGACTCGCCGGTTTTGGGATCAATCGGGTCAACGATTTCACCTGCTTTGTTTTGGGTATAATACTCCGGGTGCTCTTTGATCCAGGTATGCCCCCAGCCGGTGTGGTTGGGCACCCAGTCGAGGATGACGCGCAGACCGAGGCGGTGGGCTTCGTCGAGCATGGCGCGGAAGTCCTCCATCGTACCGAATTCGGGATTGATCTGACGGAAGTCCGATACGGCATAATAACTGCCGAGTGTGCCTTTGCGGCGCTCTTCGGAAACCGGGAAAATGGGCATCAGCCAGAGGATGTCCACGCCCATGTTTTTGAGCCGGGGCAGGTGCGTGGCAAATGCGTTGAAGCTGCCTTCGGGCGTGTACTGCCGGATGTTGACCTCGTAGATGTTGGCGCCGTCGGCCCAAGCAGGCGCAGCGGCAGAGGGTTCCAACGCGGACGGTGCGGTGGTAGCCGTAGTCGCCTGTTTGCATGAAAATGCGATGAACGTCAGCGCAAAAGAGAGCAGCACAAGGGCGCTCAGGAAAAAGATGGATTTATTCATAGCCAAATTGCTTTTTGGTAGGCCGTGTCATGATGTTGATCATTTTGCACATGGTGCCCGCCTGCGGAGAGTCTTTGGTAGCGACAAAAGAAGCCTCGAACCCGCTGTAATCGCCGAAATTGATTTCCCAGAACATGTCGAAGCTGTTGTCGGTACCGGAATCAACGGTGAGCAGGGGTTTTCCTTCGTATTCTCCCAGTTTCCAGGAGCCGGTGCCGAGCGACTCTTCCCAGTGACCGTATTCGAAGGTCCCGTTCATGTTGAACTTATACCAGAGGCCGCGATTGAACATGCTTTTTTGCGGGTCGCCGGGGATGACGTAATATTCAAACACCCAGAAGTCTTTGGTCAGGAGAGCCGTTTCGCGGCTGCTGACGGCGGTCACGGCAGCTTCGGCCCATGCTTCGGTTTTGGCTTTTGGCGCGTTGCCTGTGTTGCCGTTGGTTTTTGGTTCGTTTTTGCAGGCTGCTGCTGCAAGGATCACAAGGATGGCAAAGAGTGTGTATTTCATGGTTATTGTTATTTCAAATTTCGAGTTCCGGGTTCAAGGTTCCGGGTTGCTTACTCCTCACATACTCACCCCTCACCCCTGAAAACTACCTACCGTTACACCTTCTTACGCCGCTTTTTATACACCACCTCATAGAGGTCTTTGCGGCGGTCTTTCAGATTTTGTACGCTGCCCACCTCGTGTAGTTCCAGCAAGAGTTCCAGGTTGACGTCGGCGATGATGGTCATTTCCGCGTTGGGCGTGGCTTCGGCGGTGATGGCATTGGTAGGAAACTGAAAATCGGAGGGTGTAAAAATGGCCGACTGTGCGAAGTTGATGTCCATATTGTCCACTTTGGGCAGGTTGCCCACGCAGCCCGCAATGGCCACATAGCACTCATTCTCTACGGCGCGCGCCATGGAGCAGAGGCGCACCCGGTTGTAGCCGTTTTGGGTATCGGTGAGAAAGGGAACGAAGAGAATCTGCACCCCCTGCTCGGCATAGATGCGCGCCAGTTCGGGGAACTCCACATCGTAGCATATCAGGATGCCGATGCGCCCGCTGTCGGTATCGAAAGCGCGGAGTTTGTTGCCGCCCACCATGCCCCACGCGTTGACTTCGGAGGGCGTGATGTGTATTTTGTAGTAGCTGTCCCAACTGCCGTCGCGGCGACAGAGATAAGAAACGTTGAGCAGCTTGCCTTTTTCCACCACCGGCATACTGCCCGTGATGATGTTGACATTGTAGGCTAAGGCCAGTTCCATGAATTTGCGCCGCAGCGGATCGGTGAATTTCGCCAGTTCGCGGATGGCCACCGGTTCGTCCAAGTGGTTGAACTCGGCCATGAGCGGCGCGTTGAAAAATTCCGGGAACAGGATGAAGTCCGATTTGTAATTGCTCACGCTGTCCACGAAGTATTCCACTTGTTGCACCAGCGCGTCGAAGTTGTCGAACAGGCGCATCTGCCACTGCACCAAACCCACGCGCACTACCTGTTTGGGGGCGTTGATGAGTACCTCGTCTTCCTGGTAGTAGATGTTGTCCCATTGCAGGAGGGTGGCGTACTCTTTGGAATCGGTATCTCCGGGCAGATATTTGCGGAGTATTTTTTTGACGTGGAAGTCATTGGAGAGTTGGAAAGTGAGGGTAGGATCGTAAATTTCCTTCCGTTTCACCCCCGTGATGTACTCGCGCGGAGAGAGTTCTTCGGAGTGGTATTTGTAGTTGGGAATCCGGCCGCCCACCATGATGGCGCGGAGGTTGAGGTTTTCGCAGAGTTCCTTGCGGGCGTCGTACAGGCGGCGGCCCAGACGCATGCCCCTGTACTGCGGATGCACAAACAGTTCGATGCCGTAGAGCACGTCGCCATTGGGGTCATGAGTATCGAACCCCTCGTTGCCCGTGATGTCGCGGTAGGTGTGGTTGTCTCCGAATTTTTTGTAGTCCACAATGATAGACAGCGCGGCAGCCACCACTTTGTCATCCACGATGACGCAGAGCTGGCCTTCGGGGAATATTTTGAGCAGTTTTTTGATAGGCACCTCTTCCCACACCATCCCTCCGAGGCCGGAGTAGGCCTGCACCATAGCTTCTTTGAGGCCGATATAATCGCGGTAGCGGAGATTGCGCAACTCTACTCTGGTACTTACTTCCATATTTTTGTCGGTTCCGAAATTGAGCCGCAAAGCTACGCAATGCCGGGGATATTGAATGCAGAAAACACGATGCAACTTCCGACACTGAAAGAAGAAGATTCTTATGATCTTTACGCCCACTCACTCACCAACTCACCACTCACTCCTGCCATGCCCACGCGCCTCCACAACCTTCCCGGCTTCTCCATAGATCAGGTAGCCGCCGCCGCCGGAACCGATTCCGACATTCTTCGCTTGGAAAACTTAGACACCGACCTCCGCCCTCCGCAAGCGGCCATCGAAGCCACCCGCATCGCCCTCGAACGCGACGCCGACAACAGCTACCTGCCCTTCACCGGCCAATGGGAACTCCGCCAGGCCATAGCCGACAAATTGCACCGGTCTGCCAATGCACCCTACTCACCCGCTCAGGTCGTCATTACCTGCGGCGCCACCGAGGCCATGCTCGATGCCCTGCTCGCAGTCACCGATCCCGGCGACGAGGTCATCCTCACCGACCCCACCTACGCCGGCATGATCTACCGCGTGCGATTGGCCGGCGCTGTGCCGCGCTTGGTTCCGTTCCGGCAGCAGTTCGGCGAGTGGCGGCTCGATGTGGACGCCTTGCAGCAAGCCGTTTCGCCGCGCACAAAGGCCGTTTTTATCCTCAATCCGGCCATGCCCTGCGGCGCTGTGCTCACGCTGGCCGAGTGGCAGGCCATCGCCAAAATCTGCATCGAGCGCGACCTGTGGCTCATTTATAATGCGGCGTTTGAACGCGTGCTGTTCGACCAGCGAAAAGTCATTCACCCCGCAGCGCTGCCGGGTATGGCCGGGCGCACCATCACGCTGGGCAGCGTTTCCAAAGAATACGGCATGATCGGCTGGCGTGTCGGCTGGATGGCCGCCCCGGAAAGCATCGTCGCCGACTTGGCTAAAGTACACATCTACAACGTCGTCACGCCAGTAGGCATTTCGCAGGCGGGTGCGCTGGCAGCCCTGCAAACCGATGAAAGCGAGGTGCTGCGCCGCTGCCGCATCCTGGAAGAGCGCCGCGATGTGGTGTGCGAACAGTTGGCCGAATACGCCATGATTCCGGCACAGGGCGGCTGGTCGCAATTGGTGGACGTGTCACCGCTGGGGCTTACCGGCCAACAAGCATCCGAACGGCTCCTCCAAAAAGGAAAAGTCGCAGCCACGCCCATGACGCACTGGGGCGAGGTAAATGCCGCGCAGTTTGTCCGCCTCGTTTTCAGCAACGAACCCGTGGAGCGCCTGCAAACGCTGGGCCGCCGCTTTCGCGCCGCGTTGGGGAAGTGAAGGATTTATCAGTGGGCGGTGAGCGGTCGGCGGTGCTAAGCGTGAGGGAACTACCAGTAGGCGGTGGACAGTAGCCGCGCCGTGGCGCGGTAAGCGCGGCTTGCAGCCAGTAGCCAGCGGCCAGCAGCCGTTCCCACCCGCAGAGGCTTGCAGCTTGAGGCTTGTAGCCAGCAGCCGTTCCCACCCAGAACATTGAACCCGCCTTCGCCAAGGCTTCGGCGGATGAAACCCGAAACCTTGAACCCGAAACCTTGAACCCGAAACTCCAAAACATTCCCTACCTTTGCCACCATGCAAAACGATCTCAACAACACACAGCCGCCCGCCGAGCAGCGCCCCTTTCAAGGCATCGAGCGCAAAGTACCCCTTCGCGCCATCCAGTCGTTTTTTCGCACCAACTACCGCAACCACATCAACCTCAGCGCCATCGCCGACAACAAGGCCAACATCATGATCAGCGTCAATTCCATCCTGATCAGCGTGCTCATCACCTTGCTTTCTTACCGCAACATCGGCGAAACGCACCCCGCCGTACTGCTGCCCGTCATCATATTTTTGGTCTCCGGCCTCTGCTCGCTCATCTTCGCCGTACTGGCCGCCCGACCCAAAGTGACCCGCCTGAGCAACGGCGCCGCGCTGCCCGATCTCCGCAAAGGCAACCTCGTTTTTTTCGGCAATTTCGTCCCCCTCAGCCTCGACGACTACGAAGCCGCCATGGACGAACTCTTCCGCGACGGCGAACTGCTCTACGCACACATGGTCCGCGATTTGTACTACCTCGGCCAGGTGCTCGACAAAAAATATCGCTACCTCACGGTCTCCTACACCCTGTTCATGACCGGGTTCATCGCCTCCGTGACGGCATTTCTCATCACGCTCTTTTCCTGAATCAACACCCGCGCAAAGGCCGGGTATTTCTATATCTCGCACCGTCAGGTGCGAAGCCGCTTTTGTCATGCCGGGCGCTGCTAATCAATAACTTGTGCCGAAGGCTATGCACAAAACCTGGCGGTGCAAGGTATATTTTTTTGGCAGCCGCCCGCCCCGTCGCCTCCCCCAGCCCCTCCAATGGAGGGTAGCCGTCGGGCAGCGGGCGCCGGGCCGTCCACTCTTACCGCCGGCTCCGGCTTTTGCCCCCTGCCGTCGGTACCGTTTCCGTCCCTGCTGCAACCAACCGCACACCAATATGCTCAATCACCTCTTCTCCACCGACCGCCTGCGGGCACTCTATCCCCTCGTTCAGGAATTCCTCCGCGAGGAAATTTATCCCTACGAATTGGAATGGCTTCGCATGCCCTTCTCACAGGTCGAACCCATCCTGCGCGCCAAAAAAGACAAGGTCAAGGCCCTCGGCGCCTGGAATCCCTACCACGCCGAATCGCACGGCGGCGCAGGCCTTAACCTCATGGAGGTGGCCCAACTCAGCGAACTGCTCGGCACCTCGCCTTTCGGGCATTTCACCTTCAACTGCCAGGCTCCCGATGCCGGCAACATCGAACTGCTGCTCCAGTACGCCGCCGCCGACATCCGCCGCCGATACCTGCACCCGCTGCTGGAGGGCGAGATCCGTTCCTGCTTCTCTATGACCGAACCCGATTTTGCCGGCTCCAACCCCGTACTCATGGGCACCACCGCCCTCCGCGACGGCGACGAATACGTCATCAACGGCCGCAAATGGTTCACCACCTCTGCCGACGGGGCCGCCTTCGCCATCGTCATGGCCGTAACCGCGCCCAATGACCCGAATCCCTACCGCCGGGCCAGCATGATTATTGTACCCACCGACACGCCGGGCTTCCGGCTGCTGCGCAACATCCCCGTCATGGGACACGCAGGCGATGGTTGGCACAGCCACGGCGAAATTGAATACGACAACGTCCGCGTACCGGTTTCCAACCTCCTCGGCGGCGAGGGTGAGGGGTTCCAATTGGCGCAGGAACGCCTGGGGCCGGGCCGCATTCACCACTGCATGCGCTGGATCGGCATCTGCGAGCGCGCCTTCGATCTGATGTGCCGCCGCGCCGCTTCCCGCGACATTGCGCCGGGCATGAAATTGGGCCAACAACAGATGGTGCAGGTCTTCATCGCTGAAAGTCGCGCCGAAATTGACGCCGCCCGTCTCATGGTGCTGCACGCCGCGCACAGCATGGAAACCCGCGGTCAAAAAGCCGCTGCCCTGGAGATTTCTACCATCAAGTTTTTTGCAGCCGGGGTGTTGCAGCGCGTGGTGGACCGTGCAGTGCAGGTACACGGCGCGCTGGGCGTCACCGACGATACGCTGCTGTCGTATTACTACCGCGAGGAACGGGGCGCCCGCATTTACGACGGGCCGGACGAGGCGCACAAGGCGTCTCTGGCGAAGAAGATTTTGAAGGGGTATATCGGGTAATCTGCTTCGCAGTTCATCTGACTTCGTCAGTAATCTGCTGCGCAGTTTATCTGCCTTTGGCGGAAACGACAAGAGGGCAGGAATTGCTTCCCGCCCTCTTGACAAATGAATTTCGTTGACTAAACAGCAAAGATTAGTTCGTAGCTTTCTTTTTCACTTTGATGGAACAACCAACCGCCTTGACGAAAGAAGGCTCCGGGTTGCCGCCTTTTTCGAGGGCTGCGACTGCGTTTTCTACATATTTTACTGTAACGGCAGCAGCATCTTGAGCATTGTCGTCAATGGCGCCGGTGTAGCGCACCGTGAGGTCTTTATCGAGCAGATAAATTTCGGGGGTGCGGGTAGCGCCATACTGCGGATACACCTTCTGGCCTTCATCGAAAAGATAGACAAACGGGAAGCCCTTTTCTTTGGCGCGCGCCTGCATTTTATCGAACGCATCGCCGGGCTGTGCTTCCGGGTCATTAGGCTGTATGGCGATGACCGGGTAGCCCATCGGAGCAAATTTGTTGTGCAATGCAATGATGCGGTCTTCGTACATCACGGCGTAGGGGCAGGTATTGCAGGTAAAAGTGACGATGTAGCCCTTCACGTCTTTAAAATCGGCCATGGAAACCATGCGGCCATCCACGTTTTTGAGCTGAAAATCAGGCGCTTTGTCGCCTACTTTCAGTCCGGTGTTCGTGGCAAGCGGCAAGGCGGCGGCCACAAACAAAGCAATGCCGACAACGGCGGAGAGCATGAGTAAGAACTTGTTCTTCATGTTGATAACAGATTTACAGGTTGATAAAATGTTTGACGATTGATTCCAAAGATTCGTAGTCGGGCATTTCCTCCAGCACCAACCGGCGTTCGTTGCCTTTGCGCACAATGGTGATGGGAATGGCGCCGCTCCATTCGGGGCTTATTTTGTCAATCCACTCGTTGTATTTGCTGTCGGTGAGGGCAATGACCTCCGGTTGCAGTTTCCGGTCGGCAATAAAGGGCAACAACTTGGACTCCAACTGCCGCGAAAAATCGAGGCTGACGAGGATGACTTTTACCTTTTTGTTGGCGTAGTTCTGGTGTAACTGCTCAAAATAAGGCATTTCTTCGATGCAGGGTTTGCACCAGGTGGCCCAGAAATTGATGACGTAAGTGGTATCGTTGTTTTGTTGAAGCACCGGCGCCAGCGCGTCGTATTTTTCATACACGGCAATGTGGCCCACGCGGCGCATGGCCGGCAGCCCTTTGGCCGTGAGCGTGGAGGTGCTGTCTTGCGCCTGAAGGAAGGCGGCAAAAAGAGCAAACGCGAAAAAAAGGAAAGTTCTCATAGTCGGATGTTTCTATTATTCGCCCCTTAAACGACGGCAAACGGTAGCAAATTGCCATTGTCGGCACGCCTGCACCGCGAATAAAAACAGCGAAAACGGGTTTTGGTTGGGCGGGGGTGGGTACTCAGCGTCTTGTTCCTCCGATAGGATTGCCTCGTGGCTTCCTGCCGTATTTTTTAAAATGATGAGGATTGGGGTTGGACAATGAATTTCCGTGAATCTCCATAACGAATTAAAGAGTAATCGTGTCGGCCCCCCAGCCATTGGGGTTGAAGCCGGTTTCAAACAAATAGCATGGGGTATGATCTAAATGACGACCGGTTTTTCTCAATTCTCTCGGCCCCACAACTTACACAGATACTCCCCCAATTCCTCCGCCAGGTTTTCCAAATACGCCCGGCCCTCCACCTGCTCCATCATCCAATCCGGCAAGCTGTTCAAACCCTCCCGTCCAGCCATGATGCCGGTGGTAATGGATGCCAGCGAGTCCACGTCTCCGCCGGTATGCACCGACATACGGAGCGCATCCATAGCCGTAGCGCTGTGTTTGAGAACGTACAGGGCGCATCCGGTGGTGAATTTTGAATCAGAAGGCATCCCTTCAATGCCGGGTAGAAACCAGGGCGCCACAATGGGTTGCGGGCCACAAAGCGTTTCCCAATCTCCATGATCCAAACTTTCATAACGGCCCAGCGCATCCACTCGTTGAAGATAGGCGGCAAAATCCTCGTCCAACGCTACTTGAGCCACGCAATACCGAATCACCTCTGAGGGAATCCCTCGCAAAACCAACATCCACCGGGCGGCCAGAGCGATGCACCGGCTCGACATCACCGCGTACGGGTGCGGGTGGGTGGCATTGGCATTGATGGCGGCGTACTCCTGTATGAGGTGTTCGGGCAGCAAACCGAGCACAGTGGCTCTCGTGGCGGGAGCGTTGCCGGGGTTGCTCCGATGGCGTTGGAAACCTCGGATTTCTTCTATCGTTTTTTCGCCGGAGTAGTACCAGCTCATCGAACCGTGGCCGTTTCTGCCGTATCCTTTTTGGCGAATGCCGCGCTCGTACTCGGCTTTCCATTCCGCTACCAACAAGTCTTCTGTAAACGGCAGTCCCGACATGAGCGCCCGAATGAGGCCTATGGTCATCTCCGTATCGTCGGTGTAATCCCAGGCGTGATAATTGACGGTAAATACAACCCGCGACTTTTCGTCGGCGGGAATCTGATCACGCCAGTTGAAAAAGCGAGAAAAGTCCACCTCTGCACGGATGCGCTTCCGGTCCTGAAATTCCACTCCCGCGCCATACGCATCACCGATGGCCGTACCGAGAAGGAGTTGGCTGAGCGAGGAAACCGAGATGCTGGTAGCCTTGAGATTCATGGTGAAAAGGATTAAAGGATTTTCATACCCCCCGAACTACTAAAAAACCTCCATTCCCCGCGCCATTTCCGCCACCAATTGCCAGCCCTTCTCCATCTCCTCCCAGGTAGCGTCTGTCTGACCGGCCACCATGCGCAGGACGTAGCGGCCCGACAGGCGGGTTTGCGTCAGCAGGATGCGGCCCGAAGCGTTGAGGCGCAGCAGGAGTTGCTCGTTGAGGCGGTCTAAATCTTCGGGACTGAGGGCTGCCTGCGGGCGGTACCGGAAGCAAACGAGGTTGAGCGATACGGGCGCCATGAGTTCAAAATCGGGCGCAGCGGCAATGACGGCGGCCAAGCGCTGCCCGTACTCGATGTGCGAACGGATTTTGCCCTGAAGCCCCTCTACGCCATAAGTGCGAATGACGAACCAGAGCTTGAGGGCGCGAAACCGGCGGCCCAGCGGTATGCCCCAGTCGCGGTAGTTGTTCACGAGCTGGTCTTCGGGGGTTTTCAGGTATTCCGGCAGGATGCTGAAACTGCGCAGAAGCGAGCTTTTGTTGCGCACAAAATAGGCCGTGCAGTCGAAATTGGTGAACATCCATTTGTGGGGATTGAACACCAAACTGTCGGCCTGCTCAATGCCGTCAATGAGGCCGCGCATTTCGGGCAGCAGCAGAGCGGCCCCGGCGTATGCGGCGTCCACATGCAGGAAAACCCCGTGGCGGCGGCAGATTTCGCCGATGGGCCGCAGCGGGTCAATGGCAGTAGAACTCGTGGTGCCCACGGCGGCTATTGCGCAGGCGGGCAGGTAGCCTTGCTCCAGATCGGCTAAGATGGCCTGCTCCAGCGCTTCGGGAATCATGGCGTAGGCATCGTCAGTGGGAATGTAAACTAAGTTGTCTTCGCCGTAGCCGGCAATGCGCACGTCTTTGAGGATGGACGAATGTGCCTGCGCCGAGGCATACACCCGCAGGCGGGCCGACTGATAAAACCCGCGCTGGTTGACGGCCCATTCGGTGGCCTGTTCGCGGGCGGTGATGAGCGCGGCGAGGGTGGCGGTAGAGGCCGTGTCCTGTATGACGCCCACCCAGTCGGAAGGCAGGCCCAGCATATCGCGCAGCCATTCCATCACGCGCTCTTCGAGTTCTTCGGCGGCGGGCGAGGTCTGCCAGATCATGCACTGCGCCCCGATGGTGGCGGTCAACATTTCGGCCAGCACGGAGGGCGCGCTGTTTCCGGTGGGGAAGTAGGCGAAAAACTGCGGATGGCTCCAATGTGTCATTCCCGGCAGGATGATTTTTTGAAAATCGTCCATCAGCGCCTCGAACGGCTCCGAAGCAATCGGCGGGTGTTCAGGCAGTTGCGCCTTGATGTCGCCGGGTGATACGGCGGGTTTCACCGGATATTGGGCCACGTTTTCGAAGTAGTCGGCCATCCAGTCGGCAAGTTCGTGGGCGCGTTGGCGGAATTCGGTATGTGTCATTGGATGCTTGTGTTTATTGAATACTTACCAATAGCTGCTGGCCGTTAGCTGCTGGCTGTTAGCTTGTTTATTATTAGGAAATTCGATTTTCCATTGGGGAAAATTTCAAAACTCCAATTTTGAAAACGAGTCCCTTATTTTTAGTAACTACTTAGTTTAGCTTATTTTTCAAAGCTACAAGCTGCTGCCACGCCCCGGCGTGGTGTTAGCTTATTTTTTCTTTAGGAAGAAGATTTTCCTCATGGGAAATTTCTAAACGTACTTTTGAAAATGAACTCTTCTCCTTTTGGAAAATCAACCACGCAGGGCGTGGTTGCGGCTAATAGCTAACGGCCAATGCTAAATAAATGCTATTTTTATTAAAAAAAAGCCCCGCGACCAGCGGTTTGCAGCTTGCAGCCGCCCACTGCCTACCGCCCTCTGAACACTCTACGCAGGTACCGCCGACCGCCCACCGCATACCGCTAACCGGCAACTCACTTCGGAAAATCCATCTGTTGCATCACTTTTTTGAACCTCGGTTCCTGACGCAATTCATCCCATACAGGGTCCATACTGATGGAAATGAGCCAGTTGGCGTGCGAGCGGGCAGCGGATTCCAGCAGACCCAGCGCTTTGTCTTTTTCGCCCAGACTCAGCCAGGCCATAGCCAGTTCCACCGGCGCATTTTCGGCCAGCGGCTCGGCGGCCAATGCCTCCCGAATGACGCGACGGGCTTGTTCCTGACGGCCAGATTTGGCCAATCCCATTGCCCAGTGCAGCATGGCCCAGGCTTCCTTGCCGGAGTACTCCACCGTTTTTTCAAAATGAGCCGTCGCCTCCCGGTACCTGCCCCGCGAGTAGTCGTTCATCCCCAGCATCCAGTAGGTATCGCTGTTTTCGGGATAGAGCGCGCGCATTTTTTCCGAGATGGCGGCGCTGCGCTCGTATTGGCCCCACATGCGGTACATGTCGGCTAAGTCTATGTTGTATTCCAAATCCACGCTGTCGGTGGCCACCGCCTTGAGCATGTACTCGGTAGCGGCGGCAAAATCGCGGCGCAAGGCGTGGTACCAGCCCAGATCGAGCATGGCCCTGGCTTCGGCGGGATTGATGGCAATAGCGGTGTCCAATGCGCTTTTGGCGGCAGCCCAATCCCAGTCGTACCACAGGTGTACCGATCCCAAAATGCTCCAGGCATAAGCCGAACGCGGATCGAGTTCGAGGGCGCGGCGGGCATGGGTGCGGGCCTGCGGAAATGCCTCGTGCGAGGGCACGGAATTGCTGTATCCCAACCAGATATAGGCATTGCCCAAACCGGCATGAGCGGCTGCAAATTCGGGGTCCAACTCAATGGCTTTTTGGAAATATCCCACCGCCTGCTCGGCGCCGTCCACCCGCTGACTGAGCTGGTAACGCCCCTGCAACCAGGCCTGATACGCTTCGGTATTGCCGGTGCCGCGCTGCACCAAGGGCGAGGACTGATCGCCTAAAAGCGCCCCGGTGAGTTTGCCGGCTACCGAGCGGGCAATGTCTTCCTGTACGGCAAAAATATCGCTCAGCTCCTGCTCCTGCGATTCCGACCAGATTTGGAAACCGTCGCGGGTGTTCACCAATTGCGCCGTGATGCGGATGCGGTTGCCCACCTTGCGGATGCTGCCTTCCAGCACCGCGCCCACATTGAGCCGCCGCCCGATTTCGCGGGGGTCGGTTTCTTCCTTGCTGAACGCGAACGTGGAGCTGCGGCCCGCCACTTTCAGCCCCTCTACCCTACTGAGGGCGAAGAGAATTTCTTCGGCAATGCCCTCGCCGAACCATTCCTGATCGCCGCCCGGACTGAGGTCTTTGAACGGCAGGATGGCCACCGAGGGCGCTTCTGTTGCCGCCAATGCCAAAGGCTGTTCTTTGGGTCGGAACTGATTCCACAAAAACACCGCCGACAGGGCCAGAGCCGTCAGTCCCAATGCCAGCGCGCCCATGCCGATGCGCCAAGCGGCAGATTGCGGAGCGCCCGACAACGCCTTGCCTTTCGGGCTTTGCAGGTCGCTGCTTTTCAGATCGGCGAAACCCGGCCCGCTGAGGGCATATACCTGCACCGGCTGCTCTATGTTTTTCAGGGAGTACTTGCCTAATGCCTTGTACGGCAGTTCCGGGTGGCTGCGGATGTCTTCCAGCACGCGGTCGGTGAAGAGCACGGCGCCCACCGGAGCTAAGTTTTGCACCCTGGAGGCAATGTTCACGCCATCGCCGTAGAGGTCGTCGCCGTCGCGCACAATGTCGCCGATGTGGATGCCCACGCGGAGGGGCGTGGCGGGCGATTTTTGGAGGTCCAATTGCAGATCGCGGGCACAAATAACGGCCTCTACCGCGCTGGAAAAAATGGTGAGACTGCCGTCGCCGTAGTGGTGCAGCAACTCCCCGTGATGCCGCTCCGAATGCAAGGCCAGCAACTCCCGGTAGCGGCGCACCCGCAACAGCGCATCGGCTTCGTCGCGTTGCATCATCGCAGTGTAGCCTACGATATCGGTAAACATGATGGCTGCCAATCGGCGCATGGGCGGCATAGAGCGATGGTTGTACGGGGCCAAAAATACAATGAATCGGTTGTCTGTATCATGTATTTCTCTACTTTTGTTGAATACATCAAAATTGACCATGCAAGAACAACAAAAACACGGAGACAAACACTTGGTCAGAGCCTTCGGCCTGCCCGCTGCCGTCATTCTTTTTGTCAGCTCCATCATCGGATCGGGCGTTTACAAAAAAGTGGCGCCCATGTCGCTCGAACTGCAATCGCCCAAGCTGGTACTGCTGGCCTGGGTGCTGGCGGGCGTCGTCACGCTGCTGGGCGTGCTCACCACCACCGAAATCGGCTCCATGATCACCGAGAGCGGCGGCCCGTATGCGTATTTCAAAAAAATATACGGCAAAATTTTCGCCTACTACTACGGCTGGAGCAGCTTTTCCGTCATACAGTCCGCCTCCATTGCGTCCATCGCGTATGTATTTTCGCAGTCGGTCAACGCCGTTGTCGAACTGCCCCGCCTCGGCGCCGCTTGGGAGGAGTGGTCCATTCTGGGCATCTTTTTCCCTTTTGCCAACATCGGCGTCAAAGTAGTAGCCGTAGCGCTCATTGTCACGCTGGTAGCCATCAATTACCGCGGCGTCGAGCACGGCGGCTGGGTCAGCAAAGTCATCACCGTGCTGGTGGTTTCCAGCCTCGCGCTCATCGTATTGCTCGGCATCGCCTTCGGCAGCGGCAGCATCGAAAACGTCACCCACGCCGCTACCGGCTTCCCGCCCGCCGCCTTCACCGGGCGCTTCGGCATCGTCGGCCCCATGTTTGCAGCCATGCTGGCCGCCTTCTGGGCCTACGAGGGCTGGCTCAACATCGGCTTCATCGGCGACGAGGTCAAAAACCCGCAACGCACCATTCCATTGGCCCTCACCATCGGCATCCTCATCATCATCGGCACCTATCTGGCCGTCAATTTCACCTACCTCTACGTCTTCCCCATTGACGAAATGATCGCGCTGGCCCAAAACACCAACACCATTGCCGCCGTAGCCGTCATGCAAAAACTCTTCGGCGATCCGGGCCTGCTTTTCATCTCGCTGCTCATCATCATCACCACCCTGGGCTGTACCAACGCCACCATCCTCACCGCCGCCCGCATCTATTTCGCCATGGCCCGCGACGGCTTCTTCTCGCAGCGCGCCGCCCGTATCCACCCCACCTTCCGCACCCCCGGCAACGCCTTGCTCATGCAGATGGTGTGGTCCTGTACCCTGGTCTTCTCCGGCTCCTTCGACCAACTCACCGACATGCTCATCTTCGCGTCCTTCATTTTCTACGGCTCCATCGCCTTCGGGGTGTTCGTGCTCCGCCGCAAAATGCCCCACGCCGAGCGCCCGTACAAAGCATTCGGCTACCCGGTCGTGCCGGCCCTTTTTGTCGCGTTTTGCGCCGCATTGGTCATCATCACCATTTTCCAGCGCCCCCGCGAAGCCATGATGGGCCTCTCGCTCATCGCATTGGGTACCCTGCCCCTGCTGTATTGGCGGAGGAAGTACGGCGATGTAAAAAGCTGATTTTTGGGGGGCGCCACCCCGCACTGCCAGCCACCCCCAGCCCCTCCGAAGGAGGGTAGCTTACGGGAGGCGGGGTCGCCGTGCCTGCCGGCAGGCAGGGGTCGTCCGCTCCATACCTGCGGCTCCGTAGCGCGGGGCAGTACCGGCCGGGTTGAGCCGCCGGAAAAGCCCCGCCCGAATGGCGTATATATCCGATTACAAACGGCTGCACACCTCCGAACAGATTCAGAAATTACCGACACACAAAAGCTCAAAGACAACGGAAATCTACACGCATGTGAGTACCCGGCATATCCAGAAAATAAAAAGCCCCTTTGATGACCTCTGATGTTTGAATAGTTTTTAACTTTGCTTTCAGATCAAAAAACATCCTTAGCCGGCTGTTTTGGGTAGATAAGGATGTTTTTTTCAGTGCTATAAACGAGTTACCTGCAAGCCTAAAGAACGAACCAAGTAAAAATGAACGACAGAATGAAACAGAAAATAAGGACAGAAAAAGTGAACATTCAGACAGCCGACCCAAAAGCCAACGCTTCTGTATTTTTATTTTTTCCCACCGCACATTTTTTAAAAACAATTTTAGCCCACGGCACAAATGGCACATTTGGTTTTGCCCAACACATAAGCCGACCCTTCGCAAAACCAAAAGAGCCATTTTTTGCCAACGCCTCAACAAACAAACCTTAAGTTACCTACATTAAGACATACATAAAATGACACAAGAAGAATTCTATGCCTTTTCATATGAAATCATAAATTGGGGTAATATTCCTATAAGTTCCAAGAACTGCGGAGTAGGTTGTATCTTTTGCAAGGTACATAAAGACCCAATCCTAAAAAGATTTCCGCCCTTGCCACAAATTACGGTTGAAGACCTTTATGAAGGTTTTAAGTTTATAAGAGATAGCCATAACTTTGTACGTTTAGGTGCAGGGGTAATGGTTGCTGCACATACAGACCCATTTTTACACCCACTTATTTACGACTTTATTAAGAGGGCTTCAGAATACTTCCCACACAAAAAAATCACAACGGTTACAACAGGAAGTTACATTTCGGAAGATAAAATAGACTATTTATGGAGTATCAAAAACTATGGAATAGACTTATCTCTAGTAACTATGCAGGAACAACGAGAAATTATAGTTCCAAGACCCACAAGGGATAGACTTGAAACAATATTGAAAGAAGCCCCAATAAGAAAAATATCATTAATGTTTACAGGTAATTTAGATGCTCTAAAAAGAGATTTAGATAAACTTATTGGCTTGAATTGGCACGTTAAAGCAAAAGAAATTTTGGTAAGACGTGTAGAATATACTAAGTTTTCACCTGAAAAGTTAAATACGATTGCCTATCAAAGTATTGAAAAATATGAAGAGTGTATCAACTTTCTGAAAACAAACTATCCTTTTATCAAATTTACAGTTCCCCACCTTGACGAACTCTATCTAAACGGGGAGGAAAATGAATATTTTACTGAGGGCAAAGAAAGACTTTCAAACATAAAAAATAGGTTTTCAAAAGAACAGACTACTTTTTTTAATGTCGTTTGTTCCGCATCATCTTACAAGTATTTTAGCAATGACTTGCAAAATTTTTCAAATGTAAAAGTACATCTTGTTGAAAATCAACTTTATGGAGGATCTGTAACTATTGCAGGATTATTAAATCATGAAGATATTATGCGTGATTTTATACCTACAAAGGCAGGTGTAGTAGTGTTACCAAAAGAAATGTATGACCATGAAGACAAAGAAATTACAGGGCGTCATATTTCTGAACTACAAACACATTATAAATCAGAGATATGGAAAGCGTAGATTTTTGGAAAATATTGCGAGTATTAACTACCAATGCTTGCAACTACAAATGTGTGTTTTGTCATAACGAAGGACAAGCAAAATATGATGGTAGTTATTCTGATTTCTTGAAATTTGATGATTTTAAGTTTATTATTCAATCATTGCAAGAAACAGGGTTAAGAGAAATACAATTTAGTGGTGGTGAGCCTTTTATGAACCCTGAAACTATACAAATGATAGTTTGGGCAAATGATAACACAGATTTAGAAATTGGCTGTGCGACTAATACCCAATTTTTTGATGATAATGTCATAAACATATTAGCTCAAACAAGAATAAAGCTACAAATACAATTTCCAAGTAGTAATCAAAGAAAATTTGAAAGTATTACCAAGACTAAACTTTTTGAGCCTTTACTAAATAATTTAAAAAAATTAAAACAAGCAAAGGTTCAGTTTTCACTAAATTATGTTTTGCTAACTCCAAACATTAGTGATTTTCAGCAAATCTTACCTTTTCTGTATGATAATGAAATTGGGCTTAAACTTTTGCCCTATGTAAATGATAAAACATTGAAAAATAATGAATTTAGGAAATTTATTATTCCTTTTTTAGTCAACATTAGTTTCAAGTACGAAAACCAAAATAATGGTTCTCTTAAATGGTGGTTATATACTCCCAATGGAAAGGTTATAGCTATTAAATATATAGATTCACCTTGTTTTGAATATGAATTTGATAAGTGTAAAAACTATGCTGAAGTTAGACTTTTACCTGATTTAGCAGTGCAATCTTGTTTGATTAACCCAGTTGATAACCTTAAAATTGATTTTGAACTATGCGAAGAGAACCAATCGCAAGTGAGGCAAATATTCCAAAAGGCGTGGAAGAGTTTTACACACTGTTGAGAGAATGTAATCTTGGATTAGATTACTCTGATTTACCGCAGTGGACAAAAATATTCACAGAAACAGAACCACCTATTTATTGGGTTAGACTTGCGGAAATATTAAGTCAATATCCAAAGTCATATTCAGTTTTTGAAATAGGCTCTGGGCTTGGTGATGTCTTGGCTTTGCTTCATTTCTTAGGTTTTAACAAGGTTTCAGGAATTGAGAGGTCGGAAAATTTGGCAACTATTGGTAAGGAAAAATTATTTAGTTTGTTTAATTCTAAAGACATTATTATTGGCGAATACCCAGTACAACTGGAAAATATTGATATTTTGGTACAAGTAAACTGTGTCTATTTTGAGGAGCTATCTACTAAAAAAGAATATCTATCTCAAATTAGACGATTTTATGACAATGCTAATCCTAAATATTATTTACTAGAAGTTATTGATGCTTCCTTTAAAAATTATTCAAATGCATTTCCCGACTTTGTGAGAATATCTGAAAAAGATATTTATGAAATATTTAAAGAGCTTAATATAAGTTCATATTTAACTTATCAATATCCTAAAAACACATCGACTAAACGACTTTATGTAATTTCTCAGAATGATTTATAACGAAAAGCTCAATTATGATGAATATGCAAGAAATAACTAACCTTTCAATTGATGCATCGACTGTATGTCAATTAAAATGCCCAGAATGTTCTACTACAAAGGGAATAATTAAGAACGGTATAATAAGAAGTGGTTTCTTAAAATTTAATATTTTTAGAGACTTTATAGAACAAAATCATCAAATTAAACAAATAGAATTATCTAATTGGGGAGAAATTTTTCTTAATCCAGAGATTATTGATATTATAAAATTTTGCCACTACAAAGGAATAAAGCTAACAGCTGGTAACGGTACAAATTTTAATAAAGTTGCTGATGATGTTCTTGAGGCTTTAGTCAAGTACAAATTTGCTTATATAAATATCTCTATTGATGGGGCTTCTCAGGAAAGCTATGTTAAGTACCGTATTAATGGTGATTATGATAAAGTAATTAGCAATATTAAGAGATTGAATTACTACAAGTCAAAATACGATAGTCAGTATCCAAAATTGTCTTGGCAGTTTATTATTTTTGGACATAATGAACATGAGTTACCACAAATAAAAACTCTTTGTCAAGAGCTAAATATGGTTTTTTATCCAAGACTTAATCATTCAACTTTTTCGCCAATAATTAATAAAGAATTTGTAAGGGAAGAAAGCGGTTTAAATGTTGCGACTAGAGACGAATATAAAGCTAAATTTAATAAAGCATATAAAAGACCATGTTGCCAACTAATGTATTCACCACAAGTGAATTGGAATGGGGATTTATTGGGTTGTTGTGTTAATAAATGGAAAAGTTTTGGAAACGCATTTAAAGAAGACTTATCAAATTGTTTAAATAATGATTTGTATACACAAACCATTTCTGTCTTATTTGGCAAAGAAACCGTAACCGAGGAAATGCCTTGTTTTAAATGTCCTACATATGCTGATATAAAAAATAATCCAATTTCTGAAGAAGAGATATACGAATATGCAGCTTTCATTCATCCTGCTGAAAAAATATAATAGGTAAGGAATTATGAGAATAGCAATAGTAACATCTGAAATTGGAGTTAATAGTGGTGGTTTATCATATAGCTGTTGCACTTATGCTCAACTTCTTAGTGAATTAGGTTATGATATAACTATCATCTCGTCTGTATATGATAAAACAAAATTTACTCATAATCCAAAGTATAAAGTAATTTATAATGAGGTTATGCTCTGTGAGGGTGGCTATAAAAAGGAACTTAAAGAGCATTTGTTTTTTCGTGGACATCTTAAAAACATCCTTAGTAATTGTAAAAACCAACATTTTGAGTTTATTATTGCTTTCGGTGCAGGTCTAAATGGTTTATTTGCATCAGAGATTTCCAGATTAACAGGTACAAAACTGATTGTTCTTTTAAGAGGCAGTGAAATAAATCTCTCAATTTCAGATACAACGCTATATCAATATAATTACAACTGTCTAAAACAAGCGGTTGCAATAGTTTCCTTATCAAATGAATTACAAGAAGTTTCCAAAGCTATTTATTTCAACAGAAGCAAAATTTATACAGTAATACCTAATTGGACAGAATGTTCGGAAACTATAAGAATTCCAAACTTAAAGAAAGGAAATTTTCTATTAGGTTGTGGTGCAAAAAATTTAAATGAGAAAAAAGGTGTATCTAATTTGATTACAATGCTCTACTATTTGAATCAAAAATCTGATGCCGTTTTCTATTTTGAGTTTGCAGGAAATGTTGATAAAGATTTATTATTAAACTATAAAAGATATTGCCAAGAAATTGGGATAGAAGATAATATAGTTTTTCTTGGTGATTTATCCAGAGAAGATTTCCTTAAAAAATTAAAAACCTGGGACTTCTATGTTCAAGGCTCTTTTTGTGAAGGGTTCTCAAATTCAATAGGTGATTGTCTAAAATATGGTATACCTATAATTATAAGTAATTCTGGTTTTATAGCTGAAACAATTTGCAACGAAGTTAATGAAATCGTTTTTAATGACTTTGTACCTGAAAAAATGTCCGAGAAGATAATCCAACTATTGCAAAATAAAGAAATTAAAAAAACCTATGAAAAGGCCTTTCAAGCTGTTTCATCCTTAAGTAATGTTGACGTAGTCAAGAAACAATGGTTAATGCTTTTTGATAGAATCAGAACGGCAAGAAATGAAATTTCTCTTAGTATAAATAGCATCCATAGCATTGTATTACATGATATTTCTGATTCTATTAACTCTCATTTAGATACAAGTATAGAAAACTTTGAGTCAGTTGTGAACTTAATACATCAAAAAGGCTATATGCTCTGCTCGGCTAATGACTATTTTAGAAGTGAAGATAAATCAAAATTAATAATTTGCACTTTTGACGATGCTTATGAAGGTGTTTACAAATATGCCTTCCCTGTTTTAAAAACATTCGGTTTCACTGCAACAGTTTTTGTTTGTACAGATTATTTTGGTCAACATAATGATTGGAATTTCAAAGACACTGTAAAGCGGAGACATTTAACTATTTCCGAATTGGAAGAAATAAAGCAGAACGGTTGGGAAATTGGTTCACACGGTAAGTCGCACAAATCATTCCTTAGGTTGTCAGAAAGCGAATTAGTTGACGAGATTTGTACTTCAAAAGCAATATTGGAAAAGCATTTCGGTATAGTTGAATCATTCGCCTATCCTTATGGTGATTACAATGATTATACCATGAAAATTGTTTCTAAAAACTATTCATTTGCTTTTTCATTAAGCAAAGGAGGTACAATGAATAAAATAGACAATCACCAAATAAGACGATATTTTATTTCAGAACTTAATAAGATTCTTGAATTATGAAGATTGTTGGTATATTTAGAGGATTTCCAGGTTTGGGTAGAGTTGTTTCAGGTGTTGAATTACTTCAATATTTCCGGAGAGAATATGGTGCTGAAATATTCATTTATACATATTTGCAGGGCGATGTCTTATTAAAACATTGTAATATTCAAAATCAAATTTCAATTTCGCCCTTAGATATTTCATCTATTGGTATAATTCCGGTTAGTAAGTATGGTGAAGCTATTTTAAATTCTATCAATAAAATCAACCCCGATTTTGTATTAATTGACGGTGAACCATTAATGGTTCAGGCTATAAAATTAGCCAATCCTGATACTCATGTAATTGCATTGCTCAATCCGTCAGATGTTGAAAATCCAATGAACCAAATTTCTTCACAGTTATTCTTTAACCACTATTTTTCATTGTCAGACCTTGCAATTGTGCACGGTCTCAGAAAAGTCAAAAACCCGGGGATGTACAAGAATTTTCATTCAATAAACACAATTATCCGTACAGAAATATTAAACATCAATCGGGTTATAAAAAGTAAACAGATTTTTTGTATTTTAGGTGGCGGCACAGTAAATGTTCAAAATGATTTTTTAGAATCTACTCTTAATATTGCAAACTTATGCTTTGGGCTTGCTTTGGAATTAGCGGAATATAAAGTAACAATACAATGTTCAAGTAGTAATGTTTATGAAATAGTTAATGAAAATATAAAATCTAATCAACCAGCCAATTTGCAGTTAATATCAACGTTTAAGCCACCTTCCGATTATTATAGCAATAGTTCTCTAATAATTACAAGAGCTGGACGCAATTCGCTAAGCGAATTACTTTTTTTGAATATCCCTGCAACATCTTTTATTTCAGGCTGTTCTTTTAGAAAAGAAGAACAGGCTTGTAATGCACAACACTCTCAAAATTTGCTGATTAAAAGTTTACCAACCGATATTCAATTATCTCAATTTGTACAAACTTGCAAAGAGCTATTGTACAAGAACGAAATTGAAGAAACTACGTCTTGTTTTCTGCCAGGCAATAAAGTTGCAATTGAACTAATTCTTAATTACTTAAAAAATCACTAAAAACCTGCAATGAAGTTGTCCATTATCATACCGGTTTATAATAGTGAGAAATACATTATACGATGCTTAGATAGTATTTATAATGAGAATATTCCAGAAAATGAGTTTGAAGTAATTTGCATAGATGATTGTTCAAAAGACAACTCAGTAAATCTAATAAAATCGTATTCATTAACACATTCAAATATCATCCTTTTATCTCATTCAAAGAACAAAAAGCAAGGCGCAGCCCGAAATTTAGGTATCCGGAAAGCAAAAGGCGATTACATTTGGTTTGTTGATTCTGATGATTTCATTGAAAAAGATATTATCAATTTTCTTTTTCTGAAATTAGTAACATCAAAGCCCGACATTCTGCAATTTAATGCAAAAACCATAACAAGTAATGGGATATCAAAACACGATGTCTTTTTAGATTTTCCAATTGATAATCTATCAGGTATTGAATACTTGAAATATGAAATGTCATTAAATTATGAAAATAGAATACGTGCGGTTTGGTCTAAATGGTACAAAAGAGAATTTCTTTTGAACTTCAATTTGTTTTTTGAGGAAGGAATATTTTGGGAAGATGTAAACCACACTATGAAAGCTTTTTATTTTGCACCTCATTTCATGTATTTCCCGGCTTATGGTTACAACTACGTTGAAACCCCAAATTCTGATTTCAGAGGCAAACAAACCGCCAGAAAATTTTGTGATACCATTCGTTTCTGTTTAGTCGGTTTAAATTTTCTGACAGAAAATAATTTCGATAAACAATTACAAATTTTCATTGGTAAAAGATTTGTTTCCACAATAGTTAAGTATAAATCCAAAATTGTTGAGTTGAATTTTATTGAATTTATGCGATGTATTTTTAAATTAAGCAAACTAAATTATAAAATTCTTTCACAATTTATGCCTTTTCATCAATATTCTTGGCTTATTAGAAGAAGAGAGTTTTTGTCTTGTTGGCTTAAAAGAATTCAAAAGACATTATGAAAACAAAACTTTTATACATATTATCAAGTTCAGAAGCAGATACTTATTTAGAAAGTGCTCTAATTTCTATTTATTCAGCAAGGTTCAGAATGCCAGATGCAAACATTACCCTTTTAGTTGATGACATTACAAATAATAGTTTTACAGGAAGTAGAAAAGAATTATTGAATTTTATAACTGAAAATATTGTTGTAAATTTTGATATAGATATTGATTTTAAGGTACGTTCACGCTTACTGAAAACAAATATGAGAAATCACGTTTCTGGTGATTTTCTGTATATTGATTGTGATACTCTAATAGCAAGCTCTTTAAATGATATTGATAACTGTAAATTTGATATTGCAGCGGTTTTAGACGGTCATACTGTTTTGAGAAAACACCCTGTATATGAAATATTTGCAAAACAAAGTTCTGTTTTTAATTATCCATTCGAAAAGGTTGAAAACTATTTCAGCGGTGGTGCTATGTATGTAAAGGATTCGAAAAAAACACGTAGTTTTTTTGATAATTGGCATAAAAACTACAAATTAGGGCTGCAATACGGTATTAGTCAGGACGAACCTTCATTAGCAAAGACAAATTTTGACTTCGGAAATATCATTCACGAATTGCCGGGCGAATGGAATTGTCAAATCAGATTAGGATCCTTATATTTAAAAGACCTGAAAATTTTGCACTTTTGGTCGAAACGGAATATGCCAATTTCTGTTTTAGGCACCAAAGATTTTCATTTTAAACTAAGGAACGAAGGACTTACTAAACATGCTATTTTTATAATTAATTATCAATACACATTTCTTGAACCATTAGGTTTAGTTGCAAATGAAGATTTGTATTTTAATTTTTCACCTTTGTATGAAGAGGTTCGGAAGCGATTTATAGAGGAAAACGGAATTTCATATTTTGGAAATGGATTATCTTTTTTAGAAAAAGTTGATACTAAAGTAACTAGAACAAGACTTGGAAAATTATTTATAAGTGTGAATAAATTAATTTTCATGTTAGAGTATTTTATATTTTCTAAGTGTACAAAATTCAATGAGAAAAAGTAAGTGAAACTGCCAACAAATTTAGATGATAGATACTATTTTGGGCTGCATAATCCTAAGATATTAGCAGAACATTTGTATTTTGAGCAATTTGGAAAACATATAAACTGGTCAAATCCTACGGATTTGAACGAAAAAATTAATTGGTTAGCCTTTCATATCGATACAAATATTTGGACAATGCTTTCAGATAAGTATTTAGTAAGAGATTACATAAATTCAAAAGGGTTTGATTACATTTTACCAAAACTTTATGGTACTTGGAAAAATCCGAAAATAATTGATTTTAACAGTTTGCCTGACAAGTTTGTTCTTAAATGTAATCACGATTCCGGTTCAGTAGTAAAAGTTAAAAGCAAAGTGGAATGCAATGCTGATGAAATAAAAGCATTTTTCGAAAAGAGAATTTCAATTCCTTTTGGAATAATTTCCGCAGAACCGCATTACTTAGGCATTGATAGATTGATTATTGCAGAAGAATACTTAGAAAATACTTTGGAGTTTTCAGATTCGTTAGTTGATTACAAATTTTGGAGTTTTAACGGCATTTCCGAATATTGTCTTGTTTGTTACAATACAACGAATTGGAATAATAAAAAGTCAGGTATATTTGAAATCAAAACATGGAAACTTTTAAAGGAGAAAATGCAAAATCACACTAAATTTCCAACTATTGATATTCCTAAACCAGCATGTTTGAATGAAATGCTGGAAATTATCTATTGTTTAACCAAAGATTTTCCTCAATGCAGGGTAGATTTGTATGAAAGCAATGATAAGGTATATTTCGGTGAACTAACATTCACTTCGGGTTCTGGTAGGATAAAGAATTATTCAAGCGAATTTCTAAAAGAATTAGGTAGTAAAATTAATTTAAACTTTTAAATTATTATGAATTGGCTTAATCAACCTATTGGTGGTATCATTGAAGTTGAAATCACCTTCAAATGCAATCTTAAATGCAGACATTGTAACCGATTCTGTAATAGTGAGAAAGATTATAATATAACCAGAAATGTAAACGAAATGAGTATGTTACACATAAATTATTTGTATTCTGAAATTGTTAGATTTCCTAAATTGACATTTAAAACATTAAGAGTTATTGGGGGAGAGCCCTTAGTATCAGGTATTCTTAATGAAGCTATTCAAGTTTTCGAACGTTTAATTAAAAGTGGATTTATAAATAATATTATTATTATAACTAATGGAACATTAAATGTTGATAATGATATTAGACCCTACATAAAATTAATGCCAGAGAGTTTAATTGAAATATATAAAACCAAAGGTGTTTTATCAAAAAAAGAAGTGTATGAGATTAAGGAGTATAAACACAGGAATATTTCAATTACTCCTAAAGACTTTGACTTACCTGGTCAATTATGTGATAGAGTGCATTTATGTGGAGTAAATTATTCCATTTATGGTTTTTCATTGTGTGCACCATGTTTAACGCCTATGATATTATTCCCTGAAAATCATAATAGATTTCTATATCAAATTCCAAATAATTATCAAGATTTTGTCACTAATGATTTTGAAAACGAAGTGTGTTCAAAGTGTTCTTTTTGCCCAACATTATCAGAAGATATGATAATTCGTAATAAAAGTAAGGTTGTTGGAAATGCCTGGCAAAATCAAATAGAAAAAAATTATTTTAATTATACAGAACCAAATACAGAGTGGATATTTACAAAAGGCTAATAGATTTAAGTATAAAAATCCTAAAAGCAAGCACATTTGCAATTCGCGCAAGCCAACCCACAGACCAAAAATTGCAAAAGAGCTTGCTTTGCCAACGTAGACAAAGTTGTTTTTAAAAATTTCCCAAGGCTTCAAAAAATAAAAATACCCGACACACAGCCCGACAAACACAGCAGACAATTGCACTAAAACTTAATATTGACAAGACTTACAGTGAAACGGAGGACAGAAGGCCAGCAGGTAACAGCACCTACCCAAAAGTGGCGGTTCAGTGGTTAAATGAAGCTTTGTGCTTCGTATCAGGTTCAGTGGTGGCAGACAGTTTAGTGCTTCGAAATCGCCAACTTCTTGTAGCTGCCAAACGTTATGCAGCATTTTAAATAGACAGACATAAACAATGGGAACGTGGGGCACAGCAATAAACAGTAACGACACTTCGAGCGACATTTACGCTGACTTTTTTGACCTTTACAACGAAGGAGAAAAGCCAGATGTAATTGCGGAAAAGCTCATTCGTGACAACAAAGAACTTATTGAAAATCCTGATGAATCAAACAACTTTTGGTTTACTCTTGCCTTGGCGCTTTGGGAAACAAAATCATTAGACCAAGAGACATTCAATCGAGTTAAAGAAATTATTCAGACAGAAAAGGACTTACAAGTTTGGAGAGAACTTGATGCAGATGAAAATGAAATAAGAAAACGAAAGGATGTATTAGAGAAGTTTCTTGTAAAAATTAGTTCAGAAAAGGACAAGCCAAAAGCAAGGAAAAAGAAAAAGATTGAGGAGCCGATTTTTGAAAAAGGAACTTGCTTGACATTTAGACTTCCAGACGGAAATTATGGTGGTGCTGTAGTATTAGAAACCGACAAACGAACAGGATTTGGCTATAATTTAATAGTGACAACAAGAATCAACAAATCGGAAAGACCAACAATTAAGGATTTTGAAAATGCAAAAGTTCTTGTTGCGAATTTTGGAAATTGGGAAAACCAACCAAAAGTTACGTGGTATTTACCCGACAGATTTAAAAAAGAATATTCTGAACTTTTCGAGACAGTTGGAAAAATTGAAATAGATAGAAACTACACACCGAACGGAAGTGAAATTAGAGCAAGTTTTTCAGGTGGTTGGCAACATATAATCGATCCAGTGACAGCTCAACTTGAATATGAGAAAGTGAATGGTGAGAATAAATCAATTCCATTGACAGAGCTAACAGGAAAGAAAAAATGGTGGAAATTTTGACAAGAAAAACGCTGCATAACATCGTATTGGCAAAAGTGGGGCTGACAGTTGTAAACTCAATATTTGTAATTCTATTGGGTACTTTTGCAAATGTTGGGCTGACGTTTTCCAAATGCCCCACCATCGCCAATACGTAAACCGTTATAGGGCATTTTAAGACGACCGAAACAATGACAAGAATACTAACAATTTTGACATTTATTCTGTTGATAACGTGCAACATTTTTGGCCAGACAGACTCGACTTTTAAAAAGGCAGACCACTATAAGACCAAGCGGTTTGACGTTGCTATTTTTCCCTCAAATTATTTTGACCTTATTCCGGGACAACGTTTTACACCTACGAGACAAGAAATTGACCAAGCAGAACTTTCCTTGGCGACAGATTTAAAGACCTTAAATAATCCATTAGTAAATCAATCCTCGACACCGATTATTCATAAAAACCTGCATAAATATAAACGTCAATATTTTGGTTACATAGACAAAAATGGAGACAGGTTTTTGCTTATCAACTGTTTCTGGGCACGAGACAAGGACGACACTGAACGTTGGCTGAAAGGTAGAATTATGGTGCTCGATGGTGGTAGTTATTATTGGAATGTAAAGTTCAATCTTGACAAGAAACAGCTCTTTGAACTTGATGTAAACGGTTACGCATAAAATGGACTTATTTGGACAAATATTATGGTTCGCAATGTTCGCAACTCCAATCTTGACAATTCCATTGGCTTGGAGACTAATGGACACGAAAAAGATTTACCGAATAATCGTAGGACTAATTTTCGCATTGATACTTTCATTCTTACTTTATCATATTAGTTTAGCAATTATTTTTAGAGATGGAATGGGACCAGGTTGACCGAAGAAAAACGCCCTATAACAGGCGTTTGGCAAAAAAGCGGGTTGAGTGCTTAAATGAAGCTTTTTGCTTCGTATCAAGTTCAGTGCCGGTAGACAGTTTTGTGCTTCGAAATCCGCTTCTTCGCCAAGCGCCAAACCGTTGGGTGCAAGATTAAAGACCGACAGAACGAGCTTAATTGCTAAATTTGCAAGAAGATAAAAAAGACTAATATAATGGCAAAAAATAACCAATCAACAAGGTTGACAAACCAACATAAAAAGTCACAAGGTGTGGTAGGCATCTTCGGGGACAATGCAAAAATGCACGACTTGACAGTTGGAGAAATCTCAAATCTTGTAATTACACAACTTCAAGAAGAATATCCGCAATTGACGTTTCAATATAAAACAAGCATAAGAAAAGAAGAAATAAACGAAGCTTTAAAGAAAATTGACCCTGAATTAGGGCAGACTCTTTTTGTTCCAAATTCAAGCATCAAACCCGATGGCGGCATAATTGAAGTAAAAGACGATAACGGTGAATGGAGAATTGTTTTAGTTTCAGAAGCCAAACACCAAGGCAAAGACATTGAAAACATTAAGAAAGGAATACAAGTAGGCACAGCAGACAACCAAGACTTAATGGCTGCGGGAAATACAATTGAAAGGTCACATAAAAACATATCAGAAATCGCTAACTATATGCTTTCTGAATCTCATTTTCCTTATGTCCTGTTCTTAGAAGGTTCAAACTTTTTGACCGAAACAATTTCAATTAAACGACCTGACGGAAGGATTGTAACGCTTGAATATAATTCAGGTATGTTAAATAGATTAGATAGGTTGACCTCGGCAAATTATGGAATGCCCATTAACACGAATTTGTGCGAAAATAAATTTGTAAAGCACAAGGACAAAACGATTATGCTTCAAGCTACATCTATTTACACGCAAGGGAATGGCGAAAAGTGGGACAACAAGGAAATGTTTGATATTATGATTGAAATTTCAAAAACATCTTTAAAAATGTTGGGAAGTGATTTATTCAATCAAATCACGAAAAAGTAAAGTATTATGGCAAGGAACGCAACAAATAAATTACTGCAACAAGCTAAAAAATCAAAAAGTGATGAATTCTATACTCAACTTTCTGATATTGAAAGTGAATTGCAACACTATAAAAATCATTTTAAGGATAAGGTAGTTTATTGTAATTGTGATGATGCCCGTATTAGCAATTTCTTTAAATATTTTGCCGACAATTTCAAAGAATTAGGACTAAAAAAACTCATTGCTTCTTGCTACCAAGAGCAAAAGATTGATTTATTTAATACAGAAGAAACTGAAAACGGCTTCTTCTTTGAATATACAGGTAAAGAAGGCGAAACGTCCACACCAAATTCTAACGATACTATTTATTTTAAAGGTGATGGTGATTTTCGTAGTTCTGAAAGCATTGAACTATTAAAACAATCAGACATTGTTGTTACAAACCCTCCTTTTTCGTTATTCAGAGAATATGTAGCCCAATTAGTAAAGTATGACAAGAAATTTTTGATTATCGGTAACATTAACGCAATTACATACAAAGAGATCTTTAAACTTATCAAAGAGAATAGAGCTTGGTTGGGAATAAATCTTGGAAGGGGTGTTTCAGGCTTTATTGTGCCAGAACACTATGAACTTTATGGCACAGAAGCACGAATAGATAGTTTAGGCAATAGAATTGTATCGCCAAACAATTGCTTGTGGCTGACAAACTTGGACAACTTCAAGAGACACGAAGACATTGAGCTAACAAAAAAATATTTCGGAAACGAAGATGAATTTCCAAAATACGACAATTATGACGGCATAAACGTTGACAAAACAGAAGACATTCCGTTTGACTACGATGGACACATAGGAGTTCCAATTACATTTCTACATAAATTCAATCCTGACCAATTTGAACTAATTAAATTCAGGAAAGGAAACGATGACAAAGACTTATCAATAGATGGGAAATGCCCATATTTTAGAATATTAATCAAAAATAGACGAGTGCAAAACATACCAAAAGACGACAAAAAGAAAGCCAGCACCCAACAGGCGTTTGGCTCAATGGCGGGTAAAGTGGTTAATTGAACATTCTACCTCGCATCAACTTTTGTGGTGTATTGACAGTTTTGTGCTCCGTAATCCGCCACTGCGCCAAGCGCCAAAACGTCAGCGGCAAGTGAAGTAACGACATTGGCAGATACAAAACTGAATAAAACGAATAAATAACAAATCTAAAATGGAAACAACAATTTGGGTATTGAAAGCGGCCACAGCATTGCTGTTCATTTTCGTGGGGATTAACAAATTAATGCTCCCAAAGGCTAAACTGCTTGACAAAGGAATGAAAGGATTAATTAACCTTGACGAAAAGCAAATTAAAACAGCAGGGGTATTGGAAATTTTAGGGGCGATAGGTTTGATTTTGCCTTCTGCACTCAACTATTTTCCCGCGCTATCCTCTATTTCTGCTTTGTGCTTGGGCTTGACAATGATTGTTGCAGGGATGATAAACTACAAACTGAAACTTTCTATCATTCCCAATATTGTCATATTTGCAGTCTGTATTTTTATTGCGTATTGGGGCATAAAATAAGGCAACTACTAACATTTAGGGCACAACAGCAAACCCGCCTGCGGGTGGGGGTATAAACGCGCGCAGCGCGCCCCGGCGCAAGGACTATACCCGTCGTTTTTATGAGCAGATGCACTTTCCCCCGCATTTTTTTTCGCGTCCCGGCTTGGTTGGTGTGCCATAAGTTTGTATTTTGTCTGCCGAATCAAAAGGACTGTTACAAATCCATAGACCATTGTTTTGCCCGTAGTTGTGTCGGGTAAAGCGACTCCGTTTAACTTACTTTGTCCACTACATTAGTCAACACCACAAAATAAAACACGAATGAATCTACGATTACAAATTAATTTTATCATTTTTTTGGCTTGTGCTTATGCTTTGGTTGGCTGTGATGCACCACCTAAAAAAATATATACAGATAGCAGGGATGGACAAACCTATAGTTATACTGTTTTGGAAAATGGTACAAAGTGGATGACTCAAAACTTGAATTATGATGCGCAAAACTCCATATGCGGCGAAAATGATAAATCATGTAAACATGGCCGTTTTTACTCTTGGGAAGACTTAAAAGAAGCATGCCCAACAGGCTGGCATGTTCCTAACCACTTGGAATGGAAGTATTTTATTGAGCAATATGGCTGTTGCAATGAGGATGCTAAGACGAAAAACGTTCTTATTACAGATGCCAATAGAAGCGATGTGAACACTTCTAATAAACCAGATGGTTCTTTCAGAATGAATACTTTTTGGAGTAGTTCACAATATGAAATGAATAAAGTTGGGTCTTATATTTTTGTAGAGGATGACAAGGGTTTTCAATGGTATGCCCGTAGCCAAAATCCAATCAACGACGACATACCACTTGCAAGGTGCCGATGTATAAGCCGCGAAAAGGGAGATATTCAACTTATTCCTCTCATTACGCCGGACAAAAAGGATTCGCAAAAAGGGATTATGACAGATTTACGGGATGGAAGAATATACTCTTATAAAGTGATGAAAGATGGAAAAAAATGGATGACAAAGAATTTAAATTTTGAAATGGCAGACTCATACTGTTATGATAATAATGAAGTATATGGCGAAGAATTTGGAAGGCTCTATTCATGGAAAGCTGCGCTTAAAGCATGTCCAAAAGGATGGCATTTGCCCTCTGATGAAGAATGGATTTCATTGGCTAATTCCTATGGTGGCGGATATAGAGACTTTGAAACAGAGCAGTACATTGGTGATGCTACGGTCACGTTCAATGCCCTGATGGAAGGAGGAGAAGACGGTTTTAATCCAAATCGTGGTGGGTTTCGGGATGTTTACAACGGCAATATTCAATTTAAACAGATTTTCCGGGTTGCAAGTTATTGGAGCAGTAGTGTCTCAACCCAAAATAAAGATGAAGCCTGGAATTTCCAGCTTGGTGACGTCACCTCTTTTCGAAGAAATGACAGCTCTATACTGATGGGACTTTCTTGCAGATGTGTAGAAAATTAATTTTTTCATTTTAAATTTGGTAACTATTCAGCGGGTCTCCAAAAGCTACAAGCTGCAAGCCACGACCACGCCCTGCGTGGTTGTTTTTTTGTTCAAAAATAAGATTTCCCATTGGGGGAAATTTCAAAATATCCCTCTGAAAATGAGTGCTTTTTTCCATTTTGGAACATCAAGCTCGCGCCACGCCGAGGCGTGGTCGAAGCTCATGGCTTTTAGCGGGGCGCTGAATAGTTACTAAATTTGTACAGATCAAAGGTTGAGCCAGACCGACTGTCCACCGGTACAAGTACCCACTACCTCCGCTTGTACTCCACCCGCCATTGCAGGTTCCAACTCGTGCCGCCGTCGGTGCTGCCTTCCCAATCCCAGGTGAAGCCATCGGGCCGGACATTGCGAAACACCATGCGCGCCCCTACTTTTTTGCCGTTCGACTCCCGGAATTTGGTCTGAAACACCCGATTGACGCCCTCCAACTTGGCCTCAAAATCAAAATATCCGCCCTGATTGTCGGCCCAGGCCTGTCGCCAGCTTTGTGTGCCGGCGTGAAAAACGGAAATACTGGTGCCTTTGAATCCACTGTCGGCAGCAAAGTTCTCGCGGATGACCTTGCCATCCAGAATTTTTTCAATCAGGTTGGTTCCCTTGCCCGGCGTGCCGTTGGCATTCGTCCAGGACAATTCCCAATCGCCCACCCAAAAATCGAATAAAGTGCTGTCTTTCAGCGAAAGCGGTAAGGGAACGACCTCCAAAAAGCCCAACAACTCGCCGAAATAAATATCCGGCCGGTCCAACCAGCCATAGTGCCCGCACTTATCCATCAGCACCACTTTGGCCTGCGGCAGCACGCCTTGAGCTACGCGGGCCGTCTCCTCGCGGATGATGTCTTCCCGGCCTTGAATGATGAGCACGGGCTTGACAAAACTGCGCAGCGCGACTTTGCAATCGTAACCGATTTTTTGCAAATCATTAAAAACCAATTCATTGACTACCGGAACTATCTGCGTGAGCCGTATGGCCAATTGCGGCACAAATTTTTTGTCATAGACATACGCCGGAGCCAGCGCTTTGGCCCGTTCCAAGCGCGCATGACTGCTGGTGTCTCCTTGCTGGATTTTCTGCGACCACATCTGAAAATCAGCCAATTCTTTTTTGCTGAGCTTGCTGTTGACGCTCTCGCCGATGTATTGCCGAAAACTGAGATCAAGGCCACCGGAAGAGGAATACACCAATGCTTCCACACGTTCGGGGTGCAATGTGGTATAATAAGAGGCCAGCAAGCCGCCAAACGAGTGGCCGATGATGACCCAGGATTCAATGCCCAGATGTCGGCGCAGCGCTTCCATATCGGCGGCCATAGCGGCCATGGTGATGTGCTCGGCGTTGATGGCCGGCACCCGCGTTTGGCCGGTTCCCCGCTGATCGAAGAGGATGGCCCGGTATTGGCCGGAGAGCTTTTGGGCCAGCTCTTCAAACCCGTTGCTGTTCATGCCCGGTCCGCCGTTGATGATGAGTACGGGGCGGCCTGTGCCGTAGGTTTTGTAGTGAATCTGCACCTCGCCGGAGGGGGCAAAACCGCTCTCTGTCTGGGCGTTCAGCGCAAAGGCCGTGCCCAAAAGGAAGCTTGCAAAAAGGATGATTTTGTTGATTTGCATGGTGTGGGTGATTTTTGTAATCGCTAAAAGTGACAGTTGTTTTTGAAAAGCGGCAAGCTACGGTATCCAGAGTTTTTTAACGGCTTTGTAATTTCCCTGCGCTGCTCTGACGAAATAAACGCCCGTTGCCGCTCGATTCCAGTTCAGAGAGGTTTCCGTTCCGCCGTTGGTCAGCGACAGACTGCGTTCCATAATCCTCCTGCCGAGGCTGTCGAAAATGGCGATGGCTACTGTATCGGCGCCGGTCCAGCCGCTGAGTTCCAACTCGATGGTACTGCCGCCCGGAGGAAAGCGCGCTTCCAATTTTCGGGTATCAGGTTCTTCTTCGGGCAGGCCCTCGTAGCGGTGTTCCGGCCAGGTGATGCCGCCGTTGAGCATGGCGTTGTTGCTGAACCCGAAAAAAGCCGCGTGCTCCTGATGCGAACCCTGCCCCCAGACCGTGTAGCAGGGCGTGCTCACCCAGGCCGGCTCCCAATACATCACGGCCTCGCCGCCCCGGTTGATGACCTCCTGAGTGAGATCAACGAGCCATTGGCGCTGACTTTGCGGTGATGCAGGATGGTAATCGGGGTGCGTTTCGGTGATGATGTTGGCGGCCTGATCGTTGCTTTGTAGGGTCCAGATGTAGCCGGTTTCAAAAATCATGACCGACTTGCCGGGGTAGTCATTTTTTAGTTTTGTAATGATTTCACCGGTTTGCGCAATGGTTACCGGTTTGTGCCAGGCCCAGTAATAAGACAGCCCGATGATATCGAAATCGCGAACGCCGTTGTTCCAAAAGGCCGGCATGAGCCATTCGGTATTTATAGGATTGGCGATGTGCAGGGCAATGCGGATTTTCTTGCCGGTAGCGGCTTCCACGTCTCGCACGGCCTGAATGCCTTTATTGAACAGGGCGGCATTGCGTGACCAGTTGATGGGACCGTTGGCGGCGTCGGCGGCAGGCGTGAGGACGATGCCCTTGTTGGTTTCGTTGCCGATTTGTACCAATTCGGGCAGCAGTTGATCGTTGTGCAGGCTCAAAAGCACGCCGCGAATGTATTGATAAACAGAATCTTGCAGCGCCGGAAGGTTGCCGGCTACCGGTTCCCAGGCTTTGGGCATGAGCTGGCGACCGGGGTCGGTCCAGAAGTCGGAGAGGTGAAAGTCGAGCAACACGTCCATGCCGGCGGCTTTGGCGCGGAGGATGCTGCGGCGCACATCCTGAAAATCAGAGTAGCGTTTGCCGGTGTTGAGCGTATCGTAAAAAGAAGGCGTGTGCCAGAGCCGGAAGCGGGCAAGGTTGGTTTTGTGGTCGGCAAAGATTTCGTAAACGTCTTTGATCTGATTGTTTTCGCGGTACCGGGCGCCGCAGTCTTCCATTTCGTTGACGTAGGAAAGGTCGGAACCGAAGTAGAATTTCTGGGCGGAGAGGGCAGCTGACAGAAACAGCAGGAAACACAGGAGGCAATGGCGCATGTTGATGAATTTGATGTTCGATATAACAGGAAGTACAACTTATAATGAGAAAATTTGCCCCAAAGTTGTACTTTTTGAATCGGTAAATATAATGGATTTGCTATCAAACTTCCTCAACTGCTGATTACCCCCGCCCGCTCCAATCTCCCCGCTCCAACCGGTAAATAAAACACTGGTCGCCGTACTCGCCCAAAACGCGCTCTTCCTGAAACCGAAATCCCAACCGTTCATAGAAGGTGTGCGCCCGGTGGTTGGAGGCCAGAGGGTCAAGCAATATGGCCGTCACTTCGGGATTTGAAAAACAAAGTTCCACAGCCAATTGCATCATCTTTGTACCAAAGCCTTTGCCTAAGTCTTCCGGCGCTCCGATCCAGATATCTATGGCGCGCAAGCTAGGCGGCACATCGCCCCAATAATGCGTTTCTTCCAGCGCGGGATCAATGATTTGCATAAAACCGACAGGCCGGCCGGCCCACTCCGCCATGAGTTGCATTCTCCATTCAGGGTTGCGCAGCAGTTCTGTTTCCCAATTCCAATCGTCGTTGGGATCCGAATCCAGCACATGCGGCTGCTCGTCCCATTGTTGCAGCGTGGCAAGATCGGCAATGTTGGCCGGCCGAAGTGTCAGTGCCTCCATCATTCCGGCATATTCAATTCTTTCCACTGTTTGAGTACCATGATGAGGCTGTCGCTCAGCGGTTCTTTTTTGTTTTTGAAAGGCATAAATTTGGGATCGCTCTGCGGCAATTCTACCCGATTGATGATGTCGTCAATGTTGTCACGGGTAGCGGCGTAGGTGTCCAAAAACTTCTTTTTGCCCTGTTCCGGAAAATGACAGGGCGTGCATCGGGCCTGCATAATGGGCGCAATGTCCTTCGAGTATGTAATGGCAGGTTGCACCGGCTCGGCGGCCTTAACGGCCACTTTGGGGCTGGAGCAATACGAGAGTACGGCTGCAAAAAACAGCAGAGACACAATCCATCGAGTTTGCATGGTGAACTGAATTTAAGGTTGATAAAATCATTTTTTCACAAAAATATCCATCGGCAGGCCCGCCTCAAAATCATCCTGCTCGATGGTTCCGTCTTCGTCGCTGTCGTAGTCAACGGCTATTTTCCAGCGACCGTTCTCCAGCCGGTGGATGACGTGAAACTTGCCGTAGTAATGCGTTTGCGCACCGTCGGCAGCAATGGCGGTGTAGCGATAAATGCCGCGTTCGGAGGCGGAACTCGCACCGGTTGCGCGCTCAAAAAACGAAAAAGCAATTTCGCAGCGGCTGTTGTTTTGGCGGTTGTATTCAAAATGCCGTTGTGAATCAGCACTGTATGTAGTCAGGTCTTTGGTTTCGTCTATGGTGGCCCGAATAAAATCGGAGCTGTGCAGGGCCATGTATTGCCCGGCGCTGCCGGCGGCGTAAGCGGCTACAAAAGGCTGCCAGACATCGCGGTTGATGGCACGGAGGCGTTCCAGAGACGCCGCGTCGGAGGGCATTTTGATGCCAGGATAATGTTTGATGCCGGGCGCGTTTTTGAAATGGCTGATGGCCAAGCGATACGGCGAAACATGCGCTATCTGTATGCCCGCCTGCACGCCGGGATCGGGGGCCATCATGGATTTGGCGGCTTCGAGCGAGGTGGCTTTCACCAAAGCGATGCCCAACATGTTCGGATCGTCGGGCGCCAAGTCGTTTCGGCCTGCAAATACCAAGCTTCCGGCCTTGCCCAATGAATCTAAAAATACGACGTGGCGGCCTATCGCAGCCTGGTCTTCGGGCGTCCAGTTGGCCGGATTTTTATGGCGCTCCGACAGGCGCAGTTGGTACAAATACCATTGAGGTGCAACATCGGGTATCATCGGCGGCATTTTTTGAATGGTTACGGAGAGGCGGGTTTGCTCCCAATCGGCCCACAAAGACATATCATTGCCGAACGATTGTAGTGAAATCGTGAATTGCTCTGCATGCTCCGGCAAGCGTTCTACCCGCATCGGCACGCGCAGCACATCGGCGGCGGGGTTGTACTCGGTGCCCCAAATGCCGGTTTTTTGATTGAAACAAAGTTCCCAGTTCGTTTCGCTGTGCGGCAATGCAAAGAGCGAGTACCGACCGGCCTCCAATCTTTGGCCTCCCACCAGAACCGGCTCGCTGAAATGGATTTCTGTGGCGTTGTTGGCGCCGAATCTCCAAAAACGACCAAACGGCACGATGCCGCCAAAGACTTTTCGCCCCCGCGCCGAGGGTCGCCAATAGTTTACGCTGATGTTTTGACCGCCCTGTTGATACCCCACCGTATCCCGAACGGAAACGATGAGCGGGCCGGCGTTTTGGCTGTATTGAACGGCAAAGCGTTGCTTAATGGCTTCAAAATCAACTCCTTTACGATACACCTGAGACGTAAAGTTGAGTGATGACCCCAGCGCATCCACCGAAAGCAGGCGGTTTTTAGCGTCTAAATGCAAGGTGATCTTGCCCATAAAACTGCTGCGAACACTCACCGTTCGGGGCGCTTCTCGTTTGACCACAAAATCTCTGGCCCCCAAACCGGTTACATGCCGGAACACCGCCGAATCGCCGACCGTGCGCGGCGCCCGGAATCCATAAAACGGAAAAATCTGGAATGCCACGGCGTCGGCATTGTTGGTAATCATAGCACGACCGGCAAAACTCCGCTCGGTCGTGCGGCCGTCGCGGAGCATTCGGATGCGGGTAGAATCGGGCGTGGTTTCCAGCGTCGTTTCCTGTACGAGCGTCCATCCGGCGTCGGGCGAAACAGCCGAAATTTGCGAACGGATGCTGCGCAGATTGCCGTCGGGAAACCAAACGCCTCGCCCCTCCATGTACCGCAAGCCTTGCGGCAGGGAGAGTATCTGCGAGTAAAAGCTATCTCCCCGTACCTCGAACCGATGAACAAAACTGGTGTCATTACCCAACCGGATGATGTTGACGCCGCTGTCGCGGAAAGCCGGGCCTTGTGCTGAAACGGAAATGGCCGATGAGCACAGCAACATGAGCAGAGATTTCAACAGGATTTTTTTCATGGCAACAGGTGTGGTGATGTGTGCAAAAATAAGTTTTTTCTCATTCGTAGCGGCAGAGAAAGACAATTCCGCCGGCGCGGGGTTGCAGTTTTTTTTAATCGGAGGAAGCGAGGCGCTTGCTTTTTAAAATCGTCAGGTGAAGTTTGCAGCCGACAAGCCCCCTCACGGAAACGAAAACTCCGTCTTGCGCAATTCCACCACCTCGGCTTCCTGTGGAATGAAGAGGCGCATGCGATTTTCGGTGAGCAGCAACACCTGCACCTCCCATTTGCCGTAAGGCGATTTGTAAAAAAAACCAGCCTCAAAACGGCCCATAGCCCACCGCCACACTGATGACCACCGCCACTAATGCAATACCCCATATTGCAAGAAAAAGCGGGAAGATGAACCGCAGCCAGCGGTCGAACGGCACCCGGCACAAACTGAGCATGGCAATGAGGCCGCCCAGCGCGGGATTGACCAAATTCGTTACCCCGTCGCCGATTTGATAGGCCAAAATGGTGGTTTGGCGCGTAAGTCCCAGTACCTCGCCCACCGGAATGAGCACCGGCAGGGTGGCCAATGCCTGCCCGCTGCCCGAGGGTATCAGAAAATTCATCAGCGACTGCACGCCGGTCATGCCCATCGCGGCGGCGTACAGCGGCAATCCCTCCAATGCCTGCGACAGGTGGTGGGCAATGGTATCGCTCACCTGCCCCATTTCCAAAGCCGCTTTGATGGAGGTGGCAAATCCCACCATGAACGCACCGGGCGCCACCACCGACACGGAATGCAGCGTGATCTCGCCGAACTCGTTGGCGGTGTTGCGGTTCAGCAATCCAATGGCAATGGCCAACATGCAGAAGATGGCCGAAATGTGGTTGATGTACCAGTGGTGAACAAACACGCCATAGAGCATCCCCACGAGGGTGGCCACAAACACGGTCAGCACCACGGCGTTGCGGGGCGTGAGGCGATAGTCGGCAATGGGCTGTGAGAGTTGCAGTCCTTCGGTGTCCAAACCCTGCCCCAACCCGTCCTCCGGGCGGGCGATGATTTTTTTAAAATACCGCACATTGTAAAATGCCAGTACGCTCAAGGCGCTGAAACAGAGCATACTGCGCAGCAATGCCCCCGAAAACAGCGGCAATTCCGCCAGCCGGTGCCCCGTGCCGATGGTGTAGGCATTGACCGGCGAAAGGCCAAACCCTACCGTGATGGCCGCCACCGAAATGCCTGCCGCCAGCACCAAATCGCCGCCGATGGCCAAGCTCAGCAGCGCCGCAATGGGTACCATTGCAATGTTGTTTTCGTAGCCCACGAAGGCGCCCAAGGCCCCGAAAACAAAGGTCATAACCACCACAATGAGAAAACGGCGCTTCATGCCCAAGCGCTTCACCAATGCGCCCACCGCGTTTTCCACCGCGCCCGAACGCTCCATGAAACCGAACATGATGCCGCTGGCCAGCACGATGAAGATGATGTCGGCTGCCGTTTTGAATCCGGCCGGCAAGGCTAAGAACAAATCGAGCAGATAGAGCGGATTGGACTCGATGGTTTGGTAAGAACCGGGCACCACCTTTTCGCGGCCGTCTTCCAGCACGCGCTCAAATTTGCCGGCAGGCAAAATATGGCTCAGCGCGCCCGCAATGAGGAGCATGGAAAACAAAATGACCACCGGGTGTGGAATGTAGAAGCGCCGTTTTTTCATGTGACATTAATCGTTGCAGAGTCCCTGAATGAGGTGGAAAGTATCGTGCAGAGCAATGAGTTTGGCTTTCACCACTTCGTCTTTGCCCTTTTTGCGAATCGTTTTGTTCAGGTCTTCCGCACCTTTGATGAGATCAGCAATGGCCTTGCGGATTTCGGGCGTATCGAAAGAGGCGGGAATAGGGCCGCTTTGCATGATGGCTGCTTTGAGGGCCATTTCGCCGCTGCGTTCGCGGATGGGTTTGAGGTTGCCCTCTTCCATCGGGTGGAAGGTTTGAGACATTACCTTGTGGAATTCGGTGAGCGCCGTCCAGGTATCTTTTTCAATACTTTTCAGGAGCGGAGCGGTCAGTGCGGCCTCGTATTTGCGGCCCACCGCAGCCCAGTCGAGCACGTTCCAGATGGCGCCGAGGTAGTCGCCGCGTTTGTTTTGGTATTTGAGGTAGTAAGCATGTTCCCACACGTCAATGCCGAGTACAGGAATGCCGCGCACCTCGGAGACATCCATGATGGGGTTGTCCTGATTGGCGGTGGAGCAAACCTGCAATTTTTTAGAAGGCGTCACCACGAGCCATGCCCAGCCCGAACCGAAGCGGGTAGAAGCGGCCTGATTGAGGGCCGTTTTGAGGCTGTCTAAAGAACCGAATTGTGCGTTGATGGCGGCCAGCAGCGCGCCTTGCGGAGCCTTTTGGGCTTGGGGCGAGAGGATTTCCCAAAACAGCGTGTGGTTGTAATGCCCGCCGCCGTTGTTGCGGAAAGCGGCGCTGCGACGTCCGGCCGCGATGAGCAGGTCTTCGAGCGGGTACTTCTCCAAAGGCGTACCGGCCACGGCTTTGTTGAGGTTGGTGACATAGGCCTG
>DDUV01000027.1:0-26622 GCA_002344975.1 Saprospiraceae bacterium UBA2329 | reverse complement strand
TGAGCAGGTCTTCGAGCGGGTACTTCTCCAAAGGCGTACCGGCCACGGCTTTGTTGAGGTTGGTGACATAGGCCTGGTGATGCCGCGAGTAGTGAATTTCCATCGTTTGCGCATCAATGTGCGGTTCGAGGGCAGCGTAATCGTAAGGCAATTTGGGAAGGCTGTACGGTTGGGCCTGTGCGAAGGCGGTCGTCAGCAATGCGGCTGTGAGGAGCAGCATTCGGAATGTTGTTTTCATTATTTTTAAAATTAAGGTGATTTAAAAACTATTGCAAATGTAGTAAAATCAGCAAACGTCGGGGAAATCGTTGGGGCAACCCTTGTTGGGCCAACCACAAGGGTTGCCCCAACAATCCAACCCGATATTCCGCAATCCAGGAGCCATTCTTCGCTTTTTTCGCAGGCAAAACGCAATTTCGGGTTACATTTGTCCGCATCATTCGACACCAAAAGACATTTTCGATTATGAAGCAATTGGCTACCTATTTCTACACATTTGTGTCCGCCGCTCTCGCCATTGGTATTGCTTTGGCGCCGTTTTCCGAGCAACAAAAACAAGCCCCTGTTCACCGCAAAGCGCTCAGCATCCGGCAGGCGCTGGAAGACAACTTTGAACGCACCAAAGACCCCGCCCTCGGCTACCCGCCTACCGAGCGCCTCCATGCCGCCATTGAATATGCGCGCCGCCTGCAATTGCAGATGTCGAGCCGCGAAAAAGGCCCCGACAACCTCCCCGACGCTCTGTGGCGCGAACGCGGCCCCGATAACTTCTCCGGCCGCACCCGTGCTATTCTCATAGATCAAAACGACCCGAGCCGGAAAACCATCTGGGCCGGCTCTGTGGCAGGCGGGCTTTGGAAATGCAGCGATATTTCGGCCGATCCGCCGCAGTGGGAAATCGTCAGCGACTACCTTGAAAACATGGCCGTGGGCGCATTGGCGCAAGACCCCGTTGATCCGCAAGTCATGTACATGGGCACCGGCGAAGCCTTCAACAACCTCGATGCTGTGCGGGGCAGGGGCATCTACCGCTCCGACGACGGCGGCGCCACCTGGACTGCGCTGGCCGCCACGCTCGTTGCCAATTTCCGCTTCACCCGCGATCTGTTTGTACACCCCGAAACCCGCGATGTGTATGCCGCCACTACACAAGGTCTCATGCGCAGCCAAAACCGCGGCGAATCCTGGGCGCGCGTGGTGGGCATACCGGCCAACCTGGCCAACAGCAGCATCTACGACATTCAGTACTCCCCTTCTACTGAGATGATTTATATCTCCAATGCGACCGGCGTATGGCGTTCGCCCGACGGCAACCCCAGTACCTGGCAAAATATCTCTACTGCGGCTACCGGCTTTCCGCAAAATCTGGAACGTGTAGAGATGACTTTGAGCGCTTCCAACCCCGATGTCATTTATATCATTGGGCAAGTGGACGGCGGCGCTTCCAACGTTTTTACGACCTCCAACGGCGGTACCACCTGGACTCAACGGGCGCGCCCCAACAACTCCAACGGCAACGAATTCACCAACGGTCAGGCCTGGTATGACCTCGAAATTGCCGTGGACCCCTTCAATCCCAGCCACGTCATTGTGGGCGGCGTGGGCATCATGCGCTCTACCAATGGCGGCGTATCCTGGAGCTTTTTTGCCAACAACATGCATGTTGACCAACACAAGGTCGTGTTCGATCCCCAACAACAGGGCGTCGTTTATTTCGGCAACGACGGCGGGTTTTATCGCAGCACCAACGGCTCATCGGCGACTGTTCAAAACAAAAAACGCAACTACAACGTCACTCAGTTTTATGCCTGTGCACTACACCCCGAAGCCGGCTCCGACTATATGCTGGGCGGCACGCAAGACAATAACTCGCTGCAACTGAACTCCGTAGGTATAGGCTCGGCCCGCTCGGTACGCGGCGGCGACGGCATGTTTTGCCACATAGACCAACTTGATCCCAACATACAAATGGTGTCTTCCCAAAACGCCAACTACTCGCTCAGCACCAACGGAGGTCAAACCTTCTCTACCGCCGTTGACCTTGATGGGCGCTTCGTTTGTCCTTCCGATTACGACAGCGAAGCCAAAATCATGTATTCTCAAACAGAGAGCGGCGATTATTACCGCTGGTTTGTGAACACCGGCGTCACAGAATTGGTGGACGTGCAGAGTTTTGAACTCAGTGTTTCCTGCATCACCGTGGACCCCAACACGCCCGGTCGCGTGTATTTCGGCAACTTCAGCAACGGCCGCATTTTCAGAGTGAACAACGCCCGCGAAGGCGCTACCGTCACAGGCGTGGCGCTCTCTCCGCTGCCCGGCACGGTTTCTAATATTGACATCGAAATCGGCAATCCCGACCACCTCCTCGCTACGGTATCCAACTACGGCGTGCCAAGTGTTTTTGAGAGTTTCAACGGCGGTCAGAACTGGACCAACGTAGAAGGCAACCTGCCCGATATGCCCGTGCGATGGGGCATTTTTAATCCGGCCAACAGCCAGCAGGCCATGATTGCCACCGAAGCCGGCGTTTGGATCACCGAACAATTGGACGGCGCCAATACGTTCTGGATGCCGCCCTTAGCCGACATCGGCATTCCCTTAGTGCGCACCGACATGCTCAAAGTGCGCCGCTCCGACCGCACTGTACTGGCCGCCACACATGGCCGCGGGCTTTACACCTCCGACGTTTTTTCAGAGGTCAGCATTCGCGCGGTTTTTGATCCGATTACTTACCAAAATGTGCCCAAACGCTTCACCGGCTCCCTTTCCGCCAATGCGGTTTCTTACCTCTGGGACTTCGGCGACGGAACCACCTCCACCCAAAGCGATCCCGAACACGCTTTCGCGCAACCCGGCCAATACAACGTGCGCCTCACCATCAACGGCGATCTGAGCACCGAATCGGTAGTGACCGTGTTGCCCGACCGGCCCCTGCCTTATGTGCCCGCAAAACCTGAATATGGCGGCGGCTTTGAAGCCTTCACCGGCCAATATGCGGCGCATACGCTCGGAGGCTCGGCCTTTGAACGCGGCAAATCGAACATTGCCAAAAAAGACGGTACGCACGGCGGCGACAACGCTTTTGTGCTGGGCCTGAACGAGACGTTTTATCAGGCGGGCACTTATTCCATTTTGTACCTGCCGAACTACGATTTTTCTGAAAACACCCTGTACGACTTCAGTTTCTGGGGCAAATGGGAAATTCACAACGGCTTCGACGGCCTGCGGGTAGAATATTCCACCGACAGGGGACGAAACTGGCAGCCGCTGGGCAATCAGATCACTCCCGGCTGGTACAATTTCAGAAACAACAACTTGGACGGTGCGGCTTTTCCGGTGGGAAGCGCTTATTTTACAGGCAACAGAGCCAATTGGGAGGAGTTCAAATTCAATCTCAGTTTCTTAGCCGGCCAACCCGATGTAGCCTTCCGATTCGTCTTCATAGCCGACGACAATGGAAGTCACGCCGGCGTTGCGCTCGATGATGTGACCATCCAAAAGTACGAAGGCGAACTCGTGACCAAGCTCCTCAACTTCACCGGGAGTTTCCCCAATGGCGAAAATGTGCGCTTGGACTGGAACACCCAGCCGGAGTATTATTGTCGTCAGTTTGAAGTGGAACGCTCTGTCAACGGCCGCGATTTTGAACGCATCGCCACCGTAAATGCCACCGGTATTCTCACCACCGCGCTGCAATCTTACCAACATACATCACTGGCATTGAAGAACTTGTACTTCTATCGGTTGCGCGTCATCAATGAAAATGAACCGACCGGCTACAATCATGTGTTCTATTCGCCCATTGTAGTGATGCAACGCCGGCCCTCCGACGCATTGGTCAACCGGGTGTTTCCGGGGCCTTTCGGCAATACGATCAACGTCACCTTCAACGGCAACATTGAAAAAACAGTGGAGTACGAACTTTTCGACATCGCCGGCAGATTGGTGCAACGCGGCAAAGCCGACAATCCGGGCGTGTTTTTGAGCATAGATACAGGCGCTCGTTTGGCCAAAGGAGCTTATGTGCTCCGCTTGCGCGAATCGGGCGGCACTTTTGAAACCTTTAAACTAGCCGGTGGATGGTAAAAATTACCTGGCCCAACTTTTTCAAAGTTTTTGCTCCCTTGCTGAGCATCGTTTTTCGCCCTATTCCTGTGGAGGCGCAGGTTCGGTACATTCGGCAGCCTGAATACCTCACGGCCATTGCCCACGGGCGCATTGCGCTGAAAACCATGCGCGAAACGGCCGATATTCCGGGCCTGGCAGTGGCGGTAGGCATCGGCAATACCATTGTGTGGAGCGAGGGTTTCGGCTATGCCGATGTGGAAAAAGGCATTCGAGCAACGCCCGAAACGCAATTCCGCATTGCCAGTGTTTCCAAGCTCTTGGCCGCTGCCGTGGTGGGCAAAATGCACGAACAGGGCCGCGTTGACATAGACGCCGACGTGCGCAAATATGTGCCCGAATGGCCCGACAAGTGCGACAAAATCACCATCCGGCAATTGGCGGGGCACCTCGGCGGCATCCGCGAGTACCGCCCCACCGATTTTACGGTCAAAAACATAGACGGCAAGCGCTACAAAAATGCCAAAGAAGCCCTCAGCATCTTCGCCGACGATACGCTGGTGGCCCCGCCGGGAACCAAACACAACTACACTTCGCTGGGCTACACGCTGATGGAGGCCGCTTTGGAGGGCGCATCGGGCGAGTCGTACATTCGCTACATGAAAAAGCATATCCTCGATCCGCTGCGCATGACTTCCACCCTGCCCAACCACCCCGACAGCACCATTGCGCGCCTCACCACGCTTTATACCCGCGACAGCAAAGGTCACAACAAAACCATCCGCAACATGAAGCCCACCTACAAATTTGCGGGCGGCGGCTATGTTTCTACCGCCGAAGACCTGGCGCGTTTCGGCATGGCGCACCTGCGTCCGGGCTTGTTCAAAGCCTCTACGTTGGAACTGCTGTTCCAAACCCAATACCTCAACACCGGCGAGCCTACTTCGGTCGGCATCGGCTGGGTGAACGACCGAGACCCCTGGGGCCGCCGCATTGTTTTTCACAACGGCAATCAGCCCGGTGCGCGGCCCGTACTCATCGTCTATCCCGATCACGACATGGTCATCGCCATCACTTCCAACGTGACGGGCATTCCCGAATGGGTGGAGGGCGCGGCCATGTGCATCGCCGATCCGTTTTTGCGGCTGACAGCCGGAGAGAAACCATTGCCGGTTCCAGACAGCATCGGCACCTTTGATGTTGTGATGAAAAAAGACGAGGCCGACGCCTTCTCCGGCTCCATGACCCTGCTGAACCCCGCCGAAACGCCCGAAAACGGCTATCGCGGTTGGATGGATGCGCTGCCGGGCAGCAATCTCAGCGTGTGGCCCATTGCCGATGTGATCGCCTGGCCTACCGAAACGGTGGCGCTGGCGGCTACACCCAAGGGCTTGTTCCCTATGCGCTGGCAAAAAAATGCGGACGGCTCATCAAGCGGCTTTTTTACGTTTTTCGGAGAGCATCGGCCGGAGACGCTGCCGGTTTATTTAACGAAGATGGAGTGAGGAGGATGTTGGCTGCAAGCTACAAGCCGCGAGCTACGAGCTTGGTTGTTCGTTCATATTTTAATCAATTTTTTCGTTTGGGTTCCATCCCTGTAATGAACTCTGATAAAATAAACGCCTTTGGGTAAATGCTGTAAGGAAATAGGCTGATTTGCCTGCCTCGTTTTCAAAACCAAGTTTCCGTTGATGTCATAAATTTCAACTTTATTGATGCTGTTTTGAGATTGAATTTCTAAAATTCCATTGCATGGATTCTGGAAATAAAAGTCGGAGTCTGTAGTAATATTTCCTAAGCCGACAACACAATTATTTCCCACTTGATAGTTGTAATAAGTGGTCACAGACAGCCCCCCTGCATAAGCGAATTTTACGCCATAACTGATATTGGCGCCCGGTGTTTGCCCGGTAATGGTGTAAGTAAAGGCATTATTGCCCAATGCCGTCATTTGATATTCCGTAAATGGCGTTTGTCTCCAAAGAAAAGCAACAACCCCCACTCTGTCCGTATCCAACAAAGTGAAAGTGATTTTCACATCATTGCCCAGGGTTTCAAAAATATAATGATACCCCGTTGAAAAACTGCCCTGTTGAGCCGAGGTTCCCGCCCCGAAACAACCTATAACAGCAGGAGTAGTCGCATCTATCACAATAGGATTATTGGCAGCCATATTTCCTGCAAAATCTGAAGCTGTAACACTAAAAGTATATAAAGTATTGGGGGAAAGATTGGGTATTACAATTGATTTTTGTACGCCTGATAATTCAGTAACTTGTACGTTTTGATCGCCATAAGCTACATTGTAAACAACCGTTCCTGAATTATCCTGAGCATTTACCAAAAGCTGAACCGTAGAACTTGTAACCGTACCAAGAGTTGCCGTAAAATTGGCAGGAGCCTGTGTATCCGGCGTTGTGTTTTGGTACACTCTCACATAGTCAATTTCCATGCTTGCCTGGGTGAAATTGCCCGGTATATTTCCTGCAACACCCCCCATAGCTATATTCAACAGCAAATATTGATCGGCAATAAATGGCCAGGTGGAGGCATTTTTCACAGCAGGATTATAGGTGTAAAAAGCTACGCCATCCAATAAAAAGGTAATCTGATTGGGCGACCAATTCATGGAATAAACATGAAAATCGGTTCCTAAATTATTAGCAATGGTGCCGCCATGATTTACTGTACTCCCGAAAGATGAAGGCGTATGGAGCGCGCTTTGAATGAATCCTGCCGGCTGCCACGGCGTGATACCGTGCTCCATGATATCAATTTCCCCACACGCCGGCCAAGGAGTGGTGCCGTGCGTTGCGGCAAAGTAGCCGCCGGGTTCTGTTATATTTTTCCCCAAAAGCCATAAAGCGGGCCAGGTACCTTGATTTGTAGGTATTTTAGCGCGTATGTCCACTCGGCCATAAGTAAATGCAAACTTGGAATTTAATCGCGCAGAGGTATATTCTTTCGTTACTCCTTGATCCGCAAAGGTTTGTTTTCTTGCCACTATTTTCAATACGCCATTTTCTACAAAAGAATTGGAAAGTAGATTGGTATAATGTTGCACTTCACCGTTATACCAACTGCCCCCGGCGGGTATTTGCGTTTGATGATGCCATTTGGCGCTGTTGATGGCTCCGTTTACCTCAAATTCGTCCGACCAGACCAAATTATTATAAATAACATCAACTTGAGCGTACGTCAATTGATGAAATATCGCAAATATGACTGCGATGATCGTTTTTGTTGATCTCATTTTTATTTAATTGTGCAGTTCATCCGCCAAAGTCCGGCGAAAAGCCTTCTTGATGCTTCAAAGCCATTCGGAGCTTTGTCCATCACATCAGGGATTCAAAGCACGCGTGTTGTTGCAAAGCTAAGCCTTCTTTTTGCAATGCCAAGCCCGGCCAGTTCGTTTTTAGTTTATTTTCCTTCTTATTCCAATTTCGATGCCGTAATTCAACAAATATTCACTGATAGGCGCATCTGCCAAAGGGGTAAAATGGTACCTGAATACCGGCTGTCCAAAAAGTTGGAATTGATCATTCAGCGAATAATTCAATCCGAATGAAATAAATCCTACGATATGAAATCTATTGAAATTCTGGATATCGCCATTCGGAACTTCAGATTCTTTTCCGATATCGGTAACCGTTTTTTTTCTTGAGGTCAGATACATTGACGGCGCCACTCCCAATTCAAAAAAAGGCGACAACTTTTTCCGGTTTATTTCAAATCTGCCTGCCATTGGTATTTCCGTGAACCAATAATCATACACCAATTGGAATTCATGCGGCAAACTTGGATCGAGTATCCAGCCGCCCATTCCGTCATGTTCACTTCCCCATCTGATGCCGGTGACCTTTTCTCCCTTATATCCAATGCTTGCAAATCGAAGACCTGTCTTAAAAAATATGTTCTTGGATATTTTTCGGTTGTAATTAAAACCAATTCGCCAGTTGAGCTTCCCGATTTCCTGAGCCTCCCGGTCATCCAGCACCCTCCGTACAAAAATATCCTGGCTTGAAGTCGTCAAATGCCGGAAAGAGTACTCTATTCCACCCACAAAGTCTATGGACTGATTGATCTGGCCAAATACTGATATGGGAAGTACTGCCAGGAGTGTGAAGATGAATTTTGCTTTCATGTTTTTGTTTTTAGTGGTGTGGGAGAAAGATCATGCCATGTAGCAGGTGACTGGTTGCCAACGACGGATTTTCGACATTTTGCTACCGAAGACCCTGTTACAGCAGGGACCCTGTTACAGCAGGTACACTTTTGATGCAAACTACTGGTACACTTTTCGTGATTAGTGACACTTTAACAGGTGTCTTTGTTGAAATGTCATTTAAGCAAAGTGTTCGCCACTTATGTCTGATTGGTGTCTTGTCCCAGAGCAACGAGCCGATAATTATTGTTCCACCTTTAAAGTTCATTTCTAGTCTGTTTGTTGTTTACTGTCCGGTTTTCTAAGGTTGCCACTAACGGTTGGCTTTACGAATGTGCCGCCCTGCGTTGGCTTTTGGGCGGCATTTTCGTAAAGCCGTTGTTCGATGAATTATCAATTTAATTGTAAGCTATCCACTGGGATTTTAGATTTTGCATTCCAAAATGCTGAAACATTAACAATTTTCCATCCATCGGCTTGTTTTTCCATCAGTCGGGTTTCCTGACTAATTCTATAAAATTTATTTTCTTTGTCCGCATTGTATTGCTTCCAAATTAAGTAGGCAGTGTTGTCATTAAAAAACTTTACAAGTGGCTTCTCTTTTTTTACTACTGGATGAACAATATTTTCACCATTTTTATAATATTTTTCTATCCATTCCTTCCCCTGTGCGTTTATTTTTTCCCAACCAATGGCAGCATCAAAAGTACCGTCATCATTATTCCATGCTTGCATAGCATAATTTTGATGACTCCAATTGTTTGCCCAGCATTCATACTTGCCATCAAAAAAACATTTGGTTTCGTTTTCAATAACTTTCATAATAGCCTCTGTCTCGGCAGCTTCATCGAAAGTGAGTTGGGGTTGATTTTCTAAAGACTTGTTTTCAACTTGTTTGCAAGAAATGAGAAAAACAATAATGAATGTGGTTAAAATTAAGGACTGTTTCATTTTGAATGTTTTTATTTAATTAGGAAATCGAGGATTTGATTTTATTCTTATTATTTGATTCAAGTGTCTTTCAGTATGAGCAATCCAAAGCAACGTATATTGATGTAGGTCTCGGATATGCCAAACACCCCAGTCAGGGGGTCTAAAAATGAAGTGAAGCCTAAAATCAACTTTCGTGTCCTGTACTAATATTATTACCTCTTTACGAAAGCGAGTGAAGAAGTTTACAAGGTCTTCTTTTTCTTTAAATCGCCCTATTGGTTGTGCGATAAATGGAGCCTGACCTTTGTTTGGGTCAGTTGAATAGACTATCATAATGCTGTCTATTCCTTTTACAGAATCTACAAGGTCAGGTCTTTCATCTGTATATTGATTATTTAACAAATCCCAATAAAGAAGTTCTTCATAAATGCCAAGATGCTCCATTACTTCGGCGACAGACCATTGACTGCTATCTGGCTTAAAATGTATTTGCTCCATGGTCAAACCCTCAACTTCTTGGAGAAAGTTGGATTGAGTTGTTTTTAGTCCAGCAAGAAGATATTGCCTATCAGTTTGTGTCCAGACTTGTTTTTTGCCTTGCGCCAATCCTAAAACAGGCAATATGAACAGCAGGTAAATATATATTATTTGCTTCATTTTTTTTGCTTTTTAGTTTAATCGAACGGTTTGGCGCTTGGCGCAGTGGCGGATTTCGGAGCACAAAACTGTCAATATACCACAAAAGTTGATGCGAGGTAGAATGTTCAATTAACCACTTCACCCGCCATTGAGCCAAACGCCTGTTAGCGGCATTTATCTTCTTTCACGAATTTTATTCAATCGTGAGTTGATTGCTCCTCGATTTCGACCAAAAATCGAAGCAATTTCTCCAATAGATTTTCCTTCTTTCTCAAGACGTACCAATTCAGTATCATCTTCGGTTGTCCAAGGTTTGTATGCGTTCTCGTGGCTCTTTCTTATTTCAGTAATAGAATATGCCTTTTCACTCTCATCTGACTTCCTTTTCTCTCTTGTATTGTATTTCGGCTTGAACTTTTCAACCAATCTCTCTTCAAGTTCTTTTCTTCCTATCAGAACTTCTATGGCTGATACCTCAAAATTATCCTCGAAAAACCTGTTGAGTTCCTCTTCAAATTGAGGTGGGAATTTTCGGCTTGGTGTTGCAATCTCATATCCTTCCTTTCCAGCAAATCTTGCACATCCAATCGTCCTCCTCAATGAATGGTTTCTTGTATCAAGTAAATCCCGCATCCTCTTTTTTAAATTTCCTGTTTCGCCGACATAGCAGATTTCTCCTTCCTCTTTGACTACATAAACTCCAGCCGTTGATTGAAATTTATCTGTCCAGCCATAATTAGTCTCAACTAATTGCCATTTGCCGTTTAGCAAATCGTTTTCAAGTTTCGATAAATAATCTTCTATTCGTTGATTCATGATTTGTCGGTTTATTAATTACAGCCTCTTTCTACTTTATTCATACTTGTACAAGAGCTTGTTCAACCTATCACCTGAAATGCCCAATTTTGCTGCGATTTGAACTTTAGGCATTCCACTATTTTTCATTTCCTTGATTTTCTTTGCCATTTCTTTTTCTTGTAAAGGCAATATATTTTCATCGTAATACTTTCTTGCTAATTTGCAAAGTGTGTAGTCAAGTGCATACTCATGCATTCTATTCTTCTTTACATCGTACCCAAGTTTTGAATAAAAATCTGCGCCAAAAAGCCTTTTTATAACTATTCCTTGCAGTTGAGTATCATAACTTGCGCTTTGAAATTCTTCATCTTCAGCAAGTTGTTTGGCAAATGGAGCTAACTTCTTTCCCCTTTCTTGATATTCTATGTCTGCTAATGATGGTGAGCCCTCAATTTCACTTTCTTCAGAACTCAAATACTCCTCAATCAATTCTGTCAACTCAAAATATTCATCAGCAAATTCAGCCACCTCAACATACTCATATAATGCACCTTCCTTTACAAGAAGAATTGAAAATGCTACTGGACTCCCTTCGTATTTCTTTATTTTTTTAAATTTTTCGATGATTTCTTCTTTTTGCTCATTCTCCTTTTTATCGCACCTGATTTGTTCTATCTCGTTTTTAAGGTCAAATTCTACTTCATTGTAACCTAAAACATCTGGGTTTACCTTTTCAAGAAATTTTAGAAATAAATCCAAATCGTCATTGTACCATTTGAGAGTAATTATTCTTTTACTGTTCGATACATCACCCTTGAAAAGAGCAATTTCATTTTCAGTACACCACTCATTGAATTTTAGTATTTTATCTTTAATTTTCATTTTTAATTGTTTTTACTTTTTCTGATTGCCGCTAACTCTTGCATTAACGCAATCCCCCCTATACACTCCATTGCGTCTATTTCCGCTTTATCTTCATCCCATCCTTCTTCCATTGGTATTGTTCGGCGCTCGGTCTCTCTCTCTCAGGGATTCAAAAAAACGTTGAATGCGACAAAAGTAAAGACTTTGTTCGGAAAAAGCAATGCCGGACAGAAAAAATGCACAAAAAGAAATCTGCTTATCCGTTTGTAATCGGATATATACGCAACTCCGAGGGGCGGGTTTTCGGAATATGCTTACGAATGCAGCCCCCCTCACATAGCAATGCCGAAAAACACCGCCGACCACCAGGCCGCATGAAAATTCAAGTCTTTGGCGAAGGTAGCCGTTTCGCCGCCCTGATGCGGGGCCGTGCCGGGGTCCACCGGAATGGCGTGCCCCAGACCGCTGAGATCGTAGCGAACAACGACGTCTTTGCCGGCTCTCGTCCAAAGCGTGCGTTGCACATTCGGGTTGTTGTTGAAGGACTCTGTGACGATTCCGGCGGCGGCGCTCAAGCCGTGCAAATGCGTCCATTGTTTGGCTATTTCTGCGGCGTTGGCTATTTTTACGATGTTGTCGTCCACGCCGTGAAAGATGGCCACGCGGGGGTAAGTGCCTGAAAAAGAGGGATTTTGGCTGCGCGCTTTTTCCGCCCAGACTTCCGGGCTGTGCGTGACATTGCCCGCCATAGCTGCCAGTCCGGCGGTCAGATTGTCGGCAGCGCCAAAGGGAATGCCGGCTATCGGGGCCGCTGCGCTGAAGAGTTCGGGGTAGGCTGCCGCCATGACCATGCTCATGGCGCCGCCCGCCGAAACGCCGGTGACGAAGATGCGGCGCTCGTCTATGCTGTGCTGCGCGAGGGCCTGCGCGATCATTTGGCGAATGGACTCTGCCTCGCCGTTGTTGCGGGCGGCATCGCCGGGTTGGTACCAGTTGAAACAGCGGTTGAGGTTGTTGGCGGCCGATTGCTGCGGGTATAAAACGATGAATTTTTCCTGCTCGGCCAAGGTGTTCCAGCCGCTGAGGCGGGCCATTTCCTGCGCATCCTGGAGGCAGCCGTGCAGCACGACGACTAAGGGTACTTTGCGCAGGTTGCCCTGTGGAACGTATTGCCAGCACTTCAAGTCGCCGGGATTGCTGCCGAATGTGCTTATTTCCGACATGCCGGTGGGGCCGCTCGGTTGTTCGCAGCGGCTCATGGCCACTACTGCCAATAATGCGATGCTCAGGTATCTGTACATGATGGTTTTGGATTTTGGGGTAAAGGTAAAATAAAGGCATCTATTTAGCATATCCCCAAAAGCTGCAAGCCACGACCACGCCCTGCGTGGTTGTGTTTTCGTTGAGGAATTAGATTTTCCATTTGGGGAAATTTTATACCTTGCGCCGCTAGGTTTTGTGCATAGCCTTCGGCATAAGTTGTTGATTATCAGCGCTCGGTATGACAAAATCGGCTTCGCACCTGACGGTGCGAGGTATAAAATATTCCCCTGACGATCTGATGCTGTTTCATATCAAGGCCCAATGCACGAATTCATATCTACCATCTCTGATCCCGCGCGGTTTGTTCTCAATTTGACAAATCTCGAAGATTTGTCAAATTTTTTCATCACCTTATCTCAACCCGGCATTCAGCCCGTCGCGGCAGGGACGGAAACGGTACCGACGGCAGGGGGCAAAAGCCGGAGCCGGCGGTAAGAGTGGACGGCCCCTGCCTTGCCGGCAGGCGAGCGGCACCCGCAGCCGGTACCTTGTATGCAACGTCGGTATGAGGCGGGTGGCCGCCCTGATAATTCAGCAGAGCATGAACCAAACCCTTTTTACCTTTGCCGAAAAACAGAACGACATGGCCTCATTGCCTGTACTTGTGATCAAATTCGGGACGGCATCCATCACCCGCAGCAACGGCGAACCCGACGAGGCCGTCATCGCTGCAATAGCCCGACAAGTGGCTGATTTACAGGCTCAATACCATATTGTACTGGTGTCGTCGGGAGCGGTGGGCGCCGGTAAAAACGCCATCCGAAACTACAAAGGCGCGCTGAGCGAGCGCAAGGCCGCCGCCGCTGTGGGCAATCCGCTGCTGTTGAATTTGTACGCCCGCCATTTTGCACAATATGGCATTCCGATCGCGCAGAGCCTGTGCGAGCGACGCCACTTTGCCGACCGGCGGCAGTTTTTGCAACTGAAAGAGACCTATCAGGAATTGTGGAAAAACGGCATCATTCCCATTGCCAACGAGAACGATGTAGTGAGCAATCTGGAGTTGAAGTTTTCGGACAACGACGAATTGGCTACGCTCATGGCGGCGGGTTTCGGGGCTGAGGGCCTGCTCATCAGTACGGGGACTGGCGGCCTGCTCGATGCGGAAGGGAAGATCATCCCGGAGGTAAAGGCCGTTGATAATGAAATACTTGCATTGGTGCGCGACGAAAAATCGGCGCTGGGATTAGGCGGTATGCTGTCGAAACTGACCTACACGCGCATGGCTACGCGCATGGGCATTCGGGTGGCGTTTTTTACGATACAAACGCCCGACGGCATTGGTCTGGCCCTGCGCGGGGAAACGGGAACGAGTTTCCTGCCGCAAAAAGCGACGCTCAATGCGCGGCAAAAATGGTTGGGCAGCGGCAGTCTTATTTCGGGTCGTTTGGTGCTGGATGCGGGCGCGGTGCAGGCCATCCGGGCGCGCAAGAGCCTGCTGGCGGTGGGGGTGCGCAGCGTGAAGGGCGATTTTGACAAACACGACGTGATAGAGCTGTTGGACGGGCATCACCATGTGGTGGCCATAGCGCGCAGCAAGCACTCGGCAGCCGATATACCGACGGGCTTGGCTGCGCAGAATTTTGAGATTGCCCACGCGGATGATATTGTGGTGTTGTGAGGGGGGCGCTTATTGGCTTAGTGAAGGGGTAACTCTCACAGTTTTGGCAGGGCGAGTCACCCCTTCACTACGCCGGCCCATGCTCACTTCTTCGCCCGCGCCCGCAGCACGGCCTCGATGTCTTCCAAAGAAAAACCCTTGGCTTTCAGCAGAATGAGCAGGTGATAGAGCAGGTCGGCAGCTTCGCCTTTGAAGAGGTCGGGGTCGTTGTCTTTGGCTTCGATGACCAATTCGACGGCCTCTTCGCCCACTTTTTGCGCCACTTTGTTGATGCCGCGCTGCACCAATCGGCTCGTGTAGGAATCTTCCGCGCCGGAGTCAATGCGCTGTGCAATGGTTTGTTCCAATTCGTACAAAAAGCCTTTGGGCGACTCTTCGCGGAAGCAGGATGCCGCGCCGGTATGGCACACCGGGCCTTCGGGGCGCACCTTGACGAGCAGGGCGTCGCTGTCGCAATCTTCGCGTATTTCACTCACCCACAGGAAGTTGCCGGAGCTTTCGCCTTTGGTCCAGAGGCGGTTTTTGCTGCGACTGAAAAACGTGACCTTGCCCTCGCGGCGGGTTTGCTCCAACGCTTCGGCGTTCATGTAGCCCAGCATGAGGACGTGCAGCGAATCGGCGTGCTGAATGACAACCGGCACCAAACCGTCGCCTTTTTCAAAATCCAATGTCATCTTACGGGTATGTTTTTGCTTTTCAAATAAACTTTCACTTCGGGTATCGAAACCTCCCCAAAATGGAAAATGCCGGCTGCCAGCGCCGCGCCGGCCTCAGTTTGTTCAAATACTTCTGCGAAATGCCGCACCGTACCCGCGCCGCCCGAAGCAATGACGGGAATCTGCACGGAGGATGCGATTTGTTGCGTAATGTCGAGGGCAAAACCGGTTTTAGCGCCGTCGTTGTTCATGCTGGTGAGGAGGATTTCGCCCGCGCCGAGTTGCTCGGCCTCCCGCGCCCAGTCTGTGGCCAACAGCGGCGTGGGCGTTCTGCCGCCGTGTACATACACTTTCCAGCCTTCGGTTTCGCGGCGGGCATCTATGGCCAATACGACGCACTGACTGCCGAATTCCTCGGCCATTTCGCGGAGGAGGGCGGGATTTTTAACAGCGGAGGAGTTGACGCTCACTTTGTCGGCGCCCGCTTTGATGAGGGCCGACACGTCGCCGACGGAGTTGACACCGCCGCCTACCGTGAAGGGAATATTGATTTCGGCGGCCACTTTTTCCACCAAATGGAGGAGCGTGGAGCGGTTTTCCACCGTGGCCGTGATGTCTAAAAAAACCAACTCGTCGGCGCCCTGCAAGGCATACTGCCGTGCCAGTTCTACGGCGTCGCCGGCATCGCGGAGGTTGACGAACTCCACGCCCTTTACGGTGCGGCCGTCGCGGATGTCGAGGCAGGGAATGATGCGCTTTTTCAGCATAATTCGGCCAATTCTTTGAGCGTAATTCTGCCCTCGTAAATGGCCTTGCCGATGACGGCTCCCTCGCAGCCCATGTCGCACAGGCGTTTTACGTCTTCTATGGAAGTGACGCCGCCGCTGGCAATAAGGCGCACATGGGTGTTGTCTAAAATTTCGCCGTAGAGGTCGAAGGCAGGTCCTTGCAACATGCCGTCTTTGGAAATATCGGTGCAAGTGACCAATTCAACTCCCTGGTTTTCAAATTTTTGAATAAAATCCAACACATCGAGGTCGGAGTCTTCGGTCCAGCCGCGGGCTGTGATTTTGCGGTTGCGGCTGTCGGCGCCGAGGATGACGCGATCTGTGCCGCAGGCGAGGAGCCAATCCAAAAACAGAGCCGGATTTTCGGCGGCAATGCTTCCGATGGTCACCTGAAAAGCGCCGTTTTCGAGAGCGATGGACAAGTCGTCGTCGGTTTTGAGGCCGCCACCAAAGTCCACCTGAAGGTTGGTGTGTGTGGAGATGTTGTACAGCGTTTTGTAATTGACGATGCGGCTCGACCGCGCGCCGTCTAAGTCCACCAGATGCAGGTAGCGCAGGCCGGCGTCTTCGAAGGCTTTGGCTACTTCGAGCGGGTTTTCGTTGTAAATGATCTGCGTGCTGTAATCGCCCTTGGTGAGGCGCACGCATTTACCGTCAATGACATCTATGGCAGGAATGATTCTCATAAGGCCAGAAAGTTTTTCAATATCGTCTCACCGGCGCCGGCCGATTTTTCGGGATGGAATTGCACCGCGAAAAAGTTGTCCTTTTCCAACGCCGCGCTGAAAGGCAGGATATAATCGCAAACGGCGGCGGTATGTTCACAGGTTTGGGCATAATAACTGTGTACAAAGTAGAAATCCTGCTGAGGATCAATGCTTTGCAACAAACGACCCGACAGCGCCGCGCAGTTATTCCAGCCGATATGCGGCACTTTATCCTGCGGGGGAAATCTTTTCACCTCCGCATCAAAAATGCCGAGGCAGCGCGTGTCGCCTTCTTCCGTATGGCGGCACAGGAGTTGCAAACCGAGGCACACGCCCAGAACGGGTTGTTTCAGATTTTGCAATACCACATCCAAACCTTTGTCTCTCAGATACTTCATGGCCGAACCAGCCTCCCCTACCCCCGGAAAGATGACATGCGAGGCGCGTTCTATTTCTTCGGGTACATAGGTCACAATGCTGGGCCGACCCAATCGCTGGAGCGCATTTTGCACCGAGCGGATATTGCCTGCATTGTACTGAACGATGGCAATCATTGGTCTTCTTTATAAATCAATTCCAGCAACACCTGGCCCACGGCGCGCAGCGTGCGCGGGTCTATCACGTCCATGTCGTCGTTGTGGGTGTGCCAGTAGTCTCCAAAACCAGTTTGGGTCGTCGTGGGGCGGTTGATGATGTCAATCATGGGAATGCCGGCGATGTTGTTGACGAAGTAGTGGTCGTCGGTGACAGCCCCGCCGTCTTCATCCACAAAATAATTGCCGTAGCCGAGGCCCTGAGCCAATTTCCACACTTTGTCCATCACCTGCGGGGCGAAACGCATGGATACCTGCTCGCGGGCAAACCGTGCGCCTTTGGCTCCCACCATATCGAGGAGGATGCCGTATTTGAACTGGTTGGCGGGCACATGCAGGTTGCGCGACCAATGTTGCGCTCCCAGGCCCCAGGATTTATCGTTGTTGCCGCCCATATCGCCGTAGTCTTCCGCATCGAAAAAAACGAGGTCAATGCCGATGTTTTGGAGGGGTTGTGCCTGCAACTGGCGGGCTACTTCGAGCAGTACCCCTACCCCACTCGCTCCGTCGTCGGCGCCCAGAACGGGGTCTTTGGTGCGCTCGGTATTGATGGGCGAATCGGCGAAGGGGCGCGAGTCCCAGTGCGCGGCCAGCACGATGCGTTGGGGCGCGGCGGGGTTGTATCTTGCAATGATGTTGACGGACTGCAAGACGGTGCCGTCGTAGGCGGTGGGCCGGAAAGATTGCTCTATGACCTCTGCGCCGTAAGCCCGGAGGCGCTCCACATACCAGTCTTTGCAGGCGGTATGGGCGGCTGTGTTGGGTACGCGCGGCCCAAAGGACACTTGTTTTTCAACAAAAAAGTAGGCGGAGTCGCGGTCGAAACGCGGCGCGCTCACTTCGGCGGCAGGCGCATCGGCGGGCGCTTTGTCGGCGGGCTTGTCGGATTTGCAGGCGGAGAGGAGGAGGATCGGCCCGATGATTGCTAACCCAATAAGGTATTTCATGTTGACAGAATTAATGTTGATGGAGATAATGATTAGTAGAAGAACAAAACTCACCCAAAATGCGTCCAGCCCTGCGCCGTCATGGCGTGGATATTGCCGCCTTTGGTATGCAGTTTCAGTCCGTCCTCAGCGGGCACTATCTCGCCGGCGATGTAGATGTCAGGCAGATATTTCACCTTCTCCACGTCGTTGGGATCAATGGTGAAGAGCAGTTCGTAGTCTTCGCCGCCGCTGAGCGCCACCGTGATGGGGTCCAGTCCGAATTTGATGGCCATTTGCTGCGCTTCGGGGTGAATGGGCACGCCGCTTTCTTCGATGTACGCGCCCACGCCCGATTGCCGGCAGATGTGCATGAGGTCGGAAGAAAGGCCGTCGGAGATGTCCATCATGGCCGTGGGAACGAGTTGTTGTTGGGCAAACATCTCGATCATCTCTTTGCGGGCTTCGGGCTTGAGTTGCCGTCCGATGAGGTAGCTCTGGTCTTCGAGGTTGGGCTGGATTTTGGGATCAGACAGGAAAAGCTGCTTCTCCCGCTCTAAGATTTGCAGACCCAGATACGCTGCGCCCAGGTTGCCGGTGATGCACACCAGGTCGCCTACGCGGGCGGTGTTTCGATAGGTCAACTTGTCCGCTTCGCCCTGACCGATGGCCGTGACGCTGATGAGCAGGCCTTTGTTGGAGGAGGAGGTATCGCCGCCCACCAAGTCCACGCCGTAGCGCTCGCAAGCTGCCCGGATGCCCGCATACAGTTCGTCCAAAGCCTCCACCGAAAACCGGTTGGAAATGGCGATGGAGACGGTGATCTGTTTGGGACGGGCGTTCATGGCGTAGATGTCGGAGAGATTGACCACTATGGCCTTGTATCCCAAGTGTTTGAGCGGCGTGTACATCAGGTCGAAGTGAATGCCCTCGATGAGCAGGTCGGTAGAGACGACGGTGAGGAAATTGCCGTTGTCAATAACGGCCGCATCGTCGTTGATGCCTTTGAGCGAGGAGGGGTTCCGCAGCTCGAAGTTGCGCGTCAGGTGCTCGATGAGTCCAAACTCACCGAGGGTATTCACGTCGGTTCTGGAAATTTGATCAGACATTTCTATTTTTTCTTCCCTTTCATTTTCGCCAGCAGCGCTTCAGTTTCCGAAGCATCTTCGCCATTTTTCTTGGCCATGGCAATGGCTTTTTTGGCGTATTTCGTGGCCTGTTTTTTGTTGCCGAGTTTGTAATACAAGGCGGCCACCGTGTCGTTGTTGAAATACTCGTTTTGCAGTTCCACCGATTTCAGACCCCAGCCCAATGCTTTTTGCAGCAAGGCTTTGTCTTCCACATTTTCGTAAAAACCCCAGGCTGCCTCGTTCAATTCGAGGAAGTTGTTGGACGGGTACTGATCGTAATACTTGACGGCGGTTTTGGCGTACAAGTCGCTTTGGCCCATCATTTTATACACAGTCATAGCGGTTTGCGCGCTCAGCTTGGGGGCTATGTCGGGGCATTTTTCTGCAAAAAACGCATCCATTTTTTTCACCGCGGCCTCCGGTTCCAGATCGCCCATTTTCATAACACTGCTGAAAGCGGCCTGCTGGATTTTACCTCGCACCATTTCTTCTCCGTAAGCAGCTTCAAACTTTGCGCGCTCCTTGAAAATATAAGCAAACATAGGCGAATCGGGGTCTTCGGCGTATTGAAACAGAAACTCCATGTTTTCCTCAGTGCCCCAGTCTTTCTGGGTTTGGAGATATTCTTCTGCAATTTTTCCGTGGCTGCCGTCCATCATTTGGGCGCGGGCTTCGGTGTATTTGCGCAGAAATTCCGGACTGCGATCACCGCCGGCATAGCGGGCATTGAGCGCAGAGATGCGGCGCTGCGGATCGAGTGCTGCCTTTGCGTTTTCGATAAACATGCCTCCCTCCTGATAGCCCAGCGTGCGGTGTACCAACTCGCCGTCGCTGTCCACAAACAGGAAGGTGGGATAAGCGCGCACCGCATACTTTTGAGCAATGGAAGGGCCTTCGCCTTTTTCCATGTCAATTTTGGCGTTGATGAAATTGGCGTTGAAAAAATCGCCGACTTCCTTTTGGGAGAAGGTGTTGCGGTCCATCATTTTGCAGGGGCCGCACCAGGTGGTGTAGGCATCTACAAAAACGATCTTGTCCTGACGGGCGGCTTCCGCCAAAATTTCCTTCCAGGTGCCCTGTGCGAACTCGATGCCCTGAGCTTGCAACGCGCCGATGGCCATACAGCAAGCGAAAAAAAGAATGGTCTTCTTCATTGGTTGAATTATTTACTTTTTAGTTGTTGAATCTGAAATTCGACCATCCGCACGGCCTGATCGCCATGAGGTTTGGCCATTTCCAGCGCTTTTTTGGCGGCATCCAAAGCCTTGTCTTTCTTGCCGTTGCGCATCAGAATGCCGGCGTAATTGAGTTGCGTTTTGTAGTCGGTACTTTTGTCGGCAGCCATTTTGGAGAAGTTTTCTGCGGCCTGCATGGCTTTCGGCTCGTGACCAAACTGCTGCGCCAGCGCGCCGCCCAACCCCATCAGCGCTTTTTCGTCTTTGGCCGCTTCCGTTTTGGCGTACTGTTGGCAGGCGGCAATGTATTTGTCCACATCGCCCATAGCCGACCAGTAGTCCATTTCCATACTCGTGCGGAAAGAGGCGGCTTTTTCGGGATAGTATTTTTTCATTTTGGCAATGGCCTCTTCCAGCAAATTCCGGTTGCGAAATTCCAGTGCCTTTTGAGCCGTTGCCTCGCAGGCCTCCCGGATTCTTTCTTTCACGGCCTGCTTCGGCTCTAATGCTTCAATGGCGGCGCGGCGTTCGATGAGCATGTCAAAAATGCGCGAATCGGCCTCCGAGGCAGCTTCGAGGATGAAACGGAGATTGAACGGCGTGCTCAGGTCTTTTTGCGAGCGCAGGTAGTCATTCGAGATTTTGATGCTCGATTTGCCGGCCTTGTTCAGTGCGCGCACATAGTTGAGCACCAATTCGGGGTCTCTGTCGCCGCTTTCGTAGGCCGCCACATACTGCTGGCTGCGGTCTATTTTCGTCAGCGCCTTTTTGCCCAATTCGATGAAGCCGTCAATTTGCTGCGCGCCTTTCACCTGTTGCACTACGTCGCCGGTGTAGTCTATGTAAAACAAGGTAGGAAACGCCGAGATGGGGTATTTTTCTCTGAACTTCAGCCCTTCGCCCTTTTCGGCATCCAATTTCAGGTTGATGAAGTTTTTGTTGTAAAACTCGCCCACCTTGTCATCGGGAAACACCTCGGCGGCCATTTTTTTGCAAGGCCCGCACCACACGGCATAAGCGTCCACAAAAATGATGCGGTCTAAGCGCTTGGCCTCGGCTACGGCTTCGTCCCAGGTGCCCTCGAAGAAGCGAATGCCCTCTGCGCTCAAAGGCAACACCGATACTACAAGCAATAAAATCAACAATGGAAGTTTCATTTTCAAAAGTTTTATGCTACTCAACAACGGTGGTATCCGGCAAGTTTTGTTCAAATTCCTTCACCAAATCTTCGGGTTTCACATTGCCTTTCAGCAGGTCAATCTGCCGCTGAGCCTGTGCTGCGAAATTGCTTTCCGGGTAACGTTTCAAAAACTCTTCAAAGTACGTCACGGCCTTGTCTCTGTCCATCAGTTCCGTCTCTGCGGTATAGCCTTTGAGAAAAGCAGCCGGCGGCGCCCAGAAATTGTCGGGGTATTCGGCCAGCAGTTTGTCCCACAGGCGATATGCTTCGTCAAATTGGCCGGTGGTTTTCGCCACGCCCGCCGATTTGAACAGGTACAGGGGCGCCAGCGAATCGGCAGGGAAAGCTTTGGCAAACCGCTCGGATTTGGCGATGAAGTTGGCTGCCATTTTCAGGTCGGAAATGCTGGATGCCTTAGAAAAAACATCGTCCATTTCCTTCAATTCGGCTTTCAACTTGTCCGCGTTGGGGGTGCAGGCCATCAGCGTGGCCACAAAAATCAATGCTGCTGCGTATTTCATTTTTCGTTTTTTTGCGGCAAAGATAGTGTTTTCAAACTTTTGCGGTTGACTGCCGTGATCTTCCTGTCACTAATTGCTTCACCTGAAAATCAAAAGCCATGCAAACAAAAAACAAAATCGGAGGTCTTCTCCTGCTCGGTCTCGCCTTTGCGTCCTGCAAAACCACCCGCCAACTTCCGCCTTCAAAACCTGATGCCGACGCCCTTATCCGAATTGAGTACCCAGAGACGTACGAATTGGCCAATGTGGTACTGGCGCTCACCAAGTACGGCATAACCGACAAATGGCAGGTGAGGAAGGATTTTGCCTACTACGAGGAAATGAGAAAATACTTTGAGCCTTATATGGGGCACCCCTTGCTCGATTCCGTCAATTTTTCAGGAAAACGCTGGCAGGAATACCTGAGTTACAGGACGGACAGCTATGCCTTTGTGCTGGATGAAAATTACAAACTGCAACGAATAAATGATTTTCAATCCTTTGAAATACAGACTTTTGACCAATACAAATCATTGACGGAAGACTTTGCCCGCACATCGAATTTCAAGGCATTTTTTCAATCGCAGCAGACCTACCGGGAGCAAATGATGCGCAAATACCGCGAAGAGTACCTGCTGACGGAAATGAAGGATTTTCTGACAAAAGAATTCGGCGACTACTTCGGCAATAAAAAATACTCCGTTGTCATCTCGCCTTTTGTTTATGCACAAAACCTGCACCGGGACATTGACACCGCCTGGACAGCAGACTTCCCGACCATTGCCAAGCCCATTATTGACGGCACAAGCTTTGAAAATCAAGAGGATAAGTCCACAGAATTGCACACGCTGTTCACAGAAATGGATCACGGGTATGTGAATCCCACGACCGATCAGCACAATGTAGCGGCTGGTTTTGATGAAACATTGTGGGACGATGACAGCGGATATGCCAATTCCGGCAACGCCGTCTTTAATGAATACATGACCTGGGCCGTGTTTGATATTTTTAACTCCATCCATTTTCCTGCCTTTGCGGAAAAAGTGAATTTGAACTGGCACTTTCAAAACGACACCCGAGGATTTATATATTCCGACTTATTCGCAGCAAAACTGAAGGCGCTTTACAAGCAATATAATGGCCGGAAAAAGATAAAAGACCTGTACCCTGAGATGCTGAAATGGACGAAAGACATTCAGCCGAATTTGAGCAAACCCTTGATACTGAACGACTCCGATACCATACATGTGACATCGCCGATCAATAGTATCCGCCTGGAGTTTTCGGAACCCATGAAGCCGGTTGAAACTGTGGATATAGTACTTTATTATAGCCAATGGGAGAAAGAGGTGGTGAACGTGAGCCGCTTGAAATGGGATGCCGGCGGCCAATCGGTAACTTTTGACGTTCCATTGCCTCAAAAAGAGGAGTATTACCTGCTGTTCAACTGGTGGGGCGTACAACAACCGTTTCAGAGTGTCAAAGGCATCATGCTGAAGGCATCGAGCGGGTTGGTGGTGAAGAGCAATAAAAACTAAAATCCATGCCCTTCCTCCTCCGCACGCCCCGCCTCTACCTCCGGGAAATGCAGCCCGACGACGCGCCGCAGGCCCTCCTCCTGAATGCAGACCCCGAAGTGCTGCGCTATACCGGCGATGCCCCCTTTGCCGACGAAGCAGCGGCAAGGCTTGTAATGCCTACCGGGAAGACGGGCGGGAATGGCTGCGGTATGTAGTTCGGGCAGAGGAGTGGAAATTGCCGGCAGGTGTTTCCCAAAACACCACAAAATGCTGTAGTTTTAGATAACATGCTTATATTCGCAGCTTCCAAAACTAAAACACAACATTATGGCTGCCAGACACTTTTCACCCCAAACCATCTCACTCTTCCTTTTTATCGCCATCAGTTGCTGCACCGCATCTGCAATCGCGCAGGGCTGGACCCGCCAATTCGATCTTTGTCGCGGCGAACGCTATGGAAATGCCATTGCTACTGCCGACGGCGGCGTTGTTTTTGCGGGCATAGGATTTGCCGGTAGCGAATGGTATTCCGACTCTCTCTTGCTGCTCCTGCGAGTGGATGCAGGGGGCGAGGAAATCTGGCGAAAAACCGATACCATGCCCCATTCTCTTGGCGTAGTGCTGACAGAGCAGTTGAGCGACGGCAATTTTGCAGTTTTTTATGCCTTCAAAGAAGATCCGCCGGTTCGGTTGCATTACCAAAAACGAAATCCCTGGGGGCAAATCATTGCCCAACAAAACGATGTGGCAGCGCTGCAAGGCCCGGTTTATCCATCAGGCCGCCCCTTTGCAATTATCCGGACAGAAACAGACGATGACATCCTGTTGAGCATTGGTCGTAATGTATTGAAAATGAATGGAAACGGAGACATGATCTGGATAGCCGGGCTACCAACAGGCAATATAGCCACTGCTGCGAAAAAAAGTGCCGGCAATACATATCTGATAGCCGGCTCGGGCCATGACGACCGGCCTTTTTTATCACGATGGAGCGCTACCGGCCAAATGCTATGGCATCACTTGTATCAGGAAGCACGAGGCGCCGGGGATATTTGCAGCATCATCGAAATAGAAAATGGAAACATCTTGTTCAGCGCAGAATGGATAGACGCAGCGCTCAATGACGGGAGCATTTTGAAGACAGATGCAACAGGGGAACTCATCTCTATCGCAACCACGTCTAACGGTACAATTTCGGATATGGTAGCCCTGCCCGATGCCCAAGGGTTTGTTGCCGTAAGAAATGGATTTGGAGCGGTTATTCCCCGCGCAAAATTTCTGCGCTTCGATCTTGATATGCAACCTAATTTTGAGCACGAGATGGAGGGCAATCATCCACCCTACCTTTTTTTAAGAAAATTAATCCCTGCCCCGGATGGCGGTTATTATTGTTTGGGATCAACGAATGATATTTGGTCTGGAGAAGATTTCGTATTCATCAAAACCGACGCAAACGGCTCGGTATTCAGCAACCGGCTCAGAGGAAGCATCCGACGCGATGGAAATGCCGATTGCATGGCCGAAAGCGGGGAATTGCCTGTTTTTGAAGGATTTAAACTACAGTTGACCAATGCGACCGACACCTTCGTCCGGTTTCCCCGGTATGATGGTTCGTATGCCTTCGATGTTTCGCCGGGCGCCTATCTGTTCAGCGCAACGCCGCCGCCGGGCAGCAGAGTCTGGCAGGCTTGTCCGCCGATGCCGGTAACCCTCGCGGCCCCCAATACCCTCAGCGAACAGGACATAGCGATAACTCCACTTGCCGACTGCCCCGAACTGCACCTGCAAATGAGCGCCGCGAACGTACTGCGGATTTGCCATACGTATTACCCTTCATTGACATGCACCAATCGCGGCTCAGCTACAGCGCCGTCGCCGCAAGTACGCCTTGTACTACCCGATTCGATGGAGGTTTTGCACAGCCGCCCCGCCATCTCGTCGCAGTCGGGTAATGTATTGATTTACAACCTGAACGATCTGCATCCCGGCGAAGAAACCAATATTTCGCTCCGCCTGCGCAGCCCCTGCGATGTAGCCAATCTGGGCCGCGAAGCCTGCTTTTCCGCCTCCGTCGCTACCGACACGGCCTGCCTGCCGCCCCTCTTGCCCGGCAACATCCACAACGGATGGAGCAACGTGAACTTTTGCCGGGAGTTTCGAGGCCCTTATGACCCCAACGATAAAAGCGCATGGCCCGAAGGCGTGGGCGAAGAGCACATCATAGCGCCGGAAACCCGGATTCTTTATCACATTCGGTTTCAAAATACCGGCAACGATACGGCATTTTTGGTGGTGCTTCGAGATACGCTGTCGCCGCAGCTTGACGTGCGCACTTTGCAGCTAGGCGCATCCAGCCATCCTTATCGCCTGATTGTGAGCGATGAAGGCGAATTGCAATTCCGATTTGAAAACATCAGCCTGCCCGACAGCAGCGCGAATTTCGAGGAGAGCCAGGGTTTCGTCCAGTTTTCAATTGTACCACGTCAGGATGCTCCTCTCGGCACGCAGATTTTCAACTCGGCGGGCATTTATTTTGATTTTAATCCGCCCATTATCACCAATACGGTGCATCACACCCTCGGCAGGTTGAGCACGGCCATTCAGCCCGTTTTGCCGATGCAACCCGAAGTTACGGCAGCTCCCAACCCGGCCCTTCACGAAGTTCTGTTTAGTTGGAAAAAGCATGAAAGTCAGGCTTTTATACTCGATATTTGGGATGCGTCCGGTCGTTTCGTACATCGTACCGAGGGGCATGGCGACTCCTTCCTTTGGAATCGAAACCGCATTCCGGCAGGCATGTATTGGTATCGGTTGCAGTTGGAAAATGCGGGTATGGCGAGAGGGAGGTTGGTGTTGAGGTAGGAGGGTAAGGGGCAATAAAAAAATAAAGTGGTCATTTTCGTCAAAGGATTAGATAAGTAAACGTTTCATTTTAATTGTCTTATCTAATCCTTTGGCCTAAAGAAAATGAACATTTATTTTTGCCCCACTACTTTAGGACGTTAATTTTTCATCCAAAAAAAATGCGCCCCTCAC
>DDUV01000061.1 GCA_002344975.1 Saprospiraceae bacterium UBA2329 | reverse complement strand
TTGCTACAGTGTCAATGAACTTTTGCCGCCTCGTCTCTATACTCCCGTTGGAGTATTTTTTGATTTGCAGCAGGTATCTTCAGGCTTGCGCCGATTAAGATCAAATTTGCCTGACCAACTTTGGGAAAGGACTGCAAAGATACTACGCTTGAATTTGTTTGAGCAAATTTTTGAGCAGATTTTTTTTCACAAAAAATTCACATTCTATTGTGGAAAACTTCATTTGAAGTTGATCTGCTTTTACCCGCGTTTTTCTTTGTGTGCTCACCTCTTTCGGAAAGCGGACGCAAAGGTAAGCACGCCGGATTCATTTGTGCAAGTGTTTTTTAAAATTTTTTTCATTATTTATCAAAACGAACCCGGTGTGTAGAAAATATAATTCGGCGAAAGCCTTCCATTTTTACTTTTTATCAGACAATCGCTGAAAGAAAGCCCTGCTTGAAAGATGGCCTGAAATGAAAAGATAAGAGGAAATTTTTTTTAGTTTCAAGGGCTTCTACGGCGCATAAGTAGTGGGAGTAAGACGGCTCAGACAGTCAGCTTCTCTTTGAGGTAATGCCCTGTGTAGGAAGACGCCGTTTGGGCCAAGTCTTCAGGGCGGCCTTCAAATACAAGGTATCCGCCTGCTTCGCCGCCTTCGGGGCCAAGATCGAGTACCCAGTCGGCGCATTTGATCACCTCCATGTTGTGTTCTACCACCAAAACGGTGTGGCCTTTTTCTACCAGCGCGTTCAGTGCGTCCAAGAGTTTCCGGATGTCGTGAAAGTGAAGGCCGGTGGTTGGCTCGTCGAATATAAAGAGGATGCGTTCGTCGGAGCGCTCTTTACCGAGGAAGGAAGCGAGTTTGACGCGTTGGGCTTCGCCGCCGGAAAGCGTGCTGGAGGATTGCCCCAATTTGATGTACCCAAGCCCGACATCGGCCAGTGGTTGTAGTTTGGATACGACGTCTTTGACATCGGCAAAAAACTCGATGGCTTCGTCCACACTCAGGTTGAGTATTTCAAAGATGTTTTTGCCTTTATACAGCACATCCAGCACCTCGTCTTTGAAACGCCGCCCCCGGCAGTCTTCGCACTCTAAGTGTACATCGGCCAGAAACTGCATTTCCACCACAATTTCCCCATCTCCTTTGCAGGTTTCACAGCGACCGCCTTCCACATTAAAAGAAAAGTGTTTGGGTTTGAAGCCCCGGATTTTGGAAAGCTGTTGACCGGTCATCAGGTCGCGGATGGCGTCGTAGGCTTTGACGTAAGTGACCGGATTGGAACGGGAGGACTTGCCTATGGGACTTTGATTGATCATCTCGATGTGCGTAATGCGTTTCCAGTCGCCGTCGAGAGCGGTGTGGAGGCCCGGAGCTTTGGGTGTGCTTTGGCCCAATTGGCGCATGAGCGCGGGATAGAGAATATCGCGTACCAGCGTGGTTTTGCCGGAACCGGAAACTCCGGCTACCACCGTGAGCGCATGTAGCGGAATGCGTGCTGTGATGTTTTTGAGATTGTGCTGCCGGGCGCCGGTGATCTGGATGAAATCGCTGAGTTTCCGACGGACGGCGGGCACGGGGATGGCCATGCGCCCACTCATGTATTTGGTGGTAAGACTTTCGCCGGCCTCCTTATATATATGGTGGTAAGGCCCGGCAAAGACGACCTCTCCGCCAAAGATGCCTGCTTTGGGTCCGATGTCCACCAGATAATCGCTGTTTTTGATGACGTCTTCTTCGTGTTCTACGACCACGACGGTGTTGCCCAGATCGCGCAGGGAACGAAGCACCTCGATGAGGCGGCCCGTATCGCGGGGGTGCAGCCCTACGCTGGGTTCGTCCAAGAGGTACATGGAGCTGGTGAGATTGCTGCCGAGTGTGCGGGTGAGGTTGATGCGCTGGGTTTCGCCGCCGCTGAGGGTAGAGGAGAGGCGGTTGAGCGTGAGATATCCCAAGCCTAATTGGTTCATAAATTTGAGCCGGTTGCCGATTTCGAGGAGGAGTCGTTTGGCTACCTGCAATTCGTACTCGCTCCATTGGATGTTTTCAAAAAAAACAGGCAGGTGGGCGATGGGAATGACGGTCAGTTCTGAAATGGCTTTGCCGCCGATTTTGACATAGGATGCCTCTTTGCGCAAACGCCCGCCCCCACAGGCACGGCAGACGGTACGCCCCCGATAGCGGGCCAGCATGACGCGGTTTTGTATCTTATAGGTATTGCGTTCCAACTCGTCAAAAAAGGCATGAATACCCTCGAACTTATCGTTGCCGTCCCAAAGCAGTTTTTGCTCCGCTTGGCTCAGGTCTTGATACGACCGGTGTACCGGAAAGTCGAAATGATGGGCTACCGAGAGGAAATGGTCTAACCAGAGGCCGTGTTTTTCGCCTTTCCAGCAGGCAACGGCGCCTTGGTAAACAGAGAGTGTTTTGTCGGGGATGACTTTGTCTTCATCAATGCCCATGACCATGCTGAAGCCCTCGCAAACGGGGCAGGCGCCGAATGGGTTGTTGAAGTTGAAAAGTTGGGGCGTGGGTTCGGGGAAGCTCATGCCGTCCAACTCGAAGCGATTGTTGAAAAACTGAGCCGGTTGGTTTTCCACTTCCACGATGCACTCGCCTTCACTTTCGTAAAAAGCAGTTTGAACAGAATCGGCTACGCGTTTGAGGTTTTCGGCATCGTCGTGGCTGACGGCAAAGCGGTCCACCAGAATGCGAATATCGGAGCCGTGTATTTCATGAAGTTGCTTTTTCAGAAAGGGTTCTCCGGATTCGAGCATGTCCTGAATTTGTTGCAGGGCGCCGTCTTTCCAGATTCTGGTGTAACCTTTTTGAAGGAGGAGGTCGAGTTCGGAGGCGAGTACGCGATCCTTATATTTATATGGCAGCGGTATGAAAAGTTGTACGCGGGCGCCGTTGTTGCAACTTTGGATGTAGCTTGTGACATCGGAAACCTCGTGTTTTTTGACCACATTGCCGGAAACGGGCGAATAGGTTTTCCCAACGCGGGCGTAGAGCAGCCGCAGGTAGTCGTAAATTTCGGTGAGGGTGCCAACGGTAGAACGCGCATTGGCGGTGCTCACTTTTTGCTCGATGGCGATGGCCGGGCAGATGCCTTTGATATAATCTACATCCGGTTTTTTCATGCGCATGAGAAACTGGCGGGCGTAGGCAGAAAGACTTTCCACGTAGCGGCGCTGGCCCTCGGCGTAGAGGGTGTCCATTGTAATAGAAGATTTGCCCGAACCGGAAACACCCGTGACGACGACGAGCTGGTTTTTGGGAATCTCTAAGTCTATGTTTTTCAGGTTGTTGGCTCTTGCGCCTTTGATGAATATTTTATCGCGGAAAGCACCTTTTTCGGCAACTTCGGCAGTCGTTCGTTTGGCCATAATTTTCGTCGAGTGAGCGGGGGTATAACAAAGGCCGCAAGGGAATGGTTGAGGGGCCGAGCGGAACGTATATTACTATTCAGCAGGTCTCCAAAAGCTACGAGCTACGAGCCGTGAGCTATGAGTCTGTTTTCTCGTTCATAAATTAGATTTTCCATTCGGGGAAATTCAAAATATCCTATTGGAAATAAGGCTCTTTTTGATTTTGAAAAATCAAACTCGCAGCTCGAAACTCGCAGCTCGCGGCTTTTTGCAGGGCGAATGGATGGTTTAGCTACCCGCCTGCTCCTCTGATTGAGATGCTTTGAGCAAAGAAAATACAATGCCCGATGCCAGAGCCAACGCAATGATACCCAGAGATATGGCAGCCGGCAGGTGAACCCAATGGCTGATCAAAATTTTGACGCCCACAAAAAACAGGATAAAAATGAGGCTGTACTTGAGGTAGCTGAATTTATCGAGCAGGGAAGCCAGAACGAAATACAGCGAGCGCAGGCCCAGAATGGCAAAGATATTGGACGTGAACACCAAAAAGGGGTCGGTGGTAATGGCAAAAATAGCCGGTATGCTGTCAACGGCGAACATGACGTCGGTTGTTTCAACCACCATAAGGGTTACAAACAAAGGCGTGACAGCCCATACTTTGCGGTCTTTGACGGGCAGCCTGACAAAAAAACGGTCACCTTTGAATTGCTTGAGCACCGGGTAGAATTTACCGATGATGCGCAAAATAGGGTTCTTGCCGGGATTGATGTCCTCCTCGCCTGAACGCAGCATTTTGTAAGCAGAATACATGAGCAATGCCCCGAAAACGTACACCATCCAATCGAAACGTTGCACCAAAGCAGCTCCGATACCGATCATCAGTCCCCGGAATACCAAGGCCCCCAGAATGCCCCAGAAGAGCACGCGGTGCTGATACTCCTTGGGCACCATGAAGTAGTTGAAAATGAGGGCAATAACGAAGATATTGTCCATACTCAACGACTCCTCAATGAGGTAGCCGGTGATGTAGAGGACTACGGCTTCGCGACCGCTCAGGCCGCCGGGATTGGCCACCCAACCCTGCGTATATGCGTGGTAAACGAAGATGGCGAAGGACAAAGCTACTGTGACCCAAAGGCCCGTCCAACGAAGCGCAGAACGGGTGGTAACAATCTCGTTTTTGCGGTGAAAAACGCCGAGGTCGAGCGCCAGAAAAATAAAAATCAACGTGATGAATCCAATCCAGATGGCCATAATGTACGGGTGGTTCCGATAAGCGGAACGGCGGCAAAGATAGGTATTGATTCAGATACTGTGCCCAAAACTTGGCGACATGGCGTGCAGCTTATATATTCGCGCTTTCTTGAATTCCCTAACGAATAAAAACCTTTGCTTCATGGCCACGAAAGGAAAAAGCCGGATTGACCGATTTTTGGGCGTTATCGAACGATTGGGTAACGCGCTCCCCCACCCTGCCACGCTGTTTGCGGGCTTTGCTTTATTCATCGTTTTGTTGAGCGGATTTCTGAGTCTGTTCAATTTGGAGGTGATACACCCCGGCACCAAAGAGACGGTCACGGTGACCAACTTGCTGTCTGTGGCGGGCCTGCATCGCATTCTGACTGGCATGGTGACCAATTTTACCAATTTCGCTCCGCTCGGCACCGTGTTGGTGGCGCTGTTGGGCATCGGCATTGCTGAAGGTTCAGGGCTGATCGGCACGGCACTGCGACTCATTGTACTCAAATCGCCGCCGCGCCTGCTCACTTATGTCATTGTGTTTGCGGGTGTTATCTCCAACACAGCCAGCGAAGTAGGCTATGTATTGCTGGTGCCGTTGGCGGCCGTCATTTTTTTGGCGGCAGGGCGGCACCCGTTGGCGGGTTTGGCGGCGGCGTTTGCCGGCGTGTCGGGCGGTTACAGCGCCAATTTGTTTTTAGGAACCATAGACCCCTTGTTGGCCGGGCTTTCGCAGGAGGCGGCTCGCATTGTACAGCCCGGTTATGAGGTGAATCCTGCCTGCAACTACTATTTTATGGCGGCATCCACTTTTCTCATCACACTATTGGGAACCTGGGTAACGGAAAAATTGGTAGAACCTCGCCTCGGCCAGTACAACGGTGATGAAAAACCCGAAGAGGTAAAACCCTTGTCGCCGGAAGAAAGAAGAGGGCTGCGATTTACGCTCATCGCGGCGGTGTTGTTCACTGCTTGGGTGATGTTCGGCCTCATTCCCGAAAACGGATTTCTCCGCGATCCCGAAACGCACAGTATCCTCAAATCGCCGTTCATGTCGGGGATTGTGGCGCTGTTGTTTCTGGGTACAGCGTTGCTGGGCATTGCTTACGGCTGGGGGGCGCGCACCATCAAATCAGACGAAGACGTGATGAAAGGCATGGGCAAAAGCATGCAAACACTGGGTTCTTACATCGTGCTGGTGTTTTTTGCAGCGCAATTTGTGGCGTATTTCAACTGGAGCAACATCGGGCTGTTGGTGGCCGTCAAAGGCGCGGAAGGACTGCGCGCTTCGGGGCTGGGGCCTATTCCGCTGATGATTTCGTTTGTGGCGGTTTCTGCGCTCATCAATCTGGCGATGGGCAGCGCTTCGGCCAAGTGGGCCATCATGGCGCCGGTGTTTATACCCATGTTTATGCTGTTGGGCTACACGCCGGAGTTCACGCAGGCCGCTTACCGCGTGGGCGACAGCGTTACCAATATCATCTCTCCGATGATGTCGTATTTTGCGCTCATTGTCGCTTTTATTCAGCGGTACGACAAAGGCGCGGGTATCGGCACGGTGGTGTCAACCATGCTGCCCTACACGGTGGTGTTTTTCGTAGGATGGGTTAGTTTGCTCATTATCTGGATATTATTAGGTTTGCCCCTCGGCTTCGGCGCGGGTATGTTTATGGAATAACCATTGGGTAAGGAAATGAAAAGCAGCACATGAAAAAATACCTGATTCTGGCATTCACCTATTTATTGAGTTCTGCATCCGGAGCGCTGATTGTCAGCCTGTTAAACCGCCCCAAAGAAGTCGTCATTCGCGAAGATGCGCCTCCTCGTTACGCCTCGCAAGGCCAGGACCCGCTTGATGAAAACCGGCCCAGGTCGTTCATCAGCACTTCGCCTACCGAATTTACGGCGGCGGCGGCGGCGGCTACTCCTGCCGTGGTGAACGTAAAAACCATACAGCGCAAGGGCGCTTTTCACTTTTGGGGCGAGGGCATGAGTACGGCTACGGGTTCGGGCGTCATCATC
>DDUV01000068.1 GCA_002344975.1 Saprospiraceae bacterium UBA2329 | reverse complement strand
AAAACGGATTGGCCATTTCGTACTATAAATTGGCAGAGGTAAGCATCGCAAAAGGAGATAAGCAACAAGCCAAAATGTATTTTCAACAAGCTGAAGCGTTGTGGCGGGAATTGGTGCGGGATGCCCCGCAGTTTGTAGAATACCGGCGTTTTCTGGGCAAGGTGCAGGAGGTGCTGGCGGGCTTGGCGTGAGCGGGCGGTTAATCGGTAGGCGGTATGCAGTGTGCGGTATGCGGCGCTAAGCGTGAGGGTTCAGTAGGCGGTAGGCGGTGCTGAGCGTGAGGGTTCAGTAGGCAGTAGGCGGTATTCGGTAGCCGCGCCGTGGCGCGGTAAGCGCGAGGGTTTGGTGGGCGGTATGCAGTCGAGCGAAGTGAAGTCCCGGATAGCCTGTTCCGATGAAATCGGAAAGGAACGAAATCGGGAAGGCAGTGCTAAACGCGAGCGAAACGCAGCTTGCAGCCAGTAGCCAGCGGCCAGTAGCCGTTCCAACCCGAAACCTTGAACCCGAAACTCTGAACGCGAATCAACGCGAAACACGCGAAACCCTGCGAACGAGAGGGAACCCGAAACCTTGAACCCGCCTTCCCACGCCTGTGGCGTGGTTCGGCGGATGAAACCTCGAACCCGAAACCCGTTCCTGCCGGAACGTCAAAATCTTTAACGCGAAACACGCGAAATCCCGCGAACGAGAGGGAAACCCGAAACCTTGAACCCGAAACCTTAACCCGCTACCCACTCCCGAATCACCGGCAGCAGGCGCTCCACGCCTTCGCGCAGCGGGCGCACGAAGGGGATGCCCAATTCGGCCTCTTTTTGGGTGCGGTAGGACTCCAATTCCACATCGGTACTGCCCTCCTCGTTGAGGGTGACGGCCAACACCTCGGCGCCATAAGCCCGGATGAGCGCAATTTCCGACTCGATGGGCGGAATGCGGTACTGAAACTGCTCGGTGCCTTCGTAATACAGGCGGCCGGGCGCGTGCTGAAGTACCACGCCTTTGGCCTGTCCCGACAGGATGAACTCTGCGCCGCAGGGGCCGCTGGGATTGCGCAGCGCCGACTGCCCTTCGATGAGGATGAGATCGGGCTGCGATTCGCGGTCGCAGGCCACGATGGCGCGCTCTACCTCGCCGCTGATGAAATCGTTGAGCGTGCTGTCGAAAATGAAGCCGTGCGGGTAGCCCTGCATCCAGCCGGTTTGGCCGGTGTAGATCATTTGGGCGCTGATGCCGTTGCGGTTGCACATTTCCATGAGAAAGCGGCAGGTGGTGCGCTTTCCGAGGGCGCAGTCGGTGCCCAAAACGGCGATGCGCGGGGCGCGGACGCTGAAAATATCGCCGCTCCAGAAGCGGAGTTCCGAGGCCGGTCGGGGGCGGCGGATGTCGAGGATGTCAACGTTGTATTGGCGGGCGGCGGCGGCAAATTCGGCGTCGTCGTTGAGCAGGGTGTGCAGTCCGTTGACGATGGAAATGCCGTGGCGCATGGCGTTGAACAATTCAGCCCGGAAGCTGTCGGGCAGTTTTCCGCCGGGCAGGGCCACGCCGACGATGCAGTACCGGGGCTTGGCGGAGTGCTGTTGCAGAAAATCTTCCACAGAGGCGAAAACCCTGATCTGGCGGGGCTTTCCGTCCATGACTTCGCCGGCGTCGCGGCCGGCATGGGGCGGGTCAATGACGCCGAGGATGTCGAAGCGTTCGGTGCCGCGCAGGAGTCCGTGGCAGGTTTTGGCCATGTCGGTGTCCAGGAGGCCGTTGGTGAGGATGATGGCTGAATCTTTCATGGTAATCTTGTGTTGAATCTGCTTTGCAGTTTATCTTCCGTTGGAGTAATCTGCTGCGCAGTTTATCTTCTTTTGGTAATCTGCTGCGCAGTTTATCTTCTTTTATGGTAATCTGCTTCGCACGTCTGTGTCGTATTGGCGTCAACCTTATTTTTAATCAAACATAGCTTGCTGATAGTGAGCTCGTATGCCTGGCAACTCCAAAGGAGTTGAATATGAATAGCCCCGGATACAGACCTGACGAAAGTCAGGGCAATCCGGGGGAAACAGCGTCTCGTACGGCAACCCCAAAGGGGTTGAATTTTATGTAAATAACGGACATTCAACCCCTTTGGGGTTGTTTTACTGTTGTTAACTATACCCCGGATTTTCATCCGGGGCTAATCACATTGGAAGCCTTTTAGGCTTCCTCCTCGCGCGTTCGGACATTCTCAGGTTGACGCCAATGCTCCTGTGGCGTGGTTCGCAGTTTATCTTCTGTTGGAGGCATCTGCTTTGATGGCTTTGACGGTGAGAAAATCCCTGCTGCTGCGGTCGCTGCGCAGGTATTCCAACTCGCGGGCCAAGCGGCCGGCTTCACCGGGCGTATTGAACAGCGGCCCCAGATACACGGCGTATTCTTTGCTGCGTTCGTCAAAACAGCCCAGCCACAAACTGCCCGCCTGAATGCCGTCGGCCTGGAGCATTTCTACCCGCAAGAGCGAGGATTCAAAATCGGAATACACGCCGTCCAAAAGTAAAAATTTGACACCCTCGAAATTGAGAAAACGCGCGCAATCGTAAAAAATGACGCCGTACCCGTCTTCCCGGGCGGCAGCGTTGCGGGCCGAATTGCGAAACAAACGCTGAGCGATCAGCCGGTCTTCCAGCCATTCATCGAGGTAGGAAATGCGGTCGTCCAGAAAGGGTGCGGGCCAAAAATAAGGTGTATCGAGATTGATGGTTGACGGCTCCGGGGGCAGTGCCCGCAGCGCCTGAATGGCCTCCTCGGCATACACTTTGGGGGTCACTTTGCGGTGCGCCCAGGTGTCGTAATCGTGATACCATATTGCGATGATGAAGACAAAGGCCACCGCCGAGGCGAGCCAGTGTTTGGGCAGCCGTCCGCCGAAACGGTGCAGCCATTGATCGCTTTGGGGAATGTAGGCCGACATTTTGCCCCAGAGTTCGGTGATCCAGGCTTGGCGGCCCAGATTTTGCATGTTTTTGACCAACTCATTGTCTGTGATGAGTTTGACGATGTCGCGCCGACCTTCAAACACGTCTTCGCGGGCGGGCGTGAGGTGAGCGCGGGGAGCTTCGTTGGCCGCAATGACCACCAAACCAAAGCCATAGCGAATGCACTGCCGCCTCAGTTCGATGAAGTGCGGGTCGTGCGGACCGTTGAACACCTCTTCGGCCACGGCTATCCATTGCTCGTCGGTGTGGTATCGTTTGAACTGCTCCACCGCGTAAATCTGGCGGTAACGCCGCCAATGGGAACTCAGCATCCGCACCAGAAAAAACAAGCCCGTAAACACCGAAATCAGCATGACCAAAGGCAGGGCCGGGCCATATTTTTTGATGGGCAACCACTGCTGTGTAATGTTGAATCCGCCGCCGATGGCTGTGCCCCAAAGCGCCGCTACCATGTTGTCCCAAAACAGCAATCCGCGCCTTTGCGTAAAGCGCACTTCCTGCCGGGTATCGTAAGAAGTGGCTTCAAAAGTGGCTACAAACCAGCCGCCGCCGGGCTTGGGAAAGCTGAGGTAGCCGTCGGCCAGAATACCGCCTTTGCCGCGCGCGTCGGAGGCGATTTCCGTTTCGCCGTTGCGCTGCCGGTTGCGGTAGTGCCGTTTCAGGAAGCGCAGCATGATGTCCTTGATCTCCTGCTCGCTCAATGGCTGGATGGCGGTGACTTCGTTCATGCGGGGCTGTATTGTGCAGATTGGAGTTGTTCCCAGAGCCGAACGACCTGCACCGCCTCGGCTACGTCGTGTACGCGCAGCAGCAGCGCGCCCTGCTGCAAGGCAACGATGTGCAGTGCCGTGGTACCGTTGAGAGCCTCTTTCGGTGAGATGCCGAGGCTGCGGTATATCATGGATTTGCGAGAAATGCCGGCCAAAACAGGGTAGGGGAGAATGCCCAGAACGTGCAGGTTTTGAAGCAGTTGGAAATTGTGTTCCATGGTTTTGCCAAAACCGAAGCCTGGATCGAGGAGGATGTCTTTGACGCCGGCAGCCTGCAAGCGGCCTACCTCGGCAATCAAAAAATCGAGTACCTCCTGCACCACATCGTCGTACTGCGCCTGTTGTTGCATGGTTTCGGGGCGGCCCTGCATGTGCATCAGGACGTAAGGCACGCCGAGTTCCGCCACCGTTTCGTACATGCCTTCGGTGAGGCGTCCGGCAGAAATGTCGTTCACGATGCAGGCCCCGGCAGCTACGGCCTCGCGCGCGGTTTGGGCGTGAACGGTATCTATGGAAATGAAGGCTTCGGGAAACCGGCCGGCTATGGCTTCGATGACGGGCAGCACGCGGCGCAGCTCTTCCTGTATGGAAATTTGCGCTGCTCCGGGCCTCGAAGACATGCCTCCTACGTCAATGATGGCGGCGCCTTCGGAGAGCATTTGTTCTGTTTGGCGCAGGGCTGCGTCTAAGCTCTGGTACCTCCCGCCGTCGTAAAAGGAATCGGGGCTTGTGTTGAGAATGCCCATCACGATGGGGCGTTCCAACGACAACAAACGGCCTTTGCAATTGAGCGTGCGACGAACGGCGAACATTCGGTACCGGTTTTGTGGTTACATTTGCAGGCCAAAGGTAAGCAGATTTTCGGCAAAGGGCGGTTTTTGGTCCAGCTTAGTGAAGGGGTGACTACCCAACTGAAACTCGCTGAGTCACCCCTTCACTGCTCCCCAAAACCTTGAACGCGAAACACGAAACATATTCAAAAACCAACTATTCAAATAATGGCAACTAATTTTCAACCTTCATCGGGCGGCTTGCAGGCCGGCAAAGCGCTGGTGGTGCTGCTCGTCATCGTGCTGTTCAGCATTGTTTTGTACAAAAAAGTGTTCAAAAAAGTGGCTGATTACACGCTGGTTCCCAAAGAAATGCAGATCAACTACCTGCCTGCCGATTACAAACTCAACGTGGACGAGGAAGACGCGCTGGCCATTCTTTCCAATCCGCACCGCTATCGCCGCGAGTTCAACGATCTGGTTTTCAAGATCAATACCTCCATTCTCAGCCATGTGGCCAATCGCATGGGCCTGAGCGACAGCGTCAAAACGGTCATTTCTAAAGAGTACGAAAAGCACCATCCCTACCTGCGGGACATGTATTTTGAAGATTTCGTCGCCATCAAAGACACGACCTCCATTTTGTATCAAACCTGGTACGACAACGAGGCCAAAACTTCGGTGGATGCGCTCAACGAAATCGCCTCCAAATACACCTGCTTCATGATCAACCACATCATCACTACGGTGGTGAAAACGGAAGGCGGCAGCATCTTCGGCAAGGGCAACAAGGTGGAAACGCCCTGCGGCATTGCCATGACGGAGGCCCTGCGACCGCTGATAAAACGCATGGACGAACGCGCCGCCGTTGCCGATTTCGGGCGGGCCAGGGGTTTGTTGCAGGAAAAAGTGGAAAAGACCATCGGCGAATTGGCCACGATGGAGGTGCGCGACAAAAAAGGCATCAGCAAGCAAATGCAAACCAAAATCTGGGGCGTCAATGTGTCTTCTACCGACGTGGACATCACCGCCATCAGCGTTCTCAAAGTGGGCTTCAACCTCAAGGAATTTCTCGATATTTCCGTCAATTCTTCTGCCGGGGCGGTTGTCGTCACGCTGCCGCAGCCGGTCATCCTCTCGCACGAGGTACACCCCAAAGTTGAAAAATTGGACATCGGTTGGCTGCGCGAGGTGAAAACCGAGGATTTTAATAAAAACATAGACCTGCTGCGCTCGGAGTTTCGCCGCGAAGCCTTAGAAAGCGACATCATGGAAAAGTCGAAAAAGCAGGCCCGCGAACTCTTGGATACCATGATGGGGCCATTGGTGAAATCGCTCGGCTCGCGCTATAAATTGGTGGTGCGCTTCAAGGAAAATCCGCAAAGCCGCGAAAATACTGGTCGGACGGCAGCCGGTGAAGTGGTGAGGCTGGAGGAGTGAGGGGGCGGTTGGAGCGGCTGCTGGCTGCGAGCTGCAAGCTGCAAGCTTGGTGGGGCGTTCGTAAAAAAGTATTCTTAGGAGAAGGGCGGCGACCACATCCGTGGCGTAGTCGCCGCCTGCAACGTTTACTCACAAAGCCATTTTCTCTTTGGAGTAGATATTGAGATGCACTAAGGCATCCTGGTAGGTGAGCGCGGCGCCGCCGGCCTGCGCGATGTCGTAGCGGAGGTCTTCGCCGAGGCCCACAGGCTGGAAGGCTGCTTCATGGCCCTCGTGCAAAGTGTGCAGGAACTTGTACGCTTCCACGCTCATGTCTTCGGGCGACAGCACAGTAGAATCGGCCTGAGTACTGCCTATCAACTCAACGGCTAAGCTCCTGATGAGTTTTTCGTGGATATCGGCGTAGGCATCGGGTTGCGAAAGCATATCGGCGCTGATGGGCTTGCCATTGAGCAGGGCCACCATGCCGTTCTGACCGGGTTGCAGCGGAAAAGCAGCTACATACGCGTTGATGTCGCCGGAGCGCTGTTCGTAGGCATCACTCATGGCGTCGGAGTGGGAGGAGGTGCGCAGTTTGCCGTGCAAGGCGCTGATTTCGCTCCACACTTCGCCCTGCCCGGCGTCATACGCGCGGTGGCTTTCAGATGCCTCGGCAGGCTCATCCTTCATGGCCATCATGCGGCAATACATGCGCGCGTTCTTGCTGTTTCTGGACATGCTCGACATCATATAGCCCGATTCGCTGAACTGCCGGCTGTTGTAGTGCCAGCGGCCCCGTTCGGTACAACTGACGGGTATGGCCGTTTCGCTTTGGGCGGGCAGGAGTATGGACGTATTGACGATTCGGTTTTGCTTGGCGCCCCGCAGTTCTTCGCCATCCAAAAGCAGCACCAATGCGTCGCTTCGGTTGATGACTTTCAAAACGGGTACGGAGCCTCCTTCATTCAGTTCGGTTATTTCAACCCATCCTTTTTCTAAGGCACTTCGCATGGTCAGGTAGGTAAACGGCGTGTTCGCTTCCTCAAAAAGAGGGAATACAGTAAGGTTTTTGAATTGCACGGGTTGCCCCATACGCGCCTGCTTCAGGGCGTCTGCTACCGAAGATTTCATACGATAAAAAATTTTGAGATGGAAAAACCCTTCAACCATTTGGAGGGGTGGAAAAGTTCCCGATGCGGGGCATGGGGTGAAATGGTTGATTAGCCGGGGCCGCCATTCAGCTTGGCTTTAAGAAAATGTAAATCTGTTTTTGCTGCTTATGTAGAAGAGTTTCTAATCTGAAACAAATGCCATTTCCCACTTCTTTTTGCAAAATAGTGTTCGATATAAAGCCCCGTATCAATGCCTTGAAGAATTACATTCATGGTATCATTTGATATTCTAGTGGAAGAATAGGAAATCTCCGAATCCCAGTCTTCCCGGTCGAAAGAAACGTATTTCACTACGATATGCCTGTCTTCCACCACTTCTTCATCAGTAAGGACAACGTGAAGAGGAGCGTCAATCCTTTGTAGTTGAAAAATCGTATCTTGAATGAATCGAGAAAAAAATATTTCAAAACCGCTCGCGCCGAGATTCCATCTCGCGTGAATATTATGCGGGTTCTACCCGCTTGCAGAACACTCTTTTTTAATCATTTGACCTCACGCGGCAGGCATAATGTTCGACCACTCCGAGGTCATCACGCATTTTTAATTTGCTGATCTACAAATATTTGATCTCTCCGAGATCATTTGCAAAATCCGGAATGACTCATGTTTGTGGTTCAAAAAGTTATCAGGCATCATGCGCCGGCACCTCGTTCAAAAACTCATAAGACCTCGCCGCATAATCCACCTTGCAACAGTGGGATTCTATTCCATTGGTAACCAATAGGTAAGGAACTTGCAGGGTGGTATTGTACCAGGCAATTTGCTCAAATACCTCCTGCCCGATTTTCACATGCGGAGCCTTGCACTCGGCCAGTAGAAAAGGCTGCACCTGCGCATCGAACACCAAGAGGTCGCAGCGCCGGTCCAATGCGTTGACCTGCAGTCCCTTTTCCATGCGAATGCGATTGCGGTTGTAGCCCCGTTCCGTCAGCAGGTATTGCAGCAGCAGTTGGCGCACCATTTCTTCGGGTTGCAGCACCAACCACTTGCGGCGTATCGGGTCCCAGATCAAGCGGGTGTCGCCTTCGCGTTTCAGGCGCAACTCGTCTTTGAACCGGTCTAAATGTAGTTCCAGCATGGGTGTTGTAATCAGCGCAACACCACCCGTTGCGACGTGGAGCGCAGGCCGTTGCTCAGTCTGACAAAATACAAACCCGCCGGGCGAGTGCCGCGCTCTACGCTAAAAGTGTGTGTTCCACCGGCCAGTGTACCCTGGAAAATCGTTTCCATCACCTGGCCGGAAGTATTGACCAATTCCATGCGCCAGGGTAGGCTGCTTTCCGTGATCTGCAACTCTATGCGGGCCGATTCGGTGATGATATTGGGAAAAATTTTCAATTGCTGTTGGGCGGCCCAGAGGTCATTGGCCGAACTGGGCGCCAGAAAATCGTCGGTTTCGTTGGCGTTCGTCACGCGGTAGGTAGTGCCCTCTTTTTTCCAGATGATGGTCACAACGCGCAGTTTTGTCGGGTCAAGACCGGCGATGGAAATCTGGCCACTGACCTCGGTTTCGACGCCGGCGGCTACTGCTCCGTTGGCTATTTGCTCTCCGAAGGCATTGGCTGTCAGGTGGCTGCGCAGCATTTCCTTGTGTTCGGCGTTGTTGCCTATAGGTGACTGAAATCCAACAAACTCCTTGAAAACCAAATAGATGCCGAGGTAGTACTCGCCGGAAGCCGACTGGAAGAAACGCGATTTGGCCGTCACGTTCAGCGTTTGGGCGGCGCTGTTGTGAATGGCACGAATGCCGCTTTGCACTACCGGAGTGGTAGCCCAGGCGGTGTTCACCTGATTTTGGATATTGGTGCGGGCCGTGGCGGTGGCGCCGCTGGAGACGTTCTGATTGGTATTGTTCAGAAAAAAGACAGGCTGGCTCACGCCGCCGAAATTGGCAGACAAAGTGAGGGTCGTCGGCGTAGTGTGGATGCCGTCATAGTGATTGGCAAAAAAGACCGCCTTGCCGCTGTTGTCGTCCAGAACATCTCGAAAAAAAGTCCAGCCCCAACCGCCGCAAAACGGGCACCAACTGGCAGTGCGCTTGGTGATGAGCGGGCGCTGCGTTTGCGGCACGGTGATTTCCTGTGCTTGCAAAACGATGCTGAACAGGCTGAAAATGAGGAGTGTAAAGACGTTGCGATTCATGGTCATTGGATTTTTTTACAAATTTGGCTCGTTTTTTTCAAACCTGAGTACAAAGTAGCTTTTTGTGTCGGCAGTTATTTTGAATCTGTCGTCGGCGCGATAGCCGGCCACCCAGCAAATTTCGCCCCCGGCGGTTTCTATCACCCGTACCCGTTCCTTCTCAAAACGCGATAGTTTTAGGTCGGTAAACAAATCCTGCAACTTCTTGCTGCGGCCCTCCATGCCGAGCGGGCAGAAGCGGTCGCCCGGCTGCCAGGGCCGAATGCGCAGGGGCATGGCGGTTCGGTCGGCGTCGAGCAGGGCCGTGTAGGGCGAGGAGGTCAGTTGTTCGGGGCGGCCTTCTTTTTTTTCTAAAAACAGCGTGCCTTCCGGCAAAGAAATCACCGGCTGCGCTTCCGACCATTCCCATGTTGTGACTTCATGGGCGGGCAAGGCTTCCACAATGGCGTCGCCCTGATGCAAAGTCAGTCGGTGCCGGGCTGCCATAAACAATGCGCCCGACTGCCTGCCGCGCGCTTCGAGGATGGCCCGGGCCTGGCTTGCGCCAAATCCGTAAGGCCGCAGTATTTCGTACAGCACGGTGGCCGGCGCCGGAAATTCCGACAAACGGTCGAGCCGGATGCGCAGCCCCCCCGACGGCAGGGTACTTGTGATCTGCGCCGCCATTTGCTCCACCGCCCACTGCATCAGCGCCTCGGCATCCCGAAACCGTTGTATGTTGGCGGCCATGGTTTGCGTCCATTGCGGGTTGATGCTGTGGAAAACCGGCACGGCCTCGCGGCGAATTTTGTTGCGGGCATAGTAGCTCTCCTGATTGGAGGCGTCTTCTCTCCAAACGACGTTTTCGAGCCGGGCAAAGGCTTTCCATTCGCTCCGTCCGGCGAAGAGAAGCGGCCGAAGGAGGTACCCGCTGCGTTGGGCAATGCCGTGCAAACCGCGGATGCCGCAGCCTTTGCTCAGGTTGTACAGCAGGGTTTCGGCGGCGTCGTCCTGGTGGTGGGCGGTGGCGATGAAGTCGTAGCCGTTGGCGGCGCGTATCTGTTCAAACCATTCATAGCGCAGGCGACGGGCAGTTATTTGTATAGATTCTTTGGCCTCGGCGGCAATTTCGGCAGTATCGAAAGCAGTACTGAAAAAAGGAATTTCGTGCGCCTCTGCGTAAGCGCGCACCAAGGCTTCATCGGCATCCGACTCAGCGCCGCGCAGCCTGAAATTGCAGTGCGCAATGCCATGCGGCCATCCGGCAAGTCGGAGCAAATGGGCCATGACCATACTATCTAAACCACCGCTCACGGCTGCCAATACGCGCTCTGTGCCGTTGAGCCGGCAGGCGGTACGCAGGTGATGGGTGAATTTTTCGAGCATGATTTATTTTCCTTTCAGCGCCATCCGGTTGATTTTGCCGGTGTCGTTTTTGGGCAGGGCGTCCAACAATGTGAAGTATTTCGGCACTTTGAAACGGGCCAATTTTTCTTTACAAAACTCCAACAGGGCCGCCTCCGTACACATTTCACCGGCTTTGAGTACCACAAAAGCATGGCCCACCTCGCCCCATTTTTCGTCGGCTACACCGATGACCGCCGATTCGGAAACTGCCGGGTGCGTGAGCAAAATGCGCTCTATTTCAGCGGGATATACGTTTTCACCGCCGGAGATGAACATGTTTTTGATGCGGTCCACCACATAGATGTAGTGGTCGGCATCCATGCGCACCATATCGCCGGTATGGAACCAGCCCTCGGTGATGGTCTTGCGGGTGGCTTCCTCGTTGCGCCAGTAGCCGGGTGTCACCATCGGGCCTTTGAGGAGGAGTTCGCCGGGGGCATCGGGCGGGAGGTCCTGGCCGGTTTCATCCACGATGCGGATTTGGACATAAAAATTGGGTCTGCCGATGGAGCCTTTTTTGCGAATGGCGTCGTCCTGATGCAGGGAGGTGAGATTGGGGCCAACCTCGGTCATGCCGTAGCCCTGGCGCACGGGGACGTTTTTGCTGTCCCAGCGCTCAATGAGCGGAATGGGCATGGGTTCGCCGCCGACGATGAAGTAGCGCAAGTGAGGGAATTGAGCGGCTTCAAATTCCGGGGCATCGGCCATCATTTTGAGCATGGTGGGCACGGCCATGAACAGCGAAAGCTGCTCGTCCTGAAGCACTTGCAATACCGCCGAGGGATCGAATTTGCGCATCGAAATGGTGTAGCCGCCGTGATGCAAAAAGGGCGTGGTGAGCACATTCCAGCCGCCGGTATGGAAGGGCGGCATGACGTTGACGGTGCGGCTTTCTGAGTTGACAATCAGGCTCATGGCCGTGTTGATGCTGTTCCAAAAGAGCATTTTGTGGGTATAAAGCGCGCCTTTGGGAAAGCCCGTTGTGCCCGAAGTGTAGAGGATGAACAGGGGGGCGTCTTCGTCCACAGGCACGATGGGGAAGGGGCTGTCTTCGTCGGTGTGAGTTGCCGGATGGCAGAAGTCGGCCAGCGCCTCGAATGACCAGTGATGCGGAACGGCGGCGCTGTTGGGCGCGGCATCGAGCAGGTGCTGGAATTTGGATTCGACGATGAGCAGGCCGGGTTCGGAATTGTGGATGAGGTAATCAATTTCGGCGCCGGCGAGGCGGTAGTTCATCGGCACCAGGATGCAGCCTGTTTTTTGGGCGGCTGCGAAAAGGACGATGTACTCGTTGCAGTTTTCGGAGAGCAGAGCGATGCGGTCGCCTTTGTGAATGCCGTAGGCGGAAGACAGGTGCCGGGCTAAGCGGTTGGCCAAGCGATTGAGTTGTCCATAAGTCAGGGTACGCCCTGTTTCGTATTCTTTGACCGCCGGTTTGTCGGGGCTGTACATGGCCCATTTGGCGGCCCAGTCTTGCGCTAAAGTTTGCATGTTTTGCTTGCTGCTGATGGTTGTTTTGAATGAAGACCGAAGTTAGAACGTCCGATTCAATTGGCCAAATATTTTTTGGAGAAGGGAGTATTTCGGGGCGTTTGCGTGAGGGGGCCGAAGGGAGGAACGACGTTAGGAGGACGACCGAGGCACCCGACGGCGCATTGGTTTCTATTGGTGCGCCGGCACGCCCAAATTTTTGACAATCACCACAATACCCTGACCATGAGTGCAATGCCGAACGCGATGAGGCCGATGCCGGCTATGCGGCGCATCCAGAGCAGGTGTGCCGGGCGCAGGATACGGCGGATGCGTTTGGCCAGAGCTACTTTGAGCGAATCGGTGAGGACGATGGCGCCGACGATACCGGCGAAGTATTGAAACGACTGCTGCGGCGAAAGTCCTCCGTCAACGACGACGCGGCCGGCGATGCCGATCCAGAAAAAGAAGGTGAAGGGGTTGATGGTGTTGATGAGGAAGCCCTTGAGCCACAGGCCCGTCCAGTGTTTGGCGCCGCCGGCTGACGATTGTTGCGGGATGGCTTGCAAAGGCTTGCTGAGCAGCGATGCCAGGCCGAAAATGATGAGCAGGGCGCCGCCGACAATGCCCAGGGTGAGCACAAATGCCGGACCTGAGACGAAATTTTTGACGTAAGACAGCCCGTAATATACGGCCACAATGAACAGCACGTCGCTGATCCAGATGCCGGAACCTACGGCCAGGCCGGCACGCAGACCTTTTTCGATGCCGGTTTGGAGCAAGGTGAAGAGGATGGGGCCTGCCAGCAAACTGATGAGGAGGCCCACTTTGACGCCCTCGAATAGATAGGTCATGATGTGGCCTGTTGTTGAATGATTTCTGCTAAATTCGGCATGGCAATGGTCGGATGAATCAAAAACACAACTGAGGTACAAATGTAACCATTCGGCTTAAATTTGCGTCTAATGCCGTAACATTGTGCGCGGTTTGGCCGGTAGGCGGTAGGCAGTTCTCGGTGGGCGGTGCTCAGCGCGAAGGTTCGGTAGGCGGTGTGCGGTATTAGGTAGGCGGTGCTAAGCGCGGCTTGAGGCTTGCACCGCGCCATGGCGCGGTTGCAGCCGTTCCAACCCAGAACATTGAACCCACCTTCGCCAAGGCTACGGCGGATGCAACCCGAAACCTTGAACATTAAAAGATCATTCAATCATCAAAATATGAAAACGACTCTCAAATTTTTGCTCTTGGCTGTGGTGTTGCACAGCGCCGTTTCCTGCGCGGTCAATCCGGTGACGGGGAAAAAACAACTCATCCTGATGTCGGAAGAACAGGAAAAAGCCCTCGGCATACAATCCGACCCGGAAATCATAGCGGGCATGGGCTTGTATGAAGACGCTGGTCTTCAGCAATTTATCAACGAAAAAGGCAAGCAGATGGCGGCGGTTTCGCATCGGCCGAACCTGGGCTACGAATTTAAAATCGTGGACTCTCCGGTAGTCAATGCCTTTGCCGTGCCGGGTGGTTTTGTGTATTTCACGCGGGGCATCATGGCGCACTTCAACAACGAGGCGGAGTTTGCAGGTGTATTGGGTCACGAAATCGGGCACGTCACGGCGCGGCACTCGGCGCAGCAATATTCCAACCAAATGCTGGGCCAGGTGGGCCTGATGGCGGGCGTCATCATTTCGGAAGACTTCAGAAAAATAGCAGGCGCCGCGCAAACCGGCATGGGGTTGCTGTTCCTCAAGTTTGGCCGCGACCATGAAACACAATCCGATGGACTGGGCGTAGAATACTCCTCGAAAATCGGCTACGATGCCAACGAAATGGCCGGGTTTTTCAAAACCCTCCAGCGCCTCAGCGATCAGGGCGGCGGCCGGGTGCCCACCTTCCTCTCTACGCACCCCGATCCGGGCGACCGCAATGTAAAAGTAGCCGCCGATGCCGCCAAATGGCAGCAGGCCCGGCCCGGCCAATATGCGGTGGGCCGCGACAGCTACCTGCGCATGATTGACAACATCATATATGGAGAAGACCCGCGTCAGGGTTATGTGGAAGGCGGCGTTTTTTACCATCCCGTGCTGAAGTTTCAGTTTCCGGTGCCTGCCGACTGGCAGCACGAAAACTCGCCACAGCAGTTCCAGATGGCGCCCAAAGACGGCAAAGCCCTGATGGTGATGAGTTTGTCGCAGGCCAAGACATTGCAGGAGGCGGCTCAGGGACTGGCTCAGGAGGCCCAATTGACCGGCGTCATTATGAATCCGACAACGGTGAACGGGCTGTCGGCTTACACTTTGGCAGGCGATCAGGTGAACCCGGAAACCAAAGCAACGATTCGCGTGATGGGGTATTTCATCCAATACAACAACCTGATTTACCAGATTTTAGGTCTCTCTACTCCGCAGGACATGGCCGCCTACATGCCGTACTTTGAGCACACGATGCGCAATTTCCGCGCCCTGACCGATGCCTCGAAAATCAACGTTACGCCGGAGCGCGTCAAAATCAAATCTGTGTTGGTGGACGGCACGCTGGAGCAAACGCTGCGCGCCTACAACATGCCGGAAGCTCGGCTGCAAGAGTTGTCCATCCTCAACGGCATGGAACTGAAAGACCGCGTGACGGCCGGCATGTTGATTAAGACGGTAGGAAAGTAAGGGGTTCATTTCTATACATAGTGAAGGGGGGACTGTTTTCTTGACTGAGTCGCCCCTTCACCAACTAAACTAAAGAAACTACACCCATTCTATCATCAAGCCCGGAATTTCCTCCACAACAGCAGCCTCTTCCAAGTGTAAATTGCCTGCTAAGGCTTTGAATTCCAGTATTTTTTGATCGGCCTCGCTTTTTCGGATGCGCATTTCAAGGGTAGCGCCGGTATCGCCAAATTCCTGCTCTGCCAATTCAAAAGACAGTTTTTTGACAGCATTCATTATCTGGCTCGTCAGGCCATAATCATACTGCACCCGAAAAGTTTGCACGATGATTTTTTCAACGATTTCAGCTTGTTGCAGCGCGTCCTGAGTGCTCTCTTTGTAAGCAGCAATCAAGCCCGGAACTCCCAGCAAGGTGCCGCCGAAATAGCGCACAACAACTACAAAAACATTGGTTAACCCGAAGGAGTCAATTTGTCCGAGTATAGGTCGGCCTGCCGAACCCGCCGGCTCGCCATCGTCATTGGCGCGGTAGAGCAGCCCGTCCTGGCCCAGCCGGAAAGCAAAGCAGTAGTGCCTCGCTTTGGGGTGCTCTTTGCGCACTTCTTCGAGGCGTTGGTGCCAGTCGGATTCAGATTCGATGGGGAATGCGTAGGCAATGAACTTGCTGCCCCTGTCTTTGAATTCGCCAAGAGCAGGGGCGGCAAGCGTCAGAAAAGTATCTTTCAACAACGGGAATTACTTGGAAAAGTGTTCAACGATGGTACGCACCTGAGCCTCTGCGAACAAGTCCACGATATCGTCGTTCATCAACAGCCGGGCATCTTCCAGATTGTCGAAAAACAAGTGTTCGATGAGAATGGCGGGCATGGCTGTTTTGGTCAGTACAAAGAAGGCCGCTTCGCGGTCGGGATCGCCGTCGCTGTTGTCGGGGCGCATGGTGATGCGGTTGCCGAGCAGGTTGGCAACGTGGTTGTACATCATGGTGGCAATGGGGTCGGAAGCCGTTTGGCCTTTGGAAGTATATACCTCAAAACCTCTTGCCTGTGAGTTCGCTGCGTTGGAGTGCGTGGAAATATAAATGCCCTCGGCAAAATTTTTGTGGTACCAGTTGGCGGTATCCACGCGTTGCTGGAGCGGCGTGTCTAAATATTCGTGGTGTACCATCAGGTGGCGGATGCCGAGCGTTTGTAGCTTGGCCGATACCCGATTGACGAGCGCACGGTTCCAAACGCCTTCATAAAACACTGATCCTTTGTGGAATGTACCGGTTTTGTGGTCAAACATTTTAGAAGGCGCAGTGGTGTAATTGCCTTTAGGATCAATAGCGCCATGACCGGCGTCTAAGTAAACACAAAAATTGTCTTTCATAATCTTGCTCTTTAGGTTGCAAATATAGATGAAAGTACTGTATTTTTGCTTGCTGAAAGGAATAACATTCTTTTCCCCTTAACCGATCAATAAAAAAAGCGTGCATCCTCCCGGCGCGCTTCGTTTCAAAGAGTAGCTATCTGGGTTTCAATGCGTCAGCTTGTATCACTGAAAATGTGTGCAGCCTGATGAAGGGTTTTAGGAACAACACATTCTGCATACCAATTTTTTACTACTATGAGAACATATCAACACACTGCGGCAGCCCGCATAATCCCGGCTGCCCTTTGCCTGCTGCTTTTTTGGCAGATCGGGGCAACCCAAACCACGCTGAGTGCCGGCGACATCGCTTTTACCGGTTACAACAGCGACAATCCTGATGATTTTTCCTTTGTACTACTCAAAGACGTCTCGGCGGGAACCACCCTTACCTTTACCGACAAGGGCTGGACGGCAGCGGGCGGCTTCAGGCCGGGCGAAAGCACCATGACCATTACTTTTTCTTCTGCCCGGGTGGTGGGAGAGCAATTTCGGGTGCCGGCCATCATGGGCGTCTTCCTCGATTTTGACGGCCTCAGCGCAGGAAGCAGCTCCGGCGCTAATATCCTGCTCTCTGCATCAGGAGATCAGATTTTTGCATATCAAGGCTCAGAGCCATTCAACAACTCGCCCGCCGAGCAGGCCAAATTCATTGCGGCCCTGCACATGAACGGTCTTTGGCAAACCGATGCCGTCAACGATCAAACTTCGGCATTGCCGCCCGGTCTCACCGATGGCGTTCATGCGCTGGCCATCAGCCCACAAGTGGACAACGCTCGTTACAACTGCTCTGTGACCGGCCCCACCGTAGCTGTATTGAGGGCTGCCTTGTATCAGCAGTCCAACTGGCTCACCAATGACAATATCCGCTTCGTCCTGCCGCCTCCCTGCAATTTCCTTTGCGGCCTGGGTACCGACAATCGTCCGCCATTGGTATTCTGCCCTTTTTCGATGGAAGGATTTGTAGATGAAACTTGCGATTATACTCTGAAAGACTTTCGCAACGCTGTTTTTGTAAGTGACAACTGCGGCTCGTATCAGCCTTTGGTACAAAGCCCGGCGCCGGGAGCCATACTCTCCGGCAATACCCTCATTACCATGAGTACTCAGGATGCTTTCGGCAATGTCGGCTCCTGCTCGTTTCCTTTGTTTATTACAGATACCATTCCGCCCAAGTTTGCCGACTGCCTCAATGACCAGACCTTGAGCGCCGGCAACGGCTGCCAATTGACAGTGCCCGATTATACCGGTTTGATAACGGCCGTGGACAACTGTGACCCGGCGCCGATGATTTCTCAAAATCCAGACCCCGGTACGTTCATCAGCCAGTCTTCCGACATTACCATCACGCTGATGGACGCTTCGGGTAATACGTCGAAATGCGTTTTCCGGCTGCATGTACAGGATGCTACGCCTCCTACGGTGGCCTGCGCCTTAGATCGGTTTGCTTTTTATACAGCATCTTGCTCGTTTGTGGTACCCGACTACCGCAACCTCATCAAGTACTCCGACAATTGCGACGGCAACCCCGTTGTGGTACAGTCGCCGGCTCCCGGTTCCATTGTTTATCAAGACACGCAGATCAACTTCACCATTTCCGATGCGGCAGGTAATCAGAGTTTCTGCTCTTTTCAGGTCTATTTGCAAGATATAACTCCTCCGGCCATTCAGTGCCCCGCTTTCTTTACCATTCCCAAAGATGCTTCCTGTCAGGCGGTTATGCCCGATCTTCGCAACCAGATTACACTCAACGACGCCTGCGACCCTGCCCCTGCGCTCGTGCAGATACCGGCAGCCGGGCAGGTCGTTACATCGCTGCCCTTCGTGTCGTTTCTCACCTCCGACGCATCCGGGAATTTCAATTTTTGCGCGGTCCCTGCGATTTTCAGAGACAACACTCCACCGACAGTTGCCTGCAAGCCCGCTATGGCGATGCTTGGTGTCGGAGGCACTTACGCATTGTTGGCCTCGGATGTCATTGCATCTATGAGCGACAACTGCGGCACGGTGTCTGTACAGAGCATTGTGCCTTCTATTTTGACTTGCCAGCATAGCGGCCTGACGGTACCTGTGGTGGTAACGGTGAGGGACGCCGACGGCAACACCGCATCCTGTACCGCGCAGGTGACGGTAACGGATGCTACCAGTTCGCCTTCTGGTTGGACAAGCTCAATGGTAGGAAACAATGCAGGCAGCGCCGTGGCCCGAAGCTGCGATAACAGCTTCATCCTCTACACTTCGGGGTTCAATTTTGGTACGGCAGATGCAGTGCAGTTTTTGCACCGCACACTTTGCGGCAACGGAGAAATCATTGCCCGCGTACAAAACGTGGACAACGGAGGCGCCGCGGGTGTAATGATGCGAGAAACTCTGGCGCCCGGCGCTAAAAAAGCGGCCTTGAAAACAAGACTTACTTCTTTCCTTTTCAGGGAGGTGAGGCTCACTACAAACGGCAATGTCACTTCGCAGCAATTTCCGGCGCCCACCCTGCCCAGATGGATTCGCCTGGTGCGCAACGGCTCTACTTTCACCGCGTATCACTCTACTGACGGTACCAACTGGAGTGTTACTTACACTACCACGATTTCTATGGCGCAGTGTATTTATATAGGTGTTTATGCCGAAAGCGTCAACGGTACGACCCTAACCTCGGCTGTGTTCGACAATGTATCCACCGTAGGTTCTACTTCGCCGCTTTGGGCCGCCGATCATCAAGTGCAAGCTATTGCGCCGGAGCGGAATGATGTGGAAGTGTTTCCCAATCCTGCCGAAAATGAGGCTTTTGTTCGCTTGGGTTCCGAGCTTCAAAATGCCGGCGAAGTCATCGTCCGCTTATTGGATGCAACCGGCCGGCCGGTATGGTCCGGCGGGTTCAAACCCGAAGAAGGGGACGTGCTGCGCATACCGTTGCAAGCTTTGCCGGCTGGCGTTTATGTGGTGAGTGCAGAATCGGCATCAGGGCAAGGGCATAAGGTGAAATTGGTGGTGCAGCCATCGAGGTGAGGATGGTTTTATATTCATAAAGACCTGTAATTCAGTAATTGGCCCAATGTCTTGACACCTCTTTTTTCGAGCAGGTGCAGCAGTTTCATCAGCAATATGGCGGTGATGAAGGCGTCTCCGGCGGCCGTATGCCTGTCGTGAACGGGGATATTATACAGCGAGGCTAATCGGTCCAGCGTCCATTCTCCGGGAGCGGCATGCTCGCTTTTACCCTGGGCGCGCATGGCCAATTGCAGGGTGTCCACGCTTCGGTTGCGCAATTGGGCGCCGACCTGCCGTTGCAGCGCCTGATTGATGATGGCCACATCGAAAGCCACATGATGCCCGGTGAGGATGGCGGGGCCGCACCATTCGACGAAAGATGGCACGGCCTGTACCGAGGATTGCTGCCAGGCTTGTGCTGCCGGTATAATTCCATGAATAGCAATGTCTTGTTGCTGCGGCGCTGCTTCCTGCTCCAAGTATATTTCGATGCTGTGGGAGATGTGAATTTCATTTTGGCACACCTTCACCCCGCCGATGGAGAGAATTTTGTCTTTGGCAGGATTCAGGCCGGTGGTTTCTGTGTCGAAAACGGCAAAAGTCACTTCGCGCAAGGGCGTATTTCCCGACAAGGGCGGCTGCATGGCATCCAAATACCGCTGCCAGAATTCCGGGTAGTCCGGTTTGGAAAAGAGGCGTTGCAGGAAGTTCATGAAAATGTGTTGATGAGTTCTAAAAAAATCCAAGCTGGAATCTGGTTTTCAGCAAGGATTGCAGGTCTTGAATGGGCCGGAAGCTGTTTCTCAGCAGGATGCGCTCCATTTTGCTCAATTCGGAGGGATTGAAAAATCTGCCGGAATCGCGCTGTTTCAGGCCCTGCAAAGTGCGGTACCTCATCAGAATTTCGTAAGCATCGGCGGCCTGTTCGTAGAGTTCTCGGTTGCCCGGTTCGCGTTGGGCCAGTTCTTCAAAGCGCTTGAACGTGTTGTTCACCATCGCCACTTTATTGAACAAAACCAAAACCCGCGCCGCATCGGTGAGGGGCATCATGGCCCTGGCTTTTATGTCAAATTCGTGTTGGTGTTCTCCGCTGCGTTCCACCATAAAATCCCGGAAGAAAGTGAGTGGCGGCGGGTTTTCCAATGCGTTTTTGGCCAAAAATGAAAGGAATATCTTTTCCTGATCTATGATAGAGAAAATATGCGCGGTCAAGGCTTCCGGCAATTCGCTGAGGCCGTAAACCGGGCGATAATCAAAAAAGATGGTACACATCATCACCGACTGAGGGTCCGGCTCCAGCATCCATTTGGAAAACTGTTCTTTCCACTCGCTCAACGACAGGCACCAATTCGGATTGGAGGCCATCATTTCTGCCGGGCAGTATTCAAAACCGCACTCGTTCAGCATGGTGGTTACATAGCCGCTTAGTTGCAGGTAGTAGCTTTTTGTGGCTTCGTGCGCTTGTTCCGGCACGTCTTCAAACACCAATGCGTTGTCCTGATCTGTGCGCAATAATTGCTCCTCCCGGCCTTCGCTGCCCAATGCCAGCCAGCAATAACGGGCCGTCGGCCGCTGCCGCCCCTCTGCGTCCATGCGTTGTTCGGCCAGCCGGATGACGCGTTGAATGAGCGCATCGTTGATCTCGGTGATGATGGAGGCGATGTAGGCAATGGCCACCTCCTGGCGGATGTATTTTTCCAGCAATTGCTCGGCGCGTTCGCGAATGTGGAGCAACTCCGAAGTCGTTTGTGCCCGCTTGATTTCCCTCAGAAATACCGCCGGGTTGTTGCCCTGTACTACCAACAGATCATGCTCGGTGAGTACGCCCACCACAGGAGCGTCGTTATTTCCGTTTTCTGTGAGGCAGAGGTGGTGGATTTTGTGCTTCACCATGCGCATTTGCACATCGGCTACCGTGATGGAGGGATGGGCGGTAATAACAGGCTGCGACATGATTTCGGAGACCGGGGCGCTGATGGGTACCCTGCCGGTGGCGGCCTTTTTTCGCAAGTCCTTATCGGTGACGATGCCGATGGGATGCCGATGCTCGTTGACCACGATGATGGAACCCACTTCTTTTTCGGTCATAATGCCGGCTGCCTCCTGAATCGGCTGTTCCGGGCGGCAGACAACGGGCGATTTACTTCGTTCAATAGATTGTATTTCAACAAGTTGAAATGCTTCTTGCCCGGAGTTGTTTTGGCCCGCAAAAATTTTCCCCTTCGATTCCGGCGTCGTTCGGCGTTGCCAGCCCGATGCGAAATTGGAGGCGATGTACATCAGCACCCCCGGCGCCTGTTCTGCCGCTTCCCGAAAAGACTCCACGGGAATGGCGTACAGCAGCGTTTCTTCGGCGGCAACGGCGGTGAGGGCATACGCATCGTCGGCCAATAAGGGTCGGAGGCCGAACAGTTCGCCCTCGTCACATTGGTCCACCAATTCTCGCTCGCCCTTCTCTTCGTGAAACAGGTGAATAGCGCCTTCTTTTAAAACAAAGATCAATCCGCCGGGCATAGCTCCCTGTTGAAAAACAAGCTCTCCTTTGGGGCGGTATTGAACAATTGCCTGAGCCGCCAGGTCAAGCAATGTGTTTTTGTCGAAAAGATGGAACGGAGGATGTCCTTTCAAAAAGTCGTAAATCCGTACAGGAATGGTATTTTCCATGATCGAAGGTTTGTGGGGTAAATATATGAACTTATATATACTTATATTTGTTACTCGGCTATATTTTTGCCGATATTGTAAAATATCAGGTATCCCATAGAAATCATGTCCGATGAAAACACACTTTGACGAAGCCTTTCTGGAAGCCTCTACCGAAATCCTGCGCGCCATTGCGCATCCCATCCGCATTGCCATCGTTGATTTGTTGCATACGCACCAGCGTTTGTCGGTGACCGAAATTTTTAAAAAGCTGAAAATCGAGCAGGCCATTGCATCGCATCATTTGCGCATTCTCAAAAATCAGGATGTGGTGGATGTGCAGCGCGATGGTAAAAACTCTTACTACGCCCTCTGTAAACCAGAGTATTATGAAATTGTACAAACGCTGACGAAGGTGGTGTGAGGGGGAATCTGCCTTTGGCAGTTTATCGGAAGTCATCTGCCTTCGGCAGTTTATCGAAAGTCATCTGCTGCGCAGTTTATCGTCGGGCGGAACCCGAAACCTTGAACCCGAAACCCGGTATGCGGTCGGCAGTACTCAGTAGCCGCGCCGTGGCGCGGTAAGCGCGGCTTGCGGCTTGCAGCCAGCAGCCGTTCCAACCCGAAACCTTGAACCCGAAACCAACCCGTTCCTACCCGCAAAACCGCCTGACCGCGCGATTCACCGCCCCGGCACATTCCCATTGCGCAAAGTGCCCGCAGGGCCGGAGCAGCTCCAATCGGGCAGCGGGTATTCGGCGGGCGCCCGTTTCCGCCACCATGACCGGATTCAGGGCCGGATGCAATAACTTATTGGGAATCAGTACGTCGTTTTCTCCAAAGAGTACCAATGTCGGCGCCTTGATTTGCGGCAGCAGGTCAAAAACCGGCTCGTCCAGCATACTGTTGACGCAGCGGGGAATCATCTCGCAATACTGCTCATACGCCTGCGTGCCCAGCATCATCATGCGGTCGTCAATCATAAACCCGGCGTCGTCGGGAAATCTGGAAAAATTGACCTCAAAATTGCGCCTGATCTGATCGGTGGGCATGGCTTTGAGCAGGGTAGGGGAGTAGGCCGCCCGAATCCACACGCGGTCTGTTTCGGTGAAGGTTTCAAAACCCGCCGGCGCTATGAGTACGAGTTTTTGAACGATTTCGGGGTAGCGCACCGCAACGGTAGCCGCCACCTGACCGCCCATGGAGTGACCTGCGAGGACTACATTTTGAAGGTTTAAACGCTGAATGAAATCGCGCACAACCCTGGCAAAAAAAGTCATGCTGTAAGGCAGGTCGCCTTTGCTGCTCTTGCCGTAGCCCGGAAAATCGAGCGCAATGCAGCGAAAATCGCGGCTGAGTTCCGACACGTTTTTGGTCCATCCTTTCAGATAACTGCCTAATCCATGCAGGAATACGAGCGTTTGTGGCCCGGCGCCCTCATCTATGTAGGCCACCGAAACCTGCTCCGGCAGATGCGCCATTTTCAGCGGATATGGATAGACCCAGTCGAGCATGGTGCGGATGATTAGACCTGTGAAGGCGCTGTTTCCGGTTTTCTCAACAAAAAGTACAGCGCAGTGCCCACCACGGCTGAAGACAGGATGGCCAAAGTGGCGGCTATGGCCGGATTGCGCACCGCTCCCTGCATATACGGCGTGATGCCGATGTAATACACGCTGAAATGCACGACGACCGCCGTAATAGCTGCCGCAATGGGCGCTATGCGCGGGGTGTTTTTGGTGAAAACCCCCAGCAAAACCGGCATGAATGCAGCCGAAAAGAAAGCATACACGCCGTTTTGTGCAAAAATGCCCACGCTCAGGTTGGGATGCTGCAATTGGTGGTTGGTCAGCAACACCGCAGTGACGGCCAGCGCAATGATGACGACTTTATTGATCCACACCAATTTACCTGATGTTTTTTCGATGCCGCCCACGGGAGCAATGATGTCGTTCGTTATGGTGGTGGAAAGCGACTGAATCAGCCCCTCCAATGTGGACAAACCGGCCGACAGCAGGCCCATGATGACCAAAATGCCTACATAAACAGGAAATTCCGCCACTACATACGCGGGGATGATGCCGTCCATATTGATCTTTTGGCCGTTGGTGGTCAGATCAGGAAATGAAAGGCGCGCATAAAGCCCTGCAATGACCACTGCAAAAAAGATCATCTCCACAATAATGCCGGTAACTAAGTACCTATTGACGTCGCTCTCTTTTTTCAGCAGCAGGCTTTTGGTGAGAATATGCGGCTGGCACACAATGGCTATGCCTACAATCAGATTGCAGAAAATGATCTCAAAATAATCACGAAACAAAGGGCTGCCGGGATTGGTAAGGCTCACCAATGCCGGGTCAATTGCCGCCAATTTGTCAATAAAACCATTGACGCCGCCTTTGAAATGCTCGAACCCCGACCCCAGCAATATGAAAGCTACAATCAACATCAGCACCGCCTGGATGGTATTGGTGTAAACCATCGAATTGGCCCCGCCGAACATCATGTACCCGAATACAAAAACCACCAAGCCTAATAAAACATATATCTCTTTGACGTTCAAAGCATTGGACATTACCTTCGTCATGCCCACACAGATCAGTACAATGAAGGTGAGCAGCAGCAGGGACAAAAACGCGAAGAACAGCGCAAAGCCCTTGCTGTCGTAACGTGTGCCAATCCATTGCGCCATCGTCAGCGCTTTTACCGACTGACCGTACTTGCGAAAACTCTTGGTCAGAATGACCAATGAAAAAAACAACCCGATCGGCAGCACGATGGCCAGCGCCAATATCCCGCTGAAACCGTACAGCGCAATGAACCCCGGATTGATAATGAAAGTGGCCGCACTCGTGATGGATGCCGCCAGAGAAAGTCCCACTACAATAGGCGAAAACTGAATACTACCCACCGCATAGTCGGAAATAGAGGTGGTTCGGAGTGCGCCTCTTATCACAAAAAACAAGATGAGCGCTGCGTAAAGGGCCAGCACGATGGCCGTAGCCGTTACCATTTGTGTAGATGCCATTGCCTGTTCGTTTGTTTTGAACGGCCAAAGTAGTGGTTTTTGATAAATATCCACCCACAAGTTTGGATTTTACATATAATAATCTATATATTTGCATGTAAAATCCATCATCATGACAAAAGACGGAAAATACATCGCATTGGTGACGGGCGCCGTGGGCGGTTTGGGCACCGACATGTGCAAGCAATTGGCCGACGACGGCTTTTTTGTGATTGCCAATTATCGCACCCAAAACAAAGCCGACATCTGGCAGCAGGAGATGAAAGCGCAAGGCTATGATTTTGCTATGGCCAAAGCCGATGTGGCCAACTACGACGAAGTAGGCGCTATGGTAGAACAGATTGAAAAAGAGCACGGTACGGTTGACGTGCTCGTCAACAACGCCGGCATTACCCGCGACGGCGCTTTTCGCAAAATGAGCTACGAAAACTGGGATGCTGTTCTGAAAAGCAATCTGTACAGCGTGTTCAACTGTTGCCATCACGTTGTCAGTCACATGCTGCAACAAAACTATGGGCGCATCATCAACATCTCATCGGTGAATGCACAGCGCGCTCAGTTCGGGCAGGTCAATTATGCGGCGGCCAAGGCGGGTATGCACGGCTTCTCAAAAACCTTGGCCATCGAGGTAGCCAACAAAGGCATCACCGTCAACACCATCTCGCCGGGCTACATCGGCACCGACATGGTAATGGCCGTTGCGCAGGAGTACCGGGACAAAATTGTACAGACCATTCCGGTAGGGCGCTTGGGCGGCACTTGGGAAGTGGCGCATTTGGTGTCGTTTTTGGCATCCAAAGAGGCATCCTTTATTACCGGCGCCAACGTAGCGATCAACGGCGGTCAGCATGTGTTCTGAAAACGCGTTCGTACAGGTTCAGTAGTTTGGGGGCTTCGTTTTGCCAACACAATTCATTTGCTGCAATGGCGCACTGCTCTTGCATCCATTCGTATTTATCGCGATCCTGCTGAAGTGCGCGCACGGCGGCGGCAATGGTGCCGGGCCGCAGATCGGGTATGCAGGTGAAAACCTCCCATTTTTCGTTGATCTTTCCGTACTCGGGAAAATCCATTTGTATGGACGGCACGCCGGCGTGTATGTAATCCAACGCCTTGTTGGCCAAAGAGTACCAATAGCTCAGGCTGCCGGCTTCCAGCAGGTTGATGCCGATGTGCGCCTGCGAGGTCAATTGTGGGAGTTCGGCGGGCGGCACAAAACCGAGGAACCTGACCTTATCCTGCCCGATGAGGGTTTGCGCCTGTCGGCGAAGCTCTTCCGACAAATCTCCCTCGCCGGCAAGCCAGAGTTGCACATTTTCCAACATTTGCATGGCTTCCAGCATGGCCTCCAATCCTCTGCCCGCATTCAACATGCCCTGATACAAAACGATGAACGGCCTGTCGGAGTGAACGACGGAGCTTGGCGCAGGGGCGACTTGTTTCAAAGGCGCGTTTCTTATGGTTTCAAAATCAACGCCGTATCTTTTAGAAAGTACTTCTGCCAATGCCTCTCCAACCGTGTAGCAATGGCGAAGCCGAGGTATAATCCATCTCGCAACAGCCTCCCAGATCGTTTTTACAACCGGACGCTGCGCCACTTCCGGCGTTTCTGAAAAATACTCGTGCGCATCCAACACACAGGGCTTCCCTTTGATGCGAGCAGCCACAAAGCAGGCAATCAGCGTGTCGGAATCTACGGCGCAAACGGCATCAAAAGACTGTCCCAACAGGTACAACAACAAGCGGAGATTGTATTCCAGATAAAACAACTTGCCTCGCTCAAACCAGCATCTCAATCGCGTTTGCTCGTAGGCTTGCGGGGGCAAAGCCCTGCTGCCGTGCCTCCGTCTGCCGGTCAGTTTCACCTTGTAACCGGCGTCTTGCAGTGTAGTGCAAATCCGTTGCATCCGTTGGTCCTGATGCAGGTCGTTGGTGACGGCAGCTATGATATATGAGTGTTCCCGGTTCATGCGTTCCAATGTAAAACACCCTCTGAATCTGTCATAAACTGCTCATCCAGAAGGTATTCGATTACGCTGAGCACATCCTCTTTTTGCGATGCTGGAAACAGGGCCACTATTTGGTGAATGTTTTGCGGCCCGGCGGCCAACTTGTCCTTTATCGAGTTTTGGATTTGCTCAAACCGCTGTTCGTGCAGGGCGCCCTTCTTTTGCTCCAGACACACATCGCACACGCCGCACGTTTTGCTTTCCTCCTCGCCGAAATAAGCCAGCAACATGCGGCTGCGACATTCGTTACGTGTAGCATACTCCACCGATTTGCGGATGCGCTTTTCCTGCCTTTGTTTTCTGAACGCGTACATCGCCATGTCTAAGGTGAGGTTGGCCGGATCCACGCGCTCTTCCAAAAAAACGATCTGCGGCTTGTCTTTTCGGGGCTGGTATTCCAGCATACCTTCTTTCGACATGAGTTCGAGTGCCTGAACCAACTCATTGGTCGGCATCTGAAGAAAACGGGCCAGTTGCTCCTCTTTGATGTTTACCGGATGCTGAAAAGCGCCCTGGTAGGTGCGGAGGATGCTTTTCAGAACGAGGTCCGACTTGGGATTGCGCAACATATAGTCATAAATCGTTTCCTTGTCGGCGTGAATTTGCAAAGTAGAGGGTGTCCAGACGGCTTCGGTCAGGGTGAGCCAGGCGGCCTGCTCCAAAATTTTCAGGCAACTGTACGTTCGGGCGGGTTCCAATTTGAAAATCTCGCAAAATCGGCCGATATCGAAATCGTAACTCTCGCCTTTGCCGCTGCCTAACGCCATCTGGTAATAACTGCCCAGCGCCCGATACACCTGCCTTATATATTCTATGGTGGGATACGATTGCTCGAAGTTGCGCTCCAGTTCTCTCCGGTCGGAGTCATTATATAATAATACGGCGTACGATTTTTTCTCGTCGCGCCCAGCCCGGCCTGCCTCCTGAAAATAAGCCTCTAAGCTGTCGGGCAGGTCGGTATGTACCACTACGCGCACATCGGGTTTGTCAATGCCCATTCCGAAAGCGTTGGTACTCACCATGATGCGGGTTTGGTTGTTGATCCAGGCGTCTTGTTTTTGAGAACGGGTTTCTCCATCCAAGCCGGCATGGTAGTAATCTGCTGAAATGCCCTTCCGTTGCAGCATCACGGCCAAGTCCTTCGTTTTCCGGCGATTGCGGGCATACACCACGCCGCAGCCGGGCACCTTTTGCAATATTTCGGCCAATTGTTCCTCCTTGCCCTCTGTGTAGCGTACCACATAAGCGAGATTGCTGCGGGCAAAGCTCTTTTGGAAAACATGGGGCTTCCTGAACGCGAGCTTTTCCTGAATGTCGGTCACCACTTCCGGGGTAGCCGTAGCCGTCAGGGCCAGAACAGGCACATCCGGAATCAGTTCCCTCAATTGCGGAATGAGCAGGTAGGGCGGCCTGAAATCATAACCCCACTGAGAGACGCAGTGCGCTTCGTCCACCGCCAGCAGATTGACCTTCATCCGGCTGATGCGTTCGCGGGCTATGTCGGTTGTCAATCGCTCCGGAGATAAGTAGAGCAGCTTGGTATTGCCGTAAACACAATTGTCTAAAATGCGATCAATATCTTTGGCGCGCATGCCGGAATAGATGGCCTCGGCGGCTATACCTCTGTTTCTCAGATTGAACACCTGATCTTTCATTAAGGCAATCAATGGCGAAACGACGATACAAATGCCCTCTCTGCATAAGGCCGGCACCTGAAAACAAATGGATTTACCTCCTCCGGTAGGCAACAGGGCCAAAGTGTCCTTTCCGTTCAGTACCGACAGGATGATGTCTTCCTGCATGGATCGAAACGCAGGGTAGCCCCAATATTGCTGAAGTACGACTTTTGGATCAGTGGCCACAGGGCGTTGAATTTGAATTGTTTACAAATATTTGTCATAGAAAAAGTTGATGCAAGGTAAAAAAAACATTAGAAACACTTGACTCGCTTGCAGAAATGGCTCATTTTTGCACCGTCTTTCACTTTTTTCCATAATATGTCATGCTTTTTGCGAAATCTTGAACCGGAGATACTACCTTTGGGCCAAGTTTTTTTATTGTAATGTCTTGTTATTACATTTTTTTATAAAAAAAGGTTTCAAAATATTGATTACCAGTTTTTTATAAAAATTCAGCGGTCTGCAAAAAGTTGCAGGTTCATTTTTTTTGAAAGTCTGTTTTCTTGTTCTACTGAAATAATACGACCTACACACATTTTTTTACCGAGTAGCGCAAAAACCGCGTTCGCCTACGACCTGGCTATAACGCATGGCAACTGCATACTGCCAACCGCATACTGCAAACTGCATACCGCACACTGCACACCGCACACTGCCTACTCCACCCTCATTTGGCTTTTAGCAACTTTTATATTTCCTAATCTTTAACAAATT
>DDUV01000065.1:33418-43383 GCA_002344975.1 Saprospiraceae bacterium UBA2329 | reverse complement strand
TCTGCCCACGAATACTTCGGAGAGAAAGGGCCGGGCAGTGAGGTGGCGGGGGAGATTTCTGACATCAACTATGGGCTGTGGGACAACTGTCTTTGCCCCCTCCTCCGGCAATTTTTTCACCACATCCAGCAGCGCCGCGCGTATTTTGTTGCGTTCGATGTCGAGATCGTCGGCGGAGGTCGTGCCGGCAATGGTTTTGCGTTCGAGTTCGGCTTGCCGGCCGGCTACGAGGAGGACTTGCTCGTGCAGGTGGGGGTCGGAGGCAGTCAGGCGGAGCAATTCTGAGAGGAGTTGTTCGGTTTTGCCTTCGGCGAGCAGTTGTTGTAGGGAGGATTTCATCGGTGCGGATGTTGGTATTTTGGGGGTGAAGGTAGGGAATTATCGGCATTTCAGGCTTAGTGAAGGGGTGACTACAATCTTGTTCCCGGCGGAGTCACCCCTTCACTACGCTGTGCTGCCTGCCAAGTCAGAAAGTAACCGTCGGCACGGGCCTGATACTCCGTGAATCTCTCCGTGCCCGCTGTGTCCTCCGTGGTGATTTTACATTCCAAGATACCCCAACCGCTCCAAATCCCCTACCCCGCTCACCCGATGCGTTTTGCCCTGGCTGATGAGATAGAGCACGTCGCTCAATTCGGTCACATGCCGGTATTGGTGGTCGGTGAGGAGGATGCCTTTATTGGCTTTTTCCTGAATCAGGAGTTCCTTAAAAGTGTCAACATGCAGGGGCATGATATGCAAAAACGGCTCGTCCAACAGGCAAAAGCGCGTGCGCGACATCAAAACGGCGTACAATTCCAACACCCGGCGCTCGCCGCCGGAAAGCAACTGCATGGAGGAGTTGTAATGCTTGTCAAAACCGGGAAATGCGCGAAAAAAATCAGCCGGCTCCAATTCAAAATCATCCAGCACTGCTTTCAGGCTCAGGCTTTTAGGAATAAAATGATGCTGCGGCAGATACCTCATTTCCTCCGGGCGACGGAACCGGTCCAAGAGTGCCTCGCCGTCTATTCTCACCGACTGATCGGTGGCGCGCAGATCGCCGTAAATGATGCGCAGGAGGGAGGATTTTCCCGAACCATTGCGCCCCAGTATGCCGCAGATATGGCCGGTTTCGCAGCAAATGTACACATCCTGTAGCACCCGCCGACCGCCCAGATCGAGCATCACGCTGTCCGCTTCGAGCTTATACATTGCGAAAAATAATTGATAATGAAAGACTTGCAATCAAAAACAGCCCAAAATCGAAGCCGAGCGCCATCCACCACAGGCGGCTCTTCGACCAGCCCAGATTGTGGTAGTAGAAGTATTCTTTTTTCCTGAATGTGTGGACGTAGTAAAACGAGATGCCAAGCATAAAGACTTTCAGCCAGAAAAATCCTGGAAACAGCGCAATGGCCTCCTTGCCCCTCAACATCATTGAGAACAGGCAGACTGCCGTGAGCAACACATTCGGCATTGCAAACGAACGGTAAAACGTCAACAATCTACCATACGACTTCATAGCATTTATTTTCCTGCATCGCTACCGCAAACCGCCCACCGCATACCGCATACCGGGATTCACAACCTGATAAACACCTTCCTGCTGTACAAAATCCACGTTACCCCCAGCACCAGCAAGACATTCGCAATGGCGTAAGCCAACGAGGCATTGTAATCGGAGAAGATACTTTGAAACCAGTTTTGATATACCCAGCCCTGCAAAGTCTGCGTCTCTTCCGGGCCGATGCTCCATTTGATCGAAAACATCGTTTTGGCTATCAGCCCCGACAGCACATACGCAAACAACGCGTTGGTGCCATACACCACAAAGGGTTTGATCCAGCGCCGGTAGCCCAGCACGTCCACAGTCCAGTACACCACGCCCAAAAACAGCAGCGCCGCCCCGGAGGTGTAGAGCACATACGAGCTGGTCCAGATTTTTTTGTTGATGGGAAAAGCCAAATCCCAGGTGAGACTGACGACCAACAACAACACGCCGACGCCGAAGATGCCGGTCAGTTTTTCGTAGTGATTTCGGCTCGTTTTGATCCACTCGCCGGTGAGCATGCCGCTGATGCCGGTGACGACGGCGGGCAGGGTACTGAGCAGGCCCTCCGGGTCCCAAGTTTTGGCCTGACTCCACAAGTGATTGGTAGTGAAGATGGTGCGGTCCAACCAGGCGCCCAGATTGGTCTCGGCATCCAAGTTGGGCGGATAGCCGCCGGGCACGGGCACCAGGGCCATCAGCGCCCAATAGAGCACGAGCAGGCCGGCCCCGATCCAGAGTTGCCGCTTCCAGTCGCTGAACATAAAAATAGTAGCGCAGGCGCCATACACCAGGGCAATGCGTTGCAACACGCCCGGTATGCGCATGTACTCGAAGTTGAATTTCGGGATGAGGTGCAACAGCAGCCCGATCACAAAAATGGCCACTGTGCGAAAGAGTATTTTTTTAAAAATAGCCGCCCGGTCCTGCCCGGCTTCCTTGCGGCGGCCCAGCGCCAGCGGAATGGCTACGCCTACGATGAACAGGAAAAACGGAAACACCCAGTCGGTGGGCGTGCAGCCGTGCCAGTCGGCGTGCAGCAGCGGGGCATACACCGTTCCCCAGTCGCCGGGATTGTTTACCAATATCATTCCGGCGATGGTCATGCCGCGAAAAACGTCGAGTGCCAACAGGCGTTTGGAGGTATCCATACAGGCAAGTGTTTTAATTTGGCCTTAAATGTATGGAGTTTTTGAAAATAGGGAGAGAATTTCCAACCCGGAACCAGTGGGCGGTAGGCGGTATTCGGTGTGCGGTGCTAAGCGCGGCTTGCAGCTTGTAGCCAGCAGCCGTCCCTACCCGAAATCTTGAGCCCGAAACCAGTAGGCGGTGACCGCGCCGTGGCGCGGAGTGCAAAGCGTAGAGTGTGCAACTTACGGCTTGCGGCCATCGGCCGTCCCAACCCGAAACCCGAAACCTTGAACCCGAAACGCGAACCCCGTTCCTGCCGGAACGTCAAAATCTTTAACGCGAATCAACGCGAAACACGCGAAATCCCGCGAACGAGAGGGAAACGCGGCTTGAGGCTTGTGGCCAGCAGCTAACAGCCAGCAGCCGTTCCTACCTGCCCCCACCCTCCGTCGGCATCGTTGCGGGCGCTTCGGGGCGGATGGCCGGCAGATAAACGACGCCCTGCACCGGCCTGACGGCGAAGGTATCGGCGCGGCGGCTTTTGAGGTGTATGTCCATTTGCAGGCGATAGGGTTGAAGATCGTTGTCGTTGATGCGTTCTAAAGGCCAGGTTTCCTCAGATTCGAGGACGACGTGAAACCTGCGGCGCGAGGCATCGGGTAGCACATCGGCCACGCGGATGGGCAGCATACCGTCGGCATTGCGGAGTTCAATTTTGTCCAACATCGGCGCTACCGTGAAGTCCACCGGATTGTCGGCATCTTCCACTTCTATCACCATTTTCCATTGTACGGCAAAGCGGCGGTTTTCTTTTTTGCCCAAATCGAACTCGCCCCTGCCTACCTGCGCCAGCGGATGAATGCTGACGGGCGTTTCGGAGTCTATCTGAATGCGGATGTACTCGCCGCCCACCGGCTGCCGGCTCCTGATGACGTAAGACAGCCGCGCGATGCCCGAACCTTGCCCGTCGTAAGGATTGAAATGGCTGCGGGCGGGTCTGCCGGAGAGCGAAAAACGGCAGCCGTATTGCTCGCCTTTGGTGTATTGGCCGGCATCGAGTACCGGTGTGTTGTCGAAACTGCCCGGCGCCACGCTTTCCAACTCCCAAAACTGAGCGGTCATCTCAGTGGGTACTCCGGGCAATTCCGCCACATGCAGAAAAGGCACGCCCTCGGCCAGCGCTTTGCTGTTGCCGTCCAAATAGGCCATGGGGCGAATGCTTTCAAAGTAGCGGCGGATGTCGGCAGGAGAAGGCAGAGGCGCGAAGAGGCTTTCGCGGCGGTAGGCAGCGTCGAAATCGGCATAAAGGATCGTTTGCCAATCGGTGCCCGAAAACGAGCTTTGCCGGGACACGCCCGCGCTGAACGCCGCCTTGAGCTTGGCCGGAATGGGGCCGCTGAGGTTGAAAGCGCCCTCCGATTCGATGCGGGCATTTTCCTCGGCAGTAGAAATATGTTTGATCATCACGCCCTGAAACTCGCGCAGGTAGTAAGCCCGGCCTACATACTCGGGGTTGTCTCTGTAAAATTGCCACAGCTTCATCATGGCCTCGGCGGTGCGGCGGTCGTTGCCGTCGAGGGCTACGCGCAGGGGCGAGAGAAAGGAGCCGGAAAGCGCCATCACCGACGATTCGCGGCGGCTGTCGGTATCCAATGCTGCTTTGAAGGAAGAATAAGGCGGTTCAATGCCCGCATCCAAAGAGGATTTGAGGTAGCCTCCGCAGGTTTTGGTGAGGATAAATGCGTCGAAGTTTTCGTCCGGACTGATGGCGAAGGGCTGTGGCATCCCCGGCATGCGCATTACCCTGGAGGGTGAAAAACGGAGACTCGAAAAGGGTATGCTCCGTTCCTGTTCGTGAAAAATGTAGAACAGCAGCCCGCCGCCGGCAATATCGGCTGTTTCAACCGGCGTGCGCAGGGTACGGCGGCCCAGGAAACGGGCGGCATCGGGCGGCACAAAATCCCGTCCCTCTTCTTTGATTTTGAACCCGCAAAATTCCGCATGTCTTTTGAACACCAATTGCAGGGCGTACCCCAGCGAACTGCGGCTGTGTATGCGCTGCGGGGGCCAGTTGTCCATGCGCGATTTTTCCAACTTGTCCAATGCTTTTTCGGCGGTCTGGGCCTGCAATGCCGGAGTGGCTGCCATGCACAAAAAGAGCGTGATACCGATGATAAGGCTATGTATTTTCATAAGGCGTATGGTTGCGTGTGATGCGCCCCGTAAACGCCTGAGCAGGGGAAAAGTATTATTGAAGGCTGTGATTTTTTTATACCCGATAAAAAATGGTTTGCGAAAAAATATAAACCATTTTTCATCTGGATAACTGATAACCAGTGGTTTGCAAAAACTAAAATTCGCAAACCACTGGCTATCGAGTATAAATGAGTAGGCGAGGCTATAACTCGAAGCCACCGCCTCACCTGCCTGTTTATCAATGCTTCACCACCCGGAGGCTGTCTTTGCCGGAGGGGCGAGCCACCGTCACTACATAGATGCCCGGCGCGTAACGATCTAATGGGATCAACAACTGGTACTCGCCCGCTGCCTGCTCCGATGCAGTATGCAGTTCGGCCAACCTCCGTCCGGTGTAGTCGCTCAGTACGATGCTCACCGACCCGGCTTCCAGGAGATTGTATTTCAGCAGCGTGGCATCGCCGGTGGGATTGGGGGCTACGGAAAGGTTCAGTTTATGCGCTACCACCGGCTCTTCTTCTTCAGACGGGGTTCTGAGCGCCAGAATGGGGTTGTAGCGGTTTGGGGTGGCGCAGAAACTACTCAGCCAATCGGCATCTACCGGCGGGTTGGAGCCGCAGTTGGGAGCGAGGTCAAACTTGACGGGCGCTTTGATGACTTGGCCCCGGACAAACTGCTGTATCAAAACATCTTGATGATCTCTCACCGCGTTGATGCTGTTGAGGTAGTTTTCCACTGCCCCTCCCGTGACCACAATGTCGTTTGTTACCACCACCGGATTCCATGATTGAAAATTGCCGTTGATGATGTCCTGAATAGAGGGTACTTCTACGGTTTCCTGCACATTGAGGTAGGGATTGGGCGGCGTGTTTTCATAAGTGTAGGGCGCGGGTGCGGTGTTGACCCGGTAGCGGGCGGCCCAGGCGGTTTCTTTCCCTACGGGGGAAGTGAGCTTGGCTACGAGGTGGAGCTGGATGTCGGTGCAACCTGTACCCAAATTAGGTATGTATCCCTCATAAGTTGGCCAATTGATCGTGAAAAAGGTGGAATAGTTTTCCAAGCAAGATAAAGGCATGTAAGGTGTTCTCCATACCCCTGGCTCTTCCTGAATGAGACCTTCATGTATTCGTTGATTGGATGCGGTGTTACAGGAAAAATAAAGGGCGCCCCGGATATCTTGAAGATTCAAACCTGATGCAGGATTCAGGGCATATCGCAATGGCGCTGCCAATTTGAGCGAACTTTTTGACTGAAAACGTATCTGAGGAGCATCGGGATATGGGTTTTCGACATCGGGCTGCACGGCCAGCATCATCACCGGCTGCTCTACCACGTTGAGGATGCCCAGTGTACGGTTATAAATGGGGCGTCGGGCTTGTGAAGTCTGCCCCGTGTAATTGCTGCCGGGTGTGTAAAATTCGACCGACGTTTGATTTTGAGACTGGCTTATTATTCCTTCTCCCTTAAAACTAAAATCCGCATTGAAGTGCATGGGCTGGGGTGGCGTGCTTTTGCCGCCGCCGATGATAAAATCGAGCAGCACGAAGGCCGAGCTGGCAAATGGTATGGCTGTTTTCAACCAGTCGGGCACCAATTCAGTCGGCACTTTTTTAGGAAAAAGCTGATGGATGGCATCCGCCTGACCGGGTAGCAAATTGGTTGCCTGACTCAAAAAGTTGGCCTGTGCGGAGGAGATGCCCGTGACGGAATTGACGCTGATACCGGAAATGGTATTGAGCGTACTGAGTAAATTTGAATTCAGTTTTCTATTGGCAGAGGCCAGCATGAGCTTTTCCGCCACTGCTGCCAATTCTCCAGCGGTTTTGTAAGCCGAAACGCCTTTGGAAATGCCCGTATTGATACTCCCCGTCACATTGGCGAAACGTCTGCCTGCATTGAGCACAGAGCTTCCCGAACCTCCACCGGAAGGTGCGCTTATGACCTGGGTGATATCGCCGCCGCCGTCAAGCGTGAAATTCAAATTGGAATAAGAATTGGTCTTTGTACCTATTCGCAATGCAGATGGAAACCGACAGGTGCAAGGGTCATAAGCGATCGGGATGTCGGCCATGGCCCATACTCCATGTATCTCGAAACCGGAATTGGGTACGGTGATGAGAATTCGCTTGTCGCTATAATTCTCCACTACGTCCATAGGGGTAAAAGCGTGTTCCAATGCGGCGCTTATATGCGTTTCAGTACCATCTCTGTCGAAGGACACTACCACTTCAACATCGTTTGCCTGCGCCACGCCTGCCAAATAGACAAAATAACGCAGTTTGGACTCGAAGCGGTTGTAAAGTACAAATTGCGGGAAGGTGATGTTATCGCTTTGAGAAAGCCCCATCGCCTGTGTTAATAACACCCATCCGTCCCCGGGTATGTAATCACCCATACCGGCAGATGCCTCTAAGTGCCGAACGTTGGGCTGACCGAGAGGGGTAGAAGGATGAAAGGGAGAGCGAAGTTGCGTAAGCACAGGCGAGAGGGTGGCATTGGGCCGAATCCATACATCCCAACTTTCCGCAGTCCAGTTGAAAGAGGAAGTTCCGTCGGGATTGCCGGGGCAATACTGCGCAGATGCAGTAGCCAGATGCAGCAGCAGGCAGGCTGCCGCAATCAGAGTAGTTTTTCCAAACATAGTAATGATGGTTTATGAAGTGAATAAATAGGCAATAAGAGGGCGCTTTCGTCGCGAGAGCAATTGCGACGAATGAAGCGACACCCGCAATTAGTGTGGCTGCGGTTCGAATGCCGAATCAGTAATGCAGACTTAAAATAGCGGAGATTAGTACAGCTTCGTTCCTTTCCATTTTCGCTTTACCAATTGCCCGCCGGACGTAAACTCGTAGTTGATTTCTATGGTCTTATTGTCGGGCATTAGTTCGGCGAATACCCTGTTGGGAGAGGCGCACAACAAATCATCCGGATGCGGGGGCAGCAAGGCATAAGCCACGAAAAAGTGAGTATTGAAATAAGCAGCGTTGCAAAGACGGCTACATCCCCTGGGCAAATTGACGATACATGTGTGTCTGTACAAGGATTGGGTCCAATGATCAATCGTCACCTGAAAAGTATCCTGCGGACTTTCTACATCAGCCCCCAGATAGGTGCCGAATATGGGGTACTCGGCCACGAAATCTTCGTCCGTTTCATAGGTGTATCTCTTGAAATAATAGGCTTTGTTTACCGTTATTTTTCCGCTATCGCCGGGGTGGCAGGTAGCATCCGCTTTGTCATTGTAAGTGGTTAAAGAAAAATTGATCCAGCCGGAGACATTATCGAATATCAGATAAAATGAAGTATCTGTAAACACCCTGGGATCGCTGCCGATTCTCCATTCATACCGGCTCATATTGCGGTCGGCAGCCCGAAATTCTACCCTCACGGAGCTGGCTACCGGAATGGTATCTCTATATGGTAGGGGTATTTCGTTAGGTGTGGTCCAGTCTGTCACTATAAACTCTGCATTCGTTTTCGGCACGGTCAGGCACCTGTCATAATTCGGGCATTCGGGATTGAGTGGGTCGTCGCAGGGCGGGTCTTTTTTGCAGCCGGTCCACAGCAGGGGCAGGGCGGCGGCGAGGCATAGCAGCGGCAAGAGTGTGCTTTTTTTCATGTGTTTAACTGGTTGTTGCGGGCTTTTAGTCCCTGTGAGTTTAGTGAAGGGGTGACTACGGGGCTATATCCTGACTAAGTCACCCCTTCACTATGCACATGGCCTGTAGCCTCGCGGGTTAAAGAATAATTCTGAACAACACTGCAAAACAAAAAAAAAAAAAAACGAACCGCGCAAGTTTTTTATCCATATTTTTTAAAAATATTTTTTAGCGCCGTAGATTGTTTGGTTGACAGGGGCAATGCAGGGCAGTCGCCCAATTTATCGCCGCGCATGAACTTACCTCCTCATCTCCCCCGCCAGCGCCGCCAAAAACTTACCTATCGGCGTAGTGGACATCAGCGCCAGTTCCTGCGGCAGCGTCGTTTCCGCGTTCAAAAAAGCCAGCAGGCGCGGGCTGGGATTGCGTTCAAACAATTGCCGAAACAGCTCGTCGCCGGGGTGCAGCCCACGCTCCAACACATGCAGCATCAGCGTGTCGTAGCGGCGCGAGCGGCGGCGCGCCCAGGGTTCGTCGTCCGTCATCCGGCCTTGCTGCTCCAATTGCCGCACCATGCCATCCACCCGCTGCTGTATGTTCCAAAAAGTATATCCCGTCGAGGCGCGGGTATCGCCGCCGGCCATGCCGATGTTGACAATGCGCCCCTCCTGCCGGGGAAAATCAAAATCCGTCATCGGAATATTGCCCTGCTCGGTTTCCGTCACTTCATAGCCTCCGGCCTGCGGCAGGTGCTCGCGCATGTAGCGGGCCAAAATCTCGTCGTAGCCCGCCGCCTCCAAATGCTGATTGGAAAAAATAGCCACCTCCACCAGAGCCTCCTTAGTCGAAAACGGCAAGACGTACAAGAACCGAAACTCGCCCTCCTGTGGCGTACGGAAGTCCATCATCGTAGCCACTCCGGGATCGAAAACATCGCTTTCAGCGCGCACAAACCAGCCGCGAAAATGCTGGTCCAAGTAGTTCAGTTTTTGTTTGTCGGGAGCCGGCCCGCGATACACGCTGTTGATGCACCAATCGGCGCTGTACAGCCATCCGCCGGCCTTCACTTCCACACCCGCGCCCGTATTGCGCAGTTCCTCCACCAGTTCATGCCGCCACTCCACATTCGGGAAACCGGCCAATACCGCCTTCAACTCTTTGTAAAAATCAATGCCGCGAATGACCTTGTACACATAAGGATTTATGTCCAACAGTCTCGAAAAATCGCCCTGATGAAACCACAGCCGCCGCCATTGATGATGCACAATATGCTCAAAAGGGCCAGGCTCGCGCTCCCAAAAACACCAGGTGCGGTCGTTGCGGTCTTTGGTGTCTGGTTCTAATATCAGCACCCGCCGGTCTTTGAGCGAGGAGTGCAGCAAGCGGTGTACCCAACTCAGCCCCGCCGCGCCGCCGCCGCTCACTATGTAGTCATAATGCGTTTGCATATCAGGCATTTGTAGTGGGGCAAAAATAAATGTTCATTTTCTTTAGGCCAAAGGATTAGA
>DDUV01000065.1:33054-33186 GCA_002344975.1 Saprospiraceae bacterium UBA2329 | reverse complement strand
CACTTAAAATGAAACGTTTACTTAACTAATCCTTTGGCGAAAATGCACATTTGTTTTTTATCGCCCCTTTGGCTACCAAACGACAGCAACGGCAAAAGGTTTTGGGCGCCCCCCGCCACTACCTGCCTCCCC
>DDUV01000065.1:0-32847 GCA_002344975.1 Saprospiraceae bacterium UBA2329 | reverse complement strand
TTTTTTTTTTTTTTTCTTTCTTCCTTCTCTGAAGCAAAAAAAAACAACAAAAAAAGAAAAAATTTTTTTGTTCGGCCCCCCGCCACTACCTGCCTCCCCGACCCTCCAAAGGAGGGAGTCATCGGGCGGCGGGGCCGGGTCATCCGCTCTTACCGCCGGGCTGCTCCGTAGCGCGGGGTTTGAAAACCCACGCTACGGAGCAGCCCGGCGGTACCGCTACTGCCCCTGGCGCAACAACGGAGGCCTACAAGGCTTCTATCATCTCCCGCATCATCTGCTCCACCTGACCGGCCAAGCCTATGAGTGTGGCGTTCGGCACCGAAGCCATAGACGCCACCGGATTGATGGCCGCCACTTCTACGCTGCCCGGCGCTACCTCCTGCACAATCACATTGCAGGGCAGCATCGTGCCGATTTTGTCTTCCGTTTGCAGCGCCTCAAACGCGTAGTTCGGATTGCAGGCACCCAAAATGCGGTACGGACGGAAGTCTTTGTCTATCTTCTTTTTGAACGTTTCCTGCAAGTCAATTTGCGTGACAATGCCGAAGCCCTTGGCCTTCAGTGCATCGGTAGTGCGTTGCACGGCAGTGTCGAAATCGGATTCAATAGTACGGCTGAAATAGTAACTCATGGTATTGTTGATTTTGGGCCGCAAGTTGCGCTGCCGGAAGGCAAACGGACAGTGAGGGAGGTCACATAGGAGAAGCTGCGCGTTCCGGGTTTCGGGTTGCATCCGCCGTAGCCTTAGCGAAGGCGGGTTCAAGGTTTCGGGTTGCATCCGCCGTAGCCTTAGCGAAGGCGGGTTCAAGGTTTCGGGTTGCATCCGCCGTAGCCTTAGCGACGGCGGCGTGGTTCGCGGAAATTCGCGCCCTTCGCTAAAATTCGCGTTAAAAAAACTATGTTTAGCGGGTGGAACCCGCATGATAGCCGGCACCACGCCGGGCGTGGTAAACATGAAGGTGTGAACCTCGCGCCGGCAGGTTTCGCGTTTCCCTCGCATTCGCGGAATTTCGCGCCCTTCGCTACAATTCGCGTTAAAAAAATTCTATGTTTAGCGGGTGGAACCCGCATGATAGCCGGCACGAGGTGTGAACCTCGCGCCGGCAGCGCAGTGAGGCAGGTCACTTTGAGTGCTTTTTTACGATATTTGCCCGTCCATTCAATCCTCTGCCCTCATGCGCCACCTCCTGTTTTTACTTTTCGTACTGCTGACCGCTTCCGCCTGTCAACGCAGTCTCTCCTCCGCCGAGAAACCCGCCGCCGCCCAAGCTCAATACCTCATCCTGATTTCCATGGACGGCTTTCGCTGGGATTACTTAGATCGCTTCCAGCCGCCCCGCCTCAGCCAGTTTGTCAAAGAGGGCGTTCGGGCAGAATCTATGCTCTCCTGCTTTCCCAGCAAAACCTTCACCAACCATTACTCCATCGCCACCGGCATGTACCCCAATCATCATGGCTTGGTGGACAACAATTTTTTCGATGCCGACAAAAATTTAGTCTATGGCATGGGCCGCCGCGAGTTGGTGCAAGACGGCTCCTGGTATGGCGGCACGCCCATCTGGGTGTGGGCTGCGCAAAAGGGACTCAAAACCGCCAGCTTCTTTTTTGTGGGGTCCGAGGCTGATATTCAGGGCGTCCGGCCGCATTATTACTACAATTATGACGGCAGTATTTCCAACGAAAAACGAGTGCAACAGGCGCTGGACTGGCTGCGGCTGCCCGAAGCGGAACGCCCCCGGCTCATCACCCTGTATTTTTCGGATATGGACGACCAAGGCCACCGCTACGGCCCGAACGCAGATGAAAAACTTCGCGAAAAATTGATGGCATTAGATACGGCGCTGGGGCAACTCTTTGACGGACTCAACACCATACAACTACCTGTAAATGTGCTTTTTGTCTCCGATCACGGCATGGCCGAAATTTCTGTAAAAAACCTCCTCCCCATTGAACCCATCGAAGACGAGGCGCAATATCTCACCGTCAACAGCGGCGCGCTGGTTCACCTCTACCTGCGCGATACGACCGCCGCGGAAACGGTGTATCAAAACATCAAAGCCGCCGAAAATCATTACAAAATCTATCGCACTGCCGAAACGCCCTATTTTGAAACGCCGCCTACGAACCCTCGATGGGGCGACTTCATCGTCGTGCCGGATTCGGGGTATTATTTCGTCAATGCGCGTACCATGGGGTTCCGGCAGCGCTCCGGAGATGTGGTAATGGGCGAACACGGTTTCGACCCCGAACGCCGCGAAATGCACGGTATTTTCTTCGCAGGCGGGCCGGCCATTCAGCAGGGCAAAGTAGTGCCGAGTTTCAAAAACATCCACGTTTACCCCCTGATGTGCCGCATCTTAGGCATCGGCATCCCCCCCGATGTGGACGGCAAAGCGGAGGTGTTGGCGCCGGTCTTACGCCGCTGAGACAACCCATCAGCACATTCTCACATCAGCACATTCTCACATCAATACTTCCCCGCAGCAATCTCCCGTCCTCCGGGTATCCCCTGCCGGAAGTCCTTTTGTAGCAGCAGGTTGATGTTGGTCAGCACGATCTCGCCCATGCTTTTGCAAGCCAGGAACGCTTTATTATCGTGGTGGCGGGCCAGGTCTTCGGCTAAGAGCCGTACTTTTTCCTGCGATGAAATTTCGTCTTCCGTCATGCACTGAAACAGCGCATCCAAGCGGCTCCGGGTGGCTTTGGCACGGGCGGCGATGAGGCTGCGCTCTTCCGACTGGTACTGATTGACGCTTTCCTGACTGAGGTGTTTGATACCGAGTTGAATGATGGGGTTGTTTTCTTTGAAATATTGAGGCAGATAAAAACTCTTGCGCCCTTCGTAAGATTGCTGATCGAAATCAATGGCGCGAATGCGAAACTGCGCGCCCTCAATGTCGGGCGTGACGGCCACCACATAATTGTAGGAACGCATATCGCCCAGCAGCCGCACAAAGCAGCGCTCGTTGAATTTGACAAACTCCTTGGCGATGCGCACCTGATTGAACGGCTCGTCGTCTAAGTGCAGACGAATGAAATCATCGCCGGGAATGCCCACGATGTGCTCTTCGATCATGGTGCCGCCATCCACCAGATACATCACGCTGTTGGGCGAGAGCAGTTCTTCCAATTCTAAGCCGTAAATGCGGGAAGCATCGGCGCGTTTGACGTAGAAGTGGTCGTAGTTGTCGTTCATCCGGTTGATGATGCGCACTCGGAAAGGCTTGGTATTGCCGAAGGTGCAATAGTCTATGCGCGCCACGGTGAGGTGCTCCACCACGCCCATATCGCCGTCGGTTTTCAGCAGCGCGTATATCGAGGTGAGGGCATGGAACACATCCGGGCGGTCGGATTCTGAAAAATAGACCGTTTCCCAGAGGGTGTCCTTGCCGGTATGATCTATCAGCGGTGCCGAGGATTCATAGCGGGTGAGGTCTTCATATTGCAGCGGCAATTGCCGGGCGCGGTTGTAGCGTTTGAGGTAGCGCAGCAGCGGTTCGCCCACGCGGTACGGAAGTTTCTTTTTGGACGGGATCATTGTACGATCATTTCTTTAGAAATACTTTTTGGGCCGCAAGCCCCACGCTGCAAGTTAGGAAGAAACTGAAAAATCTCCCACCGTTTTCATACAACACCTTAAACTTTGAACCCGAAACCCGTTCCTACCCGTCAATCCGAAATCCGAAATCCGAAATCCGAAATCAGGAATCAGGAATCGGAAATCCGAAATCAGGAATCAGGAATCAGGAATCGGAAATCCGAAATCAGGAATCAGGAATCAGGAATCGGAAATCAGGAATCAGGAATCAGGAATCGGGAATCGGAAATCGGAAATCCGAAATCAGGAATCCGAAACCTATCTTTGCGCCCTCAATTGAAAAACTGCCATGATCAGTGCCAATAATATCTTCGTCAAATACGGAGACCGCATCCTTTTCGACCACATCAGCATCACCATCGGAACCCGCGACCGCGCAGGTCTCGTGGGCCGCAACGGCGCCGGGAAATCCACTTTCCTCAAAATCATCGCCGGCCAGATTCGCCCCGACGAAGGCAATGTCGTGCGCCCTACCGACAGCACGCTCGGCTTCCTTTATCAGGAAATGAATCTGCCGAAAGGCAAAACCGTGATGGAGGAAACCCTCACCGCTTTTGAAGAAGTGCGCAAACTCGAAAAGCGATTGGAGGAAATCCACATCGAGGTGAACGAACGCACCGACTACGAAAGCGATTCTTACCACGATCTGCTCGAAGAAATGGCCGTCGCCACCGACCGCTTCCATCACCTCGGCGGCGATACGATGGAGGCCGATGCCGAAAAAGTGCTCAAAGGTCTGGGCTTCGCCGCCGCCGACTTCGGCCGCCTCACCGATACCTTCAGCGGAGGCTGGCAAATGCGCATCGAATTGGCCAAAATGCTCCTCCAACGCCCCGACTACCTGCTGTTGGACGAACCCACCAACCACTTAGACATAGAATCCATCATCTGGCTCGAAGAGTTTCTCAAAGACTACGCCGGCGCCGTCATCGTCATCTCGCACGATAAGCAATTTCTGGACAATGTGACCAACCGCACCATCGAGATAGAACTCGGCAAAGCCTATGACTACAAGGCTTCTTACTCCAAATTCATAGCCCTGCGCGAAGAACGCCGCGAAAAAATGATGTCGGCTTTTGAAAACCAACAGCGCGTCATTGCACAAAAAGAGCGCACCATCAACCGCTTTATGGCCAAAGCCTCCAAGACCAAGATGGCGCAATCCATGCAAAAGCAGTTGGACAAAATAGATCGCATCGAAATAGACCCCGAAGACGTAGCGGGCATGAACCTCCGATTTGCACCCTCGCCCCGCTCCGGCCAGATCGTCATCGAAGGGCATAAGTTGAGCAAAAGCTACGGCGACAAAAAAGTGCTCGACAAGGTGGACATCAAGCTCGACCGCGGCGACCGGGTGTCGTTTGTGGGCCAAAACGGGCAGGGCAAAACCACCTTAGCCAAAATCATCGTGCGCGAACTGGGCCTCACCGACGGAGACCTCCAATACGGACACAATACACAAATAGGATACTACGCTCAAAATCAATCGGATACACTCCAGACCAACCTCACCCTGCTGGAAACCATGGAGAACGCCTCTCCACCCGAAATGCGCCCCAAACTGCGGGCCATCCTCGGCGCTTTTATGTTCAGCGGCGAAGATGTGGATAAAAAAGTATCAGTGCTTTCCGGTGGCGAGCGCGCCAGATTGGCCTTAGCCTGTATGTTGCTCAAACCCTTCAATCTGTTGGTACTTGACGAACCCACCAACCACTTGGACATCATCTCCAAAGACATCCTCAAACAGGCTGTGATGGACTACGACGGCACCCTCATCGTGGTTTCTCACGACCGGGAATTTCTCGGAGGTCTTACCACCCGCACCCTCGAATTCCGCGACCGCCAGCTTTTTGAGTACCTCGGCGATGTCAATTTCTTCCTCCAAAAACGCGCCCTCCGCGATATGCGCGAAGTGGAAATGTCGAAAAAAGCGGCTGCCGAAGCTGCTGCCACAAATGAATCCAACCTATCTCAGGAAGAGCGCAGACGCCTGGCCCGCAATGTGCAAAACGCCGAGCGTGCCGTAGAAAAAATCGAAGCCGATGTAGCAGTTTTTGAAGCTAAAATGGCCGACCCCGGCTTCTACGAAAGCCCCGATGCCCAGCGCGTCATTGACCAGTACAACCTGAAAAAGAAGGAGTTGGATGAGGCAATGGCCAAATGGGAGGAAGCGCAAATGGCGATGGATACCTAACATTAGCTACCCAAAATTTCCTCATTCGTAGGTATTGCCGGTGTGAGTACTGCCAATGTACCTTTGCTTCATTATTTAAATTTAATCTAAATAAAAATGAAGCAGTCTTATCCATCTCACTTTTCTGTGTTTCGACCTTGTTTTTGGGGACTCGCGCTCCTGTTTTCGGGCCATTGGGCCACTGCGCAAACCACCGAAACAGTGCTCGCCGACACCCTTAAAACCTACGACATGCCCGAAGTGCGGGTCTTGGGCGAAAAACCCCGCCTGATGAGCGACATCCCCGGCTCGGCAAGTTTCATACGCCCGGCAACGCTGAAAGCACTACAGCCCATCAACGGCAACGAAGTGCTGCGCACGGTACCCGGCCTGCATGTAGTGGAGGAAGAGGGCATCGGCTTGCGCGCCAACATCGGCATTCGCGGCCTCGACCCTGACCGCAGCAGCCGCGTGCTCATACTGGAAGACGGGGTACCCGTAGCGCTCAATCCTTTCGGCGAACCGCAAATGTATTACACCCCGGCCATAGACCGCATGGAAGCCGTGGAGGTACTCAAGGGCAGCGGGCAGGTACTGTTCGGGCCGCAAACCATCGGCGGGGTCATCAACTACATCACGGCAGCGCCGCCCCAATCGGAAGAGGCGCGCATTCGCCTGCAGGCCGGTCAGGGCGGTTATTTCAGCAGCCTGCTCAGCTACGGCAATACGGTGGGCAACGCCGGTTTTCGGGTGGACTACCTCCGCAAGCAGGCCGACAACATCGGTTCTACTGGATTCAAAATCAATGACTTGAATAGCAAGATAAAAATTCGTTTCAGCGACCGTTCTACCCTCGGCATCAAAGTCGGATTTTACGACGAAGCCTCCAATGCCACCTACATCGGGCTAACGCAAACCATGTACGACCGGGGCGGACAGGACTTTGTGCGCCTCGCCCCCGACGACCTGCTGACCGTGCGCCGCATCTCCGGCAGCGCTACCCACGAGTACCGTTTTCGCCCCGCGGTGCAGCTCAAAACCACCGCTTTTGCCTACAGCACCACCCGCGACTGGCGGCGGCAGGATTTTGGCCGCAGCCCCAATGTGAGCAACCGCACCGGAGTGATCTGGGGAGATGAAAGCATTCCCGGCGGCGCTATTTACATGCGCAACCAAAACGGCCACCGCGACAGGCAGTTTGAAGTTGTAGGCGTAGAACCCCGATTGGCGGCTTCGTTTCAAACGGGTTCGGTAACACACAAACTCGATGCCGGAGTGCGCTTTCTTTTCGAGCGGGCTTTCGAGCAGCGGGTAAACGGAACAAGACCCTGGGCGCGGGCCGGCGCCTTGGTAGAAGACGAGATTCGCACGGGGCGGGCGTTGAGCGCTTTTGTTCAGAACCGCATTTCGCTGGGGCAGCGCTGGAATGTCACGGCGGGATTGCGTTCGGAAACTTATTTTTACGAACGAGACATCGCCCGCTTAGCTCAAAAAGACACGACCATCCTTTCCAACACCACCATTTCTCAGCTCATTCCCGGACTGGGGCTGAACTTCCAAGCCGCCGACGAGTGGACGATTTTTGCGGGCCTGCACAGAGGCTTCTCGCCGCCAAGAGTGAAAGACGCGATCTCGAACGAAGGCGTGGCATACAACTTAGACCCCGAATTGAGTTGGAACAGCGAACTGGGGCTGCGCGGCAGAATACGGGAGTGGCTCACGGCGGAACTGACGGCATTTTACATGGATTTTTCCAACCAGATCATCCCCATTTCCGAATCATCGGGCGGCAGCGGCACGGGATTGGCGAATGGAGGACGCTCCTTGCACCGGGGTCTTGAGTGGGCCGTCAATTGGGATGCCGGCAGCCTGTTTTTGCCGAAAGGGCACAGCATAGAGGCTTATTTTTCAGGCACTTATTCGGATGCATTTTACAATGCCGACCGCTTTATCGGCGCAGGGGATGCCGTCAATATTCGCGGCAATCGACTGCCTTACGCCCCGCGATGGATGTACTCGGCGGCGCTGCAATATGCTGCTCCTTTTGGTTTGCAAGGTCGTGTGACCGTAAACGGGCAATCCGCGCAGTTTACAGACGAACTGAACACCGCCATTTCCTCCGCCGACGGCGAAACCGGTCTGATCGAAGGGCGATTCACGATGGACGGCAGCCTGAGTTATACTTTGCCCAACGGAAAATGGAGCTTCATAGCCGGCGTAAAAAACCTGACGAACGAGCGTTTCATTGCCACGCGCCGCCCGCAGGGCATACGGGTGAATGTGCCGCGATTTTTCAGCCTTGGTCTGGAGTGGAGGTTGAATAAATAAAATTGGGAGGATGGTGAAGGGGCAACTCAGCCAAGCATAGGCCTGTAGTTACTCCTTCACTCTTTGCCACTCACCGCGCATCATCCAAATCCTCTATTTCCGGCGCAGTAAAAGTCTCTGTCGGCGCGTTGTGTCTCAGGAAATTGCACCACAGACAATCGCTTTTTCCGCAGCCGGTGTAAAAATCCTGCTGCATGATGCGGGCATAAGTATTTTCTATCAATTCCTTCAGCATGGCCATGTCGTGGCTGTCGAAGCTCGTGCGCAGGGTCACAAACCGGCCCTCCGCATCGGGGTCTAAAAAAGTGATGGCCCCTTCGCGCACAAGGCGGGAGCTTTGGTCAAAATGCTCGTACAACAACTTGTAAAAGGCCAACTGCCTCCAATACGGCGTTCCGTAAGGATTTTTGGAACTCGGCGGAGCCAATTTGGCAGCATCCGGCTTGCCCGTTTTGTAATCCACCACCGAGACTAAGAGTTGATCGTAAAATTCAATTTTATCTATCGTTCCCGTCATCGGCACGCCCTCCAAGTGGGTTCTGCGCACGGTATATTCCACTTTTACATCCCGGTGACGGCGCCAGTCCTCCTGCCGGTGCAGCGCTTCGAGCCGACTGTGCCCTGTGTTTGTGTAATGCTCCCACTGCGAGGGCGTAAACCGGCCCTGCAAACGGCGCATTTCCGTTTCAAAAAAATGGCGCAGCGTGGCCAAATCGGGAAACACCTTCTCCCGGTCGGCCAGCATCCTTTCAAAAAAACGCTGCACCGCAAAGTGCATGGCCGTTCCGTAAGCAGCGCGGGCAGTAGCAGGCGCGGGTGCGCGGAGGATGTGTTGGTAATAAAATTCCAGCGGGCAGCGCAAATACCTGTTCAGCGCCGTAATGCTCATGGCAAATCCCTCCAGCAAGGGCGCGATGATGTCCAATGGCGGCGCTTCGGCGATTTGCGGCGGCGCTTCCGACAACATGGCGGCCATGCCCGGCGCTATTTGTTCGGCGCTCAAGGTCTGTTGGCGGGCTTCCCGACCGCTGTGCTCCAACAATTCGTCCACAAAAACGGCAGCTTGCAAGGGCTTTCCGGCATTGCCGGCCATGCTGTACGACACCTGAAGCCAGGTTTTGGCACGGGTCATGGCCACATAAAACAGTCGTCGCCGCGCTTCAAGGGCATCCTCTTCCGCTGAGCGGGTGAGGGTGTCGGGCAATGCAAAACGCCCGCCGCCGCTGCGTTTGCGAGGCTCCCACTCTTCTTTCACCGCATCCAAAACAAATACGCGCTCAAACTCCAGCCCCTTGGCGCTGTGGGCCGTCACGAGTTGCACGCCCTTGCCGGCCACGGCGTTGTGTTGTAGTTCTATGGGTACACCGTTGGTTTCAAAGCTGTCTAAGATAGACAACAAACCCATCAGACTGAGTTGCGGGCGGCGCAGCGTTTCCAGTTCCGCAAAATCGAAAAAAGTGCGCATCACTTCGAGGAGTTGCACCGCATCGGGTTGCCGGAGAACCCAAGCCAAGAGGCCGCTGCGATGGAGGGCGCGTTCCAAAAATGCAGGCAGCGTGTCGTTGGCCAAACTGTGCATCAACTCATCTATGCTCCGCGACAGGCGCAAAAAAGGCTCGGTTTCCCGAATACCGGCGGCTTGCAACAGCGCCGCATCGCTCAGGGCGGTTCTGCGCGGCACGGCTGGTGATTGGGCAGCCAGGTACAAGTGCAGCCGGTTGATCTCGGCGGCGGGAAGTTCCGTAAAATGGAAATGCAGCAATCGGAACAGGTAGTACTCGCCGCTGCCGGGGTCGCGCAGCTCGGTTTCTATATAACGCAGCCATTCCAACCAATGACGCAGCATGGGCAGTTTCAAAATGTCGGTTTTGCGCTTCGTCTGGCAGGGGATTCCGCGCCGTTCCAGCAGCGCCTGCAATGCCTCTGCCTGCCGGTGCCGGGCATAGATCACGGCTATTTCCGAGAGTGGCACGCCCTCGTCTCGCCAGGTCTCTATCTGCCGGGCAATGTCTATGATTTCGTGCAAACGGTTGGGATAAACCACCCATTCGGGCAATTGCGGCAGCGCGGCTACAGCCGGATTGGCAGCCACGAGTTTTTTTTCAATCCGCAGTTCGGGAAACTGATGCACCACCCGCAATTGGTTGTGTTGTATCACGCCTGCCGCCGCATCGAGGATGTGCTGCGAGGAGCGGTAGTTGTTGGGCAGCACGATCAATTCTACGCTGTTGCGGTAGCTCTCCAGAAACTCGGTCAGATTTTGCAGCCGGGCGCCCTGAAACTCATACACAGATTGGTCGTCGTCGCCTACGATGAACAGGTTGGGTTCTTCCCAATACCGGGCCAATTGCAGGAGTACCTCGTTTTGCGCGCCGTTGGTGTCCTGGTACTCATCCACCATGAAGTAGAGGTACTGTTCCTGATAGTTTCTGAGCAGCGTTTCGTTGGTTTCAAAAGCGCGCAACACCCACAAAATCATGTCGTCGTAGTCGTATCGGCGGGCTGCCCGCATCGCCGATTCATACGCCGGATAGAGCTGCGCAGCGGCGCGGAGGCGGGCCATGCGTTCGGAGGCGGTTTGCAGCAGCGCTTTTTTGGGATCGCCTTTTTTGAGACCCTTGCCCGAACGAGCGTATTGATATTCAGATCGTTGTGGTAAATCGGCCAGCCAGGCATCAATGGACATCGAGACAAACTCCGGTTTCCAGTCTTCCGATTTCATCAACCGAAACAACTCCCGCAACTGCTGCTCGTACAAATGTGGATCGGTATGCCCCTGCCGCAGCGGATGATCGGGCGCCAGCGATTCCAACAGCCTGCGGGTGATTTCGATGCGTTCCAATTCGGACACCGGCTCCAGATCGCGCCTGCCGAAGAGGTCGAGATTGTCTTGTATGATGCTGTTGCAAAAAGAGTGGAAAGTAAAAATATGCACCCGATGCGCCTCCGGGCCGATGAGTTGCAACAAGCGGCTGCGCAGCGCCAGCACCCCGGCATCGGTAAACGTGAGGCAAAGTATGTTGTTGGCCTTGGCGTCGGTATCTCGCAGGATGCGCCCGATGCGGGCCGCCATGATATGCGTTTTGCCCGCGCCCGGCCCGGCAATGACCACCACCGGACCTTCTATCTGATCCACAGCCCGCCGTTGCCAGGCATCCAACTGCGCCAGCACCTGCCCAAAGGCTTCATCGTATTGCTGCTTCTCCTGCGACGAATTCATGCTCATGCCTGCCGGTTTGAGCCGACAAGATAACGTTACAATTTCAATTCAACACCATCCCAGCTACCCTCCGTTCTATAAGGCTGAAATCTTGAAAACAACTCCTCCCGATACCAGCGTATGTCGCGGGTGCGCTGTATGGCGCCGATGTGCTCTCTGCTGCGATAGGCAAACTCGTTGAGGGATTCCAGATTTTTCCAGATGCTGAAAGTGGCCATTTGCACAATGGGCGCCTCGCCGATGCCTTTGGTGAACAATAAACCGCCGTTGCCTGCCAGCGATTTTTGCGAGGTGGGCACATATCTCCAAAAAGGAATCAGCTTGTTCCAGCGAATGGTGGCCCGCGTGATGGCCGCTATACAGGGATTGCCGGGATCAAGCTCCGCAGAAGGTCGGAAAGGATTGCTGCCCGACCACTCGCCCCGCGCCATGATGGGCCGCATGTAAATTGTCCATATTTGAGTAGTGTGGCGACGGTACTGCCCCATGAGGTCGGAACCGGCAAAAAAAGCGGCGGCCTCAGCTTCGTTGTCCCACACTTGCAGCAGCGCATACACCGACCAGTCGGGCCAGGGATTGAACCCCTCCCCTCTCCCACTGCCCATCAGGCGATAAAAAGTTTGCCCACGAAGCGCGCCGAGGGCTTTGTGGGCAAACTGCATTTGGGTGAAACCCCAGAATTGATGTCGGATTCCGCGAAAGCGGAAAAAAGTAATAGTGGCAATACTGCCCACGCTTATTGTACTGTAAAGTTGTAAGTGATGGTGCCGCACTGGCCATCTTCACCCGGGCCGAATTTCCAGCGCTTTGCATTATCAATAGCGAGGTTTTTGAGCTTGGTGGACGTCGCTGTTGAACCCGCCTGCGTAAACGTTGCGCTGGTCACGTTGCCATCTGCATCCACACAAACGCGCAACACTACGGTGCCCCGGTCTTGAGAGTCGTCGGTGATTTTTGGCGCCGAGGCTACTTTCCGTCCGCCCAATCCGCCGCCGACTTTGCCTATGCCCGTACTCACGCCGGTGAGTTTATCGGCATTGGGGTCGCCGTTGGGATCGCCCTGATTGCCGGGAGTGCCGGTGTTGCCCTTGCCTTTGCCACTGCCCAGCAAGCCGCCTAATTCGCCTTTGAGCTTATCCGCAGCAGCTTTATCGGCGGCAGCTTTTTCATCAGCTTTGCGTTTTGCTTCGGCTTCTGCCTTTAATTTGGCGTCGGCCTCAGCTTTGCGCTTGGCGTCGGCTTCTGCCTGTGCTTTTTTCTCCTGCTCCTGTTTGCGCTTCAGCGCTATGGCTTCCGGGTCTTCCGTGACGCGCACCTCCTTTTCTTTCACAGGTTCCGGCTTGGCGGCAGGTTCGGTTTTAGGCGGCGCGGCCTCTTCTTTAGGCTGCGGAGTCGGCTCGGCCACATCGGGCGTGCCGGCAGCGGCGTTTTCATCGCCCTGGCCTACGTCGGGCAGGCCGAGATTGACCAAAATACCTTCCTGACCCGGAGGCGGGTCGGGGAATGTGAGAAAAGATGCAAACAGCAAAAACAACAGCACCACATGAATGGAAACGCTGATGACAAAGCTCCTTTGCCTGTTTTTAGGTTCTTCTCTGCTGACTAAAGTGTCGAATGCCATGATGATTGCTTTTTACCGGATTTGGGTCCGAATATGTTCAGGTAACGTTATAACGCTCCCGAAGTTGAAAATCATTTTCTGTAAAGAACAGCTTGACAAAACCTTAACAAGTTATCGCTGCTTCTCCGTAGTCAAAATGGCGTTGATGCTGTACCGCAGGGCTATGTCCATCACGGCCACCACATGTTCTGTGGGCGTATCGTCATCGGGCGAAATAGTGATGGTAAACTCGCTGCTGCCCGAAGCTTTGCGGGCCAATTCCTGCTCCAGACTTCCGAGGTCCAGGCTCCTGCCGTTGAGTGCGAAAGCCCCGCTGGTGCGGATGCGCACATCGTCCACTTGTTTTTGCTTCACCACTTTGGCACGCGAAGTGCCCGGCAGCTTGAGGTTGAGAGCGTTGGGCGCTACCACAGAGGAAGTGAGCATGAAGAAGATGAGCAACAGGAATATGATATCGGTCATGGACGACATGTTGAAGTCGGCGGTGACTCTGGCGCGTTTTTTCATTGACATGGCAAAACAGTTTTAGGCTTCAACTTTTGGGTTGGGTGGCGATGATGGCGCGGGCCTTGTTTTTGGAGGCAGCCTCCATTACATTGACGACGTGGCTGAAGGGCGTACCGGTTTCGGCCACGATGGTGACGGTGGCTTCTGCTTCGCTGCCTGCATCTGCCAAAGCAGTGCCCAAAGCGCGCTCGATGGCCTTAGGGTCAATGTCGTTGTTGTTGAGCGTATGCGAGCCGTCCTTCCGAATGGTGACAACCACCGTCACCGGCGCCACTGTTTTAGCGTCGGATTGAGGCAGATCAAACGGCTGTATTTTTACCAAAGTAGAGGTGAGCATAAAAAACAGCAACAACAGAAAGATGACGTCGGTAGCCGATGCCAGACTGAATTCCGCCGTTACGCCGCTTCGCTTTTTTAATCCCATGATCGAGTTGTTTTAACGATTGGAATGTGGATAAATACGGGTGCTTCTCAGCCCCGAAAGCGAGATCAAAGCGTAGGCTCCTGCAAGAGATCCATGAACTCGGTGGTACTGCGTTCCATTTTGAACACCACTTTTTCTACATTGGCTACCAGTATGTTGTACGCTACCAATGCAAAAATACCCACCACCAGACCGAAAGCCGTAGTAATCAGAGCCTGATAAATACCGCCGGCCAGAACACCTGGCGTCACGTTTTGCTGCGATGCCATTTGGTAGAAGGCGATGATCATACCCGTTACGGTGCCAAGGAAGCCGATCATAGGCGATGCGCCGGCGATGGTGGCGAGGCTGGAGAGATTTTTTTCGAGCTTAAAAATTTCGAGGTTGCCTACGTTCTCGATGGCGGCGTCTATGTCGCGCAGGGGTTTGCCGATGCGCATCAGACCTTTTTCCACCATGCGGGCCACCGGCGAATCGGTGCTCTGGCAGAGGGCTTTGGCGCCCTGAATATTGCCTGACTGAACGTTGATGCGGATGTTGTTCATAAAACTCTCATCAATCTGCGAGGCTTTTTTGATGGTGAGAAAACGCTCGATGAAGATGTAGAAAGCCAAAAACGACATACCTAATTGCATCGCTACGATGGTCATGCCGATAGGGCCGCCGGAACGGATGATGTCGAAAAGGCTTTGTGAGCCTTGTTGTACTACTTCCGGCTCGCGTACGATGTCGGTGGATTGGAACAGCAGAATGATGTTTTCCAGCATGGGTGATGATTTTGTTGTTTTCGTTTTGAAGCGCAAAGCTAATCAACGCTTCATACAAGTGAAAATTGTTAATAAAAAAATTACGACAACACGAGAAACAGTGGAGGAAAATGAAAAAGCCGCCTCGAAACAGATCGAAGCGGCTTTGGCGGGGTGGATGATGGGGCTCGAACCCACGACCTTCGGAACCACAATCCGACGCTCTAACCGGCTGAGCTACAACCACCGTGTAATGCTTTCTATTAAAGCGGCGCAAAGATAAAAAAGTTTCAGGGAAAATGTCAATAGCTGAGCAGATGATTTTTTTGAAAAGCAATAAACTGCGCAGCAGATTACTCCGAAGGAGATGAACTGCGCAGCAGATTACTCCGAAGGAAATAAACTACAAAGTAGCTTCCGGCTCTACCGCCTGCCGCTCAAACATCTCATAATAATACCCCTTCGCTGCCAGCAATTCATCGTGCGTGCCCTCCTCCACAATGCGTCCTCCATCCAACACAATGATCTTATCAAACTGAAGATATGAGTAAATCCGGTGCGTAATCACAATGGCCGTTTTATCTGCCATGATCTCGTTGAAACAAGCCAGTATCTGCTTTTCAGTATTCGTATCTACCGCCGAAAGACAATCATCGAGCAGCAAAATATCGGGCTGTTTGATGAGCGCCCGCGCTATTGAAATGCGCTGCTTTTGCCCGCCGGAAAGTGTCACACCCCGCTCTCCCACCACTGTACCATAGCCCTCCGGCAGCCCCATGATTTCGTCGTGGATAGCAGCATATTTTGTAAATCGCTCAATTTCAGACTGCTCGGCTTCGGGTTTTCCAAAAGCAATGTTCCCCGACACTGAATCGGAAAACAGGAATCCATCCTGCGGCACATAGCCGGTGCGTCTGCGCAGGTTGTCCAAATCATGCGCCCGCACATCCTGGCCATCTATCAACACCTGACCGCCCGAAACATCGTACATGCGCACCAGCAGATCGGCCACCGAGGTTTTCCCCGATCCGGTTCGGCCCACAATAGCCATTTTTTGGCCGGGCTTCAATTCAAAACTCACATTTTTAAGCGCCTGCACGCCCGTATCAGGATAGACAAAATTGACCTGATCGAAACGGATATGCCCTTTCAGCGGACCGGGCGCATGAGCAGGATTGGCAATCGCCGGCTCTGTTTTCAAAAACTCGTCAATGCGCTTTTGCGAGGCAGCCGCCTGCTGCATGATCGAGGCAATCCAGCCGATGGCAGTCACCGGCCAGGTCAGCATGTTTACATAAATGACAAATTCGGCGATGTTGCCCGTCGTAATGGCGCCCCGCACAGCCTGTAAGCCGCCCACATACACCGTAATAATGGTGCTGGCCCCGATGAGCAGCAACATGAGCGGGTAAAACAGCGCATTCACCTTGCCCAGCGACAACGACTTCTGCCGAAAATCCTCGCTCTGTTCCGAAAAAAAACGACCCATCGCCCGCTCCTGCACATACGCCTTCACCACCCGGATACCCGAAAAACTCTCCTGTGCCGTACTGTTCAACACTGCCAATTGCTGCTGTATCCGTTCGCTCTTTTTATTGATGATCTGACTGACGTAATAAATCGAAACCGACAGGATGGGCAGCGGCGCCAGGCAGTACAGCGTCAGTTCCCAACTCACCGCCACCATGCTATATATCACCATGATAAACAAGGAGATAAGATTCACGCCGTACATCACCGCCGGCCCCATGTACATCCTCACTTTCGACACATCCTCCGTTACCCGCGCCATCAGATCCCCCGTGTTGTTTTTCTTAAAAAAGCCCGTGTGCAGCCGCTCGTAATGCTCAAACAAGGACTTGCGCAGGTCATATTCCACCAATCTCGACATCACAATGATGGTCTGCCGCATGAAGTACATGAACACGCCCATCAACAGGGCCATCAGCAGCACCGCAGCGCCGAAGTACAGCAGCGTCTCGGCCAAAACACCGTACAACTCCTGTTGCACGTCAAAGCCCTCCATGCTCTTGTACAGGCGTATATTTTCCACCACCAAGTCTAAAGCCTCCCGGATGATCTGGGGTTGTAAAATTCGGAAGTAATTGGAAATGAACACAAAAACGACACCTGCCAGCAACCGCCGCCGATATTTGTAAAAGTATTTATTCAGTGACTTGAGATGCTTCATATCGTTTGGTTCTTCCTCCTCGCCGATAACCGACCGAATAAAACTATACCCGCCGCATTTAGGTTGCAATCGGCACACAAGTTTTTGGGCGCTCCGGGTGCGCGGCGGGGTCCAGCAACACCCTCCCCACCCCGCCGCGCACCCGTCCCGTGTTCCGGTCCTTATCACTCCCTGCACCCGGTAGCGCGCAAGGCTGTCACAATAGAAACTACCTTTCCAACTTAGCTCAGGACTAATTCCAACTCTGACTCAAAGAAGAATTTTTCAGCCCCGAATGCAGGTTCCAACTCGTCCATCCACAAAGCCTCTTCATCATATTTTGCAAAAAAAGGTCTCGCTATCCAGTCCGGGTTTCTGCCCTGCAAAAATCGCAATGCAATGACCCTTTCATCTCCATCCATTCCGGGTATCATCGGAGTGCCCAGTATTTGCACCTTACCCGGCTCGCAAGACATACTGGGGCCGCGCACCGTCCGGCATACGCCACTCACCTGCTGGTAGGCGCCCCTGAATATCTGCCAGGCTTCTACTAATGGAACCGCAAAGTAGTGCTGCGCACCTGTGTCGCGCGGCATGAACATATAATATGGTATGCAATTGTGATTGACCTGTGCCCGCCACATTTCAGCCCATACATCTGCATCGTCATTGATGTGCCGGAGTATGGGCGACTGCGTCCTGATCTGTGCTCCGGTAGCCCTCACACGCCTGATGGCTTCCTGCACCGCCGGCGTTGACAGTTCCACCGGATGGTTGAAATGCGCCATGATCGTCAGGTTAATGCCCTTTTCAATCACTTTTTCAAAAGCCCGAAGCAAAATGTCACCCTCATTATTATCCAAAAATTTATACGGCCAGTATCCCAAGGCTTTGGTACCCAGGCGTATGGTTTGCAGGTTTTCGATATCGCTATCTATGAGCAACAGAAGGTGTGCAGCCAGTTTTTCAGACTTCATAATGAGCGGGTCACCACCTGTAAAAAGCACATCCGTCACTTCCGTATGCCCTTTCAGGTATTCCACCAACAACTCCGTTTCCTTCATGGCAAATTTCCACTCGTCCATTCCTACAAACTGAGGCCACCTGAAACAAAAGGTGCAGTAGGCATGGCATGTCTGACCGCTGCTCGGAAAAAAAAGTACGGTTTCCCTGTATTTGTGCTGGATGCCGGTCAGTTTCACTCCTTCCCATTCAGGCACATTGTGCTCCATTTGGCCGGCAGGATGTGGGTTGAGTTGTTTTCGGATGTTGTAAACTATGCTGTTTAGTTCTTCTTTGGCGGCATTCTGTTTCAATGCCTCTGCCACCAATGTATAGTGCTCTGGTATGAGCATGTCTTTCTGAGGAAAAGTAAGTATAAACATGGGATCATTTTGCCAGGTATCCCAGTTGATCAATTCATCTACCACATAATTGTTGGTCTTAAACGGCAGCACACGTCCTACCACTTCAATGTCAAATAGCTGCTCTTGAGTCAATTGTTCTAATTGGGGAATCTTACGAAAATTGTTCAGTGAAAATGCCTTGTATGTATTCATATCTTCAGATTTGGTGAAAAAATCAATGAAGGGCTACTTTCACAACATGAAAGTGCCGGGCGCCGATAACTCAAAACAGAGTGAATAAAACACGGCTAATACCCTGAATCGGGCAAGGCGATATGAGAAGAATCGCCGTGCAGAATGTTGCACAGAGGCAAAGATAAGGCTTTTGGGGGCAAATAAAAAGCCTGAAGACACAAAACATGAGTCATCCCGAATTTTGTAAATGATCTCGGAGAGATCAAATATTGGTAGATCAGCAAATTAAAATGCGTAACGACCTCCGAGAGGTCGAACATTAACATGCCAAAATAACTCGTTGTGCGACCTCTCCGAGGTCGAAAAAACCGCTATTGAGGCATTTCTACAAATCTGTGACCTCTCCGAGGTCGAAAATCCGGGATGACTCATATTTACTGAAGTCGGCGCCAAAAGCAGAAAGGTCTCTGCCGCAATATTCTGCAACAGAGACCTCCCCGTCTGATGTAGTTCAACTTATCAACTACTCCCTTACACCTTTTCCACAGGCTTCGTGAAGTGGCCTTTTTTCTTCTCGCCTTCCACCTCTTTGGTCTTCAGTGAAGGCGTCAGGTCATACACCAACGCAGATGCAATGAAGATGGAGGAATAGGTACCTGTGACGATACCGATGATGAGCGCGAAGGCAAAACCCTTGATGCTTGCTCCGCCGAAGAGGAACAACACCAACACCGTAAACAGCGTCGTCAACGAGGTCAGCAAAGTACGGCTCAGCGTCGTGTTGATGGCTAAGTTCATCACCTCGCCTTTCTCCTTTTTGGTGTAAAGCCCGGCAAACTCGCGGATGCGGTCAAATACAATCACGGTATCGTTGACCGAATAACCGATCACGGTGAGCACCGCCGCCACAAAGGCCTGATCTACTTCCAAAGTGAACGGTACGAGGCCGTGCAGCAGAGAGTAAAGCCCCAGCACCATGATGACGTCATGGAGCAAAGCTACCACAGCACCCATACTGTATTGCCACTTCGAAAAACGAATGAGCAAATACACAAATATGATGAGTATGCCGAAGATACCGGCGTAAAAAGCGCTTCGCTTGATGTCGTCGGCGATGTTGGAAGACACTTTAGAGGACGAAGTCACATGCGTGCCGATACCATCTGTTTGTTTGAATTGATCTAAAGTGATCGTAGTAGCAGAACCTACCGCCGCCTGCACGCCTTCGTGCAGTTTGGCCATAGCACGCTCGGCAGCATCTTCGCCCTGATCGTCCACCAAGTAAGAGGTGACAATGTTGTAAGTATTTTCCGTATCAACGGCTTTTACTACCGTAGAGGCATTCACAAAAGCGCCGTCCAAAGCGCGACGCAGCGATTCCGCATCTATTTTTTGCGATTTGTCAAAAGTCACGTTGTACGAAAATCCACCTTTGAAATCAACGCCCATATCGAATCCGCGCACCAAGAAAGAGACGATGCCGAACACCGTCAGCGCACCGGAAATCATGTAACCGATTCGACGCTTGCCCATCCAGTCAATATTGATATTGGTCAGCGTATTGGCGGTTGCTTTGCTCCAGAACGACATATTGCCGCCGCGGCGCGTCCACCAGTCGAGGATGAGGCGGCCCACCAATACAGAAGTAAACACAGAACAAACGATACCCACGATGAGTACTACGCCGAAGCCTTTGATGGGGCCGATGCCAAAGTAGGCCAGTACACCGGCCACCAAAATGGTCGTTACGTTGGCATCTATGATGGCAGAGTATGAATTTTTGAAGCCGTCGGCAATAGCAGAAAGCATGCTCTTGCCTGCACGCAGTTCTTCTCGTATGCGCTCGAAGATGATCACGTTGGAGTCCACGGCCATACCCATCGTCAACACGATACCGGCAATACCAGGCAAGGTAAGGACCGTACCCAGTGAAGCCAAAGAACCAAAGATGAAGAACAGGTTGGTAAACAGAGCCAACACAGACACTACACCGCCGCCCATATAGTACAGTACCATAAAGACTACCACCAACAAAAAGCCTATGACCAATGAATTGACACTCTTGCTGATGTTTTCAGCGCCCAGAGACGGGCCTACCAAAGATTCCTGAATGATTCGGGTTTGAGCGGGCAGTTTACCCACCTGAAGGATATTAGCAAGGTCTTTGGCTTCTTCCAACGAGAAAGAGCCGGAAATGGAAGAACTGCCGGTCGTAATGGGCTGATTGACTCGTGGAGCGGAAACGACCGCGCTGTCGAGCATAATGGCTACCTCGCGGTTGTTGTCCTGCGCAGCCTTCGTAGTCATCTGACCCCAGATTTGGGCGCCGCTGGCATTCATTTGCAGCGATACCGCCATTTGGTTGTTCTCATCGGGCTGTGCCGATGCGTTCGTAACGACTTCACCGGTCAGCGGTGCATTGTCGCCGCCGCGCTCCTTGCGGATGGCGTACAGTTCGTAATTATCGGTAGCTTTTTGAGTAGTGGGATCCTTCACCGGGTCTTTAGACCAGGCAAAGCGCACGTCCGGCGGGAACAAGCCTCTGATTTCCGGACCACTCAGCATTTCATCAATAGCGGCGCGCTGATTCTTCTTAGCAACCCCCATAGGCGCCAAGCCATAAGAACCGGAACTGTTGATGGTAAACACATCAAACAGCGGCCCGCCGGTGATGGGCGCATAGGTAGTATCCAAACGATCTACAACCGAATTGCCGGCCTCGTCCACCTTATATAAGGTGTCTATTTTCAAAATCTGGCGCTGCGTAGAGGCCTCCGTGCCTTTCATTTTGGCCAGGCGCTCATTGGCGGCAGCAAATGCCTCCATCATACCCGGATCGCTGATGCGATATACATTCCAGAATTCGAGTTCGGCGGCAGCCTGCAAAAAGCGACGGGCGCGTTCCGGGTTGTCAATACCAGGCAATTCTACCACGATAATATCGCGGGCGGCATCCAAAGAAATGTTGGGCTGCACTACGCCGAGTTTGTCAATGCGCTCTTTGAGACGGTCGAAGGTAAGCCCCACCGTTTCGTCGGCGCGCGCACGAAGTACCTGCACGACATCGCCGTCGGAAGACTCGAAATTGAGCCCCAGCGCTTCGTTGCGGGCAAAAATGGGCGCCAGCGGCTTGCCGTTACTGATGCTGCGGAAGTTATCGGCAAACAGCGTAATGAAGTCTGCTTCAGAGTTTTTCTGAGCATCCAAAGCGGCATCCAAAGCAGCTTTAAAGTCAGCGTCGCTGCTCTCGTTGGCCAAGGCGTTGACAAACTTGCGCAAGTCCACCTGCAACACCACGCTCATACCGCCTTTGAGGTCGAGGCCAAGCGCAATTTGCTGGCGCTTGAGGTCTTGATAGGTGTAAGACTTGATCAAAGGCACCGTAAACACCGGCTCTGAGGAGAGCGAGTCTAAATAAGCGATGCGCTTTTCTTTAAAAACAGCCGTCTTGCTTTCTGCCGGCGCATTGGCCGACGCAGCGGTTGCATAAGCGTCTGCATTTTTTTCTACCCGCCTCGTCGGAATGATGAGCAGGAACTGCGCCAGGGTCACCAGCGCTACAACAATGAGGAAAAACCGAACTACTCCTTTACCTTGCATGGTACACGATTCATTTTAAGGATTATAAAACGCGAGCCGAAGCTCCTGATTTTCAGGGCAAAATGTGCCGCCCCGGAAAAACCGCGCAAATATACGCGTTTTGAAATTATTTTTTCACTCAAATTTCATTCAACCCCAAATGTTATATTTCAGGATACAGTAAATGGCCCTGAATCCGTCCTTCCAATTGATCTTCTTACCCTCGGCATAAGTGCGCCCGTAGTAGGATATCCCCACCTCGTAAATGCGCACGCCCGGCACCCTGGCTACTTTAGCCGTCACTTCCGGCTCGAAGCCGAATCTCTTTTCTTTCAGAACAAGGCTTTTGACGATGTCTGCCCGAAACAGTTTGTAGCAGGTTTCCATGTCGGTCAGATTGAGGTTGGTCATAGCATTGGACAAGGAAGTAAGAAACTTATTGCCGATAGAATGCCAAAAGAAAAGGATGCGGTGCGGGTTGCCTCCCATGAAGCGCGATCCATATACCACGTCGGCCATACCTTCCAGTATCGGCATCAACAGTAAAGTATATTCGCGCGGGTCGTACTCCAAATCTGCATCCTGTATGATGATGTAATCTCCGGATGCCTCCCGGATGCCGGTGTGCAAAGCGGCGCCTTTCCCCTGATTGACGCGGTGCTCTCTGTACTGAATCCCCATGTCGGGATACTCGGCCATATACTGCTGAATGGCTTCACGGGTATCATCGGTAGAACAGTCATTGACAATGATAACTTCTCTGCCTATTTCTTGGGGCAAGGTCGCCATTCGCACTTTATCCAAAATGAATCGAATCGTGCGTGCCTCATTGTAAGCAGGGATGATAATAGAAAGGGTTTTCGACATGCTTGCAGTTTAAGGCCGCAAAGATGCGCAAAAAAGCAAAACAACAGGCCTTATTGTGATGATTGTCACTTTTTGGCAGATTCCGGCGCATGTATCTTTGCACCAACAAACGGCCGAGACATCAACCGATGAAAGGCCGACATGGCATAAGGTTTTCATGATATGAATATGGGTTTTAGGTGTTTTTTGAGAGGAGAATCTTACGGTTCTCCTTTTTTTGTGACCTATGTCTGGGTGCTCCGTCTCAAAGTCATCTTTTACAAAGAGATTATTTTCATGACAGAATATGGGTTTTAGGTGTTTTTTAGAGGAAAATTTTTTGATTTTCCTCTTTTTTTGTGACATTTGCGCCCGTTTTCGTCACAATGGCGAGAATAAAGGCATATAATGATAATGTTTTCATGACAGAATATGGGTTTTAGGTGTTTTTTAGGGGGGAGCATTTTGTTCCCCCTTTTTTTGTTTATTGCTTGATTTTTCGGAGGGTTTGTTATATCTTTGTGGCGACAATGCGTGAGAAAACGATATTCATACTGCGTCATCCCCTTTTTTGATGCACATTCTATTTCAAAAGTCGAACACTACGAACAACATTTCAATGCAGCTGTCGTCTTTCTTATGAGAGGCTTAGTCAATTGGATGTTGGTTTTTATTTTTCTCATATTTTAACCCTCCAAATTATGTTCAACTTTCAAAAGCGCAACAAAAAGCAGGCTGAGATGAAGCCGCTTTCCAAGGAGGAGCAACAGTCCATTAAGGGCGGTGCTCAAGGCAATCCACCAGATTGGGACTTACACGGCAATCCGCCTGATTGGGATTTGCACGGCAACCCACCAGATTGGGATTTGCACGGCAACCCACCAGACTGGGACGTCAAAGGCAATCCGCCTGACTGGGATTAATTGCCCTGAATCATTCGAAAAAAGTATTTTTGTCGCTCTGTTGGTCTTTATGCCCGGCAGAGCGGCATTTTTTTATACTTAACTCCCAAAGCTCAATTAGTATGTCCGTCAATATTTGTCTATTCAGAATCTGCACTTCATTAGTTTTTGGCATACTGACTCTCGTATCTGGCCAAAACTCGTATGCGCAAGCCGATGCAGCCTCTCCCCGGCCCAGTGACGGAGTTCCATACCTAATGGCAATCGGCGATAGTTTACTAAGCATTGATGAGAACAAAAAAGCGCAAGGTTATTATGCGCAAGCGCTCAAAGAGTCTGAAAAACAGCGCAATGAATCCGCCGCCCTCAGCGCCAAAATTAAACTGGCTCAAACGCTGGTAAAGCTCTCAGAATATAATGCTGCGCTGGAGCATTTAAAAACAGCCGAATCCAACCCGCTTCTGCCCAATAATAAACCCGAAGAACAAGCTAAAGTATTGAGCCTTCTCGGAGCGATTTACGAAGCCTTGGGTAACTACGACAAAGCCTTGGAGTATCAACTCAAAGCCTTGGAAAATCGCGAAAAAGCCGGCAATGCCGAAGGTACGGCAGAGTCCCTTTATAAGATCGGATCTATGTATTTTTCACAGGAAAAGTACGATAAGTCATTAGAATACTATAAAAAAGCCCTCCATCTTTGTGAAAAAGACATCTCCATACCCCGCAAAAATTTGCTGAATTGCCTCTCAGCCGTTGGCAGCGCGTATGAGGAGTTGGGCGATCAACAAGAATCGCTCCGATACAATTCCCGCGCTCTGGAATCGGCCATTCAGATCGGCAACGACAAAAACAAGGCTTATGCTTTGCTCAATATTGGAGAAAACTACACCAATCTAAAAAACTACTCCAAAGCAAAGGAATATCTTTTGAAGGCTATGAAAACGAGTACAGCGCTCGACAACCACCGGCTTTCTATTTTATGTCATTTGCGCATGGGCGAGTTACAAATGCAGACCAATACTTACGCTGATGCGGAAAAATCATTGCGCCAGGCTCATTTATTATGCATAGAGTCCGCATCGAATTCTATTTTAATGGAAGTACTGGAGCGACTGGCTCAGTTGCAGCAATTGAAAGGCAACTACGAAGCCTCCAATGCTTACCTGAGAGAGTACATCATGATGAAAGACTCTCTGATCAATGAGTCTTCCAACAATCAAATTATCAAGCTCAACACCCTGTACGAAGTGGGTAAAAAAGAAAACGCCATAAAGGTGTTGCAGCAGGAAAAAGAACTGGCCGAAATCAGACGGAAAGGCAACCAGCGCACCATGATAGGTCTGTCTGTTTTTTTGGCAGCCTTAGCAGGGCTATTGATTTGGGTCTTAATACTGGTACGCCGGCAACGCGAATCCAATAAGGTGCTGCAAGAACTCAACGGCCAGATTGAAAGCCAAAACCTGACGCTACAGTCTTATAATGAGGAGTTGAGGCAATACGCTTATGTAGCATCCCACGACCTTCAGGAACCGCTGCGTACCATCGGGTCATTCGTCGGCATCATCAAACGAAAATATACCGACCAATTGGACGAGCAGGCCCAGCAATACATGGATTTTGTGACCAATGGCGTAGCCCGGCTTCAGTTGTTGCTAAAAGATCTGTTGGCATACACCCGCATAGAACGGGAAAATACCGACTTCGCCAAAGTAGAAACAACCGAGGTAGTAAATGAAGTCATCGGCAGCCTGCATCAGGTGATACAAGATTCCGGCGCCCGAATTGATTTAGATGTGGCTTCTATGCCGGCCGTTATGGGCAACCGCTCGCGCCTGGGGCAGGTGTTTCAAAACCTCATCAGCAACGGCATCAAGTTTCGGGGAGAACAAGCGCCCGTCGTTGAGGTGGGCTGCATGCCCGACCCAGATAAAAAAGAGTATCTGTTTTACGTCAAAGACAATGGCATCGGCATCCCGGAAGAGTTTCGGGTGAAAATGTTCGAAATGTTTACCCGGCTTCATTCGCGAGATGCCTACGAAGGTTCGGGTATCGGATTGGCCACTTGCCGGAAAATCGTGGAGAAACACGGCGGAAAAATCTGGGCCGAGTCTGAAGCCGGTATGGGAAGCGCCATTTTCTTTACCTTGCCGTTTATTCAATAAGGCCACAAGGAGTGGGGCGAACTGTTAATCTATTCCCCTTAACGAAGCAGCGTCAACTCGCCTTTGTACAACTCCAGCCTTCCATCGGGCAGTACAATTTCGGCCATCACTACAAACACGGCTGCATTCATCGGCCTGCCTTCAAAGTTTCCATCCCAGCCCAGCGCCGGGTCGTTGGGAGGGAAGTTGCTGCGCGAGAACACCATGTTTCCCCAACGGTCAAAAATATGGAGCGACTGTATTTCCTTAATCGCCGGCGCTGCAAATATGGTATAGTAGTCATTGTTGCCGTCGCCATTGGGGGAGAAGGCATCTGGTGCAAAATACAGATTCAAAGTATTGACCGTCAATGTTATCCAATCCGTAGCAGTGCATCCTTCGGCATTCGTTACCGTCACCTGGTAGGTTGTTGTGAACAATGGCGTCACCAACTGTACGGCAGCACCTGCATCTGAAAATGCTTCTGCCGGCGCCCAGCGATAGGCCGTCACAGGTAAATTGGCCATCGCTTCCAACCTGACGCTGTCTCCCAACCGAATCAACAGGTCGGCGCCCAAATCCACTGTCAGTAACGGCGGGTCCAACAAGTTGAAACTCGTATCTAAACTACATCCCAAGGCATCCTGTATTCGGACGGTATAAACTCCGGGGCTGAGATAGTAAAAATCGCGAGTAAGAGAAGGGCCGCTACCGTTGAAGGTAATTCCATAAGGACCGGTGCCTCCCTCAATATTCAACAAGTGGATGCTCCCGTCTCCCGTTCCAGGGCAGGCCGGGGGAATGATTTCCGCTTCCACCCCTGTGATCGGGACAGAAGTTTCTACTACCAAGACCTCCGCTGTATCGCGACAGCCATTCAGTGCATCGGTGACTTCCAAAAAGTACACGCCCGGCAGCATTGCGGTGGCAGACACAGCCATATTTCCCGTGGTAATACCCCCCGACGGACCACTCCACTCAAATGCCAAAGCACCCCGACCTACAGAGGCAGAGCCATTTAATAAGACCGACCGCGTGGTACAATCCAGCGTATCAGGGGCCGCGATGCGCGCCACAGGCGGCACAAGGTCTTCTGCAACCATGATATTGCCAATGCCGAAACAGCCATTCCTGGTATCGGTTACCCAAACCCTCCATGCGCCAGCGAGTCGGACAGCCGCAGTCAAACCCGCTCCTGCCACGGTATCGCCGGAAGGGCCGAGCCAGCGGGTGGTATAAAAATCGCCGGGAGGAGAAGGTATGGCTGTCAGCGTGACCTCCGGGCGGGCGCAGGTAATGACAAGAGGGGCCGCAACAGCTACAGACGGCACTGCAAAATCGCCGCCAATTTGCAAAATGGCCGTATCCCGGCAACCGCGGATCACATCTTCCACAACGAGGCGATAGAACCCTACGCTGTTGGCGCGGATGGCGCTGCTGTCCACCCGGCCGTCTATACTTCCCGGCGTACCAAACCATTGAAACCTCACCGGGCCGGAAGAGGTGGTGCCCGACGCATCCAATACGAGCGTCGGATGCAGACAATTGAGCGTCCAGCCTTCCGGTGCCTGGATGTCAATATCGGGCGGGAGCTGATTGGCTATTACCACAACAGTGTCGGTATCCGTACAGCCATTGGCCGGGTCTGTTATGGTCAGTATGTACAGCCCGGCTTGGTTGATGCGCGGGTTGGGCGTTTGGGCGCCTTCCAGAATCGTGGCATCGGGGCTACTCCAGTTCCATTGCGCGGGGGCGCCTATTGTTTGGGCGCTGCCCTGAAGCCGAAGCTCCGTAACCCGGCAGGTGAGGCTGGTATCCGGCCCGGCATTGGCCACCGGGAAATTATCGTTGAGCAATACCTCTACCGAGTCGGAGGCCGAACAGCCATTGTCGGTACGAGTAACGGTGAGGGTATAAATGCCCGGCGAAGTCACCGTAGGATTCAGCACATTATCGGGCATGGCTGTGCCGCTCCCGGAGGTACTCCATGCAATTTCTACCGGCACTCCTGCAGGCCCCGCCATGCCTGCCAACGGAACGGAAAGCCGCGTACAATTGAGCGGTAAAGGCGAAGCGCCGGCCTCTGCAACGGGAGGGTCAAGGTCTTGTGAAACGACTACAAAATCTGCATTTCGGCACCCCGTCGAGGTATTCAACACTTCAAATCGCCATGTTCCGGGCATGTTGATGCTGACGGTACGCCCGACGGAGCAATCGGTTGGCATCGTACCCACCATTCTGCACCATTGAAAACTCAGTCCGGCTGTATCCGGCAATATCGGGTTGAGCAACAATACCGTATCCGAGCAGGTGAGCGTCATATCCGGCACATCGGGCACAAAAGGCAATTGCGCCGAAAGCGTTACCTGAAGGCTGTCTTCGGCAGTGCAGCCATTGAGCGTATTGGTTACTAATAAACGATACCAACCCGCTGCGGTGATGATGGGGTTCAGGGTGTTTTCCCCGGCAGCTATGATACCCGGAGATGTGGTTGACCATGCGTATGCAATGTTGTTGCCCAGCGTCGAACCGGCTGCATCAGGAATGGCAAAAGGCATGCCGCAGGTGATGACCTGATCCGGGCCGGCCTCTGCAACGGGTCTCAAGGTGTCTATTGTTACCAACACCGTATCCGAGGCAACACACCCATTGGCCATATTTTCTACCTCAAGAACGTAAAAACCGGGGGTTTGAACCGTCACCAACAATTGATTCTGACCGGGTGAAACGTTGCTTTGCAACCAGCGATACCTGTATTCCGGTGAAGGAACAGGGCCGGCGCCCAACATAACCACCGCATCCTCGCAGGTAATGATTCGATCCGGCCCGGCGTCGGCAGCAGGCGGCAGCGTATCTGCGGGTACTTCCACCGTCAGGGTTGTGATCACTCCAGCGGTATCAGTAGCCGACAACGTGTATGTGCCTGCGCGTACCTCCGGCATGAGCGTACCCGCCCCCGATAAAATAGCTCCGGCAATGACCGACCACTGCACTGTACAGCCCGGACAAGGTTCGCAAAATGCAGCGTTTAACACAACCGACGTCACCTGACAAGTGACCGTATCGGGCGGGGATACTGCGATGCAGGGGCCGCATTCAGGTTGCGTTACCCATACAGAATCCCGAATGCTGCAGCCGGTTGCCATGTTGAGCACTTCGATGATGTACAGACCGGCAGTATCAATCCAAACGTCGGCGGCATGGTTGTCGGACAGCAGGCCGGGGCCGGACCAGGTTATTTGATAAGAAAATCCGGCAAGTTCCGGGAAGGCCCGCAATAAAAAAGAATCCCGGTTGCACGGAAAAACGGTATTCCCGAAATTGACGACCGGCGGTTCTGCGGTTCTGGAAATGGTAACAAAATCCACTGCTTGGCAGCCGTTGACCGTATTGGTGACCGACAGAAAATACAAGCCCGGAACGGTCGCTGTATCTGAGGGCAAGGCGCTGACGAATGCTCCTCCGGCATCGGTCCATTCATACATTATTCCGGCGCCGGTTGATGAAGCACTGCCGTTCAGGAGGGCAAAAGGCCGAATACAGGTAATGGTATCGGCCGGGCCAGCCTCTGCCAATGGTCTTATCGTATCGGCCTGCACCATCACAGTGGCCATTTCACTGATACCCACCGCTGTGTTGCTCACCGTGAGGGTGTATTCGCCGGGGCAAACCACCTGCACCATAGAGGTACCTTGCCCCGATGCAATACAACCCGCAGCCGGACCGGTCCAGCTATACGTTATAGCGGGGCCTGCGGAAGACGCGCTGCCGTTGAGGGTGGCCGTCGTTTGTGCGCAGGTCAGCGTGTCGGTTAATGCAGCAATAGCAGCGCTTATCTGGCAATCCAAGAGCACAATGGTCGTATCTGCATCGGGACAGTTGAGTGCCAGGGTATTCACTAAAAGCACATATTCGCCGGGCATTGACACCACCGGGCTGATCTCTGAAAGGGAGGAGGGCGCTCCGTTGAATTGCCATTCAAACACGCCATACACCGAACTGCTGCCGTCCAACACAACCGTCCCTGTTTCACACGATATATATAAGGTGTCGGGTACAACCGCGATGGCTGTTGCCAAAGCCAGCAATATAGAGACGGTATCGGAGGCGGAGCAGCCGTTGAGGGTATTGTTTACCGTAAGAGTATAAAGGCCGGGGCAGTCGGCAATCGTGGTCGGAGCATTAGCCGGGCCGACTATGCAGGGGCCGGTCCATTCATATTCAATACCCGCACCGACAGAGGATGCAGCGCCATTGAGCACGGCTTCTCTGATTTGGCAATCCAGCACAAAAACATCTCCTGCATCGGCTATGGGCGCCAGCGTGTCTGTTTCCACTACAACGTTGGAAGTATCGGAACAGCCATTTTGCAGATTGTGTACTTCCAGGAGGTAAACGCCGGATGTACGGGTGGTGGTCATGGCGGTGTTGTCGGGGCCGGAAAATGCGCCTCCTGAGGTCGTCCACAGGTACTCTATATGAGGCCCCGTAGTGGTGGCGGTGCCTCCTAAAACCACCTCTTCTGTTTGACAATCAATGCGTTGAAGTGCCCCCGCATCCGATACCGGCGCTATGGTATCTATGGCAATGCTCACCGTGTCGGCGGCCGTGCAGCCATTGTCGGCATTGCGCACTTCGAGGATGTACTCGCCTGGCAAGTTAACGAGGGGCATTTCCGTTGTGCCACCCAATACGATACCCGGCCCCGACCAGGCTGCCGTCAGGTTATTGCCTACCATGCCTACACTCCCCTGCAAGGTGATTTCTGTTGCGAGGCAAGTGAGCGTATCGTTCAGCCCCGCATCGGGAACAGGGGCGAGCGTATCCCACACTACCACCACCGTATCGAATGCCGTACAGCCGTTGCCCGGCGAGGTCGTTTGTAAGATATACATACCGGCGCAATGCACCGACACATTCGGCAGGCCGGCATTGCCCAAAAGACAAGGCCCCGACCAGAGGTATTCCAAACCTGCCCCGGAGGCGGAGCCGTCCAACACAATCGTCGGATTGGTGCAGGTGATGGCAGTATCGGGTCCGGCAACAGCCACCGGAGCCAGCGTATCTATCTGAATGACAGCCGTATCGAGTGTGGTGCAGCCGTTGAGCGTATCAGTGGCCACGAGGAAATACTGCCCGGCGCCATTTATCTCGATGGCCAATTGATTGGCGGAAGAGACGATGAGACCGACATCGGTTGTCCATTGGTAAACAACATGCGGGGAAACAACTGAGCCGGAAAGACCGAGTTGTAATGAGGGTTGCCGACAGGTTAAGGTATCATCCACGCCGGCAGATACATCGGGGAAAATGCGGTTTTGGAATACCTCTATCGTATCTCTGATCGAACATTGCGGATTCCCCGACAAGGGGCTGATTTCCAATACATATTGCCCCGATTGAGAGGTATTCCAAGTCACGCCCGATGCTACGGAATCTCCGGCCATATTGCGCCACAGATACCGCAAAGCCTGAGTGCCGATGGAGCCGCCTGCATCAAGCGTCACTTCCGGTTGGGAGCAGGTGATGGTATCCGGCACGGCAATGGCGATGGAGGCACTGAATACATCCAACTGCAAGGTGACGATGCTGTCGCAGCCCGATGCGGAACTTAAAGAAACAGTGTAAGTTCCTGATTGCCAAAAACTTTCATTCCCAATCCTGATCGTATCTCCGGCACAAATGGCAGTATTAATGTTTGTAAAAACCGGCTGAAGCACCGTCAGTTGAAGTCCTACGATGCTGTCGCAGCCGGTGGCGGCAGTGAATAGATTGAAGTACATGCCCGACTGATTGTAAACGCTGCTGCCCACGACGACCGAATCGCCGAGGCAGATGATGGAGTCCAATGCTGTAAAAACCTGTGGCCTGACTAAGAGTTGAAGCTGCACGATGCTGTCGCAACCGCCGTATCCGGGCAGGTTTTGGGTATGAATACCGGTGGTGGCATAAGGCGTTTGATGAATATAAACGGTGTCTCCAAAGCAGATGGTATCGGCCAGAAAAGTGGTATCCGGCGGCGGCACAATGACGATTTCGGCGCAAACGGGAGTGAGTTCTCCGCAAAAATCGGGCGTAAACCCGTTGAGGTTTCGGCGCAGACTGTCTAATGTCAGTTGCCCGTCCGGCGGAGGAATATCTCCTGCAAAGGCTCGTTCAAACGATAGCCCGCAGACCGTGTAATTACCTGGCGGGTAAGCTCTTAGATCGGGGATAGAATCATAAGCTACCAATGTGTCATTGAGGGCCACAACGTAGCGATAACCGTAGAGCGTGGAATCGGGGCGCTGACCAAAATATAGAGGAGGCAGACGGAACGACAGCGTGTCGGCGCCCTGGCAGGCGGTCATATTGGGCGGATTGATAAAAACGCCGGCATCTGAAAAGCAGCAATCTATGCCGCGCTCATCGCAAAAAATGAGCCGGAAATCAACAATGGCGCCGCCGTAAAACGGAGACGGATCGTTGCGGGCAATGATCTGCCATGTGCCGTTGACAGGGCCGGTGTCAAAGTCTTCGAGGCAGCCGGAAAAGGGGTAATAGGAACCCAAATACAAACCTCCGGAGACGTAATTGAGTACCTGCTCATTGCTCCATTGGGCGGCATAGCCAAAATCGGGCATGGCAGTAGCGGCACAGGGCACGAAACGGATGTCCCACCGGGCAAAAAAAGTGAAGGCCAGATCGTCATTGCTGTTGGGGCCGATGAGCCGCACGGTATCGCCGGCGGGAGAGACGAGCCAGAGTTCGAGATTTTCTACAAACTGATGCGCAAACTCTATTTCCACGCCGCAGATGCCCTGCGCGGGATCGGCCAGATTGTCGTTGACCAAACCGGCTATCTCGATGTTAAAAACGTGAGTGGCGTCGGGGTTGATCCAGAGGGTGTCTTCCAGGCCGCATACCTGAGCGGCGCCCCATATCGGCAGGCAGATGATGTGACACAGGATGATCCATTGCCTCATGTAAGTTCTTGTTCGTTTTGGGATTATAAAAAATACGCTCCGACAAAGATACGCCGATACTATGTAGTGGGGCAAAAATAAAGTGT
>DDUV01000010.1:87129-91231 GCA_002344975.1 Saprospiraceae bacterium UBA2329 | reverse complement strand
ACTTATCTAATCCTTTGGCGAAAAGGACCACTTTGTTTTTTTATCGCCCCGAATGACAACAAAGATACGAAAAAAGCCATGCGTGAGGAGTCAGGACTGAGTGAAGCCAGGGCAAACGCATCAAAATGACGAGGATAATGAAGTTGCTGTTTTGATGCGTTTGCTCTGGCGCTTGGTATTGCTCTTGACGGGTTCAGCCTTTTTTGCTGATCTTATTACCGGAAATGGCCCGCTGCCGGGAGCACCTGAAGCGCAGCGCATCTTCGCTGCGGAGCTGTGTGTGCTTGGTTTTGCGTCCGCTGACCCTGGCCCGCCACATTCTGAAACTGGAGCCCTTCATTTGCCGCCGCATGAGGGCTATGACCTCTGCCTCCGACAAGCCGAACTGCAACTCAATGGCCTCAAAAGGGGTGCGGTCTTCCCATGCCATTTCTATGATGCGGTCTATGTCTTGCTCCGTCATATTGAGGTGGTTTTGTGCAGGTGCGATGCAAAAATTGGAGGTGAAACGCAAAAAAGAGGGGATGTTTTTTAAACTGAAAGCCATGGACCTTCGCTTAGAAGTGGCCGCATAACTTCAAAAAAAACTGCCCCACAAGCGTCTTTCGACAACCCGTGAGACAGTATCCGATTTATGTGCAGTTGAGTATATTATCTCTCTTGGAACAGAGCTGCGAGCTTTGAGCCGCGAGCTGTGAGCTTGGTTATCGGTAAATGTCAGATTTCCCGCTTGGGGAATCAAATAAACTGATTCGATACTTTTTTGAACGCTCTTAGTTGGCAATCAGCACATTGTCACATCAGCACATCGTCACATCAACTACCCTCAAAATGCACCCCCGTGCCATGATCGTCGTTGCCGTGGTACTCCTCAATCGGCCTTACCCCGTTGCGCTTTTGGCGTTTCAGGTCGCCCTTGATCCAGTCCATGATGTAATAAATGACGGGCACCACCACGAGTGTGAGCAACATGGAACTGGTGAGGCCGCCGATCAAAGCCCAGGCCAGACCGTTTTTCCACTCCGCGCCGGCGCCTTTGGCCAATGCAATGGGCATCATACCGAATACCATAGCGATGGTGGTCATCAGGATGGGGCGCAAACGGATGCGACCGGCCAGAATCAGCGAGTCGAACGTGCCGAATCCTTCTGCTTTCATCTGGTTGGCAAAGTCCACTAAGAGGATGGCGTTTTTGCCCACCAAACCCACCAGCATGATGATGCCCACGATGGAGAAAATGTCGAGCGTTTGCATGGCCAATGCCATAGCCAGCAAGGCGCCCACGATGGCTACCGGAATGGAGAACAACACTACAAAAGGATACACCCAGTTGTCGTACAGCGCCACCATGATGAGATACACAAAGAGGATGGCCGCTAAGAAAGCCAGTCCCAAACTCCCGAAGCCTTCTTCCTGCGCTTTGAGGTCGCCGTCGTAAGCGATGGAAACGCCGGCGGGCGGCGGGTTTTGGGCAATAATTTCCTGTATTTCAGCGCCGACGGTACCCGATGGGCGGCCCAATACTTTGGATTGTACGGTGACGGCGGCGGTGCGGTCTTTGCGTTCCAACTGCGAGGTGCCGGTGGTTTGGGTCACGGCGGCAAATTGGTCCAAGCGGATCAGCTCGCCGCGCATGTTGATGAAAGTGAGGCGGCTGATATCGGCGAGGTTGCGGCGATCGAAGGCGTCCAAGCGCACATTGATGTCGTACTCGTTGGCGCCGTCGCGGTATTTGGCGTTGGTATTGCCTGAAAAGGCCGTTTGCATGGTAGCGCCCACCATCTGCATATCGAGGCCCAGTTCGGCCATGCGTTCGCGATTGATGGCCACGTTGATTTCCGGGTTGCCTTCTTTCACGGTGATTTCCGCTTCGAGGGTGCCGGGCACTTTTTTGGCTTTTTCGAGCAGGAATTTGGCATATTTCATAGCGTCTTCCAAACGTCCCGCACTGACGATGACCTGAATAGGCGCCTGGTCGGCCCCGCCAAAGAAGCTCACGATGTTGGTGGTCACTTTTACGCCCGGCAATTGGCGTTCTAATTCGTTGCGCACCCTACTGCCATACACGTCGGAGCGCACGCCGGCGCGTTGTTCAAGGTCCACCATTTTTACCTGAATTTCAGCCAGATAGGGCGTGCTTTGACCTCCCAACAAACCGGTGGTGCGACCTACGGTGGTGAAAAGGTTGGTGATTTCGGGTTTCTGTGAAAGGAGTTGCTCGGCCTTTTGTGCGGCGAGGTTGGTCTCCCGCAAGGTAGAGGATTTGGGCAGTTCCAACTGAATGATGAACTCGCCGCGGTCGCTGCTGCCGAAAAATGCCGTACCGATGAAACCGCCGCCCACCAAGGCAAACGAACCGAAAAACAGCAAGGTGGTGACGCCCAGCACGATGGCCTTGTGGCGCAAGGACCACTTGAGCAGGCGGGCGTAGGTTTCGGTGAGGCCGTGCATCATTTTTTCAAAAGCGATGAAAAAGGCCCCGAAAATGCTCTTGCTGCTCAGGTTTTCGATTTTAGAAAAACGCGAGGCCAGCATGGGCGTCACGGTGAACGACACCACCAAACTCATGAGCGTGGAAAACACCACTACCCAGGCAAACTGCCCCATGATGTTGCCCACAATGCCGCCCGACATGGCCAGCGGTACAAACACCACCACGTCCACCAAAGTGATGGACAGGGCCGTGAAGCCGATTTCGTTTCGACCGTCCAAAGCGGCTACCCGGCGGTTTTTGCCCATTTCCATGTGGCGGTAGATGTTTTCGAGCACCACAATGCTGTCGTCCACTAAGATACCGATGACCAAAGACATGGCCAGCAGCGTCATGAGGTTGAGGGTGAAATCGAACAGGTACATGCCGATGAAGGTGGACACCAACGAGGCCGGAATGGCCACCATGATGATGAGCGAGTTGCGGAAGCTGTGCAGAAAAACGAGCATTACTAAGGCCACGAGTATGATGGCCAGACCGAGGTCGTGTACAACGGCGTCCACGGCGGCATTGGTGAAGTCGGTGGAGTCGTTGCCGATTTTAAAGCTGAGTTTTTCGGCCTCATACACTTTTTGCAGCTTCTCCATTTCGGCCTTCACGCCGGCAGAAACGGCTACGGCATTGGCGTCGCTTTGCTTTTGCACGAGGATACCGATGGCGCCGCGCCCGTTGAGGCGGTTGAGGTCGTCGGCGTCTTTGGCCACGTCTTGCACCTCGGCCACGTCGGAGAGCTTGATGGAAACGCCGTTGGGCAGGGTGAAGAGCGAGAGGTTCCGGAGGTCGTCTAAGGTTTGGATTTTGCCGGCAAGGCGCACCAAAATCTGCTCTTTGTCGCTCTTGATTTTTCCGGTGGGAAATTCGAGGTTGGCCGCCTGAATGGCCTGCACAATTTGCAACAAAGACAGGTTGTTTTGCTCCAATTTGGCGCGGTTGACCTGTACCTGAATTTCGCGCTCCTGGCCGCCTACGAGGGTGATCTGCCCCACGCCTTCTACCCGCGAGAGGGCAGGTTTGATGCGGTTTTTCATCAGGTCGTACAGCGCTGTATTCGGCAGGTCGGCATTGCCGGCGATGCTCATGATGGGAAACTCGTCGGAGGCGAATTTCGAGATCACGGGCGCTTTGGCGTCTGCCGGCAGGGTGGCCTCTATGGCGTTGATTTTGCGCTGGGTTTCCTGCAAGAGCACGTCAATCTTAGCGTCCTGCTTGAACTCGATGGTGATGAGCGACAGGCTCTCGAACGAGGTAGAGCGGATGCCGGATATTTTTTCAATACCCGACACAGCGTCTTCTATCACCTTGGTGAGGTTGTTTTCCACCTCGCCGGGCGATGCGCCGGGGTAAACGGTGGAGATGAAAACGATGGGCGCCGAAAATTTGGGGATCAATTCGTAACTCAATTTTGAGTAGGAAATGAGTCCCAAAATGGTGAGCACCGTAAACGCTACGATGATCAGCGACGGGCGTTTTATGGCTATTTCTGTAATGGACATTGTTTCATTTTTTCTAACCAACCAGCTTGTTGCCAAGAGCCGCGAGCTTTGAGTTGGGTTATTTTTTTAAATTGGATGTTCCGAGTTCAAGGTTTCGGGTTTCATCCGCCGAAGCCTT
>DDUV01000010.1:0-86912 GCA_002344975.1 Saprospiraceae bacterium UBA2329 | reverse complement strand
AAAGTTTCGGGTTTCATCCGCCGAAGCCTTGGCAAAGGCGGGTTCCGGGTTCGAGGTTTCGGGTTGGAACCGCCCACCGCCTACTGCCCACCGCCCACTCCGCGCCACGGCGCGCCTACTGCTTCCCCTCCACCGTCACCTTCATCCCGTCTTCCAGGTTGATCTGGCCGGAAATCACCACCACGTCTCCATTCTGCAAGCCGCTGCGCACCGAGGCGAAGTCGCCGTAGATGTTGCCTAATTCTACCTTTTTGAGCTTGGCCGTGTTGTTTTCCACCACAAAGACCTGCGCATCGCGCACGCTGCCCACAATGGCCTCGCGCGGCAGGGCCAACACGTTGACACTCTGGCCGCTGCTGAGAAAAGCGTGCCCGTTCATACCCGCCTTGAGGGGCGCGCCGGCAGGGTTGTCCAACTCAATTTCCACGAGGAAGCGCTTGGAGTTGTCGGATTTTACAGAAATGTAAGTGACCACGCCCACAAACTTGCGGTCGGGGTAGAGGTCGGCAGAGAGTTCTACTTTTTGGCCGGTTTTGACCTGCACCACTTCCTCTTCGCGGAGGTTGACCTGAAACTTGAGCCGCCCTACGTTCACGATGTTGAGGATTTGCATGCCCGGACCGATGTAAGCGCCTTTTTCTATCGTCTTGCCGGAAACGACGCCCGAAATCGGGGCCTTCACCACGGTGAGCGCCAGTTGCTTGTCGAAGCCCTTGATCTGCGCCTTGAGGTTTTCTACGGCAATTTCGGCGTCGTTGACCTGCTGCTGCGTGACGCCGCCTTCGCCCACCAGATTCTTGAGGCGGCTGAGGTCGCTTTCGGCTTTTTTCAGGTTCACTTTCGTGATGTCCAACTGATTTTTGAGCAGGTCGTTGTCAACGGCGAGGATGACGGCGCCTTCGTTGACGAAAGAACCGTTGGCCACGTTGAGCTGCGTGATGCGGCCCTGTACGTCTGAGATGAGCGCCAGTTCTTTGAACGGCTGGAACACGCCCGATGCCTCGAAATCGGCGCGCACGTCCTGGCGACCGAGAGCGGCGGTTTTCACCGGAATGACATCGTTGCGCTCTTGTGCCAATTGGGCCTGCTCATTGATGACTTTTTTGTTTTCACCCAATTTCCAGGCAATGGCAGCCAATGCCGCACCGGCCACGAGGAGGGTGATGAGGATGCGAATAACTTTTTTCATGGTGGATGTTTGCGGTTGTTGTCGGAGTACCGGAACGAGTGATAAGACCTCTGTTCCGGCTTCGTCGGGTTGGATGATTATTTAAAAAGTTGCAAGAGTTTTCCGTTGGCGTATTCCAGGTCTAAGCTGGCCCATTTGTATTGCAGCAGCGCGGCTAAGTAGTTGGTCTGCACCTCGCGCATGGAGGTTTCGGCGTTCAGCACTTCGGTAATGGGGGCAATGCCCTCGCGGAAACGCTTCTGCATCACCGCATACACTTCTTCGGCCATAGCGAGGTTTTCCTTCTGCGAGCGCAGACTGTTGAAGCTGCTTTGCAATTGCAATTGCGCGTTTTGGTACTGAAACTCCAGGCTGTTTTGCGTCAGTTGGCGGTCTTTTTCATTTTGCAGCAGCTCTATCTGGTTTTGCTGCAAGCGATGCCCTTTGCGGAAGCCGTCGAAAATGGGTACGCGCAGGTTGATGCCCATGATCGCGTAGTCGAACCAGCGATTGCCGTCGCCCAGATCGCCGAATCCGTTGCCCTGGCCCTGCACGGCGTAATTGGCAAAAAAGCGGGCCGATGGCAGGTAGTTCGCGCGGGTTTGGGCCAATTGCAGGTCCAAAAGTTGCCGCTGCTGGTTCACGATGGCGAGGTCAATTTTGTTGCCGAAGCCCGGCGTTGCGTCTGTTTGCAAAGTCGGCAAACTGCTGTCCTGCAAGGTGTCGGCCAACGTGATGGGCGCATCCAAAGGCATGGCCATGGCGAACTTCAGCGCGCGCAAAGACTGCTCGTATTGCAGGTTCAGGTTGTCCAATTGGGTGCGCAGGGTGCTGCGGTTGACGCGCAACTGGTCAACGTCCAATTTTTTGGCAAACCCGTTTTGGAACTGCAATTCGGTGGCGCGCAACAGGCCCTCCACCTGAAGCAGGTTGGCTTCGAGGATGCCGCGTTGTTTGCCCAGAATCTGCGCCTGCATGTAAATTTTGACGACGTTGTAGGCCACGTCTTCCTGCGTTTTCGCTTCGATGAGGCGATTGAACGTTGCCAATTTGTCGGTGGCTTTTACGCCCAGCCAAACGCCGTGATCGTACACGAGCTGGCTGAGTTCCAGCCCCGCCGAAACGCTGAGCGCCGTACCAAACTGCACGGGCAGCAGTTCGTCGGGATTGCCGCCGAAGAAGTTGGGAATCAACTGCGTAGGCAATTTGGCATTGAAGGTGAAATTGCCGCTGCCGTTCAACTGAGGCAATCGGACGGCCAGATACTCCTTGATCTGGTAATCGCCTTTTTGGACTTCCAGCGCCGCCTTTTGTACCTGCGGATTGTTTTGCAGGGCAAATTGCACGCTGTTTTGCATGGTGAGCGATTGCTGCGCCGCGAGCGGACTCAGGCACAGCATCGGCACAAAAACGAGCCACAACAATGGGGGCCGTTTTCGTAGTGAGGTGGTGTCGGGTGGTATCATAATAAAGTCAATGAGTGATTTTACAAATCCTGAATGTAGGCTTTCAATTTTTCAAGCCCTTTTTGAGACACAATGCCCCGCAAGTGATAGTGTATGAACTCGCGGTACAACTGCGCCCAGTGGAACTGCGTCTGCGGAAATAGCTCCTCGTCCAACAGCCAGCGCACGCTGCCTACATACAGGCGCGCCAGGATATTGGCATCGAAATCGTCGCGGTACAAACCCTCGCGGATGCCGCGCTCCATGTTGGATTTCAGCACGCCGTAAACGTACTCGCGCTGCACCTGCTCCACGATGCGCCAGGCCTCCGGGTAGTATTTTTTGAGATCGAACACCGTAGAAGGCGACATCTGCTGAAACTGCACCAATACATGCCGGGCAATATCGAGCATCTCTTTGAGCGCGTCGGTAGAGTTCTCGCACAAACGCTTCACTTCCTCCGCTTCGGTGCATTGGTGGCGGCTGATGGTTTGCAGCACGAGGTCTTCTTTGCTTTGGAAAAACTGGTAGAGCGTTTTTTTGGAAATGCCCAATTCGCGGGCTATGTCGTCCATGCTGATGCTCTTCAGTCCGAGGCGCATAAACAGCATTTCGGCCTTTCTGAGAATGGACGTTTTCGCTTCGTTATGTTGGTCTGTCAAATTCATACCGACCAAAAACGAAGGAAACTCTGAAAGGTTTAAAAGTTTCCAAAGTTTTTTGAGTTTCTTTTAAAAGCATAGATGAACGGCATGAAACGGGGGACGAACAGGTTGGTTCAGACCTTGTAAGTGGCCCATTCTTACAAGGTCTGAAGTGGAGTAGGTTGCTCCTTTATTTGTGGCTTTGATGCCGGCTATATTTCTTACAATTTTTTATGGTTTGTCAATCCTCAACTCCTCCAACAACCGGTCAAACATTTTCAAATCTTCCCCGGTGCTTTTTAGGTAGTTGTAGTCGTCCTTCAGGGAATCCACCCAGCTATAACCGGGCCTGATCATATCGTTGAGATGCTTTTTGTGGATCGCAAGGGCGGCTCCATAATCGCCGTTGAACAAATACAAATGTGCTGCATTCATGTACATATTCAGATCGTCGGGGTATAGTTGCATGCCTCGTTGGAAGGTGGTCAGCGATTCCTTGTACTGCTTGTTGCCAAAATAATACCAGCCGACGCCCATTAAAATCGGGTTCGCCAATTGAGCGGTATCAATGCCCACGACTTTTTGGGCAGCGGGATATTCCCGGCCGTTTACCGAGCGGGTATAGCCCGTGACATTGCCTTTTTCATCTTTGATCATGGTTTTTACGGCTTGAAATTCCTCGTTGACAAACTGAGTGGGCGTGGTAAAATACATTTTGGCATGTGTTCCGCTGGTAAAAAAGTGGAATTCATTGTCTTTCTTGCCGATGGCCGCCCAAGTGTCATCAAAAAGATAAATGCCTTCATACGTTTTCAATAATTCATTCGACACGGCGATGCTCTTCACCTGTCTCGGTGCGCGGTAAAAGTTTTTCCAGTTGTATGCTTTTGCCACACTGTTGATGACTTCTCCGAGCAATCTGCCGTTATCGGAATTCAGGAAAATGGCCACTCCATATCCGTCTTCAAGGCTGCCGAAAAATTGCCCGCAAAACCCGTCGTTGCCGGCCCCGTGCTGAAAATAAATAGCCCCGTCAATGTTGTCAATAAAAGTGCCCATACCGGCTGGGCCATTGTTGTAGGGCGTCAGGTGAAGTTTTACCATGTCCGGGTTCAATACCCTGGAGGCTTGTCCTTTCCAGGCCAACTGCATATCAATGATGTAGCGGCACAAGTCGGTTGGCGTCATCCACAGGCCCGCCGCCGCCTGTTCGGGGTAAACGTGAAATTTGCGTTCGATGGGGCTGCCGTCGCCGTTGTAGGCTGAGGAGCACCAACGCTGCTTGCTTTTTGCCGGCGGCTGTGCGTAGGTGCTGTTGACCATGCCGATCGGTTTCAACACGTTTTTGTACATCCAGACGTCATAAGCTTGCCGGATGACATCGGAGAGCAACACCTGCGAGATGGTGGTGCCGCCGCCGGAGTACTGAAACCGCAAATCCGGCTCAAACGCACTGCGCACGGCCGGCGTGAAGGAAGGTTTTTTGCCGTCCAATACCTCATACACGGTGGGAATGGGTCCGTTGATGTCGTGGCCCGGAAAGCCATGCACCGTCAAACCCGCCTGATGGCTGAGCAATTGGGCGAGGGTTATTTTTTTGCCTTTTGAAAGGGAGTCGTAGGGGAATTTCCAGGAACTGAGGTAAGTGTTGATGTCTGCGTAGAGGTCCACTTTTTTGTCTTGCGCTAATTTCAGTATGCCCACCGCATTCAGTGTTTTGCTGATGGACCCCGGCTCAAAAAGCGTCTTAGTAGTCATTGGTCGTTTCTCTGCCACGTCTGCCCAACCGTATCCTTTTGCCCACGCGATTTTGTAATCATGAATGACCGCGATGCTCATGCCGTTCACCTTGTATTTGGCCATTTGTTCCATAATGGTGTTTGGCCTGGCGTCGTTGACGACGATGCCTCCGGTGATGTTGTTCTCCACCTCTTTGATTTTTTCGAGCGTTTCGGCGGAGTACTTGTTTTGGCAACAAATGGGACTGCTCAGCAGCAAGAGGGAGACGAAAGTGAGTAATGACTTCATACGATGGTGTAAGTGAGGAAATGATGAAAGAAGTAGCTTGACAAGCTCACAAATATAAAGCGATCCTGGGCGAAGGCAGTTGTTTTACTGTAAAAGATTGTAAATGAAGTGTAAATGCTGTCGGGCGGTTTCAGGTAGCTTCTAACGATGCACCCCAACGCGGCGGGAGGCGCCGTGTGAAAATGGTGGGAGACGAGTCAGGCAGTAATTTCCGGTTACTTCCTGACTTGTACGGGGCAAACCGCGTCGTTTTTTTTGACGCTGATCTTGTATGATCTGTATGATTCCGCTGCACGTAGAGGACATAACGATCATAAAAATCTGCGTCTTTCAGCGTCGGGAAAGTGAAAATTTGACAAATCTTCGAGATTTGTCAAATTGCACAAGATTTAGGCAGGGCTTTATTACTTTTATGCCCATAAGTGAACCGTGACACATCATGCAGCCCATCAAAATTTTTCTCGCCTCCTCCTCTGAACTCGAAGCCGACCGGAAAGCGTTTGCCGAATGTATCCGCCGAAAAAATCAGGCATGGCATGAACGAGGCATTTTTCTCGAACTCCTCATTTGGGAAGACTTCCTCGACGCCGTTTCAAAAACGCGCTCGCAGGACGAGTACAACAAAGCCGTCCGCGCCTCCGACATCTTTGTGATGCTCTATTTCTCAAAAGTGGGCAAATATACCTTTGAAGAATTTGAGGTGGCCCGCCAGCAGTTTTTGACGCACGGAGAACGCCCTCAAATTTTTATTTTTGAAAAAAACGCGGACCTCAAAACCGGCAGTTTAAGAAAGGAAAGTGTACTGAGCTTGTTTGATTTTAAAGAAAAACTGAGCGAAATCGGGCATTTCCCGTCGGTTTATGAAAATGAAAAAGACCTCGTTTTTCAGTTTTTAGAACAGTTGGAAAAATCAGACAATGCAGGCTTTTTTCCTAAAAATGAAGCCGAAACCCGCACCGACATCTCCCACCTCCCCGACCTCCAGCCCCACTTCACCGCCCGCGAACAAGAACTCGCCCTCTTGGACGCCGCCTGGGCCGACCCGCAGACCAACCTGCTGCAATTTGTAGCGCCGGGCGGCACCGGCAAAACCATGCTCCTCACCTACTGGCTGCACCACTACCTGCCCGAAAGCAAGGCCGAACGGCCCGCCGCTTGCGCCGGCAGCGCTGCCTGCTCATCCTCGACGGCACGGAGCCGCTGCAATACCCGCCCGGCACCCCCGGCGGACTGGGCGGCAAACTCAAAGACCTCGCATTAGCTGCATTGTTGAAAGAACTTGCCTATGGCCAGCCCGGCCTCTGCCTGCTGAGCACCCGCGTGCCCATAGAAAACCTCGCAGGCATAGAAGCCCCCAAGCACCTGTGCCGCCGATTGGAAAACTTTGAAGCACACGACGGCGCCCTGCTGCTGAAAAACCTCGGCGTGCGCGGCCCGCAACGCGAACTCGAAGCCGCCTCCGCAGAATACAAAGGCCATGCCCTGGCGCTGCGCCTGCTGGGCAACTACTTAGTGAAGGTGCTGGGCGCCGATGTGCGTCGCCGCAATGAAATACCGCACCTGACCGACGAAAAAAAGGACGGCTATCACGCCCGTCGTGTGATGCAAGCCTACGTCCATTGGTTTGAGGCCGAAAATGCCAAACCTCAAAAGTTGGGTTTTTGGAAAAAGCTGATGGGCAAAAAGCAGCCGCCCGTATCGCCCGAAGTTGCTTTGCTCAAACTGATGGGCCTCTTCGACCGGCCTGCACCCGTTGAAGCGTTGGATATTTTGGTGAAAAAGCCCGCCATAGCCGGACTGACCGATGGATTGGCAAGCCTGCCCGCCGAACGCCTCACTGAAGCCCTCGACAACCTCAAAACCCTCGGCCTGCTGGAAACCAACCGCCTCAAAAACTCCGCACTGCCCAAAAACCTCGGCCATTTATCCGCCCTGCGCGAGTTGGAAAGCATAGACGCCCACCCCTTGGTGCGCGAACACTTCGGCCAGAAACTCGAAGCCGAGCTGCCCGCCGCCTGGCGCGAGGCCAATACCCGCCTTTACCGCTACTATAAAAACCTGCCCGACAAGCACCTGCCCGACACCTTGGAAGAAATGGAGCCGCTTTTTACCGCGATGGCTTTTGGGGCACGGGCGGGTTTGCAGCAGGAAGTGTTGGACGAGGTGTATTGGGAAAGAATTAGATGGAAAGGGGATTCTCATTCTGTTAAACAACTAGGTGCCTTCGGAACGGATTTGGCGGGATTGGCGGCTTTGTTCGAACAGCCTTGGTCTAAACCTTCCTCAAACCTGAGCAAGGCGGGCCAAGCGGCGGTGTTGAATTGGGCAGGGTTTCGGCTGCGAGGCTTGGGCAGGCTGCGGGAGGCTGTGGAGCCGATACGGGTGAGTAGTATAATCGCTGAAAATCTGGCTGACTGGAAAAATGCGGCTACTGGAGCCTCCAACCTGAGCGAGCTATACCTCAGTCTCGGCGCCCTGCGCGAAGCGGTGGATTTTGGGCGGCAGGCGGTGGATTTTGCAGATCGGAGTGGGGAGTGGGGGCAAAAGATGATCTTTAGAACCACCCTCGCCGATGCGCTGCACCAATCCGGCCAAAGCGCCGATGCAGAGCGGCTCTTTGGCGAAGCGGAGGCCATGCAGCGGGAAAGGCAGCCGAAATACCGCTTTTTGTATTCGCTGCAAGGCTACCGGTACTGCGATCTGCTCTTGGGGCGAGGAAAATGCGCAGAGGTGTTGGTGCGGGCAAATACAACTTTGAAATGGGTAATGCAGGCAAACTGGCTTTTAGACATTGCTTTTGACCAATTCTCCATTGCTCAAGCTCACGCAGCCCAAAGCCAAGAAATCCCCACTTCTCTCGCCGCCGCGGAACAATACTTCAACCACGCAGTAGAGAGTATTCGAAGAGCAGAACATTCCGAATTTATCGCCAAAGGCCTCCTCGCCCGCGCCAACTGGCGGCTCCAAACCGGGCGCCCCACCGCTGCGCTCGAAGATTTAGACGAGGTGTATGAGATCGCAGAGAGCGGCAGCATGGGTTTGTATCACGTAGATTGGCACATCACCATGTCTCGCCTGCAGCGGATGGAGGGAGATGATGCAGCCGCAGCGCAGCATAAGGAGGAGGCGCTGCGTCGGGTGAGAGAGACGGGGTATTTGCGGCGGCTGGGGGAGGCGGAGGAGCTGTGAGGGGGGCTTGTTCATGCATGTCCAGACATTGCAAGGTTTGCCAAACCTTGCAATGTCTGGACATACCACAGGACATAACGATCATAAAAATCTGCGTCTTTCAGCGTCGGAAAGCGAAACGTTGACAAATCTCAAAGATTTGTCAAATTGAGTCCTATCCAATAACCTCGTCTGATTTCGCACACCCCCTCCTGTTCCAATCAGTCCCGATTTCCCAAAAACAATTACCTTTGGCAGATCGGTAAAACATCATTATGAAAAGACGCTATACACTTCTTACAGCTTGGGGTATTTTGTATTGGGCCATTTCGGCAATGGCCGGCAGCAGCCCCGGATTCCATGCCCTCAACATGGCCTGCTCCTTCACGCTCACGCCCGGCCCGGATGTCACCATTTGCAATCCCGGCCAGAGCGTCAACATCGGCGCTACGGTGACAGGCCAGTACCTCAGCGCGGTATGGACTCCCTCCACCGGACTGAGCAATCCCAATGCCCTGAACACCTCGGCCACTGTGTCGCAAACCACCACCTACACCCTCACCGTATCGGGGCTGAGCGCGTCGAATCTTATTGTCAACGGCGATTTCAGCGCGGGCCTCACGGGTTTTACCAGCGATTATGTGCAGGGTACCGGCGGTTCCTTTGGCCTGCTGTCGTTGGAAGGCACTTTTGCGGTTTCCACCAATGCCAACCTGACGCACAACAACTTTGTGAACTGCACCGACCACACCGGCGGCGGCAATATGCTGGTGGTGAACGGCGCCGGAACGCCGAACCAAAACGTATGGTGCCAGACGGTGATGGTATCCCCCGGCACCAACTATGCATTCAGCCTCTGGGGCGCAACGGTGGTGGCCTCCTCGCCGGCCATTTTGCAGTTTTCCATCAACGGCAATTTGCTGGGCAGTTCTTTTTCACTGCCGACGGCTACCTGCCAATGGACGCAGCATTTCCAACTCTGGAATTCCGGCGGCGCTTCTTCTGCCACCATCTGTATTGTGAACCAAAATACCCAGACCAGCGGCAACGACTTCGCCTTGGACGACATCGTTTTCGGGCCGGTGTGCGAAGAAACCACGCAGGTCACCGTCACCGTCATAGATGTGGACGCCACCTGGACGCCGCCCCAGGGTTTGTGCCCTCTGTCGCCGGGCTTCCCGCTCAACAGTCTTTTGTCGCCTACGGCTACTCCCGGCGGCGCATGGACCATCAACGGCTCGCCCGCCACGTTTTTCAATCCCGCATTGTTAGGCCCCGGCACGTTCAGCGTGTCTTACACCGTAGGCACGGCGCCCTGCATAGAAACCGTGACCTTGCCCATTGTGGTAAACACGTTGCCCTCGGCAGACTGGCTGACGCCCGGCCTTATGTGCGTAGGTATGCCGGCAGTTCTGCTGAACAATCTCCTGCTGCCCGGCGCATTGCCCGGCGGCTCCTGGACGATCAACGGGTCGCCGGCATTTGTATTCAATCCAAGTGTCTGGGGGCCGGGGTCTCACACGGTTATTTACGAAACCGGAACGCCGCCCTGCACCAATTCTCTGGCGCAAATCATTCAAGTGCAGGCCCAACCCATCGCCGACTGGACGCCGCCGCTACCGTTGTGCATCAACTCCGCCGCCTTCCCGCTGAACACCCTGCTCCCTCCGGGAACAACGCCGGGCGGCACCTGGCTCATCGGGGGCAACAACGCTCTGGTGTTCAACCCCGCAGTGCAGGGAGCGGGGCCGTTTTCGGTGACGTATCAGGTGGGAACCTTTCCATGTAATGCCTCCCAAACGCATTTCATCGAAGTGCTGGCATTGCCCAACGCCCAATGGGACGGGCCTGATACGCTGTGTCGCACTGCACAGATCGTGATGCTCAATACCTGGTTATTGCCCGGCACGGCTACCGGCGGCTCCTGGACACTGGACGGACAGGCCGCCACACAACTGAACCCCGCGTTGTTGTCGCCCGGACTGCACACTTTGGTTTACACAGTAGGACCGGCCAATTGTCAACGCAGCGCTTCCGGCACGGTACGGATTCAGGATACGCTGAGTGCGCCGGAGCCATTTTGCAGCATCGTGACCGGCAACAGCGTGGAGATACAATGGCCCGGAATGCCCGGCCAGTCTTATACCGTGCAGGTGTTGAGCGGACCGGCACCCTCCTTTGTGAACAATACCTCCGCGCAGTTTACGGGCTTGGCCGTTGGGGCAAGCGTGAGTGTAATATTGCAAGCCTCCGCCGCCGGGCCATGTCCGCCGGTATTCAGCGATACCCTCACTTGCACCACTTTTTCCTGCGATGCCCTGCCCGTACACATTCAGCCGGTGGACACACTGTGCCTGTATCCCGGCGCGCCTGCCATCACTCTGACGGCCACGCTGCCCGATACGGCTGCGCAAGGCATTCCCGCCTGGAGCGGTCCGGGTATTACCAATGCAGTGACAGGGCAGTTCAGTCCCACAGTGGCCGGAGCCGGAACGCATACCATTTACTTTTTTTACAATTTGGACAATTGTGTGGGAACGGACTCTATAGAAATTGTGGTCGTTCAGCGCCCGACAGCTATGTTTTCCGTAGCGCCTATTGTCTGTATTGCTGATACTACGGTTGTTACTTTTACAGGAATGGCGGGGCCTTCGGCGACGTATTTATGGGATTTTGACGATGCGCAGGTGCTGTATGGATCAGGCCCCGGCCCCATCGGATTGTTGTGGGACAGCTATGGGCAGCACCTCATTTCTCTGACGGTGGAAGAGAGTGGCTGCGTCTCCCTGCCTTATTTCAGGCCGGTCAATATCAGTGCAGTGGTGGACACGCCGCAGGTCTTTTGCAATGCAGCCCTGACGGAAATAGAACTTGTTTGGAACAGCCTGCCCGACGGCAATTCGGTGATCGTTTATGTATTAGACGGCCCGCTGGGAACGCCTACTTCAGACACCAGCTACCTCATTACCGGGCTGATGCCCGGCCAACAGGTGACGGTGCGCATGTCGGCGGGAACCGAGAGCGCCTGTGATGAAGTCATCATCATTGTGCAATGCGACGCCCTGCCTTGCACGGGATTGGCAGTGGACATAGCCCAACCCGACACCGTGTGCCTGCCTGCCGGGCCGCTTGATCTGGATGCCGTGGTGACGGGCGGTGGCTCTCAGGGGCAGTTGGTGTGGAGCGGGCCGGGAATTACAGACACTTTAGCAGGAACATGGCAGCCGAACGCCGGTATGATCGGCCAACTCGTACCTGTGACGGCTACCTTCACCGAAGGACCGTGCAGCGCTGCCGATACCGTTTGGATAGCTGTTTCGAAAACGCCGACTTCCGACATCAGCGCGGATTCGGTGGTGTGTGTGGCCGATGCAGCAACGGTGCAGTACCTCGGCAATGCCGGAGCGGGTGCCGTTTTCAACTGGAATTTCGGTGGCGCGATGGCCGTTCCCGGCAACGGGGCTGGTCCGCAGAGCCTGAGTTTTGCCTCGGCGGGCAATTATATGATAACCCTGAGCGTGGAGGAAAACGGTTGCGCCGGAGCGCCCGATACCGCGCTGATTCAGGTGGATGCTTTGTTGCAAATGCCTGTGGTACAATGCGAAGCGACTTATACCAGCGTCATATTTAGCTGGGCCTCACAAGCCAACGCCGCCCAACACAGCGTGCTGAATCTGAGCGGCAACGGCGGCGCCATGCAGGGCGATACGGCTTTTGTGGTAACGGGCCTGATGCCGGGCCAAACGGTGAACATAGAACTGACGGCCCACAGCGCCAATGCCTGCCCCGACGCGACGGCAGCGGCGACCTGCACAACCCTGCCCTGCCCCGATGTGCAAATAGACATTGCCCCTGTGCCTGCTGTGTGTTGGGACGGGCAGGCCGATACGATCGCGCTTTCGGCACAACTCAGCGGCGCGCCGGCTACGGGCGTCCTGCGTTGGGAGGGCGAGGGCGTGGCAGATACGGCGTTGGGAACTTGGGTTTCGGCGGCGAACATGGCGGGTCGGAGCATCACCGTTTACGCTGTTTTTACGGACGACGTGTGCGTATTCCGCGACAGCGCGAGCATCGCCGTGTGGCCGGTTCCAACTTCCGACATCAGCGCGGATTCGGTGGTATGTGTGGCCGACATGGCTACGGTGCAGTACCTCGGCAATGCCGGAGCGGGTGCAGTTTTCAACTGGAATTTCGGTGGCGCGACGGCCGTTCCCGGCAACGGGGCTGGTCCGCAGAGCCTGAGTTTTGCCTCGCCGGGCAATTATATGATAACCTTGAGCGTGGAGGAAAACGGTTGCGCCGGAGCGCCCGATACCGCGCTGATTCAGGTGGATGCTTTGTTGCAAACGCCTGTGGTACAATGCGAAGCGACTTATACCGGCGTTGTTTTTAGTTGGACTTCACAAGCCAACGCTGCCCAACACAGCGTGCTGAATCTGAGCGGCAACGGCGGCGCCATGCAGGGCGATACGGCTTTTGTGGTAACAGGTCTGATGCCGGGCCAAACGGTGAACATAGAACTGACGGCCCACAGCGCCAATGCCTGCCCCGACGCGACGGCAGCGGCGACCTGCACAACCCTGCCCTGCCCCGATGTGCAAATAGACATTGCCCCCCTGCCTGCTGTGTGTTGGGACGGGCAGGCCGATACGATCACGCTTTCGGCACAACTCAGCGGCGCGCCAGCTACGGGCGTCCTGCGTTGGGAGGGCGAGGGCGTGGCAGATACGGCGTTGGGAACTTGGGTTTCGGCGGCGAACATGGCGGGTCGGAGCATCACCGTTTACGCTGTTTTTACGGACGACGTGTGCGTATTCCGCGACAGCGCGAGCATCGCCGTGTGGCCGGTTCCAACTTCCGACATCAGCGCGGATTCGGTGGTGTGTGTGGCCGACATGGCAACGGTGCAGTACCTCGGCAATGCCGGAGCGGGCGCGGTTTTTAACTGGAATTTCGGCGGCGCGACGGCCGTTCCCGGCAACGGGGCTGGTCCGCAGAGCCTGAGTTTTGCCTCGGCGGGCAGTTATATCGTGACCCTTAGCGTGGAGGAAAACGGTTGCGCCGGAGCGCCCGATACCGCGCTGATTCAGGTGGATGCTTTGTTGCAAATGCCTGTGGTACAATGCGAAACGACTTATACCAGCGTTGTTTTTAGTTGGCCTGCCATTGTCGGCGCCACGGCCTATCAGGTGATTCTACCGGCAGGCATCATACCCGTTTGGACTTCCGACACGAGTATCATTATCAGCAACTTAGCCCCCGGAACCACGCTCCCCATATCGGTGGAGGCCGTGAGCGAAACCGCCTGCCCGAACACATCGGCGCAGTCGAGCTGTACCACGCTTCCATGTCCGCCGGTATCGCTGACCATGACGGCCACGCCGGTGGTTTGTATCGGTGATTCGGCCCAGGTGCAGTTTTCGCTGGCCGGGCCGGCAGGAACGCTGTTGGACCTCGTGTTGAGCGACGGGGTACAAACCTGGCCGCTCGCCGGGGTGGGGCATGGTCGGATATTTAGGTTTTTGCCTGCTCAATCCCTGGTTATCAATGTTATATCAGCTGCGAACGCCGCCCTGCCTGCGTGTCCGGTGAACCTGCCCGCGCCGGTACAAGTGCAGGTAGAAGCCTTGCGCGAGGCCGGTACACCCATCATGGGCGCTCCTGTTTGTGCCTTCACCGACACCTTGGTCAACCTGAATCAATTGCTCATGGGCGCCGATGGGGGAGGGCAGTGGTCTTTGTTTCCGGGCAGTGCGCAGCCGTTTGCCGGGTCGTTTCAGGCGGGCGCGGGCAGCTTCCGGGTTACCCCAAACGATGCGGGCAGCTTCCGTTTTCGGTACATAGTGGCCGCCGGAGCCGCCTGTCCGGCTGATACGGCTGTGGCATCGCTCGAATTGTTGCCGCTGCCGCCTGCCAATGCCGGGCCTGACCAAACGTTGGACTGCCTGCATCGGGTGGTCAGCATTGGCCGGGCTGGGAACGCCGCTTTCCGATACCTGTGGACGAGTGCCGACGGACGACTCATAGATGACGATATGCCCATTGTAGAGGCCGATGCGCCGGGCTTGTACCGCTTGGAAGTGCTGAATCCGCTCACCGGCTGCCGGGCCTTCGACGAGATGCGCGTCATCTCCGAAATTGCCGTTTTGGAACCTCAAACGGGGGTAGGCCAAATCAGTTGCTACGGCGCCGACGACGGCTGGATTCAGGTGCAAGCAGTCGGGCAGGCCACGCCACCCTTGCAGTTTTCACTCAATGGCGCGCCGCCTGTGCCGCAGGGTTTGTTCCCGCGCCTGTCGCCGGGCTTGTATGAGTTGTTGATTCGGGATGCGGCAGGCTGTGAAACGACTTTGAGATTTGATTTGCAACAACCATCAGAACTTCAGGCAGTCATTGATGCGCCGGGCTTGGCGGGCGATCCGCCGTCTATCCAATTGGGCGATTCGTTGCGATTGGAATTGCTGACCAACGTGCCTCCGGCAGAAGTTGCCTCTATTGTGTGGTCTCCGGCGCCATGTCCGGAGTGTATGTCGGTATCGCTGCGGCCTTCATTTACAGATACTTATGCTGTAACGGTAACGAATCAAAACGGTTGCAGCGCATCGGCAGAACTGACGGTGCTGGTGGACCGCAGGCCGGCGGTGTTTATCCCCAATGCGTTTTCGCCCAACAACGACGGCTTCAACGACCGCCTGTTGGTTTTTGCCGGGAAGCAGGTGAGCCATGTGCGTTCTTTTCTGATTTTTGATCGCTGGGGCGAGGCCGTGTATGAAGTGTATCAGTTTCCACCCAATGATCCTGCGTATGGCTGGGACGGCAGCTACCGGGGGCAGCCTCTGCAATCTGCTGTTTTTGTGTATGTGGCTGAGGTAGAGACGATTGACGGGGAAGTACATTTGCTGAAAGGCGATGTGACCTTGGTGCGGTAGCCGGGCCGTGGGTATGCGTATGTGGCAGGCAGTTGCAAACAGCACCGCATACCGGACAGATGACGGAGGCCGAGTGGAGCTATCAGTTCTGCGTGGGCTTTGCCAATGATAAGACGTGCTCCAGGGTCAGCCCCAACTTTTTGGCAATGTCTTCTGCCGGCGCCCCCAGTGTGAGCAACATTCTGACAGCTTCTTCCTGCTTGCGAACAGCTTCTTCTTTTAATCTGCGCTCTTCTTCTTTTTGTTTATCAGCCTCCTCAATACGGTGCTCGTAATCATTGAGTTCGGCAACAAAATCATCCTCCACCGTCATAATGTCTCTCACCTCTTTTTCCTGTGCCGCAGCCTGCAAACGACGAATGATGGGCCGGAATCGCTCCGGAAAATCGGCTTCTTTGACGTTCATAATATGATGATTTTCAGACCTGTTCTTCTGATCGAATACACTGAGTAGCATCTCCAACTCATCGCGGCGCTTCTGGCTCAGTGCCGGCACATTGATGATGATACCCTCGTGAAATAAGGATTCTATGAAATGGTTGCGCACCTCCACTACCTCGCGGGTGTAGCGGTCGCGGATGCAGCGGTTGACGTTGATGACGGGCATATCGTCGTAGCCCTCCACCTTTTCGCCAAGTATGTAAATGGGGAGTATCGGCAGGCCGCTTTTGTACCTTCTGCCAGTAGTTTCAACGATCCACTGAAAGAAGGTTTCGTTCATATACTGCTTGCCCAGATACTTGCGGAAGCGCATGTTTTCGTGGGTAAACTTCGACTTCTGGATTTCGATGATGATCACTTTTTCGCTGCCGTCAGCTTCCCGAACTTTTGTAGAAAAATCTAAGCGATAAATGGACAGATTGAGCGCCGTCAGGAAGGTTTTCTTTTGAGATTTCTTTTTGTTGGAGACCAATTCCTGCGGCAAAAACTCCAATGACCTGATGTCCAATCCGGTAACGGCCGAAAGGAAGAGTTTGGCGACCTTGTTGTCCTCCATCAGGTACTTGAACACCACATCGTATATGGGATTGGCTATTTCCACAATTAGAACCGGATTTTGTGCAAAGATACGGGTTTTTGATACAATTGCGAAAACGCGAATGATAGCCTGACTTTTAGAATATGTGCAGATATTTAATACCCCCCAAAATACCTCCGAAGGAACCACTCCAGCGAGAGCAGGCCCAAGAGCAGGAAAAACAGCCATTTGAGATGAATGACCGGCCGGGTTTGAGTGGTATTATAAATGACAGGTTTGACGGATTCTTTGGCCCGGATTTTCTCTGCGATGGAGGCCATGTCACCCGGATAGACCACCTCGCCGCCGAACTTATCGCTGAGCAGGCGCAGCAGCCCGTGGTCGGCGGTGGTTTCGTACAATTCCAACTGGATGGGTTCTACGCTGAAACGCCCGTCGTATTTGAGCGTCTGGCCCGAAAAGCTCACCGATGCCAAAAAGCTGTAATCGCCCACCGGGAAGATGCCGGGATTGAGGTTGTACGCCCTGCTCGATTTGTTGAACGTATATTTAAACTCCTCTCCTTTGTTGTTGGTGATGACCAATGCCGCGTCGGGTTCGTTCACGAGTTCGTAGTTGTCGTTGTACAACTCGGCATCAAAAACAACGGGTTCGTTTTCGTTGAAGATGGTTTTGGGCTGGTTCACGCGGAACTTGCGCTTGTCTTCCTTGATGCCGACGTATTGCACTGCCTTACCGAGCAAGGCGTCGAAAAGCTGGTGATTTTCATTTTGCAAAAAGTCAAAAAGCCTCCATTTCCACAAACCTTCACCGCAGAAAACAGCCGTGCGCACGCCGCTCTGCTCGCCCAGTACCAGCAGCGGATATTTGGTGTCCACTTTTCCAATGCGCTGATAAAGAAGTGTTTGGGCTTCGGGTGAGACGCTAAATTCGCCGAAAGGCGCTATCACCGGGGCGAAGGCCGGCAACTCGCGGGCTGCGCGTTCGTCGGTGGTAAACAGGCTGAACTCCGGCGAGATACGGCCCTGCACTTCGTTGGTATTTCTGCCGTCGGTTTTGATGTTGACCAAAGATTGCACTTGGTTCAGGCGCGCAAAATTGGTTTGCATACCGGCGATGAAGAAACGTGGAATGCGCCGCGTTTGCAGGGTGTTGAGGATGCCGGTGGCGTCGTTGGTGCGCGAGGGCAACTGGTGCAGAATGACGAAATCAAAATCGGCTACATTCTGCTTGAAATCGCTGATGACGGACACCGTGACCTCGTAGTTTTTATTGCTGCTCAGCGATTGCTTGATGGCTGAGAGGTCGGGGTGTGGCGAGGCAGCCAGCACGAGGATTTTCTGGCGGGCGTCGAGCACTTCAATGAAGATGTCTTTGCTGTTGTTGGCGCTCACCGATTCGCCGGAAACGGCCCCTGCCGTGATGCGGAAGCGCTGCACGCCTGCACGGTCGGCGTCGAGCACGATTTCTTTGGTAGTAAAAAAGTCGTTGCGATCTATGGAAATGGGAATTTCCTGCAATTTCCGGCTGCCGCCGCCTTCCACCTTGAAAATAGACAGATTGGAAGAAGCCCCGGCGGCATTGCGGGCGGCAAGGTCAATTTGTACTGTGAATTTGTCGCCGAGGTAGGCTATTTTGTTGTGAAAAGCCCGTTTGACCGACACGTCGCGGCGAGAACTGGTATCGCCCAATGCGATGCTGTAAATGGGCACGGAGAGCTGATTGCTAAGGTAGGCGGGGTTGGAACCTTCATTGTAGAGGCCGTCGGTGGCCAGCACGATGGCGCCGAGGTTTTGGTTGGAATACAGATCGTAGGCGCCGGTGAGAAACTGCGAAATGTTGGTAATCTTATCTTTGTATTCAAAATCAATGCCTTCGCGGGCCGTTTCGCCAATGCTGTAAGATTTTACCTCGTAGTCCTTGCCCAATTCGGCAGTCAGTTGCTCAAATGCGGTTTTATACTGTTGGCGGGCTTCATCGCCGGACAGCGCCAAGCCTACTGATTCCGATGCGTCCTGTGCCAGCAAAATAACCGGTTTTTTCACATCCTGCAACAACGAGCGCAGCAGCGGAGACAGCAATAGAGCGGCAATGGCTGTGACGGCTACCGCGCGCAAAACGCCCAACAGCACCGTGAACCAGGAGGCTTGTTCCTGAAAGGTTTTGTCTCTGAAATACAGCGTGAGTGCATAGCCCGCTCCGAGCAAAACGCACAACAAAAGATACCAGGCGGGATATTGGAAGGTCAGATTGGACATCTACTTTTTTTTTCAACTACTCAGAACTGTGGCGCGCCTCCTGTATGGGCGGCGCAAACCGAACTACAACGCAAAGGTAGAGCTTTGCGTTCACTTTTTGGCTCGTCGCAGATGAACTCGTAAAACGTGGAGTTCCGCGTGAAGACATTGCCCTCGGTTTTGAACCCGCCTTTGTCCGCCCCTATTCCGGCTTTGCGGTCGGGTAGTTTTTGAAAAAAAAGTCCCTTCCTGTTTGTGGAATTTCCCCTCCTTCGGCGACTATACCATACAACAACCCGCCAACCAACCATGAAGGAGGATTTTCTGCACTACCTCTGGCGTGCCAAACGCTTCGACCTCGCCGACCTGCGCACCACCCAGGGTGAACCCGTTGAAATACTGCAATGGGGAGAATACAATCGCCACGCCGGTCCCGATTTTCAACAAACCCGCCTCCGCATCGGCGAAACCCTCTGGGCCGGCAGCGTCGAGATGCACCTCCGCGCCTCAGAATGGCTCCGCCACCGCCATCAGGACGATGATGCTTATCGCAATGTCGTCCTCCACGTCGTTCTCGAAGAAGACGTACCCGTGCATCGCCCCGACGGCGACCGCCTGCCCTGCCTCGAACTCAGGCACCGCATTGCGCCGCGCATTCAAGGCGCCTACCTGCAACTGCTTCACAATCAGCACTGGATTCCCTGCCAAAAACAGTTTCACACCGTGCCGGAAATCACGCGAAGCCTCTGGCTCGACCGCCTCGCCGTAGAGCGCATTCAGCAGCGCACCGGCGCCGTACAACTCGTGCTGGAACAAACCAACAACAACTGGGAGGAAACCTTCTACCGCCTGCTGGCCCGCAGTTTCGGCGTCAGGGTCAATACCGATCCTTTCGAGCAATTGGCCCGCTCCACGCCGTTGCTGCTGCTCTCCAAATACAAAAACAACCTCTTTCGGCTCGAAGCCCTGCTGTTTGGTCAGGCGGGTTTGCTACAACAGGAGTTCCGCGACGAGTACCCCAAAAAACTCCAGCGCGAGTACCGGTTTCTGCAACAAAAGCACGAGCTTCGGCCCATGTCGCCGGCGCAGTGGAAGTTCCTGCGCATGCGTCCGGCCTCATTCCCCAGTATTCGCATTGCACAGCTTGCCGCGCTGATATATCAGTCGGAACACCTGTTTAGTAAAGTGCTGGCCGCGACCAATGTGGCCGAGGTGGAAAACATGTTTGCCGTCAAAATCTCGCACTATTGGCAAGATCATTATGTGTTCGACAAAGCCTCGGCGCCCAAGGCCAAGTCGCTGGGCCGCGATGCCGTACATCTGTTGCTCATCAACACCATCGTGCCCATTCTTTTTTATTTCGGCAAACAACGCGGCGAAATCCGCTATCAGGATAAAGCGCTGGAACTGCTGGATGCGCTCGAACCCGAAGCCAACAGCATCATCGAAAACTGGCGTCAGTTGGGCGTTCAACCGACCTCGGCCTGCGAAACCCAGGCATTGCTGCAACTCAAACAACAGTACTGCGACCAACACCGGTGCTTGGAGTGTGCCGTAGGGGCAGCGATTTTGAAGTAGCTGATCTGCCGGAAGGCAGGCTTTTATGCGTACTTTTATGAAGTAAAGTGCATTTATGCGTACTTTGGCGTAAAAATATGCGCTATGCAATCTGTACGATCTTTAGAAATTACACCTGAAATTCTTTTATTCTGTGCTTTTTAGCCATTCACCCTTTTCAAGACGGCAACGGCCGCCTGTCGAGAGCACTGACGACATATCTGTTGTTGAAAGCCGGTTATCGCTATGTGCCGTACAGTTCGATGGAAGCCATTATTGAGCAAGAAAAACAAAGCTACTATCTGTCTTTGCGACAAACACAGACAACGCTGAATCTCGCTCAAACCAATTGGCAGTCATGGCTACTTTTTTTCCTGAAATCACTGAAAAGACAGAAAGACAACTTGGAGATAAAAGTTAGTAGAGAGCATATTTTGTTGACGCAAATGCCGGAATTGGCACAAAATATCCTTGAAATCGTTCGTTCGAGAGGGCGGATAAACATGGGAGAATTGGAATTGCTGACAAATGCGAATCGAAGCACGCTTCGAAAAAGCCTTGAAAATCTTGTTAAAAACAAACAGTTGCAACAAAACGGCGTCGGTAAAGGAACCTGGTATTCCCTGTTTACTTCATGAAGTCAACGTTTTTGAATACTCTCCTGGCGACGGCCCAAACGAAAATCATCACCTCAACAACTTCTCCCCTCCCATGCGTAGCCACCACTCCCCACTGAACGTAACTTGCGGGGCTTATTCAATAACCGACCACTAATCGTCGTCTTCCTCGTTGTTGTTCTCCATATTTCCGGCGCCCGCTGTCGCAACGCCGTTTCTGATTTCGGTATGCCGGATTTTACCTCCTGTTGCGCCCACCTGCTGGGCTAATGCCATGGTGCCGATTGCGACTGCAAGTGTAATTCCATAGAGAACAGGCGCTATTTTCTGCGCTTTCAGGTCGGCATAAAATGTGGCTAATGAGAACAACCCTAATGCGCCCACCACCCACAGAAAGATGTCGGCCATATCAGCGTGTGTCTCTATTAGGTTTTCTGTTACTCCGGGAAGGCTCTCGACCATCTCTTCTGCCCCCTCGCCGGTGAGAAAAGCAGGTATGGTACATAACGCAGAAAGCATAAATATGCCCAGAGCAGTGCGTTTGACAGCGTTACTTTTCACAAAATAGCCACTGACAAGTATAAGAAGCCCGAAAAGCGTACCCAAAATAGGCAGGTGGTTGAAAAGCAGATGCAAATGTGCCTGATTCATGTTGTTGTTTTTTAAGTATGAACAGATTAAAGAGAATTGATTTTGATAAACCGCTCACTGGGCGTCATTGAGACACGGCAACGCTTGGGAGGCGCAGCATCATAAGTATTGCCGCAGGTAGGGCATACGAGATATTGCCCGGGCAGCGTGCCGGTCTGATTGTTTTGCAGCGCGGCCAATGCCTTTTCATACAGCGGCTTGTGTCTTTGTTCTGTGCGGTAAGCATAATTCAGGCTGGTGAGCGCCTGTTGATTGTCGGCAGTATTGGCCGTTGCCATAAAATCCGGGTACATCGTTGAGATTTCATAAGCCTCACCGGCTATGGCATCTGCGAGGTTCTCCCGCGTCGTCTTTACAGAAAACTGCGGTGAGACGGACGGAGCCGTTTTTTCCATGTCTTCCAGTACAGCACGGTGGTTGTCGGCATGGATCATTTCCGATCGGGAGGTGGCCTTGAACAGCAGGGCTATTTGCACAAACCCTTCTTCTTGCGCTTTTTTGGCGTATGCAGCGTATTTGGCGCTTGCGGTTGTCTCCCCGGTAAACGCCGTCATCAGGTTGTTGATGATTGCCGTTTTGGCATCCGTTGAACCTGCGGGATTGGTCTTTGCCGGTGCTTGCCCTTGGTTTTCGAGGGCATCGTCGTCATCGTCATCGTCTTGTTCCCCATTGGCGGCAGCCGTAGCTTGATTTGTTTCCGACTGGGTAGTTTCGGGCGCTTGCAGTGAGTTGTTTTTGTCGGCATTGGAGTTGCAGGAGGGCATCATCAAAATGCCGGCAACGGCCATCAGTACAACGATCAAAATGTTCTTTTTCATTGTCTTATCATTTTTTGGTTTGATAAGACAAAGGTGCAGGGGGGCATCTTTAAACAACCTTGAGAAATTCTCAAAATTGGCTTAAAACGGAAACCGGAGAATAAATTCAGCGCCCGCCTCTTTTGCGTTGTTTGCTGTTAAGCGGATGTTGAGCAAATCCGACATTTTTTTGGCAATAGCCAAACCTAATCCGGTTCCCGGCACGGATGAACTGCGCGAGTCGTCGGTGCGATAGAAGCGGTCGAATACATAAGGCAATTGCTCAGGGGGGATTCCGGGGCCGTCATCGCGAATGATGAGCGAACGGCTGCCGGTCTCCCAAAGACAGTCAATCCGACCGCCATTCCGGCCATACTTAATGGCATTGCCGATTATATTGTCCACGACTACCCCCAGTAGGTCAGGGTCGGTGGTAACCACCTCCGAAGGGGGAATATCAAAATGAAGAGCCATGTTTTTTTCCGCAAGTCTGGGTTGCCATTTATCGGCTGCGGAGGCCAACAAAGCATTGATTTGTAACGGTATCTCGTGAACAGAGGTGCGTCCCCCCTCTAAGCGCGCCAGTTGCAGTAACTGATCAAGCATGGCGTGCAGGCGATCCACCTCCCTGATGACCTGGCTGATTTTTTCTTGGTATTGAGCCGGTTCGCGTTGCTTTCTGATAAGAACCTCTAAGGTGCCGCGTATGGCGGTGAGCGGGGTGCGTATCTCATGCGAGGCATCAGCCGTAAATTGTTTTTCGCGTTGCATACTGTTGTCTATGCGATGAAGCAACTCATTGAAAGCGGCAGCCAACTGATGAATTTCGTCTTTGGTTTCCGGTAGCGGGAGTTTATTGCTTATGTGGTTTTCGTCTATTACAGAAGCTGCTTTTATGAGTTGTTGTACGGGGGTGATTCCTTTGGACGCAGCAAAGGAGGTGGCCCAAAACAATACCAACAACAGCGCAGGGAATGCCGCCCACAGCGTGTTGCGTAGATTGTGCAAAACAATAGACGATTCTTGCGATGAAAGCCCAACGGAAAGATGACCGATGAGGAAATTTTGCTCATTGAGAATCGGAAATTGCCCCTGCCGGACGCGTTGATTTTCAATATGACTGTTAAAGAAGGCATCTTGATCTGTAGCGGGATTAAACAACAATACGCTTTCTCTTAAATTGGAAGACCTGAAAAGCAATTTGCCGTTTTTGTCCACTACTTGTAAAAAAACCGGGTTGACCTCAGTTTGCTGATGCTCTTTTTCGTCCCATTCGGGTAATGACTCAATAATGATGGAATCTCCCTTTAAGCGCAGGTTGTTCAGTACTTCCTCTTTTTCTTGATAAATATCCTCATCCAAATGGTTGTAAGCGGAAAAATACACCACGCCATACACCATCAGGAAGACAAAGCCGATGGTAAGGGCCGCCGCCAGTGCCGTGAACAGTGCAATTCGGTTTTTGAAGCTCAATGTCATGTCTCGTCGTCATTGATTCGGTATCCAATGCCGCGCAAAGTTTGAATAAAAGATGCCTGGCCGGGTGTGTCTAATTTTTTGCGCAAAAAATTGACATAAACATCAATCACAGAGGTATCGTGATCAAAGTTAATGTCCCACACTTTTTCGATAATACGAGTACGGCGGCAGGCCTTGCCCTTGTTCCGAAGCAGTAGCTCCAACAATGCAAACTCTTTTTGTGTCAGTTCCACAGGCCGCCCAGCCTTCAGCACCCGATGTGTTGCGACATTGAGTTCGATGTCTCGGCAGTTGAATACATTTTGCTCTCCCGTACTTCCTCGAAGCAATACCCGCATTCGTGCCAGCAATTCCTCAAAGGCAAAAGGCTTTCGCAAATAGTCATTAGCGCCTGTTTCAAGTCCGAACACGACATCGTCCACAGTATCCTTTGCCGTCAGAAATATGACCGGCAATGTCGTGTTCTCCTTGCGTATAGCCCGGCATATTTCGATGCCACTCACCCCTGGCAACATCCAGTCCAATAGTACCAGATCGTATTCAGCCAGATTTTCTAAAGCCAAAATCAAGCCTTCCCGACCGTTGTGCGCGACATCGACGGCAAAACCTTCTTCCTGTAAGCCCTCTGCAATAAAACTGGAAATTGCAATCTCATCCTCAATCAGTAAAACTCGCATGCCGCTGCTGTTTTGTTACGTAATATTCCATAATGTTTTGCAAATCTGCATGGTACGACCTTAAATGATGCTTGAATTTTCCTTAAAAATGGATTAAAATATCTGCCGCGGCAGGACTATCTTGCAATAGGCCCCGTTCCTAAAGCCGATGTTTGACATAATTTGACCAATTCGGTACTCCAATCTCACCTCAACAACGTCACCTCGCCCTCGTACACTGCCACGACGCCGTCTATGAACTCAATCTCCGCCACCCAGGCATACAAACCCTGGCCCATCGGGCGGCCTTTGAACCTGCCGTCCCAGCCGGCGGGCGGGACATTCGGCTCAAAATCGCGGCCCTCGAAAATGAGTTCGCCCCAGCGCGAGAACACGCGGAAGGTTCTGATTTTCAGTACTTCCTTACCACCGAAGACAGCCAGATGGTCGTTCACCCCGTCGTCGTTGGGACTGAACGCATTGGGTACAAATACATCTCGGAAAGGGAGCACCAATATCTGCACTGAGTCAACGCCGATACAGCCGTCTGCTGAAACGCCGCTGAACGTATAGGTGATGCTGCGCAAAGGCGTGGCCAAGGGGTCGTAGCAATCGGTGCAGGACAATGCCGTGGCCGGCGACCATTGCATTTGCGTCACCGGTATATTGACAACGGCATTCAGTTGCAGGCTTTCACCCAATTCCAGTGTTCGGTCTTCGCCCAGTTCAATCTGCGGGATGGCAGCCGCCGTCAGTGTGCCGGATACGGAGGAGATGCAGCCATTGGCGTCGCGGAGGCTAAGTTGGTAAGCGCCCTCGGCCAAGCCCGCGAACAGGGTGTCGGGGCCAAATGGGGCGTTTTGCAAAGCATACTCATAAGGCGCTAGGCCTCCCGAAGTCGCCCCGGCCAAGACGGAACCGGTGAGCGGGCCTTCGCAATCGGGGTTGGTAAATGCAGCGTTCAGCATCAGGGGCGCGGGTTGGGTCAGCAGCGCTTCCGCTGTTTGTGTGCAGCCGTTGGCATCGGTGAGCGTGACGCCGTAGCTGCCCGCAGTGAGCATGGAGATGGATTGGCCCGATGCGCCGTTGCTCCAAATTAAGTTGTATGGAGGTATGCCGCCGCCGGAGGAGGTTGTCAGCGTTCCGGTGGCGGCCCCGGCGCAGTCTATGCCGAAGCCGTTGTAATCGCTTGCCAACAGGGAGAGGCTCAGCGCCGGCGGTTCGGTGATATCGGCCAGGAGGATGACGTCGTTGCCGAACATATCATTGATGGTGACGACGTATTGTCCCGGTGGCAGATTGGGCAGGATTTGCGCCTGATTCAGCCCTAAAATACTGCCTTGCCCTGCCGGTGCGCCCTGCCCGATGCGCTGCCAGGTGTAAGTAAATGGCGGAGTTCCGTTGAGGACGCTGAATTCTAATCGCCCGTCGGAACTGCCTCGGCACCGCACCGAAGTAGGCGTGATACTGCCCCGTATTTCGCAAATAACTACGGTAAGATTAAGATTGATGGTACTGTCGCAAGTATTGGCGGCGGTCATTACTTCCTGAAAAACACCGCTTTGTGTGAAGGGCCGGTTGGCGACAAAAAATGTATCCCCCTCGCAGATGAAGAGATGGAGGTTGGTAACGACGGGCTGCTCCTGCGTGAGGACGATGCGCACAATGCTGTCGCAGCCGGAGGCTGCCGTGAGCCGGCGTTGGAAAGTGCCGGGTTGGCATATCGTGGTATCGGCGATGGTGACGCAGTCGCCGAAGCAGATATTGGCGTTGATCTGGGTGGTCGGCACGGCCGGCACCGTGATGGTTCGGCAAGTTTGTGGAGCAGTGCCGCACGCATTGGCGGCGGTGAGGCAGAGCTGGTAATCTCCTGACGTGGAGGGGAAAGTGTGTTCCAATTGGAGGCCGGAACCTATGGGCGCGCCGTTCAGGGTCCAGTTGTAGATGGTGGCGCCGGTTTGGCCGGGAGAACTGAAACTGCCGCGCGTGCCGGGGCATACGGAGGCTGGTCCGTCAATAGCGCCTGAATTAGTGAGCGGGGGTACCAGCGTTGTACCGCTGACGACGGTGACAGTATAGTTGCAAATATCATTGGCGCTGCCGTCCATCACAAAGTAGTAGTATTGACCGATGACCAAGGGAACGGTATTGGTAAAAAAGGCAGCATTGTTGTTGGCAGCATTGGTATTACAATTGGAAACCGGCGTAAAAGTGTTGCAGTTGGAGGTTTGGTAAATGCCGATTTCGAGGCCCTGCCCCTGCTGACAGCCAAAAACATCCACGCGGAGGGTGAGGTTGGTACTGCCGGCAATGAAGGCTATCCATTGCATGTGGTGTACAACGGTGGTGCAGAATCCCGGAGGCGCCTGGCCCTGCACCGTGCTGTTGTTGCGGCCGGTGAATCCGTTGATGTCGCAGACTACGCAGGCCGGCGCGCAGGTGGAGGTCATGGCAGCATTGGGGCCGCAGGGCATGGGTTGCGCGATGAGCAGGGCGGGAAGGAGGAGTAGGAACAGCGGCAGGATTCTCTGAAACATGAAGCAACATTTAGATAAAAAACAAGCAAATGTAGAAAGAGATTGTGGGTAGAAGAGGAGAAGCTGGCGAATAGTCGGCTCCGTGTCCTATGAAAGTATAAAGCGTGTGCTCCGCCGGACCTCTCAACGCATCAAGAATGAAAAAATGAATAGATTTTTTTGGCCGGGGAGTGAAGATGTATAATTTTTTTAAAAGTAGTAATTATATTTCCTATAAATCCGATAGGAATACTTATTTTTGCATTTTCTTTTCAAATTTTCAGAACACCAAAACAAGCAATTCATGGAAAAACAACTATTTATAATGCTCATTTTTTTGTTGGGCGCCTGGATGGGCCTGACTGCACAGCCCGTGATTCAGGGGAAATTGACGGACGCATCTACTAAAGAGCCGCTTGTTGGAGCCTCCGTACTCATTAAAGGAACCATTACCGGCGTCTCCACAAGTTTAGAAGGCACTTTCGAGATACCCTATTCCGGTAAATTTCCGGTAACGCTCCAGTTCTCATACATCGGGTATGAAAAGCAGGAACTGCTGATCGAAAGCAATCGCCCGCTCAATATCAGCTTGCGGCCGGCCGGCTCTAACTTGATGGAAGTCGTTGTTACCTCCAGACGCCGGAAAGAAGAAGTGCAGGAGATACCCATTCCCATCACGGTTTTGGGTGCGTCGCAAATAGATAACTCCGGTTCCTTTAATGTGAACCGCGTCAAAGAGCTGGCGCCGTCTGTTCAATTATACTCTTCCAACCCACGGAATACGACCATCAACATTCGGGGTTTAGGTTCTACTTTCGGGCTTACCAACGACGGCATTGACCCCGGAGTGGGCTTTTATGTGGACGGCGTTTATTACGCCCGTCCCGCAGCCACCACCATTGATTTTATTGATATAGAGCAGATCGAGGTATTGCGCGGGCCACAGGGAACGCTTTTCGGTAAAAACACAACAGCCGGTACTTTCAACATTACTACGCGAAGGCCCTCTTTCGATGTGGGCGCCAATTTTGAACTCAGCTACGGCAATTATGGCTTCATTCAGGCCAAAAGCTCGGTGACCGGACCGGTATTGAAAGAGAAAATTGCCGCCAGATTGTCTTTCAGCGGCACATACCGCGACGGCGTCATTTACAATGTAGCCACTCAAAAGAACGTAAACACACTCAACAACTTAGGAGTAAGAGGGCAGTTGCTTTACAAGCCGGGCAAAAACGTGGATATTTTACTGGCCATTGACCATACCCGCCAACGCCCCGACGGCTATGCGCAGGTATTTGCAGGTGTAGCGCCCACCCGGCGTGCCGCCTACCGCCAATTTGAAAGCATTATCGCCGATCTCGAATATGAGTTGCCCAGCCGCAACCCGTATGACCGGATCATTGACCATGATACGCCCTGGAGATCGGGGCAAGACATGGGCGGCATCTCCCTCAACGCAGATGTAAAATTGGGCAAGGGCCAACTGACCGCCACTTCTGCATGGCGCTACTGGAACTGGGACCCGTCCAACGACCGAGATTTTACGGGCTTGCAGGGGTTGAGGTTATCGCAGGCACCCTCCATACACCAGCAGTTTTCTCAGGAAATCAGGTATGCCGGCGACTTTGGGAAAAAGCTGAGCGGAGTGTTCGGCGTATTTGCTTTTTACCAAACTCTGGATGCCGACGGCGCGCACACGGAAGAAGCGGGCAGGGATCAGTGGAGATTTTCTCAAAGTTCTTCCAGCCCACTATGGCAAACAGAGGGCCTGCTGGAAGGCTACGGCATCAAAACCTATCCTTCGTTCAGAAATTTCAGTGGCGCGGTATTTGGTCAAATTGACTGGAAAGTGCTTCCCAAACTAAGCATCCTGCCGGGAATACGACTCAATTACGATCAGAAAGAAGTGAACTTCCGCAGGGAAATTTATGGCGGACTGCAAACCGCCGACCCTGCACTGATTGCCCTGCAACGATCTGTTTACAGCAATCAGGCTTTTGATGCGGAAGTTGACAAAGCCAATCTCTCTGGCCAGATTACCGCCGCGTTTGAGGCGCACAAAAAAGCCAGGATTTTTGCAACCTATGCACTTGGTTTCAAACCGGTCGGACTGAACCTCGGCGGGTTGCCAAGCGCCGGCGGGCAGCCGCTGACAGAACTGGCTGTAATACGCCCCGAACAAGTACAACACTATGAACTGGGGCTGAAAACGCAGCCTGTAAACCGTTCCATACTGAACCTGACGCTGTACAACACAGAAATACAGGATTATCAGACATTGGTGCAAACTGCCGACCTCGCCGTGAACAGAGGTTACTTGTCCAATGCCGAACGCGTGCGGGTTTTCGGTGTGGAACTTGACGCGAGCTACCGCCTGCCGCGGTACCTCTCTTTGTCGGGAGCGCTGAGCTATACCAACGGCAAATATGTGTCGTTCACGAATGCGCCGCCGCCACTTGAAGAAACGGGCGGGCCAACGTTCAAAGATATTTCAGGCGGCGATCTGCCTGGTATTTCCAAATGGTCCTTCTCTCTGAATGCGGAGGCGACCGTAAAAGGCAATCTCATTGGTCAGAAAGGCGAGTATTTTATGGGAGCGGATACCTATTACCGCTCATCGTTTTCATCCAGCCCGTCGCCGTCTGCGTATTTGGTGGTGGACGGCTATGCGCTGCTGAATGCCCGGATTGGGTTTCGCGCTTTTGAAGGATTTTCTTTGTTTGTCTGGAGCCGAAATTTGCTCAATCAAAACTACTTTGAGCAATTGTTGCCGGGAGCGGGCAATGCAGGGCATTATGCAGCGGTACTCGGAGACCCCAGAACCTTTGGGGTGACACTGAGATACAACCTGCTTTGATTCGCACCAGCTTGATGTCCAATGACTAAATGTTGCGGCAGCAATAGGATAATGTGTGCAGTTGTGTTGCTGTGCGGCATTTGTCATTGGACTTTTTCCCAAAGTTCCGATTCTTCGGGATTACCTAAATTTTGGATAGATATAGAAATAAGACCGCGTGCGGAATTCCGGGACAACTACATCTTTTCTGCGAACGATACGCTCCTTCCCGATTTTCACATCAGCCAAAGAAATCGAATTACCCTCAACTATATTCGAGGAAAAACAACGATGCTCGCTGCCTTTCAAGAAATTCACCTGTGGGCAAAATCAGGAACACCTTCTTCTGTTGCAAATATTGGAGCGTATGAGTTGTACGTTGAATCTCGGTTGAATGATAACCTGTCGTTCAGAATCGGGCGTCAGGGCGTGTCTTTAGACAACGGCCGTATTTTTTCAGATGCGCCCTGGGCACAACAGGGCAGATCGCACGAGGGCTTGCGAATGATGTACAAAAACAAAGGCTTCTCGAGTGATCTTTTTGCTCTGGCAGCCCGCGATTATTCCCGGCATTTCGATCCCCGGTATTCTCCGGTATCTTCGCATCAATACGAGGCTTTGCTGATTCATCATTTCAAGTATCGGCCCAACGCTTTAATGACCATTACCGGATTGAATTCAGTAGATTTTTTTAAAAATTCCTCGCTCAGTGAAAGGTATGCACGATTCACCACCGGCGGCAGAATAGAGTTGGAAAAAGGAGATTTCTACGGCACCTTGAATGGGTACTACCAGTTTGGAAAAAATGCTCAATTGAAACAAATTCATGCCTTCTATTTGCAACCGGAATGCAGAATCACTGCCGGCAAGTCCGTATTGCGTCTGGGCGCGGAAATCCTGAGCGGCGATCATCCGCAAATAAACAATCGCTTGACAGGAAGCTTTGACGTACTCTATGGTGTTGCATGGAAGTTTATGGGGAATATGAATTTATTCACCCGCTTTCCCGAAGATGTAAGCGGAAAAGGATTAATCAACCCTTACCTCTTTGCTATACACAATTTTAATCCCCGGCTTTCTGTAAGGTCTGATATCCATTTATTCTTCACCCAATATCCTCGTTTGAGCCAAAGCTCCGACAATTATCTGGGATTTGAGAACGACCTGTCCGCCAAGTACAAACCCTCTAAAAATCTGGAAATAAACTACGGTTTTTCTTATCTGATTCCTCCGAAGCGGGCAGGCCTGCTCCCCAAAGTAAGAGATGTGAGCAAGCCGGCGCTCTGGAGTTATTTAATGGTTTCATACCGTTTCGAAGTAAAGACAGGAAAATCAACCAGTTGAGCCGGAGGGGATGAATGCTTCTCAATTATACCCCTGCATTTGGTACGCCAACAGACCGATCCATTCTTTGATGAGCAGTTCCCACTTGTACAGTCCGAGTTTGTCGGGCATGAGGAGCAGGTCGAAATCCCAGCGATTGGCCTCCGAGATGTAGTCCACTGCGAAGGGCGTGGCGTTCAGACCTGCCTTTTGGAAGCAGGCTTGTGCGCGGGGCAGGTGCCAGGCAGAGGTGATGAGCAGGCAGGAGGCGCCGGGGTGGCGGGTTTGGATGATGTTGTTGGTAAATTCAGCGTTTTCCCAGGTGTTTTTCGAGTCGGGTTCGAGGATGATGTCTGATTCGGGTACGCCCCAACGTTCGAGCAGGGCGAAGACCATTTCCGCCTCGCTGGGACCGTCTTGCAAGAGCCTGCCCGAACCGCCGCTGAGGAGGATTTTTTTGATTTTGCCCGAAAAATAGAGTTCGAGCGCGTTGGTCAGGCGGTTGCCGCGCTCGCTGAGATTGTGGCGGTCGTGGCCGGGTTCGATGTAAAAATTGGAGTAGCCGCCCAGTACAATACCGATGTCGTAAGGTTCGGTGATCTGGTCGGCGGTGATGGTTTCGGGTTCCCAGACCCGGAAGACCTGATTGCTGATCCAGCGATTGGACATGAGCAGCAACAGCAACAATGCCACTATGATGGCCCGGCGACTGCGGCGCGGGTGCTTGGTCAACAAGGCATAAGCCAACAGCGCCAACAGCCACACGACGGGCTTGATGGTGAAGGCGAGAACTTTGGAGAGGATGAAGAACATGTATGTAATGTGCAGATTTTTAAAAATGCTGGTTACGGGTTCAAGGTTTCGGGGGTAGTGAAGGGGTGACTCGGCAAGTTTCAGCTCCGTTAGTCACCCCTTCACTAAGCAGGGCACTCACCCCTCACACACTCACCCCTCACACACTCACCCCTGAAAACCGCCTACTCCTCCCGCTCCTTCCCCCGTATATACTCCGCCACCGGCACCCCCTCAAAATACAACTGCTCGATGAGCGCCTTGCCTTTCAGCACGCGCAAATCCACTGTGACGGGCACTTGCCGGCGGTCGTCCCGATTCAGCAGTTCCGCGTACCACTTGTCGGCCAAGGGGGCCAGGTCTTCGTTCAGGTAGAAACGGCGCATCTCGTCAGGTACAAAACAGTGTATCTCATGGCTGCTCGTGCCGGCTACGCGGGCCGCCACATAATCGGGCGTATCGTGGGGCGGGTCGGCATGCAAGGCTTCAAATTGCCCCATGCCTGCGGAGTCTTTCGTCACGGTGAGGAATACCTTTTGGTTGTACTCCACCAACTTCCCCGGCGGCGGGAAGGCCGGCATATTGAAATTGAGTTCCAGATAGCGGCCTCTGAACGCATCCGGCGGGTCTATGGGCTGCAGCGCGAAGCGAAACACAGTGCCCTCTTTCAAAATGCCCTCTTGCTGCCGGATCATCAGCACCGGAATGGCGAGATACAGCACGCACATACCTGCAAAAGCTAATGCGTACCATTGATTGCTTTTCATGATGTGTTGGATGGTTTTATCGGATTTCAAAATCAACATGATAGTGGTCGTCATGCACGTCGTCCACTCTTTTCGGCAATTGTCTTGCAAAGTAAATGTTTCTTCGCTGAAGTTGCCGCCCCGAAGGCGTTTTGAACAAATCGTCTTTGAGGTTGAGTTTGAAAATGACCTTGCGAATCCGCAACCCGTTCGCACGGGCCGCATCGTCCAAAGCCAGCAAGTGCCGGGCCATACTTTCAAAATCAATGGACGTAGCCGCGTCAAAACTGAGTCTGCCCTCCGGATCAAACTCCAATAGGTAATGCCACACGCCGATATGGTCGTAGCGCCTCGTTTGTCGCCCTTTGCGCGTTTTCGGAACCATGAAATCCACGCTCAACCCATTGCGGTGCGTGTAGTGAATTAGCATCTTTCCCCCTTTTTTTCGCGAACACTCCATCAGTCTGAACACTGCGCCCGGGCAGGTGCGCTCACACACAGCATAAGATTCCTTCAATGTACGGTGTACTTTAGAGTGGGTATATCCGCTGCCCATCAGCCAATAACTGATTGGACTGAAGTACCTAAAATTTTTCCCGCGATATGGCGTCAACCAACCTTTTTCCAGATGGCCATTGGCGGGGCTGCCACTCGCTATGCTCTCGCTCTTGTTGACATGAAGCCATTGAGGGGAGCTTCCCGACAAAATAGCTGCCAGAAACAACATCCCCACCCACCTTCGCTTCCTTTTATGCTGCATATATTCAGCTTAATGATGACGTCTATCATAAATAGAATGAGAACGTACCCGCACGGTGGGCGCGGTTATTCATGCTGACTCCCAACGTAAACGCACCGCAGCGCCGGCCTCCTCGCCTTGCTCCAGGTTCCACAAGCCCATGCCGTTGTTGAAGGCATCTATATTGCAACTCATCGGTTCGACGGAGATAGAGCGGCGGTGCGGCGGCGTGAACACCTGCACAAACCGGAACTTGACCGGCCCGGCTTCCTGCAGGTAGCGAAGCCGACCTCTCGGCCCCGAAAGCAGCACCTCCGCCACAGATTCCTCACCCGATAGTGCAAAGCAATTGTCTATCACCTGCTCGCCTATGGTTTGAAGTTGCTCAAAGCGCGCTTCCGGCAGCAGTTGCCCGGTGGGAATCATCGTCTCGTCAATTTCCACCTTCCGGCAGGGCGGCAATTGCAGGCTCATTTCGTCCACGCTGTCGGCCAATGTGAAATACGGATGCCAGCCGATGCCCGCCGGAATGGGTGTGTCGCTGTGGTTGCGTATTTTCATGTCCATCTCGAAGCTGCCGTCGGTGTGCAGACTGAAAGTAATAAAAAATGAAAAAATGAAAGGGTAGGCGGCCTCATCGCCGGGTTCGTGGCGCACACAAGTTATGGAAGCGCCCTCCGCGGTGATGTCGGTGCGGGCTATCTGCATGGGCCGGTCTCTGCCGAAGCCGTGTATGGCGTTGCCGGTAGCGGCATTGTTGATGGCGAATTGGTAGGTTTTGCCTTGCCAGTGATAGAGGCCGTTTTTCAGGCGGTTGGGAAACGGATACAGCACGATGTTTTTGCCGTATTTGTTTTCTATCATGGCTTCCGGCGTGTCGTAGCCGTCCAATACCGGTACGCCGTGCAGTTGCAGTTCGAGCAGGCAGGCGCCGTGTCCGGGTACAAAAGCCAAGCGGTGCGCGCCGTCGGGGCTGCTGATGACGTGTTTTTGGAAAACGCCAAATGGTTCTATGGTATGTTGAAACATGGCTCAAGGATTTTACAGACAAACATTCATAAAAATCCTTGAATTAAACAAGGTAGAAATGAAAAAAGCCTGAGGGAATCATTTTTCATTTTTTCTTGCGCATCCCAAAAAAATGATTCACCTTTGCGCCCGTGAGCGGCACACGACCAGCTCCCTCCGAATCCCCCCAGGGCGGAAACGCAGCAAGGGTAGGCAGGTTGAGCGGTGCGATGTGTTCGCTCACACCTTTTTTTACCCCATTCCGTTCTTTCTTTCAAAGTTTGTTTTATCTTTGCGACACAATTCGTCGCCATGCAGTTTTTTATAGATACAGCCAGCTTGGATCAAATCAAAGAAGCACGCGATTTGGGCATCCTTGACGGCGTGACTACCAACCCCTCCCTCATGGCCAAAGAAGGCATCACTGGTGAGGCCAATATTCTGAAACACTACGAAAAAATTTGTAAATTGGTGGACGGCGACGTCAGTGCGGAGGTCATCTCCACCGATTTCGACGGCATCACGGCCGAGGGCAAAAGGCTCTCGCTCATCGCTCCCAATATCGTGGTAAAAGTGCCTATGATTAAGGAGGGCGTCAAAGCCATGAGTTATTTCCGCGACAACGGCATCCGCACCAATTGTACGTTGGTGTTTTCTGCCGGACAGGCCATTCTGGCAGCCAAGGCGGGCGCTACTTATGTCTCTCCCTTCATCGGTCGCATAGATGATGTTTCTTGGGACGGCATGGAGTTGATTCGCCAAATTGCGGAAATCTATGGTATTCAGGGCTTCGAAACGCGCATTCTGGCCGCCTCCATCCGCAATGGAAAGCATATTGTGGACGCTGCTCTGGCCGGCGCAGATGTAGTGACCTGTCCTTTGTCTTCGATTCTGGGTTTGCTCAAGCACCCGCTCACCGACATCGGATTGGAGCAGTTTCTGGCCGATCACCGCAAAGCAGAGGCCGTTTCTAAATAAGTATTTTATCAGCCATTGCAGCCGCTCGTTTTTTCGGCGGCTCCATCATACGCAGAGGCTTTCTACATATACCAATTATGCGAGGGGTAGCATCACGCTACCCTTCGTTTTTTACGCCCGTTTGCTTCAACACCCCTACGGTAATGGCATATTGCGCCGACAGGTAAGTGCTCATCACCAACAGCCGCGCAAAGGGCAGTTCTGCATAAAACTTATCCCAGGCCAGCAAACTGTCGGAGGCCACAAACAGCACCGCGCCGCCTATGATCCACAGCGCCGCTCTTTTCGACCAATAAGAATAACCCGCCATGGCCAGCGCCAACATGCTGCCGATGACGAGACCGTAAACGGCTACCGGAATCTGCAAAGCTCCGGCCACCGGCAATAATTGATACAAAAACCAGCCCAGATACGCCGCCAGCAGCGCCCAGCCGGCATACATCAGCGGCCTGCTTCTTGGGCTGCCCGATATGAGCTTGTAAAACAAGGCGATGTAAAACAGGTGCGCCGTGAGAAACGACACCAAGCCCGCTATGAAGTTGAACTCAATGCTCACGTCTCCTGCAAAGGAAAAAAACAGCGCCGCCATCAGCAGGTTTTTGCCTGAAAAGGCACGGGTATTCCATACTGCATTGAGTAACATGGGTACCAGCAGCGCCTTGAAAATTATGCGGGCAGAGTCCGGCAAGAAGTAAATACCAGCCAGGTAAAGCACGGCGGCAATGAGATAAATGCGAAGTTGATTTGAAGGAGACATAATTATAAAAGTATTGATGACTGTTTGAGCTTTTTAGAAAAGTATCGTGCGTTTTGAAGCCTGTTACTCACCCCTCAAAATTGTATTCCGAAGAAATCCGTGCTCCCTGCTCCTGTCGGGTTGCTCCTGCCCCCAAAAAAGTAAACCCTGTTGTTGAGTACGAAGTTGGTGATTGAATATGTAGGCCCGATCCAGCCTGTGGGGAAACAATCGCTGCCGTTGAATACCTCGGCGCGCATGAACGAACGATTGGAAGGATTAAAGGCGTAGTACATGTCGGAAGTGACCAGATACGCCTGGTTGTTTACAGAAAAAGCAGTGACAGCATTGGTTGAACCTGCTGCCGGGGCTGAAAAATACGAAAAAGGCTGGCTCATTTCCAAATTGTATGTGTAGGCCATACCTCCGGCGAAAAAGTAGTGTATGCTGTTGTTGTGAAAAACAGCGGCGCGGCAGGCTTGTGTGGCCGCGATAGTTAAAGATCGCGCAGTTGCAATATCTCCGGTAGCAACATCATAAGACATGATATGAGCACCGGGCGCCACCGGCCCGAAATAGACCTTGCTGCCATGCGAGAACGCCCAGACAGTGTTGTGTAATACATCCTGATGGGGAATGGCATGGTTGATGGTTCTCACTTTGGTATTGCTCGGTATATGGCCCACCTGAATTTCGCGGCCTCCATTGCCGACAACGTAAACGGTGTCTCCTACTACGGCAGCAGATTCCACACTGCCTGAAAATACAGCGGGCAATTGTTCCAAGCGATTGACAGCAGGAGTATAAACCCAAGCGGGAGCCAGGCCCGTCGTGCCTTCCGCCGCTCCGCCTATGATATATCCTTTACCGTTGTGGGTAAATGTGGCAGCATGGGCCAGAGCTTGAGGCAGTTGAATGTTGGAATTGACTTTAAACGGCGGCGTTCTGCGCACTTTGACCGAGGCTTGCCCGACATTGCTCTGCCCGCAGTCATTGTAGGCAAATACGCTGATGAGCGCAGCGGCCGGCGAACGGGCTGTGGCAATGAGCGTAATATCAGGGGTGTCCCGATTGCCCGACTCGCCCTCTTTGATGATAAAACCATCGGTGTTGGTAAACTGAAACTTGCGCCCGGTTCCTTTATTTCCGGCAGCGGAGGGCCAACGGAGGGAAATCTCATACCCCTCGCTCACTTCCGTGCAACCATTGCCTGCTCCCGGCACTTCCACAATTACCGTTGTGTCGTGGTCTTCGTCCGGCGGCACACAGGAATTGTCGTCTCCGAACAGGTTGCAGGATGAAATAAAAACAACAGTCATACAAACGGAGTAAAGAATCGCTTTCATAATGTACTGGTTTTTAATGACATTACTAAAGATTAGAGGCGCCTTTGCTTCAATGCGCCAACACCTTATACACAGAATTTCTGCCCGCCATATACACTTTTACCACATACCAGCCGGGGCCTGTGTCTAAGGTCAGCGCATCGTCGCTGCTGATGCGGCGCATGGCCACCCGTCGTCCTTGCGCGTTGAAAACCTCCACCTGAGCCGGTTCGCTGATGCCGCGAATGTGTATGGCGCCCTTTGTCGGATTGGGGAAAACAGAGAGGCGGGGATCGTTTAAAACATTGGTCGTCAACTGGTTTTGCCAAGCCTGCCCAAGGTTGTTGCCCCACAGGTATTCCACCAATTCCGGCTGATCTATGAACGGATTCCGGTTGAACTGCCAGGAATACACCACGTTGTTGCGGTTCATTTCGTAGTCGTCGGGCGGGTCGTTGCGATGCCATTGCAGGAGGGTGTCCAAATGCCCAAACAGCCCCACCATGCCTTCGGGGTAGCCGGGCACTACGTCCAAGCCGTTGTAGCGCACCGCGATGTATAAAACACTGCGGGCCATATCGCCCTTGAAACTGCCCATGTTGCCGGCGGGACCGCTGTATTGGCCGTAGAAACGGTTGCCGCGATTGCTGTTTTCAGCGGCGTCTTCAGCGCGGATGGCGTGGGCATCGGAATTGGCATGGCGGAGGGAGTCGGCATTGGTGGGCCAGAAAATGTCTCTGCCGTCGGCCAGCGAGTCGAGGTCAATGCTGCCGAAGCCGCCGCGCGAGCGTGGGAAGGCGTGCTCCCGGTTCCATACGCCGGTATTGGCCGAGGTGGTTTGGAAGTCTATTTTGGCACGTCCCCGTTCGGTATAGACGAGCCATACCTGATTGCTGTTCAGCGGGTTTTGGTCGGCCTCTTTCAGCATGTCCACGAGGTCGGCGTAGGTTTGAGCGCGTACCACCGATGGGTTGGCAATGATGTTTTGGAGCGCCTGCCGGAGTTCCGGGCCGCTGAGTCCGTTCAGGGTTTCATAATAATTATCTGGTTGCGTGCCTGTTACGATGCCGAAGCTGGGCTGGAGCGGCGTACCGAAAGGCGCTACCCGGAAGTCATTGTCCACGATTCGGACGGGGCGGTTGTTGTTCAGAATCAGAAACTCGGCGGGCAGGGGCGCCAGTCGAAACACGGCCACTTCGTCGCCTTCATCGTCGTCGTCGTCCAGAATGGTAATGGTGGTCGTTGCGGAAAGCTGGCCGGCAGGAATCACTACGCTGGTATCGCCGCTGAAATCGGCAGGGCCGAATGTGCCGTTGCTGAGCGAAAAAAGAATCGTTATGTCTTGAGCAACAGCCTGTTCCAGTGAAAAAGTGAATGGAATTTCCGCGCCTTCATCGTACTGGGTTTGCGGCAGCGAAGTGAGGACGCCGTTGAGGACAATGCCGCTGCCGTCGTTGAGGCGGCGGGGCGTGGGCGGGCCGGAAAAGTAAGTGCCGTTGTTGTTGCGCTGAATGGAGGCGGTATTGTTGCCCGGCCCTTCGTTGGCTTGTTGAATGCCGGGGCGGAATGCCTGAAAAATGGAAATCAGCCCGGTGGCGTCGGCGTCGTTGGTGCCGTAAATGAGTACGTCTATCAATGTTTGGTCAACAAAAGCGAGCGTTCCTTCGGGAAAATCCTCCACACTGCGCTGATAAATGGCCAGAGCATCGGCGCCGTTTTGGATGAGGTTGGGGGCAATAAGATATTGCGGTGAAGGCACTACCGTGGCGCTGCCGATGAGCAGCAGGCCGTTGATGTCGGTGGTATAACCAGCCAGATCGAAAACCATGTAGCTGGAATTGGCGCCCGCCGCCGAACCGTTGAAGAATGCCAGCACATATCCGTCAAGCGGAAAGTGAGGCGTTTCTGAGCGGAGTTCTACAAACTCTTTATCGTCAATGCCGGGCGTGTCGCAGTCCAATTCATTGATAACCAATGTTTGCGCGGTGGTGAGATAAGCCCCGAACGATAAGAGGGCCGCCATGATAATTCTGTTCATGAATGCTGTATTTTGCGCAAAGATGCCCTTTTTTCGGCACTTGCCCGATACGGCGTAGCTTCCTGTCGGCTGTGTTGCGCATAAAATAAGGGGCCTGTCGCCGCCGCTGGCCGATTATGGCGAAAAAGATTTTTTTTGCAGAACAATTGCATGAGAAATAAAAATACTCCTATATTGCCTCCCGTTACAAAAACAGCAGGTTTCTGGCCTCCATTTCATTCAAAAAGACGGGCAGCAACCATCAAAAACGGCACTATTATTATCTTCATAATAACAGTCGGGTGATTTCTTATAAGAGCGAAGCAATTTTTATTGTCTTCGCTCTTTTTTTTGGAAGTTCAGGCTTATATAAAAATGAACGGCAGCGGGTAGAACCCGCCGAATAGCGGCACAAGATGGAATCTTGCGCCAGCAGGTTTGATCAAAAACTACATCCATCCACCCGCTTTGGCGCAATGAGCAGCCGAGAGCCGCACCCCTCACCTCTCACTCACTCACCCCTGCTGCACCCCTCACCACTCACCACTTACCCCTGCTAATACTGCCACACATCCAAATACTTCACAAAAACCTTGGCCAGATTCTCCGCGTCGGAAATGCCCCGGTGGTAAGTGCCCGTGAACTCGAAGCCCTCCAACTCCACCACATGGCGAAGGCTGCGCGCTTTGTTGAGGCGTTTGAACTGGTGGTATTGATCCTTGAGATTGATATGCGCCTGTACCCAGTCGTGCTCCAAGCGGTGCAATTGGCAGTCCTGAATGAACATGCGCTTATCGAAGCCGCCCCAGGAACAAAGCAGGTAATCTTCGCCCTCATCCACGCCAATCCATTCGGTGAAGCGCTCAATGACTTTTGGAAAAGTAGAAGCCCGGTTCACATCCACCTGAGTGATAGAGGTCAGTTTTTGGCAGAAATGCGACAACTGCGGGTGAATGACCGGCTTGATGAAAGCGTTGAAGGAATCTTCCACATCGCCGTAGTCGTCCAATTTCAGGGCGCCGATTTCTATAATTTCCTGCACTACGGTGGGCGGTCGCCCTTCCCAGCAGGTTGCCTCCAGATCGTAAATGATAAAGGTCATGGGATGCTGTGCTTGGCCTCTGGTTTTGCGCCGGTTCAGTCGTCGCCGGGCGCCACTTCTTCCATAGCGCGTTTGCGCCATTGAATATGGTTTTCCCACCCGTAGGTGGAGAGGCGGTTGTGATAAAAAAACAAGAGATTGAAACTATCGCTGACGATTTCGCCGGCTTTGTTGTACCGCAGCGGCTTGTCCACATGGTAAGCGCCGAGGTGCCTGATGCCGTGCTGAATGATTTCCTCCGGCGTGGCGTAGAGGATGTCGGAGAGTTGAATATGGCCGTCGGTGTGCAACTCGATGAGAAGTTGTTGCAATTGGCCCACCACATCGGTGAGGGCTTCGGTGGAAAAGATGTACTCGTCCACGGGCAGTCGGAGGATGCCGTAGAGATCGAGGCGCGGGTTTTGGCGTTTCAGCAGTTGGAAAGCCGCAAAAGCCACCAAATGACTGCTCAGCACGAGGTTGTCTTTGTGATAGCGCTCTACGATGCGGTCGGCCAGAATTTTGGTGTATTCCGTTTCGCGTTGGAGGTCTTCGTTTACGCTCTCGCCGCCAAGAAAATACTCGCGCACATCAATGGGATTGCCGTGCTGATCGTAGCTCATGCCCTCTGCATCCACGGGATTGCCCAGCACGTCCATCGGCTGCCCGAACGACACGTTGATGTCGCTGGATTGCGAAAAAAACTGCCAGGTGAATTTGAGCAACTGGGTGACGCTGTAAAATGCGTCCTGCGATTTGATGTAACGCTCCTTGCCCACTTGCCGCAGGTACTGCTCGACGAGGTAAGGCGCTTCCAGTACAAAATGGTATCCCAGAATGGCCGGCACCACAAAGATTTTCGTGTTTTCGCCTTTTTCGTACAAAGCCCGCTGCGCCTCTACGACGGTGCCGAGCAAGCCCATTTTGAGCTTGGTTTCCAACGCGCCCGAACGCGAGCGGGTGCCGCCGGGAAAGAACAGGCTGTTGGTGCCGCGCTGTATGCTCAGGTTCGACATGCTCTTGAGCGTCTCCAGGTAGATGGGGTTTTTCTTGCGCCGGTCCACCCGATAAGCGCCCAGACGGTTCATAAAGTAGGCCGTGTAGCCTGTATTGTAAAGATTCAGCCCCGCGCCGTAGGAGAACGAAGGCAATCCGGCAAAGGAGTCCATCGCAAAACCGATGAGGATGGAGTCCAAATTGCTGAAATGCGTGGGCACCACCACCACCGTTCCTTTGGCAAACAAGCCCCGCACAGCCTCGGTGCGCCCCGTTACCAAGAGGCGATCCTGTAGCCGGTATTTACTGCCGAAGAGACTGCCGCCGGCTGCCGTATTGAGCAGGCGGGTGAAAAAAAGCGTGAGAAAACGCCGGGCAAACAAAAACGTGCCGATGCGAAATGTACCCACAATCTCCTCTGCGTAGCGATTGACGATGAGTTGCAAAATCTCCTCGTTGTTTTGGGTAGCTTCCTCATTGGGGGCATCTAATGAGTGTTGAATCAGGCGTTTGCGAATGCGTCGCCAAAATTGCCGCTCATTGGGCGGGTCCACTTTCCAGGGTTCTTCTTTGATGCGCACCCGCTCCTGAAACACGGTTTTCGAGAGCATATCGGTTACTTCCGGCGTGCCGTGTTCCAGCAGGCGTTGCACAGTAAATTCCTGCACCTCGGCTACAAAACTTCGGCGGTCTTCACTGAGCCGGAAGATGGGCCAGTTTTCAATGTCGGGTATGACGTGCTGGTATATTTTGCTGCTGCTTGACATGAAAGGCGTGCGTTAGGGAATGTAAAGGTAGTAAAACTGCGATAAACCAACGCAGCCGATTCCGCGCGAAGTGCAGATGAACTGGCGAAGCCGATGACCGCTAAACTTGCTCTACGATCAGCTCCTTCCCCTCCACCGCAATGGCCAATCGCAGGATGTCCGTCACGCCGTGAGCCGTGAGTTCCGCGTCGTATTTTTTATCTAATACCTGAGTGCGGGCGGCGACAATGCAGTCTTCTAAGGTTTCTTTGCTGCCTATGGCCGGCGATTTTATTTCCATGACAATGCCTCTTTGGGAAGCATTTTTGGGAATCAGACAAATGTCGTAACGCCCGTAGCCGCTTTCCCGATTGGAGCGGATGCGGTACTTCGCGTCCAAACGGGCCAGCAGCCCCAGCAGGAAGGCGTGGTAGAAATGCTCGGCGCGGCCCTTGGCAGTATCGTAAAAACTGACCACCTTGACTACAAAATCCGCGAGGTATGCGCCAAAAGCCTGCACCTGCCCCGCGAGCAGCGCCTCCAAGAGCGTATCATTGAAAGAGCGCCCCAAATCCTCGTTGAACCAAGCCATGAGGGTGTCTTCGTAAGCCAACCTCACCTCTCTGTTGGGGATGGATAGTTGTCGTATGATCCTGTCTCCTCGCCTGAACTCGCCCACCACCCGCAGATATCCGGCAAAGTACATCAAGCTGACGACAGCATCGGGGTTGGTCTCTAAGCCGCGAAAAGTGAGAAACTCATCCACATACAACTCAATGGCGCCACCGCGCAACAGCTCTTCCAATTTGTCTTTTATGCCAGACTGTTCATTGAAAAAGAGCCGTTTGAGCAGGTCGTGGCCGCCGGTGTTTACCCAGTGTGGCCTTAGGCTGGGTTCCATAGCGAAGGCATAGTTGAGTATGGACCAGGGGTTATAAATCGGGGTGCTGCCGTATCGGTAGCCGTCGTACCAGGTGCGCACATCGTCCATCTCGCGGCCATTGAGGCCCCGATGAACCAGTAGGGCCTTGACCTCCGGCTCGGTGAAGCCAAACTTGTCACGGAAGTCATCCCCTTCTAAACCCGCCTCGGCGACAAAATTGTTCAGTCCGCTGAATAGGCTCTCTTTGGCTACCCGCAGGATGCCGGTGAGTACGCCTTTGAAAAGTATGTCGTCATTGTCTTTGAACACACTGGCTAATAGTGGGCGTATGAATTCAATTGTTTCGTTGTAGTACCCTTTCAGCCACGCGTCCACCAATGGTGTATCGTACTCGTCTATCAGCAGCAGCACAGGGGCCTTGTGATGCTCGTACAGCAGCTTGGCCAATTCTTTGATGCTTTCCACAAAGAGGTGTTCACGAGGCTCGCCCGCCTCCGCGGCCTCCCGCATCAGAATTATCTTACGGTCGTAGTCGGGCCTACCCTCCAGATGCTGGTGCCGGCGCCACTCCCAGTACAGAAGCCTGCCCATTCCCAGTATCGTGGAGGTGTAGCTCCCCATCTTCACGTCTTTGAACGACAGCGTAATGACCGGGTACTTGCCCTGATACCGGGTCGTCATCTCCTCATCATCGGCTATGGTCAAACCCTCAAAAAGATGCCGGTATTCGCCCTGACAGTCAAAGAAATAGCGCAGCGTGGAGAGGTTCAGCGTTTTGCCGAAACGACGCGGGCGGCAGTGGAGTTGCACTTTAGCGCCTTCCAAAACGGACCGCACCATTGCAGTCTTGTCCACATAGTACATGTTGTCTTCAATGATTTCTTTGAAGTCTGACGAACCGAGTGGCGAGCGTTTGGGCATGATGTATGCGTTTTACTGCAAAGATACGGGTTTTACAAAACGAAAATTCATTTCTTTGTTCGCCGGAAAAGCAGATTGCCGATCAGTCCGGCCAGCAACAAAGTGACGAGCGCAAACCATTTTTCAAAGTTGGTTTTGGCCAGTAGGTTGCCCACTGTGTTGAGTAAAAAGAGGATAAAAAACACCCACAATACAATGTTGACCCAGCGTTGCGTGCGCTTGAATGGAGGATAGGGGCCTTTGGCCAACAAAGTGAAAATGAGCAACAAATTGACAGCAATGGACACAAATTCAAAGACATACATCTCCTGCGCTGTTTTCAGTCGGCCGCCCCAGGCATATTCATAAGGAATCCAACCTGCCAGAATGCAGAGGTGCAGGGCAATGACGAGTACGGAGATGACCAGAAGGATTTGGATGGATAAGGCGCGGCTCATGGTTGGATAAAATTGGTAGTGAGAATGGCGATGCAAGATACGACAAATTAAATTCGGGATGAAAATCCTGATTGTCTTCTTAGCCTCAGCTTGATATGCGCTTGGCTTTGTGCATTTTGTGATATATGTATCGAAGCCTTACGCATTCGAGGAACACTCCCGTTGAATTTTTTTCAAAAAAAATTCAAAAAAGATATGTCGTTAAATAACGACGCGTATATTTGTCGTCAAATAGCGACATAATGAATTTGAGAAGAGACGTTTTTCAGGCCATCGCCGATCCTACCCGCCGGGCCATATTGCTCATGCTGGCGGCACAATCCATGTCGGCAGGAGCTATTGCGGCCTCCTTCGACTCGGCCCGATCCACTGTTTCCAGGCACATTCATATCCTTACCGAATGTGAGCTTGTGCAGCAAGACCAGCAGGGAAGGGAGATTTATTATCATCTGAATCCTTTGAAAATGAAAGAAGTAGTAGATTTCATCGAGCCTTTCCGCCAGATGTGGGAAGAACGGTTTGATAAGTTGGAAGACATCATGAAAAAACAAATCTGACAATGGAACTGAAAACGAAAATACACACAGAGGAAGGAAAACAAGACTTGCTCATTACGCGCCATTTCGACTTGCCGCCGGCATTGCTTTTCAGGGCTTTTGTCGAGCCGGATATTGTAGCGCAATGGATGGGTACCAGTGTTTTGCGTTTGGAAGCCCGAAAATTTGGGGCCTACCAATTTGAAACCACCGATCCGAAGGGCCATAAGCATCGGTTCAGCGGGGTGATACACGAGTTTGTACCCGAAGTGAAAATCACGCGCACTTTTGAAATGGAAAACACTCCGTTTCCTGTACAATTGGAATTTCTGGAGTTTGAAAAGCTAAGCGACAACAGCAGCCGGCTCAGTATGCAAATTGTGTACAAGTCGCTGGAACACAAAAACCAGATGCTGCAATTGCCCTTTGCGCAAGGCATCAACATGGCGCACAACCGTTTGCAAGAGATCGTTCAATCATTAAAATGAAAAAAAATGACCACCGACGTAGCAACCTACCTCTCTGAAGGCTGCGGGCGCTGCTCGCTCGGCGGCACGCCCGAATGTAAAGTGCATACCTGGCAGCAGGAACTGACGGAATTGCGGAGAATCGTTCTGGAGTGCGGCCTCGACGAGGAATGTAAGTGGGGCGTGCCCTGCTACACGTTTCAGGGCAAAAACATCATCATGGTTTCCGCGCTCAAAGATGGCGCCATCATCAGTTTTTTCAAAGGCTCTCTGTTGCAAGATGAGCCGGGATTGCTGAGTTTCGCCGGCGAAAACTCGCAGGTGGCCAAAATAGCCCGCTTCACCCGCGCAGAGGAAATTTTGAAGGTGGAAGAACTCCTGAAAACATACATTTTTGAGGCCGTTGAAGTGGAAAAGGCGGGACTGAAAGTGCAAAAAAGCACTGCGCCGGAACTACCGAAAGAACTGTTGCGCAAGTTCGGAGAGATGCCCGCATTTCGGGAGGCCTTCGAGGCGCTCACGCCGGGGCGGCAGCGAGGCTATTTGTTGCACTTTTCACAACCCAAGCAGTCGGCCACCCGCACAACGCGCATCGAAAAATGCCTGCCGAAAATCTTTGCAGGGAAGGGAATGCAGGAGTAGCGGGATTCCGCTACAAATGCCATTTGCGGGGTACTCGGTCATCTTTGCCGCCCGCTGTTGACGTTGTGGGGAATTGAGGTAGATTTTCGGGTTTTTGACTTGATGGACAAATATCCAAGCGGATGCTTTTTCGGGCAGCCCCTTACCACCGCACCCTGAAAAAACCACTCTCCCAGGCCTCCAACTGCGCGCCGCCCTTCGGTACCGGCCAACCGGTGGCATCCACCCTCTGCACATCTAAGGGAGCACCGCTGAGATGGTTTTGCAAGGTCAGCACAGCCGTTTTTCCACCTATTTCCCGCACTTGAAAAATAGCCGAGCGACCATCTTCGGAAGGTATTGCACTCACTAAGAGCAGGTTGTCCGGCCACCCGCGGAGGTAGGAACCCTGCCACTGCGCATCGCCGCGACCGCCGCCGGGCATCATCCGCCCCAAAAACGGCGTGCGGTGTCCCCAACCAAAGCGCGCCGCGTCTTGCAAGGCATGGCCGGCAGCGCTTGTCAGCGAGTAGAGCCAGGTATGCCCGCCGTGCTGGTCGGCATTGAAATTGGTGGTCCAGTAGTTGTTCATCGGCCAGCCGAAGAGGTGAGTGCCTGCAGGCTTGGCGCCGGCCTGGTAGCGCCCCGTGTTGATGCCGCCGAACTGCATGAGCGGAATCTCGGCGGAACTGAGCACAATCTGCGCCGCGTCGTTCCAGAGGCGGGCGTAGTTTTGCACGGTGTTCCAGTCGTTGGCTGAGCCGGGAATCTGGTCTATGCCGGCGCGTACTTCGCCGCCCTGCACATCAAAAGCCAATTGGCCGTCGTCGAGGGCCAGCGGAAAGGCGATGTAAATGCCCTCCGGATCGGTGACTAATTTTTTCTCGATGGAGAAGGCGAGGTCAATGCGCTTGGCCGTGTGGAACAGCCTGATTTCCAGTTCAAAACCGCCCTGACTGTGCGCAGCGCGGGTGTCGCCCCGGAAGCGCAGGGCATCCCACACATCGCCGGGTTCAGAGGCATCGAACCAGACTTTTTCCAAGCCTTCGCGGGTGAAATTATCGAGTTTGAAAGCCTCCATCTGAGCGCGGTTGTCTAAGCGTTCGTAAATAAATTCGCCGAGTTTCCAGGGCGCTTTTTTGTCCACGAGTTGCAGGCCGGTTTCCTTGTCGAGAATGCCGGCAACAGCGCCTTTGGCCGTGTCTATTTCAATTTTATACCATTCGTTTTCAAGTACTTGCGGCGATTGGGCCAACCTGATGGGCGGCGGCGTCTTTTCGTTCTTGCGCAGCCGGAGCACCCATTTTTTGTAGCCGAAAGCGGGCACATCATCCACCCAGACGGCCCAGTAAGTGCCGTCGGAATGATGCTCTACGGGCTGTGCTTGTATGGTTTTTCCGCTTTGATCTGTGAGGGTGAACGGCGTGAAGCGCGGCAAAATCTGGTGGTCAATATACACTTTGACCAAGCCACTGCGCGCCCAGTTGAGGGTATTGTACACGATCAAAGCCGGCTCCTGCTCTCGCGCGACGTAGCTTTGCAACAGCCCCATCGTTTCGGCGCCCAGCATTTTGGCACGGCGGGCGGCTTCCCAGGCGTAGGCCTCCTTGATGGCCCGTTGCTCCATGGTGTAGCGGTGAAAAGGCTCGCGCACACTGGCGTGGTAGCCCACGGTGTGTTCGGTGTAAAACAACAGGGCCGAGTTGGTTTCCCCGATGCGGTCGGCAATTTTGGAGGGCATTTCGGCGCCGTTGAGGGCGGCCATCGTCAGTGCGGCGGTATTGGCTATGAGGTCGCTTTGAGCCATGCGGGTAGCGGCCACTTCGCGGGCGGAAGCGCCGAATCCGTCAGTCCACCAGTCGGGCCAGGCGCCGCGAATGGTCTGAAAATCAGCGCTGTGTTTTTGTTCCATTTCTTCAAAAAACTCGGTAGCAGAGGCAGTTTTCAGTTTCGGCCAGGTGTATTTTTCGTTCCACTGGCGGATCATATCGGAGGCCATGGTGGAGGGCGGCGCGTTGTCCACCAGATAGCCCGAATGTTGGATGGAAATGAGATCGTACTGGTAGCCTTTGGCCTCTAAGGCGGCGAGGTAGGCCAGCAGTTCCGACTCAAAGACGTTGAAATCGCCGGCGTGAATTTTGAAAACCGTGTTGCCGGTCATGTAGTGTTCGGCGCGGAAAGCCAGCATGCGTTTGCCGGAAGGCGATTCCCACCAAAAGAGCGTAGGCTTGTCGAAACAGATGAGCGCGCGGTGGCCGTGGGTGCCCATGTTGAGGTACCGGACGCCCAGATCGCTGAAATAATCGCAAAGGCTCCAGCCGATGCCGTTGACGTCGTTTTGCATGGCGGTTTTCAGGGGCATGCCTTGTTCCCGGATGCGGCGCAGTGGTTGGAGTGAGGCCGCGAGGGTGGCTTCGTCGGGCAGTTCGTTGAAATTGAAATACATGCCGGTGAGTTCGATGCGGCCTTCGGCCACGCGCTTTTTCAGCCGTTCGATTTGTTGCCGGGGCCTGCTGCGGAGGTACTCGTCCACGGCCCAGGACGCCTCGCAGGTCCACCTGAATTTGGCCGCATCGGGGTAGTTGTCGGTGAGGTCGCAGTAGTCGAGGGCGTAGTCAATGTAGCGGAGGTGTTCGGCTAAGATTTCCGTTTGCGAGCGGGTATAGCCGATGTCGGTGTGGGAATGTTGCACAAAATTGACGCGCCAGTGCCGCACCGGACGAAGTTCCAGTTTGCCTTTCCAGGAACGGCCGGCCACATCGAGGCGATAGGTAACTGTGGTCGGATTTTGTACGACCGGCAGGCGGAGTTTTACAAAATTATAGCCGAATTGCAGGGGCGTTTGCTCTATGAGTCGGCCGTCGAGCCAGACCTTGGCCGTTGTGGGCGCTCCGAAATGCAGGATGCCGGCCACGCCGAGTTGGTGCGATTGGCCGGCCTGCTGAAAGACCGCCGGCAGCGCCGAGATGTTCAGTCCGCTCTCAATGGGAAACTGGAAAGTCATGTACCAGGAGGTCTTGTTGAAACGGCCGCCGATGACGCGAATGGACAGCGGCTGCCCGGTGCGAAGGGAGGCGGCAGGCACGGAGAGGGTCATAAAACCGAAGCGGTCGCCGTGTTGGTCAATCATGTCTTTGCGAAAAGAGAGCGTAGAGCCGTCGGGCGCGTCGAGTTTCCATTCATCGGCGCCATCGGCCCAGAAGGTAAATTGTTGTACTCCGTTGACCGCCAGATCGAAACTCGCTTTGCCCGGCGAAGAACCGATGCCTGCCAGCCATACAAAGTTCACGCGCTCTTCCTTGGTGAGCATCAGGGCGGGCGCAGTGGCCCATTCCATAGAGGATTGGCCGTCGGTGGCGCGGATGAGCAGGCTGGATTTGGCTACAGGAATGGAGGAGTGATACCAGAAGTCGTCACCGGAAATTTTTCGTTCAAATCCATTGACGATGAGTGCTTTATCTTGCGCCTGGGCCGGCGCGGGCAGGGTTGCCGAAAGGCCGAAAATGCAAAGGATAGGCAGGAGGAAACGGGCAGCTTGCATGGCGTTGCGTTTTATTTTAAGGTGAAAGGCATGCAAGGATAGTGAATTTTGGGGAGATGAAATATCTGAGTGGAGATAACAGATTGTACAAAATCAGACGCTTTGATGGACAGGAGAACTGGATTTGCAGCCTACCTCCCCACCAGCGCAAAAATGATTACCACATCCTGCAAAAAATGGATGAACCAGGCCCAACCGAATCCTTTGGTTTCCAACACAGATTTGGCCAGCAGCCAACCCAGAAAACCCGCCATCAGCACGCCCGGCACGCCGCCCGGAGTGCCGAAGTAATGCACGCCCCCGAAAATAGCGGCGCTCCACAGGCTGATGGTCCGCCCCGACAGGAGGCCGTCCAAACCGGCCGCCAGACTGAATCGGGTGAGCATTTCTTCTGAAAATGAATTGCTTATACTGAACAGCAGCACCCAGGGCAGCGCCGGCATCCATTGAATGGGCGTATTTTGATAAACCCCGAAATACATGAAAGCGCCTGTTGCCAATGTAATAATGATGGCAAACGAAGTCCCCACTTTGCGCCAGGATTCGCTCGACCGGATGCCCAACCAGCTCACTTTTTCAGCCGGAGCTGCTACATCGCCCAGCCGCCAATATTTGCGAAACCCCTGCCGGTTGACAGCTCCAATGAAAAGCAATACGAGGCCGGTCAGCGTCAACGTGAGCAGTTGGGCTGCCGTCATGCGGTTGACGGCAGGATTTTCGGAAACAGACAGCGGCAGCATCGGAGCTACTACGCGGTTCAGCGGCAGCAGCGCCAGGGTGGCCAATGCGACGACAGGTATAATCAGATATGCTTTTTTCATGGCAGGAGTATGATTGTTCATTTGATCCTGCAAAGATGGCGGGGTGGGTAGCGATAAAAAATTGATGTATGGTAAGAAAAATGGAATGTCGTCCCTATTGAAGGAGTGACTGCCAGTCACTCCTTCAATAGCCAAATTTTACACTCACACAGAAGCCACCGCCTTCCGAATGCGGCTCAGACTTTCGGGGGTAATGCCCAGCCAGGAAGCGATGTGTTTTTGGGGCAGTCGGAGCAGGGCGTCGGGGTAGTGCGCCAAAAGCTCCCGGTAGCGCTCTTCGGCAGTTTTCGTAAGGAGGTCAAGTTGTCGTTGCTGGCTTTCGATGAACAGCGACTCGGCAGCAGCCCTCGCCAGACGAATGCCCTCCGGCGAGGCCGCATACAACTGCTCCAAATCGTGATGAGCGATGCTGTACATTTCGAGCGGCTCCACGGCTTGGGTAAAAACAGGGCTTGGACCTTGCCGCAGAAACGAAGCATAATCGCCAAAGAACTGATTTTCAAAAGAAAAATCGAGGCAAACCTCCCGTTCATCCCGCCAGGCAAACACGCCGCCCACACCGGCAACAACAAAAGAAAGGTAGCGCTCTGTGTCGCCGGACTCCTTTACGATCTCATTTTTTTCAAATCGCCGGAAGTGCATACGCTCTGCAAAACCCTCCCACAGCGCCGCCGGAGCCGGTTGGAATGGGTTGAAAAATTGGCCGATGCGGTCGGAAAGAGAAGCCATGACGAGCATATTGAAGGTGCAAAATTGGCCTTTTTTGTTAAAAATGCTGCACATGCGGCCATCATTTGCCTGTGCCGTAAAAAAACCGTACCTTGCTCTCATTAATGACCATTGCCGGCATTCACCTCACTCTCAAATATTTATACCATGGAAAAAGGAACCAAAGAAAATCCCTGGCAGCTCAAAACCGCTCCCGGTACCGCCGAATACCAGATGTGGCGAGACGATGAAAAAAGCATCATCGTGTGCAAAGTAGGCTCCACTATATTGCACTACGACCAGCGCTGCATCGAAGACACCGTGGCCATGCTGCAGGCGCACGGCGATTGGATGGAATTGGGCGCTGCCGACGAACAAAAGGAAGCCAAACCAGGCACGGTGGAGGCCTGGGGCCGCTCGCCTGAAAATCCGCTGGGCGGCTGGTACGGCCTCAAAAAAGGCTTCCGGGGCCGCTTCGGCATGTATGTGCCGCCGCTGCTGGAAGAACTGGGCTTGGTGGAATTAGAACACAACCCCAAAAACAACCGGGTGCGGGCAAAGTCTTAGAACGATTGCCCCCTTGTGGTCACTCACCCGCCCCGATCAGCCGGAGCCACAAGGGCAGGTTGTAATAGGTCGTTACCCGCTGAATTTTGCCGTCGGATACCTCCAGAAAAGCGCCGGCGGGCAGTTGGTAGGTTTGGCCGGTGGCCTGTGGCAGGCTGCCGTCGGTATTTTTATAAATGCCGTTCACCACAAACTCGCAGGCGATGCGGTGGCCGCTCTCATCCGACATCAACACCATATCACTGAGGGTTTCCTCGTAGCAATGATCCATGTGAGCCAAAAAATCCCGGTACAGGTCTTTGCCCGTGCGCGTTCCACCCTGATTGACTTCGTGTATCACGTCGTCGCTGAGCAAACTGAGCATACCGCCCCAGTTTTGCTGGTTGAAGTAGTCGTAGTATTGTTGTACTAATTGCCTGCCGTTCATGGCTTGTGTTGTATTAATGATAAAAATGAGCGGCGAAGTTAGGAAAACATCGTTTCTCCGTACCTCCTCAATACCCGCAGCGCCCGCAAGGTATTCCAGCGACTGGGCTGCCCGGCTTTTTCCATATTGAAATGCACTTGCCCGGCGTATCCCGACTGTAATTTCCAGCGGCCTTCGGGCAGGCGTTTTTGGAGCAACAATTGCAAGGCATCCTCCATGCGGGCGTCGTAGGGCAAGGCAGCCTTTTGGAAATAATCCAGCGCGCGCAAAATGTCGTATTTCCAACGGCTCGGATATGGGAGTTTGGTCATTCTGACATCTATGACGGCGCCGGTTTTGTCTGATTTAAATAGGCGGTGCATAAGCATGAACTCTTGCGAGGTGGCAGCAGCGGCCAACAATTCCGGCAATCGGTAAGCGTATCCGTTTTGCTGATATTCCAGAATGCCCTCCGCCACCGAGAGGGTCGAATGCAGCGAGCTGTGTACGCAGCCTTGTCCATTCGATCTGCAATTGAATCCTCCGTCGGCCACCCGTTCCGACAATAAAAAGTCTACAATAGATTGCAAATCAGCCTCCTCGGCCCGAAAATAGGCAGCTACATTCAGCAACATGCCGTTGACGCACACGTCGCTTCTCTTGCTTGTTCCGATGGGGAGCACACCGCCGTCGGGGCCTTTTTCGGTTTTCAAAACGCGGTCTATGATCTGGCGGATTTGGGGCAGATCGGGCTTAATTTGCAGGTTTTTCAGATCGAGCAGGGTGTAGTGCGTCGAAACCCATTTGGGTTGATAATACTTTTGTCCCCAATGCCCGTCGGGGTTTTGTTTTTCCAAAAAGGCCCGGCCCCAGCCCTCGCTGCTGATGCGCTGCTGCAAATCGGGCCTCGGCACACCCATCAAGTCTCGGTAAGTTTGATATTGAATGGCTACATCGCCTTCGCACAACCAGTTTATAATGAGATTATTGTCCATTTTTCAAGCTATTGAGATATTGTTCAAACTTCGCCTCCGTCATCAGTTCGTGAAACTGAAAAGCTCCGTCGAACCAGGCGCCGAAAGTGCCGAAAGGGCTGCCGAGTTGCTGCGCTTCTTCAAAATTTTTCAGTTGGATGGCCTGCGCCTCAAAGCCATGTTGCCGGGCCATTTCTACATAAACCCTGCCGCCGTAATCTTCCATAAACGGGCATTGGTTGGAATAAACGAACGTAAAACCAGGCCTCGCCTGATGGGTGCTGCCGTTTTTTACATGATCGGCAAAATGGGGATTGAGCGCATCGGGTCGGAACTTCAGGGCCAGCAACTCGAAATAAGGCGGCGCTGTATCCACTGTTTCAAAACCATGCCGGAGATAGAATTTTTTATCGGTCAGAAAGGGCTTTACCTTGGTACTCGTCACTACGGCTATACCATCCATCCCGGCAGAACGGGCATCGTGCAGGCATTCGTCGAGCAGTTGTTTGGACAAACCCTGACCTTTGAACTGACCGGAAACCCACAGGCAGTTGATGACCATATAATTTTTACCCACTAATGGTTTCCACACGGTTTCGATGGGCACGTATTCGACGAAAATCTTGCCTCGCGCATCGAAACGTTTGAAAATCAAGCCTTCCGAAAAGCGATTGCTGAGCCAGTCTTTTTTGCCCTGGGCGCGGCGCGTATTTTCTTTGTCGTTGCCGATGGCGCAGCAAATGTGCTCGCGGTTGATGTTGTCGGCGGTGATGGAGAGGATGTGCATGGCGGCATTTTTGGAAGGAATCGAAGTGCCGGGCTATTCGGGATTTGCGACTGAATTTGCCGGCAAGAACGGCTCCCGCAGGATGGTTTTCAGTTTTTCGGGCGCGGTAGCTCTGAAATCGGACAGGTAAATTTCGTGGTGCAGGCCGTTTTTCAGCATTCCCTTTTCCTGCATGAATTGATTCAATTTTTGCAGCGTAGCCGGCTCCTCAGAGAATGGGCCGATGTGCATGATCTGAACGCATGGCCCCTCGGTCATTTCAAAAAAATGCACCCGTGCAGCGCCGGGCATTTTCTTTTTAGCCACCACCGTTTGCACAGCTTGGGCCACCATCGCTTCGTCCACAAAATCGGGCATCCGAATGAGCAGGCGGTATTCCCACTCGCTGCGGGGTATTTTTACGGGCGCTTCGTCCATAGACGGCGAACCGAATTTTTCCTCGTCAAACCACCATAGCCCCTCCAACTTAGGCACGCCGAAGTCCCGGTCGGCAGCTTTGCACATTGCCTTCACGCCATAAGCCACCGGGTAAAGCGCCTGAATATCAGCAGAAAAGGACTCTTCGGAAGGATCGCCTTTGCCGGTTATCGAAACAAAGACGGCGCGTTCTACCTGAATCAGGCCCGGCGTAGGCTTGGCGGTGTAGTAGTTTTTGTATAGTTTGGTCAGATCAATTTTTTCCATTTTTGCCCTTTTGAGTTCAGGGCAAAAATAGCCAATATTTCGAACATTTTATCAGGCAACATGCGGCCTAAAGCAACTCACGGCTCGTAGCTTGCAGGCATCCCCTGAAAAAACTAAAACTCCTTCCTCATCAGTTTCTCCGCCTCCGACTGATAGGCATTAGGCGCCTCGCTCAGAGATTGGAGCAAGGAGCGGGCTTCTTCCCCGCGTTGGAGCAGGAGCAGCGCCAATGCGCGGTACCAGTCGGTTTCATACGGATCGGCGTCGGGATTCGATTTTCGTCGGGTCAGTATCTCCAAGGCTTCGTCGGGTTGTTCGGCGTGCAGCAAGGCCACTCCCAGCATCAGTTCGAGATCGGCGTCGGGACCGGGGTGTTGTTCAAAATACGAGCGCAGAAAACCGGCAGCTTCTTTGTACCGGCGTGCATTGTAGGCCGTGCCTGCCTGGGCGCGAAGCGGGTCGGCAGCCGCCTCGCTCATCGTAGCGCCGCGCCATATCGGAACATCCAGCGCCTCTTGGGCAGCCAACACCGCGGCAGACTGCTGCCGGGAAGCGGGAGGGCAAAGCAGAGCGGCTATGCCGGCCAAAGCCAATGCGGCAGCGGCGGCCCATATCCAGCGGCGACGAGTAAAGGGGAAGCTTCGCCGGCTGTGCCTCGCGGATGATTGCTGTTTCAGGTGGGAGCGCCAGCGCTCGCGGCGGACAGTGCGCATGGCAGCGTAGGTAGTTAAAAAATGTTCGGCTTCTGTCTTGAAACCGGGGTCTTCCGACAGCCTCCGTTGGAGTGCTACAATGGCTTCCTCGCTCAATTGGTCGTTCAGGGCCTGTTCGAGGATTTCCATGTCTGCGGTGGTAAGCTGGTACATGTTTTAGGAGTTAAAGTGTTGTAGATCAGTTATCTGTTTCTTTCCTGTGCTGCTCAATGCACCGGCCTAATGATCGCGTGATTTGCCAGAAACGGGCTTTGGAGGTGTTGGCATTGGCATAGCCCATTCGTTGGGCAATTTCCCGATGAGGCAGGTCTTCCAGCCAGTGATCAACGAGTTCTTTGGCGGCATCTTTGAGCAAAGCCAGGCATTTTTTCAGCAATTGTATCGTATGCTCAAACTGCTCGTCGGTCTCGGTATTCGGTTGTATTCCCAGTAAGCGGAACAGACGCTCTTTTTCATTTTTTTCATGCAGGCTCAATATCATGTTGCGACATACCTGAATGAGGTAGGTCGAAACTTTTGTGGCGGAGGGCTGAATCTTTCCTTGCCCGGCATTTTCCAGCAAAACGATGAGGGCATCCATAAAAACATCCTCGGCTGCTTCCTTTTTCGCCAGACGGTGTTTGATCAAATTCCTGACACAGACCTTCCGATCCTCATGATAGACTTTTTCCAACACTGCTGTTGCGCCGTCAGTCCATAGTTTTTCCAAAAAATCGGCCAAAGTCATAAGTGCTGTATTGATGAATAAGAAATGATGGTAAAAGTAAATCGCGAGCCTGAGATTCAATGAGCACTTTTTTGCAAAAAAGTGCTCCCCACAGATTTACTTTTTGCCTTTTCTGGTATAAACCTTCTGTGAAAAGCCCGATGATAACAACGTATTATTTGGGGGGCATGTATCATATTGAAATACCGGTGCCTAAAATTCAAGCCAATATGAAAACCAAAACAATTTACACAGATTTCGGTATTGAGAAATATTTGATGCCCCAACCCCGCCTGAAATAACAGGCAATAAGCTAAGCCCCAGTGTTTTACGATCTTTATTTAATCAATTTGATAAACGAGTTCATCAGCCAGCCGGGATCGGCCTTGGTGAGGGATTCGAGCAGGGAGTCGGCCTTGTTGGAAAACAGCCTGATTTCTTTGATGATGCGCGTAAACTCCTCGGTTTCAGGGTCATTACCTTCTACGCTGGAGAGTTCGTCCAATACGCGGAGGGTGGGTTCCAATTCTTTTTTCTTGCGATTGAGGATGATGTTGCGCACCACTTGCCACATGTCTTTTTCGGCCACAAAAAACTCGCGGCGCTCGCCGGTTTTCAGTTCTTTATAAACCAATGCCCAGTCCATCAGCGCCCGCAGGTTCATGTTGGTATTTCCCCTCGAAATTTTGAGCGCCTCCATGATCTCATCGGCGCAGAGCGGCTGCGGAGAAATGAGCAACAGGGCATGAATCTGAGCCATGGTGCGATTGATGCCCCAACTGGTGCCGAGGGCGCCCCAGGACTGGATGAATTTTTCTTTGCCTTCTTGCGTGGTCATGCCTCAGTTAGTTTTATACATGGTGGGCATGCTTTTCAGCCAACAGCGCCACCTCGGTCATAAAAGCGAATGCCTGCGAGAAATCTTTGAATGTAAATTCCGCCGATAAAGAGCGGTCGTCTTCCTTCCACATGTCAGCAACTATTGAGCAGCTCGCAGCTTGTAGCTCGCGGCCTGAAGCCAGATACTACCTCCTCACAATCAAACTCTCCCTTTCCGGGCCGGTAGAGGCCATGGCGATGGGAATGTTGAGTTCCGATTCGATGAAGCGCAGGTAGTCGGCGGCAGCGGGCGGCAGGTTTTCGTAGCGATCTATGCCTGCCAGCGATTGCTTCCAACCCGGAAACTGCCGGAACACAGGCTCGATGGGCGTAGCATCCACGTCGTAGGGCAGTTGATGGGTTTCCTGTCCGTCATAGCGGTAGTGGGTGGCGGCCAGAATCTGCTCCACGTTGTTGAGCACGTCAATTTTGGTGACGGCCAATTGCGTGACGCCGTTGAGCATGGCTGTATAACGAAGTTGAGGCAGATCGAGCCAGCCACAGCGCCGGGGCCTACCGGTAGTAGCGCCGAACTCGCCCCCCTCGCGGCGCAAAAACTCGCCGGTTTCGTTGTCTTGTTCGGTAGGAAACGGCCCCGAACCCACGCGGGTGCAGTAGGCTTTGGTGATGCCGATGACCTCGGCCACGCGGGAGGGCGCGATGCCCAGCCCGGTGCAAACGCCGGCGGTGATGGTATTGGAAGAGGTGACAAAAGGGTAAGTGCCGAAGTCAATGTCGAGCATGGAGCCCTGAGCGCCCTCAGCCAGCACGTTTTTGTCTTGTTCCAGCAACTCATTGATATAATACTCGCCGTCCACCATAACGATATTGCGCATCACGTCGAGGCTTTCCATCCAGCGGGCTTCTTCCTGTTCGAGGTTGAAGTCAATTTCAGGATAGAGCTTGAGCAACGTGAGGTGTTTAGACTTCAGAGACTGATATTTTTCTTCAAAACCGGCGGAGGTAATATCGCCCACGCGGAGACCGTTGCGCCCCGTTTTGTCCATGTAGGTGGGGCCGATGCCCTTGAGGGTAGAACCGATGCGGGCCTTGCCTTTGGCGGCCTCGGTAGCGGCGTCCAAATAGCGGTGAGAGGGCAAAATGAGATGGGCTTTGCGGGCCAATCGCAGGCGTTCGGAATAAGGCACACCGGCCTGCCGGAGCATGTCTATTTCTTTGGCAAAAGTGATGGGATCAATGACGACGCCGTTGCCGATGAGGTTGATGATGTTGTCGCGGAAAATCCCGGAAGGAATGGTGTGCAAAACATATTTGCGCCCGCCGAAAACCAGCGTGTGCCCGGCATTGGGGCCACCCTGAAACCGTGCCACCACGTCATATCCCGGCGCCAGAAAGTCCACAACTTTGCCCTTGCCTTCGTCGCCCCATTGGAGGCCCAGGAGAACATCTACTGCCATAAGTTTTTGATAATTAGTTTTTTGAGATTGAAAAAACAAAACATTCCGACTTTATGCCGGAATGTTTATTCAGACCTCAAAGGTAGGAAAAAGTTTCTGGTTTGCGGGTTGGAACGCTGATTTCTAATTACGGGTTGGAACTGGTGTATTTCGGATTTTTAATCACAGGTTGGGGCAGGCTTGTTTCGGATTTCAGGTTGGGACCGCCCGCCCCGCGTCATGGCGCGGCTACCGAAGCTCAATCTCCAGCCTCACTTTAAAAACATCCTCCGAAGTCTCCACTTTGAGGCGATGGCTACCGGGGTACAAGTGCTCTAAGCGTTGGCGGCTGTTGGCCATGCCCAATCCGGCGCCGCGATGTACCTGCGGACGGATGATGCTGTTTTCGATAGAAAAAACCAGCCGCTGCTGATCTGCGTCAAGTTGCAAATTCAGGAAACATGGGCGGGAAGGGTGCAAGCCATATAAAAAAGCATTTTCCACAAATGGCAGAAGCAAGAGCGGCGCCACCTGCGCAGGCCGCTCATCCCAGTTGAACTGAAAATCGAGGCGGCGCTGCGGGTTCTCCGGCAGGCGGGCCTCCTGAAGGTGGATGTAGCGCTGAAGAAAGGTGATTTCCTCGGCGATGTCCACCTCGTCTTGTTGGGCTTGTTGCAGGGAGAATCGCAGGATGCCCGACAGCTCGCCGATGAGCCACGACAGCTTTTCCTGGCCCTGCTGGATGGCCTCGCTGTACAGGGTATTGAGGGCGTTGAAGAGGAAATGTGGGTTCAGTTGTGCGCGCAGGCTGTGCAGTTCGGCGGCGGTTTTTTGCTGCACGAGTTCTACGCGTTCGCGGCGGGCGCGCACCGCATCCAAGACGATGGTAAACCCGGCCGTAAAGGCCCAGCCCAGCGCTGAAACGAGCAGGTTTTCCTCCACTACATCGGGGTCGTAGTCGGTGCGCCATTGCAGGAGTTCAAACAAAAGCCACCACAATACCAGCATCCAGGCTTGATAGAGGCGGCGTTGCCGACGCTCGCTGAGGTAGCGAAACGGCCCTTTGAAATTGAGCCAGCCAAGTCCGGCCAGCGCGGCCGCAACGGCCACATAGCCCAGCAGCCAACGCACAAAACCTGCCAACTCCTGTGGGTCTTCGCCGTATTGAGCAGGCAGGCTTTGGCGCAGCAAATTTCCCCAATATAAGAGCAAAAATGCAGCCACGACGGCCAACACCCAACCGCCTCTTTTATTCGAGCTTTGTTTTGGCTTTTTCATTCAATTTCAAGCCTTTCATGCGTTTTTTGAAGTCCTCGGCACTGCGTTGTACCAAATACAACGACCCCGACATGAAGTCGTAATCCAGCACGGCCTCAAGATAGTACTCCTGCCCGGCTTGCGCCTCTATGCGGAAGTTTTTTTCCGTCACAAAATATTTCGGCCGGCCGGTCGTGCGCAGTTGCACAAGACCCGCAGGCACTTGCACGCTGAAGTAAGTGCGGCTCTGAAAGCGTTCAACCACTGCTTTGCCGTTGATCCAGAGGTCGTATTGGCCGTTGCCGAAGCTGCCTTTTTGGTAAATATACAACACAGCATGTCCGGGCGCCATATTTTGTGCCATGATGAATTGCGTACTTCCCGACACTATGAAAAGCACTGCAAAAATGAGTGTGCGATACATGGCCTCAGTTTTTTGGTTTGCGTTCAAAATTACGTGCAATCTTAAAATCCACACCGAAATAGGCGAATCCTGCGCGATCGGCCGGAGCATTGAACACGGTAGCGTCGCTGAGTTTCCATCTGGATTGGCCCAGCCCGAACTGATAGCCGACGACAAAGCCCGGCGCCAGCGAGACGCCCCGTTTGGCCCGGCCGCCCTGCTGCCATTCCAAACTGACATTGCCCACTGCGCTGAGGTGCGAAAATGCGGGCCAGGCGCGCCAGGATGGGTTTCCTGATAAGTTGTTGAAATCAAAGCCTACAGTAGGAGCCACCTCTGTGATGCGCATATAGTATTCGCTCATACCTATTCCGCCGCGCACCACCCACACATCGTTGCGGGTTTGTAAGAAAGCGTATCCCACATTAACGCCCACATTAAAATAATCGGATTCGGCCTCCAGATAGCGGACGGAATTGGCTGGATACTCGCCCAGTACATTGAATGTGGAAGCTATTTGTACATCTAAATACCAGCGTTGAAAACGCCCTCCGAAGCCCATCGTGTACTGGCTGTTGTCTTTAAAAAAAATGACGTTCTGATCTTTAAGTAACTGGTGCATGTTGCGGTAACCTGTTTTTAATCCTATATTGGACGGACCGGCACTCAGATTGACATAAATACTCTTGTCGTATCGCTCCGGGTCGGGCGGAGCGGCCACTGAATCGTTGACGATTTCTAAGTTTTGGGCCTGCATGGCTGTCAGCGCGAAGAGGGCAGCCGGCAGCAGAAAAGCGCGTAGTAGTTGCATAAGCGGTCATTTTTTGATGAAGAATGCCGCAAGATAACCCCGTCGCTCGCCGCTTGTCAAATGGAAGTGGGAAGTGGCACAGAATATGTGATGAATGGTGCGTTTGGTGTGAGCATGGACCGGAGATGCAGCGTTCTTTACCTCTTTTCGTTCAAATCCAGCCTCTTCAGCCCCACCGGCCTGCGATGCAGATAGCCCTGAATGATGCGCGTGGTTTCCGGGTTTCCGGGGATATGTCTAACCGCCTCCAACAACTCTTCCAGGCTCAGTCCTTCCGAGGTTTCTACATAGCCGTAACCTGCCAACTGCCCGTCTTGCACCAGCACCACGGCGCGTTCCTGCGGCGTGCGGCCGCGCTCCATCAGCAGAAAATCCTCCTCAAAACCGGTTTGGAGTCGTTCGGCGGCTTGCTGCGCGCGTTCGTTGTAGTCGGCGGCAGATTCCTGACCTGCGCAGGCGCCCCTGCATTTTTTGAGATGAAAATGAAAACAGGCGCCCTTGCCCGTTTCCAATCCGCTCAAGCGGCGGCACAGTTCAAACTGCTCTACGGCCCACTCCAAGCGACCTCTGGCGGCAGGAATGGCCGGGTGTTCAGACAAAATATGGAGTTTTTTGCGCTGTGTGGCTGTAATGCGCTCCACATGAAAGCACAGGTATCCGGCATCGTCCGGCTGGGCATACACGGCAAAAGGGAAGGTTTGCTGGCGTTGTGCGCGGTTGATGGAGGGGCGCAATCGCTTGATTTCAAAGGACTCCAGCAAGAGCGCCACCAATTCGCTGCCCGTCACTTCGCAGGTGATGTCGTGGGTCATTTGGCGCAGCTTGCGGGTCTTCTCGGTTTTATCGGCAAAGTGTTCGGCTATGCGTTTGCGTATGTTCTGGCTTTTGCCCACATACAGCACATCGCCGCGCTCATCGTGAAAATAATACACGCCGCAGGCTTCGGGCAGGGCCATGAGCCGTTCTATGCCGAAGTTTTCGGGCAGGCGGGCATCTTTCAGACCCATTTTTATCATGGAGAGGGCCTGGTCGGGGCCGCCGTTTTGGGCCATGATGCGCCGGAACAGCTCGGCGGTGGCCAATGCGTCGCCCATAGCGCGGTGGCGTTGTTTCACTTCGATGCCGAAGGTGGCAATGAGGTTGTCCAAACCATAAGAACGCAGTCCGGGGAAGGCTTTCCGGCTCAGCCGCACGGTACACAATTGCTGGCGCGAGTAGGTATAACCCAAGCGGGCAAACTCCTCCCGGATGAAGCCATAATCAAAAGAGGCATTGTGCGCCACAAATACCGCCCCCTCCGTCATTTCCACTATTTTTTTGGCCACCTCGAAAAAGCGGGGCGCATCTTTCACCATATCCTGTGTGATACCGGTCAGTTCCGTAATGCCGTAAGGAATGTAGGTTTCGGGGTTGAGTAAGGTTTCGTAAGTATCCAAAATGCGCTCGCCATCGTGCAAAATGACGGCAATTTCCGTGATGCGGTGCAAATCTGCACGCCCTCCGGTGGTCTCAATATCAATAATGGCGTATCTTTCAGCGGACATTCCGCAAATTTAAAACAAAAAATATGAACTTGAAATTATTGCTTGCTTTCATCGCAACCATTTCCATCGCCTGTGGAACGAAAAACGTGCCGACATCCATCGCTCCGGCGCCTGTGCCTGCCGTAGAAGCGCCGTCGGCAACGCCTTTGCTTTGCGGCGGCGAACGCATGGACGCTTACCTGCCGCTCCTCAAGGGCAAAAGAGTGGCGCTGGTGGTCAATCATACCTCTATGGTAGGCCCAACTCATCTGGCTGATACCCTGCGCGCACTCGGCATTTCCATTCAGGCCATTTTTGCGCCCGAACACGGTTTTCGCGGCGCTGCCGATGCCGGTGAAAAAATCACCGACGGCAAAGACCCTTCCACCGGTATTCCGCTCCTTTCGCTCTACGGCCAAAAACGCAAACCCTCTGCGGACGACCTCCGCAACGTGGACTGGGTCATCTTCGATATTCAGGACGTGGGGCTGCGCTATTACACCTACATTTCTACGCTGCATTATGTGATGGAATCCTGCGCGGAGAACAACAAACCGCTCATGATCCTGGACCGGCCCAATCCCAACGGCCATTTCATAGACGGCCCGATGCGGGAAAAGGGCTTCGAGTCTTTTGTTGGCATGCACCCCGTGCCGGTCGTTCATGGCATGACGGTGGGAGAATACGGCCGCATGATCAACGGCGAAGGCTGGCTGCCGGGCGCTGCCAAATGCCGTCTGGAGGTCATCACCTGCTCCGGCTATGATCACAACACGCTCTATCAGATTCCCATCAAACCCTCGCCCAACCTGCCCGATATGCGCTCCATTTACCTCTATGCCTCCACTTGTTTTTTTGAAGGCACGGTGGCCAGCGAAGGCCGGGGCACACCCACGCCGTTTCAGGTGTATGGCCACCCCGACAGCGGCACGGGTGATTACTACTTTACACCGGCCTCCATGCCGGGCGCACAAAGCCCGAAATTGCTGGGCAAACGCTGCCGGGGCTACAATCTCTCTGCCACTCCGATAGAAGAACTCAGTGCCCTGCACCGCATTGACCTCTCGCACCTCATCCGCTTTTATCAGGCATTCCCCGATAAGGAAAACTTCTTCCTGCCTTCAAAATTCATAGACAAATTGGCCGGCAGCAGCGCCCTCCGCGAGCAAATCACGGCAGGAAAAACGGAAGCCGAAATCCGCGCTACCTGGCAGGAAGGATTGGCACAGTATCGCAGCATGAGAGCCAAGTATTTGCTGTACAAGGATTTTTAGAAGGTTTACTTCCTGTCCAATTGAGCCAGCAGCCAGTTGCGTTCTTTGGTGGTCAAGGGATTGGCTTGCAGTATTTCCTCGCGGAGCTTGGCTTTTTGCTCGGCATCGTAAGGATTGATACGCAGTAGTTTACGCGTGAGTTGCACCAGATTGGAGAAAAAGGCTTTGTGGTAAGCCATCACCTTTTTTCGGGTCATGTAGGTGCGCGTAGCTTCCAGAAGGGATTCCAGCGAGTCCAGCATATCCTGTTCGTAAAACATCTTCATCAACAGCGCTTTAGAGCGCAGATTGATGAGCATGTCGTCGTAGTCGGCGGTGTTTAGCAGGAGCATGGCCGGGCCGTAGTCGCGTTTTTCGTATAAAAGGAGCGCTTTGCTGAAATGCACGAAGTTGTCTTTGTGGGTTTCCTCCAAAAAGTTCTGATATTGTTCTATGAACGATTCCGCCCAGTCGAACTCTGAGAGCGTGAGGGCAATCATGATCACGTTGAGGAACGTCCATCGGGAGATGGTCTCGTTTTCGATGAGAATGTGCTGCTCGAAACCCCGCCTGTACAGCTCAAATGCCTCGCGAATAAAGACCTCCGCACCGGCGTTCATGCGCGCTATGCAGTAGTTGATGGCCATGAGATAAATGTCGCGGGCTTCGGAAGTGGGAAATTGATGCCCGAATCTGACGATGAGCGCTTTGAGTTGTTCGAAGTGCGCCGGTTCTTCCCGCTCGGTGGTGGATTTGTAGCCATAATAATAAATACCGATGGCCGGCTCGTCCAACCACTGTTTCTGCTCTACATATTGCAGCACTTCCTGAAGCAGGCGCATGTCGTACTCTGTTTTGTAAACCGTTTGGTGGGCCAGCATCAGGCAGGCTTGCCGAAGCTTGTCGGCCACAAAACTGCGGTCCAGCGCTTCCGACATCTCCGTGAGATTGAGGGGCATGGCGCGTTGTTTCTGTTTTTCACTCAGAAAAGCGTAGTGTTCGCGTTGCAGCAGGTACTCGTTTCTCAGAAAGTAGGCATTGCGATAATCGGCGGCTTGTTGCAGCTCCTCCGCTTGCCGGGCGGCTTTTTGATAGAGCTTATCCAACTGCCGTTGCCGGTACACTCTTGCCAGATCGAGCCGGCGGCGCACTTCGTCGGTTTGGGTTTCTTCGTAGGTCAGGAAGTCTTCCACGCACTTGAGCAAAAAGTGCGTCGTTTGTCGGATACGGGCATCATCGAAGGTTTCTCCGGCGAAGAGCTTGGAAAAAATGCGTTCTTTGCTTAGGTATTTGTCTTGTTGAAGGTGTTCTCCATTCATCAGATAATCGTACAACTGCACCACATCTTCGCGTTGGTTGTGTACCGGAGACAGCAGCCACTTTTTGAACTTTCGGTTTTCAGTAGCAGAAAACGTCCTGAGAATAAAAATAAGATTGCTGTTTTCCATAAGATTTTGGCCTTTTTTTTTCAACAAACGACCTTTTTTGATTTTTATTTTAAATACTTGAAAACCAATACCAATGAAAACTATTATGCACAATTTTTTACGCAAAAAACATCATTTTTTTTTAAATTTAGCCAGTAATGTGTTCTTGTGTGGCGCGAAAAGTGACTCCATCTTTGTATCGGATTCAGCAATGACCACGATTAAAAATAAACTCATGAAAGGAAAAGAGGCAGGCAAAAAAGGCACAACGCCGGGCAGCATAAAGTTGCTGATCCTGTTGTTGTTCGTCGCCTCCTTCTTCCGCACAGAGGCTCAGGGCTGGCAGGTTTCCTTCGGCGGCAACGGCGAAGACCAGGGCCAGGCACTGATTCAGGCTGTAGATCACGGGTTTGTTTTGGTCGGATTCAGCGAATCCTACGGCGCAGATAACGATCTCGACGTATTTGTGGTACGAACCGATGCGGACGGAAAACTCGTTTGGGCCAACGTTTATGACGAAGGCTTCATCGAACACGGTTACGACCTCCTTGAAACTGCGGATAACGGATTGATCATCGTCGGAGATATTTACAACTCTGCACAGGATCCAGGTAACGCCAATGTATATCTTCTTCGTTTGGATAAGCGGGGCAGAATGCTTTGGAGTCGCCAGTTCGGCGGTTCCGGCTTCGAACAAGGGCTTGCTATTTGCGCTGTGCCCGGCGGCGGCTACGCCATCATCGGTCGCACCAAAGACACATCCAACGGCCAGGACGACATCCTGCTCGTTCGGGTAGATGAAAACGGCAACGAACTTTGGACGAAGACTTACGGCGGCAACGGCGACGACAGAGGCACGGCCATCGTGGCGCTCGAAGACGGATTTGCCTTTACCGGCTATGCAACCAATATCGTAGGCGGCATCGGCAATGACATCGTACTCTACCGGGTGGATGCAGAAGGCGCAATCTTGTGGCGCGAAGTGTTCGGCACCTCCGGTAACGAAGAAGCGCACGCACTTATTCGTACTTACGAGGGAAATCTGGCCTTGGCGGGCAGCATCAACAACTACAACGATGCTTTTGTAGCCAAGTACAATCTTGCCGGCAACCTGCTCTGGACGCGTATCGTAGGCTACGGCGGACTAGGCGATGAGGCTTTCGCCATTCAGGAATTGCCCGACCGGAGCCTCGTCATTGCAGGTCGTACAGAAACCAGCGCTTCCAACACCGACATCTTGCTGGCTAAATTGGACGCCAACGGCAACCAAATATGGCTCAAAGCTTTAGGCGACAGGGACAAGCTCGATACCGGTGAAGATTTTGTAGCTACCAAGGCCGGCGGTTTTGCCGTCATTGGCTACAATGCGCTGGACGGAGTGTTCTTCAACGACCTCACCCTCACGGTAGCCGACGGCAGCGGAAACATCATCACCAATACCATCAGCGGTAAGGTGTTCCGCGATCAGGGCAGTTGCCAGTTGGACCCGACCGATACGCCGCTCGAAGGCTGGCTCGTTCAGGCTACTTCTGCCAACAGAACCTACTTCGGCGTGACGGACGCACAAGGCAACTACAGCATCCTTACCGATCTGGGTACTTATCAGGTATCTTTAGTGCCGCGTGTTGCTGAATACTGGCAAAACTGCGTGCCGGGAGGCTATCTGATCAACCTGAGCAACGCTTACGATACGGCTCAACTCAACTTTCCTGTCTTTCAGGCCATTAATTGCCCTTTTCTGGAAGTTGATATTACAGCGCCCTATCTTCAGTACTGCTCTCAGGTGGAATACACGGTTCACTACCGCAACCTGGGGCCTGGCGTAGGACAAAGCGCGGCAGTGGAGGTTACATTGGGCAATACGCTCAACTTTGTCTCCTCCAGCATTCCTGGAACGGTGCAGGGCAATAAAGTCACCTTCCAATTAGGCAACGTTGCTTCTACCAGTTCCGGCAGCTTTACCTTCCTTACCAATGTGCCTTGCGAAGGCATTCTGGTGGGATCGGCAGCCTTGGTGAGTGCGCTCATAACGCCCAACGAACCTTGTACGCCGCCCAATCCCAACTGGGACGGCGCCAGCATCAAGGTGTCGGCACAGTGCGAAGCAGATTCTATCCGTTTCTTTATCCGCAACGACGGCGACGGCGGCATGGAAGATCCTGGCAACTACATTATCATTGAAGATCAGGTACTTCTCATTCAGGAGCCGTTCCAATTGGATGCCGGCATGGAGCGCCAGAAAACGGTGCCCAACACAGGAGCAACCTACCGCTTGGTAGCCGAACAGTCGGCTTTCCACCCAGGACAAAGTTATCCGACCGTAGCAGTAGAAGGCTGCACACAAACGGGAGCATATACGACGGGTCAGGTGACCCAGTTTCCTGAAGACGATCAGGATTCGTTCATTGACATTGATGTACAAGAAATAGTTGGTTCCAATGTTTTGCCGGCCGATTTGAGAGGCTATCCCAAAGGCTACGGGGATTCGTTCCTGATCTCGCCAAATACCGATATTACATACATCCTGTTCTTTGCTAATACTACAGGAACCGACACCATTGATCGCATCGTCATCCGCGACACGCTTTCTGCACTGCTCAATGTTCACAGCATCGTGCCGGGCAGCAGCAGCCACCCCTACCGGTGGGAGGTTTACGGAAATGGAATTCTCAAAATTACATTTGATGATGTGCAATTATTACCAGGCGGCAGCGCTGCCGACTCGACGCGCCAAGGGTTTGTAAAATTCAAAGTATCCCAAAAACCGAACAATCCCGAAGGCGCTCAAATCACCAACCGCGCTGCCGTCTTTTTTGACAACTACGCGCCATGGCTCACGAACGCGACGAGCCACCAAATAGGCACTTTCCCGCAGTTCATCACCGTATCAACCGATGAACCGGAATTCGTGCCAGGCGTGAAAATAAATGTGTTTCCCAATCCGTTCGTAGAATCGGCTGTTTTTGAGGTAGAAGGAATGGAAGTGAAAGAGGCCGAATTGTTGATGTACGATGGAAACGGACGGGTAGTGGAACGCAAAGTGTTCTTTGGAAACCGATTGGAGTACCATCATAAAAACCGACTGATGTCCGGGGTATATTTTTACCTGCTGAGATCGGAAGGTCGCTTACTCAACAGCGGAAAGATTACGGTACGATAATCATAATCCCAACTACTACGGTTCCCTGCCTCTGCGCAGGGAACCACTACACCTCTCGGAAGGGAGTGGTTGAAGTTGGGAACCGGCAAGAAAAAAACGTTTGTTTAAAGATTAGGTCGTCTTATTTTTTTCATGAGATTATGATTTGTTATTAGCGAGAGGCCGTACCATGCGTGGTACGGCTTTTTTTTTGCCGGTACCCCACTCGTTAACAAAACAGTCTCCTTTTACGGAGGCGCCGAAAAAAGGTTACAGAAGAAAGTGATTTTTTTTGAGTGAATTTTTTGTCAGTAAGTGTAAATAATTGTTAGACAGGGTGTTGTGTGGTTGTAAAAAATGATCCGGTTGGCAAAAAGATGGTGGTTTTCGTTGGGGGGATTATTTCTTACAGTGTCCTGCTTAGGTATTCGCAGGTTTTGTAGAGGTAGAAAAAAGCTTCCGGATTGGTCTTTTTGAGTTGCTTTAATACAATCCGACAACTCCAAATTTTCGGCACTTTTTGCAAAAAAGTGCCGAAAATTTGACCTTCGCCATCCCCTGAAAAAAGGGTAGGGGAGTACGCCCATCAACGCATTGTAAAGCCGATGGCCAAAATCATCAGTATGGAAAAAACGGTTTTCATCGTTGCACTTTTATGCGCTGCTAAGGTGAGACTGAATAGCCATTGCTTCTATGATCTTCATCACCCGGCTAAGGGATTTTTATCAGACAGACCTGTTAGCTTTATCCCCGTATTTGCCGATCAAAGCTAACAGCTCTCGCCCGCAAACCGCCTACCCCGCGCCACAGCGCGGCTACCGAACTTCCTCCTCCATCCGCAAAGCCTTCGGAAACAGGATATTATTCTCCAAATGCACATGCTGGTGCAGGTCTTCCTCAAACTCCGCCAACAGCGACCACAGCACGCGCCAGGTATTGCAGGCATCCTCCGGCAGCGCATAATCATTCGTGATCTCCCGGATGCGGTGCATGATCTCTCCGGCCACCTCGTGCTCGGCTTCCATCACGTTCACCGGACCGGCGGCAGTCCCGAAATGCGGTATCGGCTTGGGTTGGCCCTCCAGCAACGCCTTTTCCATCGCCCGGATGTATGGAAACAGAATGCGCTCCTCTTTGAGCAGGTGCCCCATCAGTTCGTCGCGGAGGGTGTTCACCAAGGCGGCTACCTCCAGATTGGGCGGAAACTTTTCGCCATGCACGCGGGCCACTTTGTCGGCGTATTCCACCAATTGCGGCAAGCGCTCCTGCACATACACATGGTGCTTGTTTTCGATGTAGTCGGCCAGAAAGCCTAATTTCCAGTCGTCGAAATTCATCTCGCTGCGGCCGGCGGCAGTTTGCGCCTGTTCCAAAGCCTGTTGCAACAGCATCGGGTCAATGCCCTTTTGCTCGCACACCTGTCCGATACTGCGCTTTCCGCCACAGCAAAAATCTATGCCGAACTGCTTGAACACCGCAGCCGTGCGGTAGTCGGAGGCAACGGTTTCTCCTACCGTTTTTTGCGTCGTAATTGGAAGTTGTTCCATGATTTATTACAATTTTAGAATGATCAATTTTTTTGTTCCGGGTTCAAGGTTTCAGGTTTCATCCGCCGAAGCCTTGGCGCAGGCGGGCTTCGGGTTCAAGGTTGAGGCTTGCAGTTCGTGGCCAGCAGCTAACAGCCCGCCCATCAAAAGTCCTTCCTCAGCGCCAGTCGCCGGATACTCCATGCCGGAACCAGCACCCACAGCACCAGCACCCCAAACGACAAAGTCGAACCCAGCCCCGTGCCCAAAAACTTGCGAAACACCGCCCCTGTATAGCCCATCAGCGCCGAAATGTCGAGCTTGAGCAGGATGAGAATGCGCGACAAATCAATGGGATTGAACATAGCCGCCACAATGGAATAATGCTCCAGCGGGTATTCTTTGAGCAGCATCAGCGAAAGCAGAAAAACGCCGTCGTAAATGACCGCAAAGAACAGCCACACCAGTATCGCCAAGCCAAAACCCCGAATGCGATTGTCGTTGCGCAAAGCAATGTAAAATGCCAATCCGCTGAAAATGAACGATAAAAATACTCCTGTGGAAACGAGTACGAAGAAATTCAATACCTCCGAGGAGGCCAGCAGACCGTACAAAAGAAAAGGCAGCCCTATGCCCAGCAATAAGCTAAGAGACAAAGACAAGGCCAAGCCTAAGTACTGCCCCCAGAAAATATCGGTGCGCCGAATGGGCTGCGCCAACAGCAGTTCGGTGAATTCGCGCGAGTTGTAAAAATACATCACCCCAAACATCACGGCGATCAGCGGGCACAAAATGAGGATCACGTTCATCAGACTGATGACCACTTTCGATACGTCGCCGCTGAGCCACAGCAAAGACAAGGTGAGCAAGAGGAAAAACCCCAGATATATGAGCCCCCAACGGCTTCGCAGCAGGTCGGAGAGCGTGTATTTCATTATTTTCAGCATGGTTTATTCAGTTGTGAGGGGTGAGTAAATGAGGGGTGAAGGAGCGCGAGTCCTGCGGCTTGAGGCTTGTAGCTTGTAGCTTGTAGCCCGCAGTCTGAGAGTTGCCGTCGTTCCCCTCCACCGCCTGTTTTCCCTGCAAAATATGAGCAATAGCGCGTTCCACATTCTCTTCCTGGTACTGTTCTTTCAGCGTTTGCAACGAACCCCGGAAACGTATTTTCCCCTCCAGCAAAAACACCACCTCGTCGGCCATTTCTTCCACAAAACTCATGATGTGCGTAGAGAGCAGAATGGTTTTGCCCTGTTCGCGGGCCTCATTCAGCAGTTCGCGCAGGTGAATCATGGCCACCGGATCGAGGCCGGAAGTCGGTTCGTCCAAGATGACGGTCGGACAATCGTACATAAACGCCAGCACGATGTTCACCTTCTGTTTGGTGCCGCCGGAGAGGTTGCCGAGCCGCTTGTGCAGGTGCGGTTCCAGCCCAAACAGCCGGATCAGTAGCTCGTCTTCGGCATGGCCGCCGCGCAGGTCTTTGATCATGGCGATGAGTTCGCGCACGCTCAGGTTTTCCGGGAAACGGGCTATCTGCGGCAGGTAGCTGATGCGCTCCCGGTACGCCCACTGCTGCCGGATGGCCTGCCCGTCCACCCGGATTTCGCCTTTGTCGGGCAGCACCATGCCGAGTATGCTCTTGATGAGCGTGGTCTTGCCCGACCCATTGGGGCCGAGGATGGCGGCAATACGGCCTTTCTGCTCAAAGCCGAGGTCTATGCCCTGCAATACTTCGAGCTTGCCGTAAGATTTGTGAAGATTTCGTATTTCGATCATGGTCTCTTCATTGTTTAATGTTCAAGGTTTTACGGTTTAAGGTTCCGGGTTGTAGCCGCCCACTGCCTACTGCCCACCCCGCGCCACGGCGCGGCCACCGCCTACCGCCTACTGCCCACCGCCCACTGAGCCTCCTCCATCAGCGGCATATTATCCAACACATTATCCGGCGTGAGTGCCGGGCTGACTTTTTCAGAAAAATTGAGCAGATCAACAAAAAAACTGCGGAGCAAAATGATGGACTCCGGCGATTGCGAAATGATGTATGAAAATAGCTTCACCGGCCGATGCGGCACATCTCCGCGCCCGTCGCGGTCGAGGTCGTAGCCATTGTATTCGCTCCAGTAGTTGCCGTCAAAGGTGTTGCTGTTCAGGCGGCCATTGATGACCAAATCGAGGGCATTGCTGAGAAAGTTGTTGGCAATGAAGTTGTTATCTTCGCAGCCGCCGGTCACCTGCACCGCCCAGCCATTCGATTTGAACTGATTATTTTGGTACCGGATGCGGGAAGCGCCTTCGAGCATGATGCCCACCGTATTGCTCACAAACGCATTCCGGGCAATGTCTGCATCGGTTATTTCCTTCAGCAGCAGCCCGTAAGAAGCGCGCCCCCAGTTGTGTTCAAAGTAATTGTCCGTCATCACAATGCGCTTCGAAAACATAACCGCCACGCCCGCTCCGTTGTGGTCAAACGTGTTGCAGTAGTACGCGTCGTCGTTCGAGAACATGTAGTGCAGCCCATAGCGCACATTGCCCGTGCTGTGGTTGTCGTGTATGAAGCTGTGCGTCACAAATTCCAGATAAATCCCGTCTCTGTGGCCTTTCAAAAAATTGTGACTGATGTTCACTCCCTGCACATACCAGGCATGTATGGCGTTGCCCGCATTGGCCTCCGTCACGGCCTGCCCTATGATGGTGTTGCCATACACCTCGCCCGCTCCGGCGTATTCGAGGTAAATGCCGAAGTAGCTGTTCAGCAGGATGTTGCTTCGTATGATGTAGCCCTTGGTCCGTTGCACCCGTATGGCGGCTAAGTCTTTGAGTTGGTTGTGGCCGGAGTTCTGTATTTTCAATCCCTCTATGGTCACGCTGTCGGCGGTGATGGTGAAGGCCTCTTCGGTCAGTTGGCCGTCAATGACGGGGTAATTCACACCGCGCAAAGTCAGCGGTTTATCCACCACGATGTTGCCCTCGGCATACAAGCCCGATCCGATCAGCACCACATCGCCTGCCTGCGCCTGCCGGATGCCCTCTTTGATGGTCTTGACCGGGCAGTCAGCACACACGTTCACCGTGCCTGCCCGAAGCCCTAATGCCCCGATACCGAGGAATAATATGACTATGTATATTCGCATCAATCTGGTTTTCATGTATGAATATGGTTTTAAGCGTTCATTCAGCTTACGGCTTGCAGCTTACGGCTTGAGGCTTACGGCTTGTAGCCGTTCCTACCAGCCACCAGCCCCTCACCTCGCAATAGCCTGCTTCATGCTTTCCCAATTGTACAATTCCCCGCCCTTCTCCTGCTGCACCGGCTCGGCGGCCGCCCTGTCGGCAAACCCCGTCAGAAATGCGCCCATCGGACTGGGCAATCCCTTGCTGATCAGATAGGTAGCGCTGCGGGCATCGGCCCACTCGCCGGGTTTCAGATAGTCGTTCACCACCAGCACCGGATAATTGTCTTCCCCCTCCAGCGCCAGATACGGCACCATGCACTCGATGGCGTCAAACATGAACACCTTGCCTTTGGCGCTCACCGCCTCGGCAGCGTGTTGGCGGTCCACGATGGTCATTTTGCAGTAGTAGCAGGCATCTGCGCCGTATTCAATGGGCTTGGCCGTGGGCGTGCAGGCTGCTGCCGCAAGGATCATTATGGAGAGATAAAAGAGCTTTTTCATTTGGAAAACTTTTTGTGCAGCCACCAGGCCAAATAAGCCAATGCGATGCCCGCTCCGGCAAAGTAGCCCGCTATATGCGGCAGCGAAACGGCATCGAAATTCAGAATCTGTTTGTACCCGATCAGCGGCGGCTGAAACGATGCGCCGGGTATTTTGATGGGCGCGTCCGGACTGAGATTGTGCCCGTAATCGTATTCCCACAAATAAAAATCGTACAGACCGGCAATGGCTAAAAGCGTCATCAGCACCGCCCAGCCGAGGAACAATGGCCTCCGGTTGAGCAAGGCAACCCACACGCCCAGCGCCATCATGGCCATGATGATGTATTGGAAGTATTTCAATTCGGGTATGGAGTCCGGCTCAATGAATTTCATGCCCACATAGTGGTTGAGGATGTTGATGTTTTGCAACACCCCCGGCTCATTGCCGCCTATTTTGTTGATCCAGATATGCATCTCCACCCCGGTAGGATATTGAGGCGCGTACAGCACGATTTTCCACATCGGCCACACAAAAAGCGCCCCCAACGACAACGCTGCCACCAGCATCGTCCATCGCGGTAATTGTCTCATAATTATTTGATTTTGGAGAGGGGGCAAGCCCCGCTGCAAACCGCAGTCTTTTCCAACATGCGGCTTGCAGCTTACGGCTTGAGGCTTGCGGCTCGCAGCCGCTCCCCCCTGATTACTGCACTATATCTTCACCCAAACTCCACTTCAGCGGCACATTGGCCCCCGCAGCGGAGACTCTGATGTAGCCCTGCATTTCTTGGTGCAGCGCCGAACAGAAGTCGGTACAGTAGAAGGGGAAGACCCCCACAGACTTAGGCTCCCAAAGCAGGGTTTCTGTTTGGCCCGGCATGATGAGCAATTCTGCATTCTGAGCGCCCAAAACGGAGAATCCGTGCGGGGTATCCCAGTCTTGCTCCAAGTTGGTCACATGGAAATACACTTTATCGCCCACCTTGATACCCTGAATATTATCGGGGGCAAAGTGACTGCGAATCATGGTCATATACACGCGCACTACATTGCCCTCGCGCACCACCTTGGCGTCTTTTTCACCCATAGCGCGATACGGGTGCTTGTTTTCTTCCAGCGGATAAATCTTCTTGGAACGCGGTACGATCTTGGTCGCGGCAATGCCCTGAGCGTAGTGCGGCTCGCCGATGGTCGGGAAGTCGAGCAGCAGCTTCATTTTGTCGCCGGAGATGTCGTACAACTGCGCAGATTGCGTCAGTTCCGGCCCTGTAGGCAGGTAACGGTCTTTGGTGATCTTGTTCATCGCCACCAAGTACTTGCCGTCGGGCTTTTTCGAGTCGCCGCCGGGGATCATCAGGTGGCCCACAGAGTAGTAGCACGGAGCGCGGTCCACTACTTCCCAGGTGCCGACTTTCCATTTCACCACCTCAGAGGAGATGAAGAAAGTGGTGTATGCATTGCCTTTGCCGTCAAACTCGGTGTGCAAGGGGCCTAAGCCGGGTTTCTGCACTACGCCGGCTGTGATCTCGTCGTATTTCAGCACCGGCACGCCGGCGATGGTGGTTTCAAACGACTTTTTCTCAATGGCTGCCAGCACTTTGGTGAAGGAGTGTACGGTGAGGTCGGCAGAGAGTTTGCCGCTGCCCACGATGTATTCGCCGGTGGGATCCACGTCCACGCCGTGCGGCGATTTCGGAGTGGGAAGGAAATACACCAATCCCGGGCATTCTTCAGGAATGAGCACTTTCACCGTTTTTTTCATGGTAGTGGTGGCTACATGTGATGCTTCGTCATATACGTTGTGCGCGTAGTTGGCGGGGATTTCTTTGAACTTGCCCTGCTTGATGTATTCTTCGGCCTTTTTCCAGTTGATGGCGGCCACAAAGTCCTTGTCGTTTTGGGAGGCGTTCACTTCCAACAGCGTGTTTTTCAACTCGGTATTGTAGGAGGTGAAGAAGGTCCAGCCGTGCGATTTGCCTTTGCCGGAGTGCGCCAGGTCGTAGTTGAACGCAGGCAACAGCACCTGAAAAGCTACATCCATGCGGCCGCTTTCTTTGTCAACGCTGATGAAGGAAAGCATGCCTTTGAAGTTCTCGGCATAGCTGGCAATCTCCACGTCTTTCTGCGGATACGGCACGCCGAAACGGGTACCGGCCACCACATATTCTGTGTTTTCGGTAGTAAACGGAGAGGAGTGGTTGCCACCCGAATTGGGAATCTCGATGATTTCGGTGGTTTCAAACGTACTCAGGTCAATGCGGGCGATGCGGGGCGTGTTGTTGCCGTTGATGAAGCACCAGCGCCCGTCGGTTTCGCCGTCGGTTTGCGACAGCTCCGGGTGGTGAGAGTCATCCCAAGGGATGAAGCCGTGGGAGGTGTTGAGCAGCGGTTTGGTCTCTTCGTTGAAACCGTAGCCTTTTTCGGCGTCCAATGAAAACACGGGAATCACCTTGAGCAAACGCCCCGACGGAATGCCGTACACGCTGAGCTGACCGCTGAAGCCGCCCGATATGAAGGCATAAAACTCATCGTACTCTCCCGGTTTTACATATACACGGGATGCCTCGTCTCCGCTGAGTGCGCCGGTTTTGACAGCAGGTCCGCCGCACCCGGAAAAGAAGGCCGGCAATATCGCCATCGCTATGACGGCAGCTATCGCCCATCGAATCCTGAATTGATTTTGCATGATAGATATTGTTTGGTTAAACCATGAAGTAATAAAAGACCTTTAAGTCTTAATTTAAAAACACCGCAAATCTCTTGAAGAAAAACCAGCTACCCAATGACTTTTGTCAGTGTGCCGGAGGATAAAAAGCAGTCTATCCAAACTATCGGGCTTGAACCTGCTTCCGACGCGTCAAATGCGCATTTATATTTGGTGTCTGATTTTATCGTACAACTTGACCAATGACTGCAACAGCTCTGTGGGCGTGGTGAGAATCTGGTAATGATTTTGCCCAAACATTTGGGGCAAATAATACTTGGCTTGCGCTTCAATAGCCAATGCGTAGGAATGTATCTGCCTGGCATTCAACTCCCTCAGCGCCTGCTTCACGTCATGGATGCCGTACTTGCCTTCATATTTGTCGTAGTCGTTGGGCTTGCCGTCTGAAATCAGCACGATCCATTTGTTCTTGGTGGGTCGTTGTTGCAATCGGGCGCCGGCGTGTCTCAAAGCGGCGCCAATTCGGGTGTAAGCACAAGGCTGCACTGCGCCGATCTTGTTTTTGGCAACCGACCAGTTTTCATCAAAGTCTTTGAGAATCAGATACGAAGAGTGATTTCTGGTTTTGGAATAAAAGCTGTCAATGGAGAAGTCAATGTGAAATTCATTCAGTATTTCTCCAAACAAAATGGACACTTCCTTTTCCACGTCAATCACACGGCTTCCGGCTGCATAGCCGTCGCTCGACAGGCTGATATCGAGCAGCAGTAAAATGGAGAAATCCTTCTCCCTTTTCCGGTTGGAGAGGTAAATTTTTTCTGAGGGCGTTTTGCGGGAATGCAGGTCGGCATACATGTCCGTCACGGCGTCTATGTCAAACTCCTGGCCCTGAATCTGGCGGCGCTGCTGCTGCATTCTGTTGTTGACTGTGGTCAGCATCTTTCGCAGGCCCATGAGCGTGGAGCCGTATTTGTTCAGCGTGTTGACACAGTAAGCAGCGTCGGATTTGAGCTGCCTGTGGGGATATACTTTGCAAAAATCCGGTTTGTAGCAACGCCCGGCGTAGTCCCATTCATCGTAGGTGTAAAAACGCCCCTCGCTTTCCATCTCCGCGCTTTCCAGAACGGTGACATTTTCCACAAAATCAGCCTGATAAACGGAGTGTGTGGGGTCGTCGGTACGAACGGTAAATTTCATATTGAGTTCTTCCAGCGCATCCTGATGTTCTTCCAACTGGTCGGAGCCGTCAAAATCGCGCCAAGTACCGTTGAACTCCTCGGCGGTTTCTACTTTTTCAAAATTGTGCAGCAGCACATAGTCTTCCTGCTGTTTTTTGTCAATCGTCAATGATTTTACCTCTTCTACGGCCTTGGCTTTCAGGGTGGTATCGGGCGGTGCGCCATGCCGTTCGCCATCCGGCCCTGAGACGTGTTGCAACCGCAGGTTATCATCTGTTTCCGGCACGTTGTACATCCATTTGCCGTAGAGCCAGAAATAGTCGGGCGGGGTATTGGCCGGGGCGGTGCTTTCGAGATGCTGCCGGAGTGTGTCGTGAATGTGCCGGGCCGCTGGATAATCTTCGAATAATACCTTGAGAATGAGCGATGAAGATTCCAGTGCTTTTTGGCGCGAAAGTGCGAGGTCTTCCGTCTGGGTCTGCCAGTTGTAGCCCAACCGCTGTTGTACGCTCATGTACAGCACTCTGTAAAAATAAAATGCGGTATTGGCCGGGGCATCGGGCAGTTCGGCGAAAGCCGGCGGAAGAAAAAAGTTGTTGTTTTTATAACCGCCTTCCCGCTCGGCAGGAAAAATATCTATGGCCTTGCCGGTAATGGCCCGCGCAACGATGGTCAATCGGGACATCAACGGCGCCAGTTCTACTCGTTGAGCCTGACTTTCGGCCGCCGCCCTGCGCTTTTTTTTGAAACGCTTCACCACCCATCCGTAGAGCAGTTCGTCCAATTCAAGTCCCATGATGCTTTCTTTTAAAAAAAAATCAAATCATCAGATCCGCCAGATCGCGCAATGCCTCGATGGTAGTGGGGGCATCGGTGAGAGGCTCCACCACGGCAACATGCACGGAGAGGCGGCGGGGCAGCCCGCTGTGAATGAGCTTGGCGGCATCCACCAGCAGACGTGTGGAAACGGTCTCGGCAAGCCCCAACTCGGTGAGGTTGCGGATTTTGTTTCCTATGGCCACCAATTTTCTGGCCACATCCGGGTCGGCGCCGGTTTCTTTGATGAGAATTTCAGTTTCAATTTTCGGTTCTGGATAGCCAAAAGAAAGAGCAATGAACCGCTGCCGGGTAGAGGGTTTCAACTCTTTGAACCCCCGCTGATACCCCGGATTGAAAGAGGCTGCCAGCATGAAGTCTTCGTGCGCACTGACCGTTTCGCCCAATTTATCAATGAACAACTCGCGGCGGTGGTCGGTCAGCGAGTGTATGGCCACCAACACGTCGGGCCGGGCCTCCGCCACTTCATCCATATACAAGATGGCGCCCTCGCGAACGGCGGTGGTCAGCGGGCCGTCAATCCATACGGTTTCGGCGCCTTTGATGATGAACCGGCCAATCAGGTCGGTAGAGGATGTCTCTTCGTGGCAGGAAATGGTGATGAGCTTTTTGCCCAATTGATGCGCCATAAACTCCACAAAACGCGATTTACCGCTACCGGTAGGCCCTTTGAGCAGGCAGGGTATTTTGTTGCGGAATGCGTGTTCAAAAACATCCGTTTCCTTGTGTATGCGATGGTAATAAGGGATGGCGGTCATGGTTGGTTGTGTTATGGTAAATGATCGGCGATACAAAAAAAGGCCGGAATACAATTGGCCGCGATGTGCGTGTCAGGCTGCGACGTACATTGTATTCCGGCAGTGTGGCTACAATCAACTCAAACGAAAAACTAAGCAGCAGGCTCCAGCGCTTCATCGCTGGGCTTGCCATACCTGATGAATTCATACATATACATCACGATGCCCACCGTGAACAGGGTGGCGCACAGCAACATCACCACAAAGTGGATTTTCGTTTCCTCCTGAGCTACCATGAAGTCCATTTTGAGGCGGCGCTCCAAATACACCTGCACCACGCCGGCCACGCCCAGGGCTACTACCATGCCCAGCATACCGATGTTGGAGAGCCAGAAAGCCATGTGACCGGCTGTTTTGTCGAAACGCTTGCGGCCCGTCATATTGGGTACAGAATAACTGATGATGGCCAACACGATCATGGCATAAGCGCCCCAGAAAGCGTAGTGGCCGTGCATGGCAGTGACCAATGTGCCGTGTGTGTAGAGGTTGGTTTGAGGAAGCGTGTGCGCAAACCCCAGCAAACCGGCGCCGATGAAGGACACAATGGCCGAGCCGATGGTCCAGAACAAGGCCAGTTTATTGGGATGCTTTTTCTCGCCTTTGCGATACATATACACCGCAAACAGCGCCATACCGAGGAAGGCCAAAGGCTCCAATGCAGAGAAAATACCGCCTACCACCAACCAGATTTTGTTCACGCCGATGTAGTAGTAGTGGTGCCCGGTACCCAATACGCCCGACAAGAAAGTAAGTCCCACAATGACGTACAGCCATTTTTCGATGACTTCGCGGTCCACGCCGGTGAGTTTGATGAGCAAAAATGCCAGAATACCGCCCATGATCAGCTCCCATACGCCCTCTACCCACAGGTGAACCACCCACCAGCGGAAGAAAGAGTCCATCACCTGGCTGTCGAACCAGATCATGCCGGGCAGGTAGAGCAGGGCAGCAAACAACAGGCCCATACTGAGTACCATGGCCGTGGTGGTTTGTCGTTTGCCTTTAAACAATGTAGTAAGTATCAATCCTAAAAACAACAGCACATTGACTACCACCAAATAGTCAAGCTCTCTTGGAATTTCCAAAAACTTGCGCCCCTCCCAATAATTGAAGTGGTATCCCACAATGGCAATCACGCCCACAAGGGCTAAAGAAAAGAACTGAACGAATGCCAGCTTCACGCTGACCAACTCGCGCTGCGCCTCTTCGGGTATAATATAATAGGCAGCGCCCATAAAACCCGACAACAGCCACACTACCAGCAGGTTGGTGTGTACGGCGCGGGCGGTGTTGAAAGGAATGATATCATGCAGGCCATCCCATCCGATGCGAGCGAAGCCCATGATGAATCCGTAAGTGATTTGCAGTGCAAACAACAGAATACACAGTGCAAAAAACCAATAGGCAATTTGTTGAGATTTGTATTTCATGGTTCTTCGTTTTTATTGTTTTTCACCTTTTGACAATGGAGAAACCACCCGGTCGAAACCGTTGAGGTCTATTTCTCCTATCCATTTTAAATAAGCGATGACGGCCTCGGTATCTTCGTCGTTCATGGCGTAGGCTACCATTTTTCGGCCATTGGGCGCCCAGGGTACCGGCGACTGCAACACCGCGCGAATGAACGGCTCGCCGCGGCGCTCCACCACTTTGGTCAGTTCGGGCGCATAGTAGGCCCCTTCTCCCAGTATGGTATGGCAACCCATACAGTTGTTGGATTCCCAAATCCGCTTGCCTTTGGCTACCTCGGCGGTCAGCTTGTCGCGGTTGGTCTGGTCGTTTTTCGGCGCAAAGGAATAGATCGTCAACCCGATGAATATCAGGAAGGTGACTACCGTGCCGCCTAAGAAAAATGCTCTGGCTTGTGATTTTGAAAGCATGGCATAAGGTTTTTATTAAAAGAATAAAGGATGTTTTAATCTTTATTTATTTGGCCACAATATTGAGCAACAACTTTTACCTCGCCAATGACTTTTGTCACCGTTAAGTCATGGCCATCTACAAGTGCTTTGCAACTAATTGAAAATCTTGAACATATACAAAATTGGGCTTTTCAAATGCAAAAAATAAAAAGAAAAAAAGAGTTTTTTATCTTTTATTTATCAAAGTACCTTATCTTTGTGCCGGAATGAAGGCGAAACTTATAAAAGTATGCAGACGGACTACTATGTGCCGCATACCTTAGTATCTTGCGCAATAAATCCATTATTGAAACCATGTTTTCAAAAACCTGCAAATACGCGCTCAGAGCCGTCCTCTACTTGGCGGCCAACAGCACAACGGAGAAGAAGCTCGGCGTCAAAGACATCGCTGAGGAGTTGGACGTGCCTGGCCCGTTTTTGGCCAAGCTCATGCAGCAAATGGCTCGCGCGCAACTTATTTCTTCAACGAAAGGCCCGCACGGCGGTTTTTATATGACCGACAAAAACATGGCCTCCAACCTCCGTCAGGTGGTAGAGTGCATAGACGGCCCGGAGGTATTTTCATCGTGTATCATGGGGCTGCCAAGTTGCTCCTCGGCCAATCCATGCCCCTTGCACGAAAAGGCATTTATCTATCGCAACAGCCTGCTGGATTTGGTAGAACGACAAACCATCCAACAAATGGCCGACCGCATTGAGGAGGCCGGGCTGGCGCTTTCCGCAAATGATTATTCAACAAACAAAAACCATTGATAACCATGAGAACAACGTTCGCATTGCTCGTTTTTATCGCTGCCTTCGCTTATGCCTGCGGCGGCGGTTCTTCTTCCTCAGAATCTACTTCTTCTACTCCGCCTCAAAGCATGGTGGCCGACGAACCCGTTGACGACGGCAAAGGCGTGGGAGGCATCACGGAAGTGGCGCTCTCTACCCCGCTTGACCAAACCATGGTAGCTGCCGGCAAAGGGGTATATGAACTCAAATGCGCCGCCTGCCACAAGCTCACCGACCAACGCGTGGTGGGGCCTGGCTGGGCCGGCATTACCCAAAGACGTACCCCGGAGTGGATCATGAACATGACCCTCAACGTGGACGTCATGCTGGAAAAAGACCCCGCGGCACAGAAACTGCTGGAAGAGTGCCTCGTGCGCATGCCCAACCAAAACCTGAGTGAGGGAGACGCCCGCGGCGTATTGGAGTTTATGCGTAGCAACGACGGGGAGAAATAATCGGTAGGCGGTGGGCGGTAGGCGGAGCCTCTCGTGACTGCCTACCGTTCAATCCGCGCTTTGCACCCCGCACCACAGGCGCGGCCACTGTTGACCGCCGACCGTTCAATCCGCGCTCTGCACTCGTAGCTCAAAGCTCGCGGCTCGCAGCTATAGAGCACACTCACTCTATTTTCAAACACAATGAGTCCTCTCATCAAAAACTGGTTTCGAATAGCGCTGCTGAATTTGGTCCTCGCTACGCTGCTGGGCGCGCTGTTGCGCTATGCCTTTGTGGAAGAAGTAACCTGGATCAAATTCCGCAACGTGCTGCACGGCCATTCTCATGCGGCCATGCTGGGCTGGTTGTATCTGGCTTTATATGCGCTGCTGGCTGCTCATTTTTTGCCCGAAAGGGCTGATTTCAGATGGTACAACCGGCTGTTTTGGCTCACGGAATTCAGCGTGCTGGGTATGCTGGTCGCCTTTCCGATACAAGGCTACGGGGCGGCGTCCATTGCGTTTTCCACCTTGCACATCTTGTTGTCGTATGCCTGGGCTTGGCGGTTTTGGCGCGATACGCGGGGCGAGCCGGCGAGTTGGTCGTTGCGTTTTGCCCGTGCGGCCATAGTGTTCATGATTGTTTCTACGTTGGCCATCTGGAGTATCGGGCCTATCCTGGCGGGCGGCTTCCGCAGTTCAATGTTTTTTCATCTGGCGGTGCAGTTTTTCCTGCATTTTCAGTTCAACGGCTGGTTCATTTTTGCGGCGCTGGCGCTGGCTTTGCGTTGGATGGAAGGGCAAGGCATTGTGTTGCAGAGCAAGCGTTTGCGGCTGTTCTTTACCCTACTCCTTGTCTCTTGCGTACTCACGTATGCGCTGGCGGTGGCCTGGTCCAAACCCCTGCCCGTCGTTTTCGGCATCAACGGCACGGGCGTAACGCTGCAATTGGCGGCGCTGTTGGTCTTCCTCGGCTTGGTGTGGCCTCATCGGGCAACCATTCTGGCGCCCTTGTCCGGCTGGAGCCGCAGCCTGATGCTCATTGCGTTTTGGTCTTTGGCGGGTAAAATTCTCATTCAGACCGCCGTTGTCATTCCCTTCATCGCCAAAGCTGCCTACACCATTCGCAACTACGTCATCGGCTTCATTCACCTCGTTTTATTGGGCGCCATGAGCAGCCTGATCATCAGTCTGGCGCTGCATCACGGTATGCTCACGCGAAACAACCGCATCACGCGCATCGGATTAGCCGTGTTTGTAACCGGACTTCTGGGAAGCGAGGCGCTGCTTTTTCTGCAGGGCACGCTGCTTTGGGCTGCCGTCGGGTTCCTTCCCAATTACTACGAGGCTATTTTTGCCGTCAGTGCCTTGATTCCCGTAGGCGCTGCGTTGGTTGGGTTGGGCGAGATACAGGCTCGCGGCTCGTAGCTCGAAGCTCGTAGCTTTGGGAAGGGTCACCCCCAAAAATTCAAATCCGCTCCGATCCCGGTAGCGCCGATCCCGCCGACGGCCTCGTTTCTTGCTTGTGATCGCTTGCTTTTTTGGCTGCCGGTGTTGTCCAATTTCGCTCCAGCAAGTCTTGTAGCAAAGGCGTAATCTTGTCGTATTCTATCAAAAAACCGTCGTGACCATACAGACTTTCGATGGTCTCCACCTGCGCTTCCGGCAAGTTCCGGCCGATGAAATACTGCTCTTCGGGCGGAAACAGCACGTCCGACTGAATGGCCACCACCAATGCCGGCTTCCGAATCTGTGCCAGCGCATTTTCCACCGTTTCCCGTCCCCGCCCCACATTGTGCGAATCCATGGCCCGGCTCAGTGTAAGATAGGAGTGCGCATGAAATCGGTTGCGCAGTTTTTCGCCCTGATACCGCTGGTAACTGCCCGCCAGAAAGTCCTCGATTTTGTCGTGTGTCGGGTCTAACTGCGTGCGGTGGTAGGCGTGGTAATGCCGGTAAGAGAGGATGGCCACGGCGCGGGCTGCTTCCAGGCCTTTGGCGCCAGCTTCGGGGTGTTTTTCCTGCACGCTGTGGTCGGCCATGATGGCCATGCGTTGCGATTCGTTGAAGGCAATGCCCCAGGGCGAGTGCCGGGCGTTGGTGGCCAACAGGGCTATCCGGTCGAACAATTCGGGTTCGGCGGCAGCCCATTCTATGATCTGCTGGCCGCCCATGCTACCCCCGATGCCGAGCCGGATGCGCCGGATGCCGAGGTGGCGCTGCAACAGGCGATGCGCCCATACCATATCGCGGATGGTGATGAGCGGAAAGTCGAGGCCGTAGGCTTGGCCGGTGCGCGGGTCTATGCTCGTGGGGCCGGTACTGCCGTAGCAGGAGCCGATGACGTTGGCGCACACGATGAAGTATTTATCGGGATCGAGCAGCCTGCCTTCGCCGACCAAGCCCGGCCACCAGGAAGCGGCATCGGAATTGCCGGTCAGAGCGTGGGCTATCCACACAATGTTGTCCTGCTCTGCATTGGGCTTGCCCCAGGTGTGGTAGGCAATGTGGAGTTCGGGCAGCACGGCGCCGCCTTCGGTTGGGAATGGTTGGGAAATATGTAAGGTTCGGGCGGTCATGTTGTTTGTTTTTTCGTACTTTTTGTAATATCTCCAAAAGCTGCAAGCCTCAAGCCGCGAGCTGCAAGCCGCGAGAAGTACTCGAAGCTCGCAGCTCATAGCTCGCAGCTATTATCCATTCACCAAAACCGGCGCTGCCACGCGGGCAAAAGCCTGCTCAAAATCGGCCTTGATGTCTTCGATGTGCTCGATGCCCACCGACACGCGCAGTTGGTTGGGCAATACCCCCGCGGCCCGTTGTTCGGCCTCGCTCAGTTGTTGGTGCGTGGTGGCAGAGGGCTGAATGATGAGCGTTTTTGCATCGCCGACATTGGCCAAATGGCTCACCAATTTCAGGTTGTCCACCAATTGAGTGGCCGCTTTTCCGTCGCCGCGCAAGGTAAACGACAGCACGCCGCCGAAGCCGTTGCGCAGGTATTTGCGGGCGTTTTCGTGGCCAGGGCTGCCAGACAGGCCGGGGTAATTGACGGATTCCACCGCCGGGTGTTCCGACAGCCAGCGGGCAAGTTCCAAGGCGTTGTCCACATGGCGTTGCACGCGCAGTGCTAATGTTTCCAAGCCTTGCAGCAGCAGGAAGGAGTTGAACGGACTCAGCGCCGGGCCGAAATCTCGCAGCCCCTCCACCCGCGCCCGGATGATGAAAGCGATGTTGCCGAAAGGCCCGTCGGTGCCGAACACATCCCAGAATTTGAGGCCGTGGTAGCCTTCAGAAGGTTCGGTGAACTGAGGAAACTTGCCGTTGCCCCAGTTATAATTGCCACTGTCTATGATGACGCCGCCTATGGAAGTGCCGTGCCCGCCGATCCACTTGGTCGCCGATGCCACCACCACCGCAGCCCCGTGCTCGATGGGCCGGAACAGATAACCGCCCGCGCCGAAGGTATTGTCCACGATGAGCGGCAGGTCATGGTCCTTGGCGACCGCTGCAATGCGTTCAAAATCAGGCACTATAAAGCTCGGATTGCCGATGGTTTCCACATAAATGGCCTTGGTATTGGCATCAATGAGGCGCTCGTAATCGCCGGCCTGCTCGCCCTGAGCAAAGCGCGCTTCGATGCCGAGGCGTTTGAAAGCCACTTTGAACTGATTGTAGGTGCCGCCGTAGAGGTTGGACGAAGCGATGAAATTGTCGCCGGCCTGTAGGATGTTGTTCAGCGCAATGAACTGTGCCGCCTGTCCGGAGCCTACCGCCAGCGCCGCCACGCCGCCTTCCAGCGCCGCTATTCTGCGCTCGAACACGTCGTTGGTCGGGTTCATAATGCGGGTATAAATATTGCCGAACTCCTTGAGGGCGAATAAATTGGCGCCATGTTCCGAATCGCGGAACGTGTAAGAAGTGGTTTGGTAAATGGGCACGGCGCGGGAGCGTGTGGTAGCTTCCACTTCTTCCTGGCCGGCGTGTAATTGGAGTGTTTCGAATCGTAAGTTGGACATGATTGAATGATTTTTCAGGTGAAAAAAATATATGCCCGTGCAGCCACAGCAGGCAACCGACAGGAACGACAAAGCACGCTTCCGGACACGCCAAAGTCATCCCGATCAGGTCATACCGCTATGCCCGACGGAAAATCAACAGCAACAACAACAGCAGGGAAAACCGCAAAATGCGGCAAAAGGAACATCCGCCTCCGAAACCGGACGGCGAACGAGGTCGGCCTCAGAATCGGGCCGCAAGATGGATGAGATGGTAATAAACATAAACCCCCAGATTTTATAGTTCCGGCAACGCATCATTGCGCTCCGGCAGGATTTGGCACCTTTTGTCTGTCGGCAAGGTTGCCAGGGTTTCACAGAGCCTGTACTCTCAACCCGTTCTTTATAAAATCCATCTGCAAAAGGATTTCGCAGATGACGGCGGCAAAGATACAGGCGACTCGGCGGAAAAGTCAAGTAAAAGGGGCATTAAAAAAACGTTAAAATCTACTTTAGTGATAGGAAATATAATTATTTTTTTGCTTTATTTATTGATAATGAATGCTTTAGCGCCGTGTCGTCCGTGCGAGAGCCTCCTCTCTTCGATATGCCATGCCGTAAAATGGCTATTTTACATAAAATTCATACACAGCCCTTGCGACTTACAGCTATGAGGTGTACTTTTGCAAAAGATTTTTGGCCCACATTCCTGTAACAACACTGAAACTGAATTGAAAAGAACCTGATCGGCTCGCGTAGCGCTGGTCGGATGTGTGTTGTTTTAATAATCCTCAAACATATTGCTAAAATGAATTCAGACATTATCCTCGTTTCCATCTTGCTCGTAGGGCTTGTTTTGCTCAATAAAGAGTACATTCGCTCCGAAATTTTATCAAAAAAAGAAGACGAGTAAGGGGCAATAAAAAATAAAGTGGTCATTTTCGCCAAAGGATTAGATAAGTAAACGTTTCATTTTAATTGTCTTATCTAATCCTTTGGCCTAAAGAAAATGAACATTTATTTTTGCCCCACTACTTTAGGACGTTAATTTTTCATCCAAAAAAAATGCGCCCCTCAC
>DDUV01000063.1 GCA_002344975.1 Saprospiraceae bacterium UBA2329 | reverse complement strand
TTCCGCGAACTGAAAGAATCGGGCTACTCCGACGCGCAAATCGCCTGGCTGCTGCGCATCAAAGAGGAGGAGGTGTTCCGCCGCCGCATAGAACTCGGCATCCGGCGCACGTTCAAAATGGTGGACACCTGCGCCGCCGAATTTGAGGCCCAAACGCCCTATTTTTACTCCACTTTCGACCACGAAAACGAAAGCATTCCCAGCGACAAAAAGAAAATCGTGGTGCTGGGTTCCGGTCCCAACCGCATCGGGCAGGGCATCGAGTTCGACTATTGCTGCGTACACGGGCTGATGGCCATACACGAGGCCGGCTACGAGAGCATCATGATCAACTGCAACCCGGAGACGGTTTCTACCGACTTCAACATCGCCGACAAGCTCTATTTCGAGCCGGTGTATTGGGAGCATATTGAGGAAATTCTGGAATTGGAAAAACCCGAAGGCGTCATTGTGCAGCTCGGCGGCCAAACGGCGCTGAAACTCGCCGAAACTTTCTACAAAAAAGGCATTCCCATCATCGGCACTTCTTATGCCAATATGGACTTGGCCGAAGACCGGGGCGCGTTTTCCAATCTCCTGCACGAACTCGAAATTCCGTACCCGCGCTACGGCGTGGCTATCGACGTGGACGAGGCCATCCGCATTGCCAACGAGGTGACGTACCCGGTGTTGGTGCGACCTTCTTATGTGTTGGGCGGCCAGAACATGCGCATCGTCATCAACGACACAGAATTGGAGAACCATGTACTTAATATTTTCAAACATCTGCCCGACAACCGCGTGTTGATAGACCAGTTCCTCGACCGCGCCAAAGAGGCCGAAATAGACTGCATCTGCGACGGCGAGGACGTACACATCATGGGCATCATGGAGCACATCGAGCCGGCGGGCATTCACTCCGGCGACAGCTCGGCGGTACTGCCCACTTACAGCCTCTCTGTGCAGGCAGTAGCTACGATGGTGGAATACGCGGAGAAATTGGCGAAAGCCCTGCAAATCAAAGGTTTGCTGAATGTGCAGTTTGCCATCAAAACCTCCAAAGTACCCGGCGAACCCGACAAGGTGTATGTCATTGAGGCCAATCCGAGGGCCTCGCGCACCACGCCGTTTATAGCCAAAGCCTACAAAGTGCCTTACCTGCAAATTGCCACGCAGGTGATGTTGGGTGTAAAAAAACTGCGCGATTTCAACATACAGCCGCAGCCCAGCGGTTTTGCCATCAAGGTGCCGGTGTTTTCGTTTGAAAAATTCCCCAACGTGGACATCAGTCTGGGGCCGGAGATGAAGTCCACCGGCGAGGCCATCCGATTCATCAAAGATTTGTCGGATCCGTTTTTCCGGGATTTGGACAGCAAGCGGAATATGTATCTGACCAGATAGCCGCGAGCTGCGAGTTGCAAAGCGAGCGTGGCGTTGTGTTTCGTAACTCGCAGAGACACTGAATAGTCATAGGATGCCCAAAGTACTCATCATTCGTTTTTCTTCCATCGGCGACATCGTGCTGACAACGCCGGTGCTGCGCTGCATCCGTATGCAAACGGGCGCCGAGCTGCATTTTCTGACCAAAGAAAATTTTCGCAGCGTGGTGGAGCACAATCCTCATGTCGGTCGGGTGCATACCATTCGGAAAAAAGTGAGCGAGGTATTGCCGGCGCTGAAAGCAGAGGGCTACGATTTTGTGGTGGATTTGCATCGCAATCTGCGCAGTTGGCAGGTGAAAACGGCGCTGGGCGTTCCGTCCAAAAGTTTTGACAAGCTGAACTGGGAAAAATGGCTTTTGGTCAACCTCGGCATCAATCGCTTGCCCCGCCTGCACATTGTGGACCGCTATCTGGCCGCTGCTGCGCCTTTGGGCGTGCAAAACGACGGCCTGGGCTTGGATTATTTCATTCCTGAAACCGATGAGGAGGCGGCTCAAGACTTTCTGGCTGCGCATTTCGGCGGAGGCGTACCTGTTTTCATTGCTTTGGTAACGGGCGCGGCACATGCCACCAAAAGACTCCCGGAGGCGCGGCTGATCGAACTGTGCCGGCTGATGACCATGCCGGTAGTCTTGCTTGGCGGTCCCGATGAGCAGGAGCAGGGCGAACGTATTGCGGCTCAGGGCGGCGCGCACGTTGTGAATGCTTGCGGAAAATTGAAACTGAACCAGTCGGCGGGAGTGTTGCGCCGGGCGCAAACGGTCGTCACCCACGATACCGGACTGATGCACATAGCGGCGGCATTGGGCAAGGATATTGTTTCGATTTGGGGAAATACCGTGCCGGAGTTCGGCATGACGCCTTACATTCCCGGTGGAGACGCGTCGGGTAAAATATTGGAAGTGAAAGGATTATCATGCCGGCCTTGCTCCAAGATCGGGCATCAGGCTTGCCCCAAAGGACACTTCAGATGTATGAACGACATTGACTTTTCTGAAATCATCAACTGGCGCTCCGATACACCAGATAGAGCATCAGCATCAACAATACCGTAGCAATGCCGACGATCAGGTAGAATTTGCGGGCGGCGTTGTGGTCTTTGGCTTCCAGCCTTCTTTTGCGTTTCGTCATGCTCATGTTTCCTGCATTTTTGAGTGGAGAGTATTGCCTGCAAATATACATTATCCTTCGACAGGTTGAATGTCTTTGGGCGGTATAAAAATCAGTGTCTTTCGGCGTCGGAGGCCTGCTGTTTTTTTGACGCTGATCTTTATGCAATGGTTCGTGAAGAATCGCCGC